>NZ_LHVM01000001.1:0-77167 GCF_001269805.1 Pseudomonas sp. P1.8
ATCTCGTCCTTCGCCACATCCACACCAACGACCACCTGCGAATCAAGGATTGTCATGGCCCACCCTCCGAGCTAGGGTTTAAAGACTTGTCGGGGTTCACCGTTGCGCTGGCTTGTTTCTATCGTCGGTCCGAGCCGATGCATTCCTTATCGGCGCATTAGGTGAAGGGGTGGGACGAAGTCTCCCACGGTCTGTACTGGTCAGAGTCAGATGACGAGCTTTAGTCCCACCCACCCCTTCAAGTCTAAACATACAAGCGAGCCTGCTCGCGATGGCGGTCTGTCAGTCAACATCAATGTTGAAGCTGATGACCTCATTGCGAGCAGGCTCGCTCCCACTTTGTTTTGGGTGTGTTCCATGAACGGTTTTTCATGACACTTTTGTTTCAAACCCTTCTTTAGCTATGCGATGCTGGCGCTCAGACCGTTAGCCAACTACAGCTTAAGTATCAGAACGTAGAACGTCGCGCGGCACTGTCAACTTGCTCCTTTGGGGCGCTACATCACAGGGGGTCTGTATGCTCACCCTGCTCAATTTGCTTTCCGCCGTGGCCCTGTTGATCTGGGGCACGCATATCGTCCGAACCGGCATCCTGCGGGTCTACGGCACCAATTTGCGCCACGTCATCAGCCATAACATGACCAACCGCTGGCTGGCTTTCCTCTCCGGGATCGCCGTGACGGCGATGGTCCAGAGCAGCAACGCTACCGCCATGCTGGTCACCTCGTTTGTCGGCCAGGGCCTGATGGCGCTGACCCCGGCGCTGGTCACCATGCTCGGTGCCGATGTCGGTACGGCCCTGATGGCGCGGGTGCTGACGTTCGATCTGTCGTGGTTGTCGCCGCTGCTGATTTTTGTCGGGGTGATTTTCTTTCTGTCGCGCAAGCAGACCCGCCTGGGGCAGATGGGCCGTGTCGCCATTGGGTTGGGGCTGATCATTCTGGCGCTGCAACTGATTGTCGAAGCGGCGCACCCGATTACCCATGCCAAAGGTATGAAGGTGATTTTCGCCTCGCTCACCGGCGATATCCTGCTCGACGCCCTGGTTGGCGCACTGTTCGCGATGATTTCTTACTCTAGCCTGGCTGCCGTGCTGCTGACCGCGACCCTGGCCGGGGCCAACGTGATCAGCCTGCCGGTGGCCATCGGGCTGGTGATCGGCGCCAATATCGGCAGCGGTGTGCTCGCCTTTCTCAGCACCAGCATGCAGAACGCTGCCGGGCGCCAAGTGGCACTGGGCAGCCTGTTGTACAAACTCATTGGTCTTTTATTGATCATCCCGGTACTCGGTCCGCTGGTGCGCTGGCTCGATGGCCTCGACTTCAGCCCGCAGGAGCTGGTGATTGGCTTCCATTTGCTCTACAACACCGTGCGCTGCCTGATTCTGTTGCCCACTGCCGCGCCGATGGCCAGGTTTTGTGCCTGGGCGCTGCCGGAGCACCCACTGGCCAACGGCACGGCCAAACCCCGGCACCTTGACCTGACTGCGCTGGTCACGCCTGGTCTGGCACTCGCCAACGCGGCCCGGGAAACCCTGCGCATGGGCGACTTGATCGACAGCATGCTCGAAGCCATGCTCGACGTTTTGCAGGGCAAGCAAACCGCCGTCACCCAGGAAATGCGCCGCCTGACCGACGATGTCGAAGCGCTCTACAGCGCGATCAAATTGTATCTGGCACAAATGCCCCGAGAAGACCTCAGCGACCAGGACAGCCGGCGCTGGGCGGAAATCATCGAACTGGCGATCAACCTGAAACTCGCCAGCGACCTGATCGAGCGCATGCTGCGCAAGGTCCAGCAACAGAAAACCTCGCAACGTCGGTCGTTTTCCGAAGTCGGGCTGGACGAATTGACCGGTCTGCAAACTCAGCTGATTTCCAACCTGCGGCTGGGCATGTCGGTGTTTCTCAGCGCCGACCCGGAAAGCGCCCGTCAGTTAGTGCGTGAGAAACGTCGTTTTCGCGCGCAGGAACGCCGCCTGGCTCACGCTCATGTCAGCCGTTTGCAACGTAAGATCGTGCAAAGTATCGAAACCAGTTCCTTGCACCTGGAGTTGATTGCCGACATGAAGCGCCTGAATTCGCTGTTTTGCAGCAGTGCGTATGTGGTGTTGGAAACGCACGACACCGGCGCGCTGGTGGTCGACGAATTTGCTGACATCACGCATTCTCCCTGAACGTCCACAGTGGCCTGAAGTCTGTTGAACTCACGCTAGCCGTATGGAAGCTCGTTATGCGTTGTCTGTTGTTCGCCTGCCTGTTGCTGGGATCTTTTTCTTCGTTTGCCCTGGATCGCTTCCAGGTCGAGGGCTATACGCTGCGCAACGGTTTGCAATTGTTGCTCAAACCCGGCACCGAGCGCGGGCATGTGGCGATTCGCCTGGTGGTAGGCGTGGGCCTGGATGATTTCAGCTGTGGAGAAAAAGAGCTGCCGCACCTGCTCGAACATTTGCTTTTCAGCGGCATCGATGCCAGTGGCGAAGGAGGGCTGGAAGAGCGCATGCAGTCGCTGGGCGGTGAGTGGAACGCCTTCACCAGCAACGCCGATACCACGTTCGTGATCGAAGCCCCAGCCAAAAACCAGCGCAAGGTACTCGACCTGTTGTTGGCGCTGCTGACCCAGACCCGCTTCGACGACAACGCCATCAACGCCGCCAAGCAAGTGGTCGAGCGCGAGGATGGCGGTCACTACACGCACCTGCAACGCTGGCTCGATCGACAGGACCTGGGCCATACCGCCAGCAGTCAACTGGCCGTGGAGCTGGGCCTCAAATGCCCAGAGCGGGCGCAGGTCGATCACCTGACCCGCGAGCAACTGGAAAGTGTGCGCAAGGCTTGGTATGCGCCGAACAATATGACCCTGATCGTGGTCGGCGACCTCGACAAATTGCTACCTGCCTATCTGGACCGCACCTATGGCGAACTGGAAGCGATCAACCCCAGCGAACATCCACCGCTGCCGCAGATCCAGGCCAGCGCTGCTCATGAGCGCACCCTGACGCGTGGGTTTGTTGGAGACGGTGCCAAGTTGCACTGGCTGGTGCCGGAGCCGGTGCTGGAGGATCAGCACGACCAGACCTTCGATTTGCTCAAGGATTACCTGGACTGGGCGCTCTATCGCCAGTTACGCCTGGCGCACAGCTTGTCCTATGGCCCGTGGGCCGAGCGCGAGGTGTTCGGTGGTGTGGGCTTCCTGAGCCTCAATGCCGACCTTGAGCGCGACGATGTGGCCGAGGCGGAACAGGTACTGGAAGAATTGAAGGCCCAGTTGCTCAAGGACGGCCTCAACGCAGAAACCTTCAATCGCCTCAAGCAGGCCGCCATTGCCCGGCAGGCCTGGGCTGTGCAGGGAAACAGCGCGCTGGCTGATTATTACTGGAGCGCCATTGGCGACTACGAGGATGACCGGTTCGCCAATCCGGCCAGAGAACTGCAGGCGGTGTCGCTGCAAGAGGCGAACAAGGCGATGCGTGAGTTGCTCTTGCAGCCGGGATATCTGCGAATCGAGAAGCCTTTGCTCAGTGATGATCAGTTGGTTTGGGCGATTGCCGGGGGGGTGGGGTTGATCGTCTTGATGCTGGTGGGATGGCGTTTGCACCGCAGAAAATAAACATTCCTTGTGGCGGGTTACTCGCTGAGGCGAGCCCCCTCGCCACGGGGTCGCGCCAGAGGTACCCTGTCGAGGATTTTTCCCACGACTACTGTGAAACGCCCAATGTCGAAACTGACCCTTTTCATACAGCGCATCCTCGAACTGATGAAGCGCTATCCGGGGGTCATTGCGCTCGGTGGTTTTGTCTCCGGGGTCGGCAGCTTCATCCTGGTCGACCGTCAGCAAGGTCTGGCGAGCTGGATCACCACCATCATGCTGATCAGCTGGATCTGGTTGATGCTGGAAAACAGCCTGACCAAGCTGTTCGCGCGTATTTTCAAGCGCGAAATCCCACAACCGCTGTTGCGTTATGCAACGCAGATGATCCACCAGGAAAGTCTGTTCTTCGTTCTGCCGTTCTTTTTCATCACCACGACCTGGAACAGCGGCCAACTGTTTTTCACCGGCCTGTTGAGCATCGCGGCACTGATCTCGATCATCGATCCGCTCTACTACAAGTGGCTGGCGCCACGACGCTGGGCGTTCCTGGCGCTGCACACCCTGACCCTGTTCGCCGCTTTGCTCACGGCATTGCCGGTGATCATGCACCTGACCACCTCGCAGAGTTTCAAATGGGCGCTGGGCATCGCCGTGCTGCTGTCGTTCCCGAGCCTGGCGTCGATCTTCCCGATCCGTACAATTCGCAACGCCCTGGCGATCCTGAGTATCACCGTCGGCATCGGCGGCGTCGGTTGGGCGCTGCGTTCATGGGTGCCGCCGGCGACTTTGTGGATGACCGACGTGGCCATCAGCACGCAGATGCAGGACCGCACCCCGGGCGCCAGCCTCGACGAAGTGAGCGTCGAGCAGATCCGCGGTGGCGGCCTTTACGCCTACACCGCAATCAACGCCCCGCGTGGCCTGGACGAGCGGATTTACCATGTCTGGAAATTCAACGGCAAAGAGGTCGACCGTATTGCGCTGGATATCCATGGCGGGCGCAAGGAAGGTTACCGGGCGTGGACCCACAAACAGAATTTCCCCGGCAACCCCGCCGGCAAATGGCAAGTTAGGGTGTTGACCGAAGACGGCCAGGTCATCGGCGTGCTGCGCTTCGTGGTCAAGGACAGCACAGCGATCAAAGAAAACTAACCGGGTTCGTGCTATTACGTAGGTCTGCCTAATAGCCGAACAAGCAAGGAGCTTATGATCAGCAGCACAATGGCCGGCGATGCCCGACTGGACACTTCGCTCACCCCTGCGCGGTTGCGGGTGACGGGCGACTGGACGCTTGCCCATTACGCCGGCCTCAAGCTGCTGAGCGAAAGCCTTTACGGCCAGTACGACGCCGACACCCAGGTCGATCTCAACGGTCTCGGCGCCCTTGACACCGCTGGCGCCTCGTTGTTGGTGGAACTGTTGGGTTCCGAGCGCATTGGCCGCACCGCCCAGCATCCCGATTGCACTCTTTCCTCCGCCGACCGCGCGTTACTGCAAACGGTGTACTGCTCGCTGACCGATTTCTGCGTGCCGATCAAGGAGCCGGAAATCAGCGTTAGCATTCAATTGCTGACTCGCATCGGTCGCGCCGTGGATACCGTCTGGCAGGACACCCTGCAACTGCTCGGTTTCGTAGGGCTGATCATCGAAACCATCGCCCGCGGCCTGTTTCGACCCAAGCGCTGGCGCATCACGCCGATGGTCTCGCACATCGAACAAACAGGGCTCGACGCTGCGCCCATCGTAGCCCTGCTGACCTTTCTGGTCGGCGCCGTGGTGGCGTTTCTCGGGGCGACGGTACTGGCGACGTTCGGTGCCAGTGTGTTTACCGTGGATCTGGTGGGGTTTGCCTTCCTGCGCGAATTTGGTGTGTTGCTCACCGCGATCCTGATGGCCGGGCGCACCGCCAGTGCGTTCACGGCGCAGATCGGTTCGATGAAGGCCAACGAAGAAATAGACGCCATCCGCACCTTGGGCCTCGACCCGATGGAGTTGCTGGTAGTGCCACGCGTGCTGGCCTTGCTGATCGCCCTGCCGATGCTGACGTTTCTGGCAATGATTTCAGGAATCATCGGCGGCGCGGTGGTCTGCGCAGTATCGCTGGATATTTCACCGGCGATGTTCCTGTCGCTGCTGCAATCGGACATCGGCGTTCAGCACTTTCTGGTGGGCATCGTCAAAGCGCCGATTTTCGCCTTCCTGATCGCCGCCATCGGTTGCCTCGAAGGCTTCAAGGTCAGCGGCAGCGCCGAGTCCGTAGGTGCCCACACCACATCGAGTGTGGTGCAGTCGATTTTCGTGGTGATCGTGCTCGACGCGGTGGCTGCGCTGTTTTTCATGGAGATGGGCTGGTGAACCGTGTACCCCGAGCGCCCTGCGAGGCGGTGATTGAAGTGCGTGGCCTGTGCAATCGCTTTGGCCGCCAGAGCGTGCACGAGAACCTTGACCTGGATTTGTACAAGGGCGAAATCCTCGCTGTGGTCGGCGGTTCCGGCAGCGGTAAATCGGTGCTGCTGCGTAGCATCGTCGGTTTGCGTCAGCCCAGCGAAGGCGTAGTGAAAGTCTTCGGCAAGAACCTGCCAACCCTGTCTGAGCACGAGCGTTCATTGGTGGAACGGCGCTTTGGCGTGCTGTTCCAGAAAGGCGCATTGTTCTCGTCGTTGACGGTGACCGAGAACGTCGCACTGCCTTTGATCGAGCACGCCGGCTTGAGCCGCAACGACGCCGAGCACCTGGCGGCGGTAAAGATGGCCTTGGCCGGGTTGCCGTTGTCAGCGGCGGACAAATACCCGGCGTCCCTGTCCGGCGGCATGATCAAGCGTGCTGCACTCGCCCGGGCGCTGGCGCTGGACCCGGACATCCTGTTTCTCGACGAGCCCACTGCCGGCCTCGATCCGATTGGCGCCGCGGCGTTCGATCAATTGATCCTGACCCTGCGCGATGCGCTGGGCCTGAGTGTGTTTCTGGTGACCCACGACCTCGACACGCTCTACACCATCACCGACCGGGTGGCCGTGCTGGCGCAGAAAAAGGTGCTGGTGGCGGACGCCATCGACAAGGTCTCGGAAACCGACGACGCGTGGATTCACGAATATTTCCATGGCCCTCGCGGCCGCGCGGCGCTGACAGCCGCCCAACAGCTTCACGAGGTCTGACATGGAAACCCGAGCACATCATGTGTTGATCGGCCTGTTCACTGTGATCGTGGTGGCAGGCGCCCTGCTCTTCGGACTCTTTCTGGCCAAGTCCAGCGTCGATACCGAATTCAAGGATTACGAGGTCGTGTTCAACGAGGCGGTCAGCGGCCTGTCCAAGGGCAGTTCGGTGCAGTACAGCGGAATCAAGGTCGGCGACGTGGTGACGCTGCGCCTGGACCCGAAAGACCCGCGCCGGGTGCTTGCCCGGATTCGTCTGGCTGGCGATACCCCGATCAAGGAAGACACCCAGGCCAAACTGGCGCTGACCGGCGTCACCGGAACCTCGATCATCCAGCTCAGCGGCGGTACGCCACAGAGCCCGACGCTTAAGGGAAAGGATGGCCACCTGCCGACCATCGTCGCTTCGCCCTCGCCCATCGCCCGCCTGCTCAATGACAGCGAAGACCTGATGGCCGGGGTAAGCTCGCTGATGCGTAACGCTAACCTGATGTTCTCCACGGAAAACATTGAGCGCATCAGCGAGACCCTGGAGCATCTGGAGCAAACCACCGGGGCCATTGCCGATCAGCGTGACGATATTCGTCAGGCCATGAAGCAACTGGCGTCGGTCGGCAAGCAAGCCAACAGCATGCTCGAGCAGACCACGGCGTTGATGCGCAATGCCAACGGCCTGCTCAATGACAACGGCAAGCAGATGTTCAGCAGCGCCGAGCAGGCGATGAAATCCCTGGAGCAGAGCAGCGCCACCATCAACACACTACTCACCGCCAATCAGCAATCGCTGAACAACGGCATGCAGGGTCTCAACGGCCTGGCCCCGGCGGTGCGCGAACTGCGCGAAACCCTGACGTCGTTACGCACCATCTCCCAACGCCTGGAAGCCAACCCCAGCGGTTACCTGCTGGGCAGCGACAAGACCAAGGAATTCACGCCATGAAGCTTTCCCGAATTGCCTTGCTCGCGAGCGTTACTCTGATCAGTTCGTGCTCGATCCTGCCCAAGCCTGAGCCGTTCGATGTCTATCGATTGCCTGCTGCGACACAGAACAGCGGTTCAGCCAGTCATGGCAGGCCGCAACAATGGTCTCTACGCCTGACCAAGTTGCAGAGCAGCGAAGCGTTGAACAGTCCGAACATCGCGGTGATTCCTCAAGGCGACGTGATCAGCCATTACAAAGGCTCGCGCTGGAGCGATCCGGCGCCGGTGCTGTTGCGCAATCGCCTGCTGGACGGCTTTCAGCGTGATGGACGGGTCGCGCTGTTGAGCACCGATGACAGTCTTTTTCATGGCGATCTGGAGCTGGGTGGCAATTTGCAGGCCTTCCAGACGGAGTACCAGGGCAGCTCGGCGAACGTGGTCGTGCGCCTGGACGCCTTGTTGGTGCGCGGTTACGACCAGCGCATCCTCGCCAGTCGCCGCTTTGAAGTGCGCCAGCCGCTGAGTGATGTGCAGGTGCCCGCGGTGGTCGCAGGGTTTGGTCAGGCGAATGACCAACTGACGGTGCAGGTGGTGAACTGGGCGGTTGAACAAGGGCAGAGACTCGCCCCGCCACCCAGACCTTGATGCGGTCCCCTGTAGGAGCGAGCCTGCTCGCGATGGCGGTGTGTCAGACACATTGATTTTGAATGTGCGACCGTCGTCGTGAGCAAGCTTGCTCCTACAGGTGCTTTCAGCGGCGCAAAAACGCTTGATGCAGCGCTTCCAGTGTTTCAAAGTGATACGCCGGAGCTTCCGCGCTCAACTCTTCATGGCTGCCGAAGCCGTAACCCACCGCTGCCGCGTCCAGGCCATTACTGCGTGCGCCGATCAGATCATGTTTGCGGTCACCGATCATCAGGGTATTGGCCGGATCGAGGCCTTCTTCAGCGATCAAATGGGCGATCAGCTCGACCTTGTTGGTCCGGGTGCCGTCCAGTTCGCTGCCGTAAATCACTTTGAAGTGTTTGGCGAAGTCGAAGTGCCGGGCGATTTCTCGAGCGAAAATCCACGGTTTCGAAGTTGCGATATACAGCTGTCGACCTTGCCCGCCCAGGGTTTCGAGCAGCGGGGTGACGCCGTCGAACACGCGGTTTTCGTACAGGCCGGTCACCTTGAAGCGCTCGCGGTAGAAATTCACCGCCTCCCACGCCTTCGTTTCGTCGAAGTCGTAGAACTGCATGAACGCCTGCAACAGTGGCGGGCCGATGAAGTGTTCGAGTTTGGTCAGGTCCGGCTCATCGATCCCCAGATTGCTCAGGGCAAACTGGATCGAACGGGTGATGCCTTCGCGCGGGTCGGTCAGGGTGCCATCGAGGTCGAACAAAACGGTTTGGTAATGCATGAAAATTCCTGGATGTTGGTGCGCCGGTTCAGAGCTGGTCGTAGCCTTCGGCCAGATGCAGATCCTTGAGCTTCACGTAGTTCGCCGCGCTGTAGGTGAAAAAGGCGCGTTCCTTGTCCGTCAGCGGCCGGATCTGTTTCACCGGGCTACCCACGTACAGGAAACCGCTTTCCAGGCGTTTACCCGGTGGCACCAGGCTGCCGGCACCGATGATCACGTCGTCTTCGACCACGGCACCGTCCATGACAATGCTGCCCATGCCGATCAGCACCCGGCTGCCCACCGAGCAACCGTGAAGCATGACTTTATGGGCAATGGTCACATCATCACCGATCAACAGCGGGAAACCGTCCGGGTTGAACGGCCCGGCGTGGGTGATGTGCAACACGCAGCCGTCCTGCACGCTGGTGCGCGCGCCGATGCGGATGCGGTGCATATCGCCGCGGATTACCGTCAATGGCCATACCGAACTGTCTTCGCCGATCTCGACGTCGCCGATTACCACCGCTGAACGGTCGACAAAAGCCCTTGGGCCCAGCAGCGGCGTGTGGTTCTGATACTTGCGCAGGTTCACGATAGGGTTTCTCTCTGTTGCTGATAGCTGCGGTGAGCGTCGATTGTAATTAAGATGGCCGCATGTTTCTCCAGCCAAGGTGCCCACTGTGAGCGTGAACAACCCTCTTTTGCAGTCCTACGACCTGCCGCCGTTCTCTGCGATCCGTGCCGAACACGTGCAACCGGCCATTGACCAGATTTTGGCGGACAACCGCGCCGCCATCATCGAGATCCTCAAGACCCAGGGCAAGCAGCCGACCTGGGCCGGGCTGGTGCTGGCGATGGACGAGCTCAATGATCGTCTCGGCGCTGCCTGGAGCCCGGTCAGCCACCTCAATGCTGTGTGCAACAGCGCCGAACTGCGTGAAGCCTACGAGTCGTGCCTGCCGGCGTTGAGCGCCTACTCCACCGAGATGGGCCAGAACCGCGAATTGTTCCAGGCCTTCGAAGCCTTGGCCAATAGTCCTGAAGCCGCCGGTTTTGACGTGGCGCAGAAAACTATCCTGGAACACTCCCTGCGTGACTTCCGTCTGTCGGGTATCGACCTGCCGGAAGCCGAGCAGAAGCGCTACGCCGAAGTGCAAAGCAAGTTGTCCGAGTTGGGCAGCCGCTTTTCCAATCAGTTGCTCGACGCTACCCAGGCGTGGACCAAGCACCTCACCGATGAAGCCACCCTCGCCGGCCTGACTGATTCGGCCAAGGCGCAAATGGCGGCCGCCGCGCAAGCCAAGGACCTGGATGGCTGGTTGATCACCCTGGAGTTCCCGAGTTACTACGCGGTGATGACCTACGCTCACGACCGTGCGCTGCGTGAAGAAGTCTACGCCGCGTACTGTACCCGTGCGTCGGACCAAGGCCCGAATGCCGGCCAGAACGACAACGGCCCGGTGATGGAAGAAATCCTCGACCTGCGTCAGGAACTGGCCAAGCTCTTGGGCTTCGCCAGTTTCTCGGAGCTGAGCCTGGCAACCAAAATGGCAGAATCCAGCGATCAGGTGCTGAGTTTCCTGCGTGACCTGGCCAAGCGCAGCAAGCCGTTCGCCGCGCAGGATCTGGAGCAGCTCAAGGCTTACGCTGCTGAGCAGGGTTGCCCGGATCTGCAAAGCTGGGACAGCGGTTTCTACGGTGAAAAACTCCGTGAACAACGCTACAGCGTGGCCCAGGAAGCCCTGCGCGCCTACTTCCCGATCGATAAGGTATTGAGCGGTCTGTTCGCCATTGTTCAGCGTTTGTACGGCATCGAGATTGCTGAGCAAAAAGGCTTCGACACCTGGCACCCTGATGTCCGCCTGTTCGAAATCAAGGAAAATGGCCAGCATGTCGGTCGCTTCTTCTTCGACCTCTACGCCCGCGCAAACAAGCGCGGCGGTGCCTGGATGGATGGGGCCCGCGACCGTCGCCGTACCGCCGAGGGCGTTTTGCAAAGCCCTGTGGCCAACCTGGTGTGCAACTTCACCCCGGCCGACAGCGGCAAGCCTGCGCTGTTGACCCACGATGAAGTCACCACCCTGTTCCACGAGTTCGGTCATGGTTTGCATCACTTGCTGACCCGCGTCGAGCACGCCGGCGTATCCGGCATCAACGGCGTGGCTTGGGATGCGGTCGAGTTGCCGAGCCAGTTTATGGAAAACTGGTGCTGGGAGCCGGAAGGTCTGGCGCTGATTTCCGGTCATTACGAATCTGGCGAACCACTGCCGCAAGATCTGTTGCAAAAAATGCTCGCGGCGAAAAACTTTCAGTCCGGCCTGATGATGGTTCGCCAACTGGAATTTTCGCTGTTCGACTTCGAACTGCACGCCACCCACGGCGATGGCCGCAGCGTGCTGCAAGTGCTCGAAGGCGTGCGTGACGAGGTTTCGGTGATGCGTCCACCGGCCTACAACCGATTCCCCAACAGTTTTGCGCATATTTTCGCCGGCGGTTACGCGGCGGGCTACTACAGCTACAAATGGGCGGAAGTGTTGTCGGCGGATGCTTTCTCCAGGTTTGAGGAAGAAGGCGTGCTCAACGCCGACACCGGTCGCGCCTTCCGCGAGGCGATCCTGGCACGGGGTGGTTCTCAGGAGCCGATGGTGCTGTTCGTCGACTTCCGTGGCCGTGAGCCTTCGATTGACGCACTCTTGCGCCATAGCGGCCTGAGTGAGGACGCGGCAGCATGAGTGAGGGACCTGTGATTACCAAAAGACGCTTTATCGCCGGAGCGGTCTGCCCGGCATGCAGCGAGCCGGACAAGCTGATGATGTGGAGTGAAAACGACGTGCCGCATCGCGAGTGCGTGGCCTGTGGTTACTCCGACACGCTCAATGAACAAGGGTTATCGGTGCCCAAGGAACTGGGAACGCGGGTCAACATCACCGCGCCCAAGGCTGCAGACACCAAGGTTCAGGCTGTTCAGTTCTTCCCGAATCCGAAGCTAAAGAAAAACTCGGACGAGTAATAAACAAGTCAAAAAAGGCCCCCGTTGCGTTATGCAGTGGGGGCTTTTTTTATATGTTTTTAATCAAGGCGTGGAAATATTGGCATAGGCTTTGGCCAGTGCCAGAAGTTTGGCCTTGTCATCGGCGTCGATATCGCCATCACCATCGATGTCTTTGTTGATATTGCCGAGACTGAAGGTTCTGCCGCCATCATTAGACGATGCGATGAGGACTGTGGAGTCCAGTAAGGCCGTGGTCTCCAGCGAGTTTTCAGCATTCCGACCGTTCTCTTTCAATGCGAATTGCAGGGAAACGAGTACTTCGCTTTGGTCGACAATTGTTGGGCCAAGCTTTTGTAGAAAGATACCGCGGCGGTTGAAAAACGACATAATCAAATCCTTTTAATTAATATAAATGTCCCTGTGTGCAACGGAAGTAACGATACCGGAATTGCAAATTTTTTAGCCAGTCGTCATATGTATCACTTAATTGCTTTGCACTATCCCGAATCAAGAAGATGCTGAGCGGTACTGGTGCGATGGATGTCATCGATATACTGTATGCACATACAGCGCAAAGGGTTTTCTTCCATGCACACGCCATTGCCCCTACGTGGCCGCGGCACCGCGACCAATCCCCATAATCGTTTCGCCCCCAATCGGTCGGTGGCCGAGGACGACGGCTGGTACCAAGAGGTGCCGACCACACAAGGCACCGTGGTAAGCATCGAGGCGGCGAAAACCATCATCACCCGCAATACCTCGCCGGACTTGCCCTTCGATCGTTCGATCAATCCCTACCGGGGCTGTGAACACGGCTGCATTTATTGCTACGCGAGGCCGAGCCATGCTTATTGGGATATGTCGCCGGGGCTGGATTTCGAAACCAAACTGATCGCCAAGACCAACGCTGTCGATGTGCTGGAGCAACAGCTGTCCAAGCGCGGCTACCAATGCGCGCCGATCAACCTCGGGTCCAACACCGATCCTTATCAGCCGATCGAGCGCGAATACAAGATCACCCGGCAAACCCTCGAAGTGTTGTTGCGCTATCGGCATCCGGTGACCATCGTCACCAAGGGCTCGCTGATTCTGCGCGATCTCGACCTGTTGACCGAGCTGGCCCGGCACAGGCTGGTGGCGGTGATGATCAGCCTGACCAGCCTGGACGACGAACTCAAACGCATCCTTGAACCCCGCGCTGCGGCGCCAAAGGCCAGGCTGCGCGCGATCCGGGTGATGCGCGACGCAGGCATTCCTGTCGGTGTGTTGTGTTCACCGATGATTCCGATGATCAACGACAGCGAACTCGAAAGCCTGCTCACCGAGGCTCAGGCGGCCGGGGCGCAAAGCGCTGCTTATATGATGTTGCGCCTGCCGTTGGAAGTGGCACCGTTGTTTGAAGAGTGGCTGGCTGCCCACTACCCGCAACGGGCCGCGCACGTGCTGAGCCTGATTCGCCAGAGCCGGGGTGGCGAGCTTTACGACAGTCGCTTTGGTTCACGAATGCGTGGCGAAGGTCCTTTTGCCGACCTGCTGGCGCAGCGCTTCGCCAAAGCGATCAAGCGCCTGGGACTCAATCATCGCGAAGGCTTCAATCTGGACTGCGATGCCTTTTGTCCGCCCGGTCGCCAGATGTCGTTGATTTGAGGACAATTGGCCTATCGTTGAGTACGGGCAATTTCATTTTGCCATTAAGCTGGTCACGTTTTTTGTGACCTGGAACACGCATTCCAGAGCGGTTTATTCAGTTTGAGTTAAGATTCGGCCGCTACCTTGTTCATCGAGTGACTGACGGGTCGAGGTGTTTCGACCTGGATGTTTTTTACACAGGCACTGGCTTCAGACCGGACAACACGGGAAGATTCCATGACTCCGATAAAGAGGATGAATCATGAGTGACAAGGATAAACAGCCGTTGGCTGCGTCGGCGTCCGCCGAACCTGAGGCGGAAACCGCCGATGCAGCGCTGCAGCATATCGTTGAAGGCTTTTTGCATTTTCATCATGAGATCTTTCCCCAGCAGGAAGAACTCTTCAAGAAACTCGCCACGGCTCAGCGGCCGCGCGCGATGTTCATTGCTTGCGCCGACTCGCGCATCGTTCCGGAATTGATCACCCAAAGTGCCCCCGGCGACCTGTTCGTGACCCGTAATGTGGGCAATGTTGTGCCGCCCTACGGGCAAATGAACGGTGGTGTTTCCACCGCTATCGAGTACGCGGTGCTGGCGCTTGGCGTGCATCACATCATCATTTGTGGGCATTCCGATTGCGGCGCGATGCGCGCGGTCCTCAACCCCCAGAGCCTGGAAAAAATGCCCACGGTCAAAGCCTGGCTGCGGCATGCCGAAGTGGCGAAGACCATGGTCCAGGACAACTGCCACTGCGCTAACGAAAGCGAAAGTATGCACATCCTCACCGAAGAGAATGTCATCGCCCAATTACAGCACCTGCGCACGCATCCGTCGGTGGCCTCGCGCATGGCCAATGGTCAGTTGTTTATCCACGGTTGGGTCTACAACATCGAAACCAGCGAAATCAAAGCCTACGATGCCGATCAAGGTTGTTTCCTGCCGCTCAATGGCAGCCTGCCGATTCCCGTGGCGACGCCCAAAGCGCGCTTCTAAATCCTCCTAAATCCTTGTGTGGTTTAGCCGAGGCTGCCGATCAGGCAGCCCGGCTTTGCCATGCCTGAAGAAAACTTCGGGAGAGTCACCATGCGTGCTGCTCAACTCAAAGCTGTTCTGCCACGGGAGCTGCTGGCTTCGGTGGTTGTGTTTCTGGTCGCCCTGCCCTTGTGCATGGGCATCGCGATTGCCTCGGGATTGCCGCCAGCCAAAGGCCTGATCACTGGCATCATCGGCGGATTGGTGGTCGGCTGGCTGGCGGGTTCGCCGCTGCAAGTCAGCGGTCCGGCGGCGGGTCTGGCGGTTCTGGTGTTCGAGCTGGTGCGCCAGCACGGTATCGCCATGCTCGGGCCGATTCTGTTGCTCGCCGGTTTTCTTCAATTGGTGGCCGGTCGTTTAAAGCTGGGCTGCTGGTTCCGCGTAACGGCGCCTGCGGTGGTGTACGGCATGCTGGCCGGGATTGGTGTGTTAATCGTTCTGTCTCAGGTACACGTGATGCTGGATGCCGTGCCCAAACCCTCGGGCCTGGAGAATCTGGCCGGTTTCCCGCAAGCGCTGGCACAGGCATTGCCGACACTGGGCTGGCAAGCCGGATTACTCGGGTTGTCGACGATTGCCGTGATGTGGCTGTGGGAAAAATTCCGCCCGCAATCCCTGCGTTTTGTTCCGGGTGCGCTACTGGGTGTCGGCCTGGCAACCCTTGCCAGTCTGGTGTTGGCATTGCAGGTCAAACGGGTCGAGGTGCCGGCCAATCTGACGGAAGCCATCGACTGGTTGAAGCCGGCGGACTTGCTCAACCTGGCTGATCCGACCTTGTTGGTCGCCGCGATTGCCGTGGCCTTCATCGCCAGCGCCGAGACGCTGCTCTCGGCTGCAGCGGTTGATCGCATGCACAGCGGTCAGCGCTCTGACTTCGACCGGGAGTTGTCTGCTCAGGGAATCGGCAACATGCTGTGCGGCTTGCTCGGGGCGTTGCCGATGACCGGCGTTATCGTGCGCAGTTCGGCCAACGTGCAGGCGGGCGCCACAACCCGCTTCTCGACCATATTCCACGGGTTGTGGTTACTGGCGTTCGTGCTGTTGCTGTCCAGCGTGCTGCAGAGCATTCCGGTGGCGAGCCTGGCGGGCGTGTTGGTGTACACCGGTTTCAAGCTGGTAGACCTCAAGGTCTTTCGGGGGTTGGGCCGCTATGGGCGGGCGCCGATGTTCACCTATGCGGCTACCGCCCTCGCCATCGTACTTACGGACTTGCTCACGGGTGTTTTGATTGGCTTCGGCCTGACGCTGGTGAAGTTGGCATTAAAGGCTTCGCGCTTGAAAATCAGCTTGATCGACCTGCCTAAGCAAGGGGAAATGGAACTGCGTCTGGTGGGCGCGGCAACCTTTCTCAAAGTGCCGGCGCTGACCCAGGTGCTGGGCAGCATCCCTGCGGGTACGACGGTGCATGTGCCGCTCAATAACCTGAGCTACATCGATCACTCGTGTCTGGAGTTGCTGGAGGAATGGGGACGGGCGAACTCGGCAAAGGGGTCGAAACTGTTGATTGAGTCGCGGGGATTGAAGCGCAGGCTTGAAGGCAGGGTTCGTACCACCACCGGCATCGGCGCTGCTGGCTAAAAAACAATGCAGGAGCGAGCTTGTTCGCGATGGTGGCGGATCACTCAACGTTGATGTTGAATGACATGGCCTCATCGCGAGCAAGTTCGCTCCTGCAGGGGGTTGTGGTTACCGGTTGATCAAGCCGCCGGCTGATCCAGTTCCAGGCCTACACCCAGACGACGGCCCATGCACGGCCAGCGTTTCCACGCGGCGCCGGTGTCCGGGCTGGCGAGTTTCTCGCGATAGGTTTCCACCGATTCCAGCGCGAAGCTTTCGTCGTCGAGCATCTCGTCGATGGCGTGGTGCACCACTTCATCCAGTTGGTTGGCGAACGACTCACCGATCAATTGGTGAGCAATCAGGTTGGCGACAGTCATGTCCAGGGGGATCAGTGGCTGGCCGAGATGCTTGATGTACAGGTCGTTGACCTCTTCGACAAAACGGTGCGCCAGATAGGCTTCGTCCAGCAAACTGTCCAGCCCGACGTGGCCGATCATGATGTCGGGCGGTTGAACGAAGTACTGTTCGGCGATTTTCAGCACCGGTTTGATCTGTGACTCAATGCCCGCTTCCCTGGCGACTTCATTGGCTGCATCCAGCAGATCAGGCACTTCTTCAATGTAGGCGGCGACAAATCGGGTCAGCACGCCGTTGGTATCGGTTTGCGGCAGTTGGATTGCCGGGTGCAGATGAGGCAGTTTGCTTTCCAGCTGACGTGTCAGCAGGCCGGTCTCGGCTTCGTGTTGTTGGGCTTTTTGGATCTGCTCGCGCAATGCGGCGGTGTTCATGAAAACTCCAGGGAACAAGGCAATGAAATAGGGAAGACATAACTTAGCTGGCTTACGAAAAATGCTAAGACGCATTTGTCATAATTATTTCATCCTTGAGACGGCCCCGTTATATCGGTTTGCCACCACTCGTCTGCATCCTTCTCCATTCGTGGCCTGCAAAGCAAGTTAATGCTGTTTCAGATCATTTACGCCTTCACGTTGCGAGGTCGAAGGTGCTGGCTATACTCGGGTTGGAATGGAGTTAGCTGATGACGCCCGACTGCATATGCAGCAAGGCCCGGTGCTCAAGTTCGTAGTCTGATGCAGCCGCTCCCTTGCCGCAGGTGAAAGCCGGCGGGATAACAAGAACGATAAGGGGAACCCGCAATGATGCGACATCCACATGTCTGGATGGGCCTCCTGTTGTGGTCGATTTTCAGTCAGGCGCAAGCGGCCTGGACTGTGAATATGGCGCCTGGAGCGACTGAAATCAGTCACGCTGTGTTTGACCTGCACATGACCATTTTCTGGATCTGTGTGGTGATCGGCATCATCGTCTTTGGTGCCATGTTCTGGTCGATGATCCTCCACCGCC
Organism: Pseudomonas sp. P1.8; assembly: GCF_001269805.1. Lineage (NCBI taxonomy): Bacteria > Pseudomonadati > Pseudomonadota > Gammaproteobacteria > Pseudomonadales > Pseudomonadaceae > Pseudomonas > Pseudomonas sp. P1.8. The sequence goes on from NZ_LHVM01000001.1 coordinate 17,631, forward strand.
GCTCAACCGGGCAGGTGGCCGCCAAATTTCATGAAAGCACCACCGTCGAAATCCTCTGGACCATCGTGCCCTTCCTGATCCTGGTGGCGATGGCAATTCCTGCTACCGCGACCCTGATCAAGATGTACGACGCCAGTGAGCCGGAGATTGATATCCAGGTCACCGGTTACCAGTGGAAGTGGCACTACAAATATCTGGGCCAGGACGTCGAGTTCTTCAGCAACCTGGCCACTCCCGCCGATCAGATTCACAACAAGGAAGCCAAGGGCGAGCATTACTTGCTTGAGGTCGACAAACCCCTGGTGTTGCCGGTCGGCGCCAAGGTGCGCTTCCTGGTGACCTCTGCCGATGTGATCCACTCCTGGTGGGTGCCGGCCTTTGCCGTCAAGCGCGACGCGATCCCTGGGTTCGTCAACGAAGCCTGGACTCGCATCGACAAGCCCGGCATCTACCGTGGCCAGTGTGCTGAGTTGTGCGGCAAGGATCACGGCTTCATGCCGACTGTGGTCGAGGTCAAGGAAAAGGCCGATTACGAAAAATGGCTGGCCGAACGCAAGGCTGAAGCCGCGCAACTCAAAGAGCTGACCAGCAAGGAATGGACCCTCGACGAGCTCAAAGAACGCGGCGACAAGGTCTACCACACCACCTGCGTGGCCTGTCACCAGGCCGAAGGTCAGGGCCTGCCGCCAATGTTCCCGGCACTCAAGGGCTCGAAAATCGCCACAGGACCGAAAGACGCTCACCTGGGCATTGTCTTCCATGGCAAGCCTGGCACAGCGATGGCGGCATTCGGCAAACAGCTCTCGGAAGTCGATATCGCAGCGGTCGTGACCTATGAACGCAACGCCTGGGGCAACAACAAGGGCGACATGGTCACGCCTAAAGAAGTGCTGGAGCTGAAACAGGCGGAAAGCAAATGACCCAGTCTATTGCGCATATAAGGAACCGGTCGGGGCAGAGCGCCCCGGCCTGCCCCGCCCCTCTCTTTGCAGGAGACAAACCATGAGCGCCGTCATCGATGACCATGGTCATGCCGACCACGCCCACGGCCCCGCCAAAGGCCTGATGCGTTGGGTGCTGACCACCAACCACAAGGACATCGGTACGCTGTACCTGTGGTTTGCGTTCTCCATGTTCCTGCTGGGTGGGTCGTTCGCGATGGTGATTCGCGCCGAGCTGTTCCAGCCAGGGCTGCAAATCGTCCAGCCTGAATTCTTCAACCAGATGACCACCATGCACGGTCTGGTGATGGTCTTCGGTGCGGTGATGCCGGCCTTCGTCGGCCTCGCCAACTGGATGATCCCGCTGATGATCGGTGCGCCGGACATGGCGCTGCCGCGCATGAACAACTTCAGTTTCTGGCTATTGCCGGCGGCGTTCATCCTGCTGGTCTCGACCCTGTTCACCCCCGGTGGCGGACCGAACTTCGGCTGGACGTTCTACGCACCGTTGTCGACGACGTATGCGCCGGAAAGCGTGACCTTCTTCATCTTCGCCATCCACTTGATGGGGATCAGTTCGATCATGGGCGCGATCAACGTGATCGCCACCATCCTCAACTTGCGCGCCCCCGGCATGACGCTGATGAAAATGCCGCTGTTCGTCTGGACTTGGCTGATCACTGCGTTCTTGCTGATCGCGGTAATGCCGGTGCTGGCCGGGTGCGTGACGATGATGCTGATGGACATCCACTTCGGCACCAGCTTCTTCAGTGCCGCCGGTGGCGGTGATCCGGTGTTGTTCCAGCATGTGTTCTGGTTCTTCGGTCACCCTGAGGTGTACATCATGATTCTGCCGGCCTTCGGCGCCGTCAGCTCGATCATCCCGACCTTCTCGCGCAAACCGCTGTTCGGCTACACCTCGATGGTCTACGCCACCGCGAGCATCGCGTTCCTGTCGTTCATCGTCTGGGCGCACCATATGTTCGTGGTCGGCATACCGCTAGTGGGCGAACTGTTCTTCATGTACGCCACGCTGCTGATCGCGGTGCCCACGGGTGTGAAGGTGTTCAACTGGGCCAGCACCATGTGGCAAGGCTCGCTGACCTTCGAGACGCCGATGCTGTTTGCGGTGGCGTTCGTGATCCTGTTTTCCATCGGCGGGTTCTCCGGGTTGATGCTGGCCATCGCCCCGGCGGACTTCCAGTACCAGGACACCTACTTCGTGGTTGCGCACTTCCACTATGTATTGGTGCCGGGAGCGATCTTCGGGATTTTCGCCTCGGCCTACTACTGGTTGCCGAAGTGGACCGGCCACATGTACGACGAAACCCTCGGCAAGCTGCATTTCTGGCTGTCGTTCATCGGCATGAACATGGCTTTCTTCCCGATGCACTTTGTGGGGTTGGCGGGCATGCCTCGGCGGATTCCGGACTACAACCTGCAATTCGCCGATTTCAACATGGTGTCGTCGATCGGCGCATTCATGTTCGGTGCCACGCAGATCTTCTTCCTGTTCATCGTGATCAAGACCATTCGCGGCGGCCCGCCTGCACCGGCCAAACCATGGGATGGGGCTGAGGGCCTGGAGTGGAGCATCCCGTCACCAGCGCCGTATCACACCTTCACCACGCCGCCGGAAGTGAAATGAACACGGTCTTCCCTGTAGGAGCGAGCCTGCTCGCGATGGTTGTCAGAACGCACGCTGGAAGCCTGACACCCCGCGGTGGTTTCAGGTTCTTCGCGAGCAGGCTCGCTCCTACAGGGGCTCCGGTGGAGTCAAAAAATCATGGCTGATTCGATTTCGATGAAGAAGCTGGTCTCGCGCCTGTTGCTGGTGGTGGTGGCGATGTTTGTATTCGGATTCGCCCTGGTGCCGATCTACGACGTGATGTGCAGGGCATTCGGCATTAACGGCAAGACCGCGGGGCAGTATGAGGGTGAGCAAACGGTCGACACCTCGCGCCAGGTGCGTGTGCAGTTTCTGTCGACCAACACCGCCGACATGCCATGGGACTTTTACCCAAAACATGACGAATTGACCGCGAACCCGGGGGCAGTGAACGAGATGATCTTCATCGCCCACAACCCCACCGATAAACCGATGAGCGCCCAGGCTGTGCCGAGCATCGCGCCCAGCAACGCGGCGGCGTATTTCCACAAGACCGAATGTTTCTGCTTTACCCAGCAAGTGCTGCAGCCCGGCCAACGGATCGAGATGCCGGTACGTTTCATCGTTGACCGTGACATGCCCAAGGATGTGAAGCACCTGACGCTGTCCTACACGCTGTTCGATATCACCGCCCGACATCCACCGGTAGCTGTAAACACTGGCGGCTGAGCGTGCCCGATAAGGAGAACAATAAATGGCAACTCATGAACATTATTACGTCCCGGCCCAGAGCAAATGGCCGATCATCGCCACGGTCGGGATGTTCGTCACGGTGTTTGGTCTGGCCACCTGGTTCAATGATCTGAAGGCAGCACGTCCGGAATCGCACGGCCCTCTGATCTTTTTCATTGGCGGGCTGTTGGTGGCTTACATGCTGTTCGGCTGGTTCGGCACGGTGATCAAGGAAAGTCGCGGCGGCTTGTACAGTGCGCAGATGGATCGCTCGTTCCGCTGGGGCATGAGCTGGTTCATCTTCTCGGAGGTGATGTTCTTCATCGCCTTCTTCGGGGCGCTGTTTTATGTGCGTCACATTTCCGGGCCGGCGCTCGGTGGTGAAGGCGCCAAAGGCATGGCCCATATGCTGTGGCCGAACTTCCAGTTCACCTGGCCGCTGCTGAACAACCCCGACTCGAAACTGTTTCCACCACCCAAGGACGTCATCAGCCCTTGGGGCCTGCCGTTGCTCAACACGGTGCTGCTGGTGAGTTCCAGCGTTACGGTGACCATCGCCCACCATGCCTTGAAGAAAGGCCATCGCGGCGCGCTGAAAATCTGGCTGGCGATCACGGTGCTGCTCGGCTGCGCGTTCCTCGGCTTTCAGGCTGAAGAATATATCCACGCCTACCACGAGCTGGGCCTGACTCTGGGCTCCGGCATCTACGGCGCGACCTTCTTTATGCTCACCGGGTTCCACGGTGCACACGTGACCATCGGCACCATCATCCTGTTCGTGATGCTGATGCGGATCATGCGCGGGCACTTTGACAACGAGCACCAGTTCGCTTTCGAGGCGGCGAGTTGGTATTGGCACTTTGTGGACGTGGTGTGGATCGGGCTGTTTGTTTTTGTCTACGTGCTCTAAACCTTTTACCAAGGCACGTGGGAGACCAGTTGGCCGCTGAAAAAACCCCAAGTGATCAGACCGAGGGTCAGGGCGGCCAGCGTCACTCGCACACTCAAGGCAATGACGAGGCGGTTTGAGCTGCTGTCGTCCTTGACCAGAAAAAACAGGCCGCTGAACAGGCTGACAACCGTGGCAATCAGCATCAGGACGATGGCTGCTTTGAGCATGGTGAGACTCCGGGGGGGACAAGCGATGCACTTGAGTATAGCTATCGCACCGACCGATTTGCGGGCGACGCCATGAAGCGTTTCCGGCCGGGCGTCGTGCCGACAGTGGTCGTGGCGCTGTTGCTGCCGCTGTTGGTGTCCCTGGGGTTCTGGCAGTTGAGCCGGGGCGCGGAGAAAAGCGCACTGCTGCAAAACTACGCCGAGCGCCGGGCTGCCGAACCGGTGGCCAGCACCGAATTGCAACACACTCAGGATCCGGCGTTCCGCCGGTTTCATCTGCAGGGCGAATTCGACGCTGCGCACAGCGTGCTGCTGGACAATCGCCAGCGCGACGGCAAGGTCGGGGTCGAGTTACTGCAACCGTTCCAGGATCACGCGACCGGGCTCTGGCTGCTGATCAATCGTGGCTGGCTGCCCTGGCCGGACCGGCGCACCCCGCCGCAATTCACTACACCCACACAAGCCCTGAACCTCGACGTCTGGGTCTACGTTTCCCCGGGTGCCACCTTCCAGCTACATGCCGACCCCGATAGCGACACCTGGCCGCAACTGGTGACAGCGGTGGGTCCGGCCAGGCTCTGGGATGCGCTCAATCGCGAAGGGTTTGCCTACGAGTTACGCGCCGAAACCGGCCCCGCGACCTATCAGGTCGATTGGCCGGTAGTGGCCATGGGGCCGGAAAAACACATCGCCTATGCCGTGCAGTGGTTCGCCATGTCGATCGCCCTGTTCGGTCTCTATCTTTATCTCGGCTGGCACAACGCAAAGGAGAAACACCATGGGAGCGGCCATGAATCCACCCAGCATGTCTGAGTCAAAACCGTCGGTGAACCGACGCAAGGGCCGCTGGCAGTTGTTGTTGATACTGCTCGGAGTGATCGGGCCGATGATCCTCGCCACCGGCATGTACAAATTGCAGTTCTGGGTGCCCGAGGGCCGTAGTTACCACGGCGAACTGATTGGCAACGGCCAGACCCGTGCCGACATTGGCGTACCGGCGGCGGAGGATCGTTGGCAGATGCTGGTGACGGCGCCCAAGGATTGCGCGGTGGACTGCCAACAATTGGTATATCTGGCGCGGCAGGTTCAGATCGGCCTCAGTCGCGACGCGTCTCGCGCCAGCCATGCCCTGGCCGCCGCGCAACCGCTGAGCGCCGAATACGACGCCAAGCTGCAACGCGAATATCCACAGTTGCAACGTTATCCACTGGACCTGACCACCTTCAGTCGCACCACCGGCGACCAGACCGTACCGCAACTGTGGATCATCGACCCCCACGGCAATCTGGTGCTGCGCTACGACCCGTCGGTGAAGGGCAAAGATCTGCTCAACGACCTGCGCCACCTGCTGAAACTGTCGAACATCGGATAAGGGCATCGTCATGGCCAAACCTGGATTTCGCCTCGCGCTGTTTGCCACCTTGCTGGCACTGATTGTGGTGTTGCTCGGCGCCTACACTCGCCTGACCCACGCCGGCCTCGGCTGCCCGGACTGGCCAGGCTGCTACGGCTTTATCAGCGTGCCGAAAAGCGAAGCCCAGCTGGCCCATGCCGAACTGCACTTTCCGGACGCACCGGTCGAAGCCCACAAGGGCTGGAACGAGATGATTCACCGCTACTTCGCCGGCACCCTGGGGATGTTGATCGCGGTGCTGGCCGGTCGCGCCTGGGTGCATCGCCGCCATCCGGGGCAACCGGTGAAGTTACCATTGTTCCTGCTGGGGGTGGTGATCGCCCAAGCCGCGTTCGGTATGTGGACGGTGACGCTCAAGCTCTGGCCGCAAGTGGTCACCGGGCATTTGCTCGGCGGTTTTGCGACCTTGAGCCTGTTGTTTCTTCTGACCTTGCGCCTGTCCGGTGTATTGCCGGCGCTGACAGTGCCGCGTCGCTTGCAGCACTGGGCGACGGCGGGGCTGGTGCTGGTGATCGGGCAAATTGCCCTCGGTGGCTGGGTCAGTTCCAACTACGCCGCCGTGGCCTGCATCGACTTCCCGACGTGCCACGGCCAGTGGATGCCGGCGGCGGACTTCGCTAACGGCTTTCACCTGACCCAGCACATCGGTCCGAATTACCTTGGCGGGCAACTGGACAGCGATGCCCGTACCGCGATCCACCTGACTCACCGCATCGGCGCTCTGCTGGTGACTTTGGTATTGCTCGGCCTTGCGTGGCAACTCAAAGCGGTCGGTATGACGCGTTTGGCAGGCCTGGTACTGATCGCCCTCGCCAGCCAAATCACCCTGGGCATCAGCAACGTGCTGTTCCATTTGCCATTGCCGGTGGCCGTTGCGCACAACGCGGGTGGTGCGGCGTTGTTGCTGACCATGGTGCTGGTCAATTATCACGCCCGGACCAGCCTGGTCCGGGTCAAGCAGCAGGCACGCTGGCGCTTCAGCCCGCGTAAACACACGGCCGGACCTATAACAATAAAAGGAGAGATGCCATGGCGACTCTGATCGGCGAACGTCCCAGTCAGGCGATTTGGCGCGACTACCTGGAGCTGACCAAACCCAAGGTTGTGGTGCTGATGCTCATCACTTCGCTGGTGGGGATGTTCCTCGCGACCCGCGCCGGGGTGCCGTGGACGGTGCTGATTTTCGGCAACCTGGGCATCGCCCTGTGCGCTGGCGGCGCGGCGGCGGTCAATCACGTGGTGGACAGACGCATCGACGCGATCATGGCGCGCACCCATAAACGGCCTTTGGCCGAAGGCCGGGTCTCGCCGACGGCGGCGCTGACCTTCGCGCTGGTGCTGGCCGCCCTCGGGCAAGCCATGCTGCTGGCCTTCACCAACCCGCTGACCGCGTGGTTGACCCTTGCTTCGCTGCTCGGCTACGCGGTGATCTACACCGGGTTCCTGAAACGTGCGACCCCGCAGAACATCGTCATCGGCGGCCTCGCCGGTGCCGCGCCACCGCTGCTTGGCTGGACTGCGGCCACCGGTCATGTCAGTGCCGAACCGCTGCTGCTGGTGCTGATCATCTTCGCCTGGACGCCCCCGCATTTCTGGGCGCTGGCGATTCATCGCAAAGAGGAATACGCCAAGGCCGACATCCCGATGCTGCCGGTCACCCATGGCGAGCACTACACCAAGGTCCATATCCTGCTTTACACCTTTGCCTTGCTCGCCGTCAGCCTGATGCCGTATGTGATCCACATGAGCGGCACGCTCTATCTCGTGTGTGCGCTCGGGTTGGGTGCGCGATTTCTGCAATGGGCCGTGGTGTTGTACCGTGGCACTCGGCCGCACGCGGCGATCAACACGTTCAAGTACTCTATTTATTACTTGTTCCTGCTGTTCATCGCCCTGCTCGTAGATCACTACTTAATGTTGAACCTATGACTCGAACCCAGAAAACCGTCTTCATCCTTGTGGCCCTGATCGCACTGGTCCTGGGCCTGACCATCAACAAAGTGCTCTCCGGCAAGGGCCAGGGCGACCCGACGGCACTGATCGACGCCGGCATCATTCTGCTGCCGCAAAGCCGTAGCCTTCCGGACGTGACGATGACCAACCAGGATGGGCAACCGGTCACGATCAACGAGTTGAAAGGTAAGTGGACCCTGGTGTTCTTCGGCTACACCTTCTGTCCGGACATCTGCCCGACAACCCTGGCGCAGTTGCGGCAGATCAAGAGCGAGTTGCCGCCCGAAGCTGTGGATAAGTTGCAAATCGTTCTGGTCAGTGTCGACCCCAACCGAGATACGCCCAAGCAGCTCAAGCAGTACCTGGGCTACTTCGACCCGCAATTCATCGGCCTGACTCCTACCTCGATCGAGGAGCTGCAAAAAGTCGCCAATTCGCTGAGCATTCCGTTCATCCCGGCCGATACCAGCAAACCGAACTACACCGTCGACCACAGCGGCAACCTCGCCGTGATCGGACCGGACGGCACGCAGCGCGGGTTTATTCGGGCGCCGTTGAATAATGTGAAACTGGTGGCGCAGTTGCCGGTGATGCTCAAACGTAACTAGCACACGACCCTTGTAGGAGCCGGCTTGCTGGCGCTGGCGCCCGTGAATCGCAATCGCCAGCAAGCCGGCTCCTACGGAGCCCGAATTCCAGGCATAAAAAAAGGAGCTCCGAGGAGCTCCTTTTTTCATTTCAGCAATAGATCAGAACGCCGGCACGACCGCGCCTTTGTACTTCTCGAGAATGAAGGCTTTCACTTCCGGGCTGTGCAGGGCAGCCACCAGCTTCTTCATCGCGTCGCTGTCCTTGTCGTCCGGACGGGCCACGAGGATGTTCACGTACGGCGAATCGCTGCCTTCGATGAACAGTGCGTCCTTGGCTGGATCAAGCTTGGCTTCCAGCGCGTAGTTGGTGTTGATCAGCGCCAGGTCGACCTGAGTCAGCACGCGCGGGATGGTCGCGGCTTCCAGTTCGCGGAACTTGAGGTTTTTAGGATTCGCGGTGATGTCCTTGACGGTCGACAGGATGTTGTTCGCATCCTTCAACTGGATCACACCGGCCTTTTGCAGCAGCAACAGCGCACGGCCGCCGTTGGTAGCGTCGTTCGGGATCACTACGGTGGCGGTGCTTGGCAGCTCTTCCAGTGTTTTGTATTTGCTGGAGTAAGCGCCCAGGGGTTCAAGGTGTACACCAGCCACGGAAACCAGGCTGGTGCCCTTGGCCTTGTTGAACTCATCCAGGTACGGCTGGTGCTGGAAGAAGTTGGCGTCCAGACGCTTTTCCGCAACCTGTACGTTCGGCTGGATGTAGTCGGTGAAGACTTTGACCTTCAGGTCCACGCCTTCTTTGGCCAGGGTCGGCTTCACGAATTCGAGGATCTCGGCGTGCGGCACTGGCGTGGCCGCGACGGTCAGGGTTTCAGCGTGAGCAGAGAACGCGGCAACGGCCGCGAAGGCCACGAGTAGTTTTTTCATTCAGCTAACTCCTTGTGCGGCGCCGGTTTCCGGCGCCTGCCAGCGAATGGCCGGCTCATGTCTTATTTACGGGAGAAATGCACAACCAGTTTGTCGCCAACGGTTTGCAGGACCTGGACCAGTACCAGCAGCAACACCACTGTCACGACCATCACATCGGTCTGGAAACGCTGGTATCCGAAGCGGATCGCCAGGTCACCCAAACCACCGGCACCCACGACACCGGCCATCGCCGTGTAGGAAACCAGTGTAATTGCTGTCACCGTAATCGCTGCGAAAATCCCCGGGCGAGCTTCCGGCAGCAACGCATTGGTGATGATCTGCCGCGTGGTCGCGCCCATGGCCTGGGTCGCTTCGATAATGCCGCGGTCCACTTCACGCAGGGCGGTTTCCACCAGACGTGCAAAGAACGGCGTGGCACCGACCACCAGTGGCGGGATCGCACCGGCAACACCCAGGGAGGTGCCGGTGATCAACACGGTGAACGGAATCATCACGATCAACAGGATGATAAAAGGCAGCGACCGCAGGATGTTCACCACCAGCGACAACATCGCGTAGACACCTCTGGCTTCCAGCAACTGGCGCGGGCTGCACAGGAACAGCAGAACGCCCAGCGGCAAGCCGAGCAACACGGTGAACAGTAGCGAACCGCCGAGCATCAGCATCGTGTCGCCGGTGGCCAGCCAGATTTCGAACCAGTCGATATTGGCGAAGAAACTCGTCAGGGCTTCCATTAGCGCAGCACCTCCATGTGGACGTCGGCTGCGGTGAAACGGGCGAAGGCCGCTTCCATGTCACCACCGGTCACGGCCAGGGTCAGTTGCCCGTAAGGGATGTCTTTGATGCGGTCGATGCGACCGGCGAGGATGCTGTAGTCCACACCCGTTTCGCGGGCGACCGTACCCAGCAGCGGCGCGTAGGTCGCTTCGCCCTGGAACGTCAGACGCACGATGCGGCCCGGCACATGAGCGAAGTCGTCACGCTGTTCGCTTTCGTCGATCTGCTCGTCTTCCTGCACGAAGCGCTTGGTCGTCGGATGCTTGGGATGCAGGAACACTTCGGCCACCGAACCTTGCTCGACGATCACGCCGGCATCCATCACCGCCACTTGATCGCAAACGCGACGGATCACGTCCATTTCGTGGGTGATCAGGACGATGGTCAGCTTCAGCTCGCGGTTGATCTCGGCCAGCAATTGCAGGACCGATGCCGTTGTTTGCGGGTCGAGGGCGCTGGTGGCTTCATCGCACAGCAGGATTTTCGGCTTGGTCGCCAAGGCACGGGCAATGCCCACACGCTGTTTTTGCCCACCGGACAGTTGCGCCGGGTATTTTTTGGCGTGATCGGACAAACCGACCCGCGCCAGCAATTCGGCCACGCGCGAGTCGATCTCGCTGCGCGACAGTTCGCCGGCCAGGGTCAGCGGCAGCGCCACGTTGTCGGCAACAGTCTTGGAAGCCAGCAGGTTGAAGTGCTGGAAAATCATCCCGACCTGCTGACGGAAGCGGCGCAGGCCGTTGGCGTCGAGGGCGGTGACTTCTTCACCGTCGACGATGATCTTGCCGCCGCTGGCGTTTTCCAGGCGATTGATCAGACGCAGCAGGGTACTTTTTCCTGCGCCGGAATGACCGATCAAGCCGTAAACCTGCCCGTTCTCAATCGTCAGACTGGTCGGATGCAGGGCGGGAATTTCCTTACCGGCGACGCGGTAGGTTTTGTGGACGTTTTGAAACTCGATCACGTAGCGAACCTTGTGGGGCGCGTTAGAAAAGGATCAGCGGATAGCCGGGCGCGCATTTTAGCCTGTCCGTATAGAGGTTCTTAGCATTTATTTCGCATTTGTCCTGTCATTTGGCAATAACGCGATCAAAGGTCAGAAAAAAGGAACGGCTAAAGACACCCGTCAGTCACTACTTAGGTCACTGCAATCCGCCCGAGGAGTTCAAGCCTGATGAGTACCAAGAAGCCTGCCGTCACCAAGAGCGCAATGGCCGGGACCGATACCCCGGACCGCAATAACACCAACACCAAGTTGGATAGCCTGGAAAGTTTCCGCTCCGACGCCACCGCGCAAGCCTTGCGCACCAACCAGGGCGTGAAAGTGGCGGACAACCAGAACACCCTGAAGGCCGGAGCGCGCGGGCCGTCACTGCTGGAAGATTTCATCATGCGTGAAAAGATCACGCATTTTGACCATGAACGCATTCCCGAGCGCATCGTTCACGCTCGCGGTACGGGTGCCCATGGTTTTTTCCAGAGTTACGAAAACCATTCGGTGCTGACCAAAGCCGGTTTCCTACAGGATCCGTCGAAGAAAACACCGGTGTTCGTGCGCTTTTCCACAGTGCAAGGTCCTCGAGGCTCCGGCGATACTGTTCGGGACGTAAGAGGGTTCGCCGTTAAATTCTTCACCGATGAAGGCAATTTCGATCTGGTCGGCAACAACATGCCGGTGTTCTTTATCCAGGATGCGATCAAGTTTCCCGACTTCGTGCACGCGGTAAAACCTGAGCCTCACAACGAAATGCCCACCGGTGGCTCGGCCCACGACACCTTCTGGGACTTTGTTTCCCTGGTGCCGGAGTCGGCACACATGGTGATGTGGGCAATGTCTGACCGGGCGATCCCGAAAAGCCTGCGTAGCATGCAGGGCTTCGGTGTACACACCTTTCGCCTGATCAATGCCGAAGGCAAATCACGCTTCGTCAAATTCCATTGGCGCCCTACGGCTGGCACTTGTTCATTGGTGTGGGACGAAGCGCAAAAGCTTGCGGGCAAGGACACCGACTATCATCGTCGTGATCTCTGGGAATCGATTGAGACCGGTGATTATCCTGAGTGGGAATTGGGCGTTCAGGTGGTGGAGGAGGAAAACGAGCACGCCTTCGATTTCGACATTCTCGACCCGACCAAACTCATTCCTGAAGAAATCGTACCGATTACCCCCCTGGGCAAAATGGTTCTAAACCGCAACCCGGACAACTTCTTCGCCGAAACCGAACAGGTCGCCTTCTGCCCTGGGCATATTGTGCCGGGGATTGATTTCTCCAACGACCCCTTACTGCAAGGCCGGTTGTTTTCCTACACCGATACGCAAATCAGCCGACTCGGTGGGCCGAATTTTCACGAAATCCCGATCAATCGTCCGGTTGCGCCATTCCACAACGGACAGCGGGACGCGCAACACCGCACCACCATCGACAAGGGGCGCGCTTCCTATGAGCCGAACTCCATCGACGGCGGCTGGCCGAAGGAAGCCCCGCCAGCAGCTCAGGACGGCGGTTTCGAGAGCTATCCGGAGCGCATCGACGCGAACAAGATTCGCCAGCGCAGCGAGTCGTTCAGTGATCATTTCTCCCAGGCTCGCCTGTTTTTCCACAGCATGAGCAAGCATGAGCAGGAGCACATCATCTCGGCCTACAGCTTTGAATTAGGGAAAGTCGAGCGGGAAACCATTCGTGCACGGGAAGTGAATGAGATTCTGGCCAACATTGATCTGGAACTGGCCAAACGTGTGGCGCAGAACCTGGGATTGCCAGCGCCGACGGCGGGAACGGTCGAGGTACCAAAAATCTCACTGGATCACTCTCCCGCCCTGAGTCAGGTAAACCTGCTGCCGGAGAACATCAAGACCCGCAAGGTCGCGATTTTGGCGGCCAATGGTGTCGATGGCGCGGCCATTGATGCGATGAAGAAAGCGCTGGAAGCCGAGGGCGCTCATTCCAAACTGCTTGGGCCAACGTCTGCACCGGTGACGACAGTCGATGGCAAAGCGTTGCCCGTGGATGCGTCCATGGAAGGTTTGCCTTCGGTAGCGTTCGATGCGGTGTTCGTGCCTGGAGGCGCGGCGTCGATCAAGGCGTTGAGTACGGATGGCGTGGCGCTGCACTACGTGCTCGAAGCCTACAAACACCTCAAGGCCATTGCCTTGCACGGCGAAGCGAAGCAGTTACTGGACGTGTTGAAACTGGAGGCTGATGCGGGATTGATCGTCGGCACCGATGCGAAGTTGGCCCAGGCGTTTTTTGCCGCAATCGGGCAGCATCGGGTATGGGATCGGGAGGCGAAGGCCAAAGCGATTCCGGCCTGAGGCAAAAGATCGCAGCCTGCGGCAGCTCCTACGCAGGAGCTGCCGCAGGCGATCTTTTCTTTTACGGTTTGCGCGGACTCAAAACCATCTGCGCCGGCACGCTACGCAAAATCTGCCGCTCAAGCTTCAGATCAAATTCCGGATCGAGCTTCGTCACGCGCTTGGTCAGCAAGGTCGACAGCCATGGATAGTCGTCAGTACGCGGCGCCTGAATGCTCACATCACACTGATAATTCACCACATCGGCGGCGATCGCATCCATTTGGCGACGCAGTTTGGCAATATCGTTGATGTTCAGTGCAACCGTGGTGCTTTCAGCGGTTGGATCGATGACTTTGGCTTTTGGCATTGCTTCAGCGGCTTTCAGGGCGGCTTCGGCTTTTTCCAGTTCAGCCTTGCGAGCTTCAGCAATAGGGCCGTTTACCCCACCGGTCAGCGCCGGCGCTTTGGGCATCAAGGCGCGAGCACGAGCCAGCGCGGTGGCGGCTGCATTGACATCACCCTTTTGCAGCACGATCTGGCTGCGCAACAGATAGGCTTCAGCCAGTTGCCGCTGGTACTGCTCAAGGGATTGATCGTTTGGCGATTCGGCCTGCAAGGCAGCCAATTGATCTTCGGCGGTGGCCAACTCGTTGCTGGCCAGGCTTTGTTCGAGTTGCGCGATGGCCGTGGCCCGCGCATCGGAGGCCTGGGTGGCTGCCGGGGGCGTGCTTTGACAGGCTCCCAGCAGCACAGAAAATGCGACAAGGAGCAGATAACGGGAGGCGAACGACTTCATTCCTGCGACTCTCTATTTGCGCAAAAAACGAGCAAGTCTACACCCCTCGGCGGGGCAGAACAAAACTCAGCAGAAATAGCGCGGCGGCCGCCACCACAATCGACGGTCCGGCCGGTGTGTCCTTGAACCAGGATAGCGCCAGCCCGCCACACACAGCGAGTATGCCCAGCAGACTCGCGCCCAGTGCCATCTGTTCCGGTGAGCGGGCGTGACGTTGTGCCGCCGCCGCCGGGATGATCAGCAACGAAGTGATCAGTAACACGCCGACGATTTTCATCGCCACGGCAATCACTACGGCGATCAGCAACATCAGCGCCATGCGCAGCCCCGCTACCGGCAACCCTTCAACCCTGGCCAGCTCCTCATGCACGGTGATCGCCAGCAACGGTCGCCACAACGTTACCAGTAACGCCAGCACCGCCGCGCTGCCGCCGAGGATCCAGGCCAGGTCGGTCGGGCTGATCGCCAGCAGGTCGCCGAACAGATAGGCCATCAGGTCGATCCGCACTTCGTGCATGAAGCTTAGTACCACCAGCCCCAGAGAGAGCGTGCTGGGTGCGAGAATTCCTAAAAGCGTGTCGGACGCCAGTGGCTGGCGCTGTTGCAAGGTTACCAGCAGCACCGCCAACAGCAGGCAGCCTACGGTCACGGCAACGGTCGGGCTGACATCCAGCAGAAAGCCCAGCGCCACACCCAGCAATGCCGCATGGGACAGGGTGTCGCCGAAATAGGCCATGCGCCGCCAGACCACGAAAGACCCCAGCGGGCCTGCAACGACGGCCAGGGCCAGGCCTGCAAGCAGGGCGTAGAGCAGAAAATCAGCCATGCTTGCAGCTATCTCCGTGAACATGGGGTTGGCCCGATGCGGGCGCCTTGACCACAGAGCCGTGCAGATCGTGGGCGTGGTCGTGATGGTGGTGATAAATCGCCAGGCTTTGTGCGTTTTTTCCGAAAAGCTCGACGAAAGCCGGATCGCCTGAGACTTGCTCGGGATGGCCGGAGCAGCAGACGTGGCGATTCAGGCAGACCACTTGGTCGGTGGTGCTCATCACCAGGTGCAGATCGTGAGAAACCATCAGCACGCCGCAACCGTGACGGTCACGCAGACGGGTGATCAAGCTATAGAGTTCGGCCTGGCCAGCCACGTCGACGCCTTGCACCGGTTCATCGAGCACCAGCAATTCCGGTTCACGCAACAAGGCGCGGGCCAGTAGCACGCGCTGCATCTCACCACCGGAAACGCTTTGCACCGGGCTGTCGATGACTTGCTCAGCGCCGACTTCCTTGAGCGCTGCCAACGCCATCGCACGGTCCACGCCCGGCACCAGACGCAAAAAGCGCAGCACCGACAGCGGCAACGTGGGGTCGACGTGAAGTTTCTGCGGCATGTAGCCAACGCGCAATTTCGGCTTGCGCCAAACGCTGCCGCTGTCGGGTTTCAACAACCCGAGCACCGCGCGCACCAGCGTGGTCTTGCCGGCGCCGTTCGGGCCGATCAGGGTGACGATTTGCCCTGGTTCGACGCTCAGTTCGATGTTATCCAGCACGGGCTGTCCGGCGAACCTGACGGTAACCTGCTCCAGGCGAATCAGCGCGTTGCTCATCAAGCCCCCTGGCAACCCGAGCAGAGACCGACCACTTCGACGGTCTGGCCTTCGACGACAAACCCGACATCTTTGGCGCTGGTGATGATCGCGTCGCTGATGGATAGCTGTTCGAGCTCGATGGCGGCGTGGCATTCACGGCAAATCAGGAACTGGCCCTGGTGAGCATGCCCCGGGTGATTGCAACCGATAAAGGCGTTGAGCGAAGCGATACGGTGGACCAGGCCGTTTTCCAGCAGGAAATCCAGCGCGCGGTACACGGTTGGCGGCGCGGCGCGGCGGCCGTCCTGTTCGCTGAGTACCGCGAGTATGTCGTACGCGCCCAATGGCTTATGGCTTTGCCACACCAGTTCCAGCACCCGCCGACGCAGCGCGGTCAGGCGCAGGCCTTGGCGCGCGCACAGGGCATCGGCCTCGGACAAAGCGCTGTGAACGCAATGAGAGTGGTCGTGGGGGCGGCTGGCAATCGGTGTTTTAGGCATGAGCGGCGACGAGGTTTGTGAGAGACGTTATTATGTTACCCGTTCTCGCCTCTTCGAGTGGTCATCGTGTCCCGACTTTTTTCTATCTTTGTCGCATTTATCGCAAGTTTTCTGCTGATCGGTCCGGCGCAAGCCGAGGTCAAGGTCCTCACCAGCATCAAGCCGCTCCAGCTGATCGCCGCTGCCGTACAGGATGGCGTGGCCATTCCTGAAGTCCTACTGCCCCCGGGCGCTTCCCCGCATAACTATGCCTTGCGCCCTTCCGACGTACGGAAGGTGCAATCGGTGGATCTGTTGTACTGGATTGGCCCGGACATGGAAGGTTTCCTGCCTCGCGTACTCAATGGCCGTACGCTGCCGAGCGTTGCCGTACAGGACCTTCCGGGGCTGAAACTTCGACATTTCGCCGAAGATAATCACTCCCACGCCGAAGAAGCCGACGAACATGACCACGATCATCGTCCAGGCAGCCTGGACGCGCACTTGTGGCTGTCTCCGGTCAACGCCCGGGTTATCGCCGGTAAAATGGCTGCCGACCTCAGCGTTGCCGATCCAGCCAATGCCACGCGCTATCAGAGCAACCTCAAGGCGTTCGATGAGCGTCTCGATGCGCTCGACCTTCGGCTGAAGACGCGTCTGGCCGGCATTGAGGGCAAACCCTACTTCGTGTTCCACGAAGCCTTCGACTACTTCGAAGACGCCTATGGCCTCAAGCACGCTGGTGTATTCAGTGTCGCTGCGGAAGTACAACCCGGTGCGCAGCACGTGGCGGCGATGCGCACACGACTGCAGGACGTCGGCAAAACTTGCGTATTCAGCGAGCCACCGTTGCGCCCACGTTTGGCGGAAACCCTGGTGGCAGGACTCCCAGTGAAACTGGCGGAGCTGGATGCATTGGGCGGGTACACGCCAGCGACCGCTCAGGGGTATGAGCAGGTGCTGGAGAAGTTGGGGAATGATTTGGCGGGGTGCCTGGAGTCGTTGTAACCCATAAAAAGATTGCAGCCCCTTGTAGGAGCCGGCTTGCTGGCGATGGACTCAAGGGCACCGTGTTTAACCATGCCAAGCGCGTTATCGTTAACGACCATCGCCAGCAAGCCGGCAGCTACAGAGTTACGCATATCTCTGGAGCTGCCGAACGCTTCGATCTTTTGCTTTTAGAGTGCGAAAGGCAACGGGGTATTGACCATCTGCCGCTGCGCCAGCCGCAGCTGGAACTCCATCGGATCGTGAATCAGCACGTCCTGCCCGGCAAACGACTCCGCCGCGATCAAGCGCGACAACCAGAATCGCACACACGCTACCCGCAACATGGTCGGCCACAGTTCGGCTTCGGCAGCAGTGAACGGACGCAGCGCAGCATAAGCGCCCAACAAGGCCCGCGCTCGCGGTCCGTCGATCAAACCGTCGTCGTCCGAACACCAGTCGTTCAAGGCAATCGCCACGTCGTAGAGCATCGGGCCCGAACAGGCGTTGTAGAAATCGATCAACCCGGTCAGGTGCGTGCCTTCGAACATCGCGTTGTCGCGGAACAGGTCGGCATGGATGTTGGCGCGTGGCAGTGCCAGAATTTTCTCTTTCTGGTGCGCGATCTCATCCAGCGCCCTTTGCAGCAGATCTTTTTGCTCGGCATTAACGTGCGACAGAAACTCTGTGCCCTCCTCGAGCATCCAGTCCAGGCCACGATCGGTTTTGCGCTTGATCATGTTCTTCTGGGTCGCCAGGTGCAGGTGGCCGAGCAACTCGCCCACTTGTGCACAATGTTGCGCGTTGGCTTGTTTGATGTGCTTGCCGGCCAGGCGCGGTTGCAACAGTGCAGGCTTGCCGGCCAGTTCGCGCAAGGCCACGCCGTCGGTGGTGCGGATGGCGTAAGGCACCGGCAGATCGGCTTCATGCAGGACGTCGAGCAGTTCGATGAAGAATGGCATCTCCTGGACCGGGCCGCGCTCGACCAGGGTCAGGACAAATTCGCCCTGCTCCAGGCTGATAAAGAAATTGGTGTTTTCGCTACCCGCGGCAATCCCCTGGAAATCAAGCAGGCGGCCGAGGCCATAAGGGGCGAGAAAAGCTTCCAGCTCGGGCCGAGCCAGGGGGGTGAACACAGACATGTTTAAACTGCCAGTACGGGCGCCGCTGTTGGGCCAGCGCCGATTGAAATTAAGAAACTACTTCCACTCAAAGATTTTCCACGCGGGAATCAGCATATCTGGCTGATCCGAGCGGATAAAGTTTGCATCCGTCCCGTCGGAGCGCACCAGGAAATACGGTGGTGCGCCCTTCGGAGTGACCTTGATCGCATACAGAAAACCATTTTGGCGATACTCCTGAATGACCTTGTCCCCTTCCGTGCGGATCGTGACTTCCGGTTCCGCCGATGGCGCATCGTCCGCCGCCATGACGGCCAGTGGTGTGATTGCAAACAAGCCAGCCAGCAACAGGCGATTTAGTGTGCGCATGATAACCTTGTCCCTTTGTCGTCAACGGTCCCGCTATTCTAGCGCCGGACCCGCCGAAAAGGTTGATCCTGCTCATGAGCCAAGCCCCCCTCGTCCTGGTGGACGGTTCTTCTTACCTGTACCGCGCTTTTCACGCGCTGCCACCGCTGACCACTTCCAAAGGCCTGCCGACCGGCGCGGTCAAGGGCGTGTTGAACATGCTCAAGAGCCTGCGCAAGCAATATCCGGATAGTCCGTTCGCCGTGGTGTTCGACGCCAAGGGTGGGACTTTTCGCGATGACATGTACGCCGAATACAAGGCCAACCGTCCGAGTATGCCCGACGACATGCGCGTGCAGATCGAGCCGCTGCACCAGAGCGTGACCGCCCTCGGGTTCCCGTTGCTGTGCGTCGAAGGCGTCGAGGCCGATGACGTGATCGGTACCCTGGCCCGCAGCAGCGCGGCCGCCGATCGCCCGGTAATCATCTCCACCGGCGACAAGGACATGGCGCAACTGGTCGACGGCCACATTACCTTGGTCAATACCATGACCGGTAGCAGCATGGACGTGGAGGGCGTGAAGGAGAAATTCGGCGTCGCTCCGGAGCAGATTATCGATTATCTGGCGCTCATGGGCGATTCTTCCGACAACATTCCGGGTGTTCCAGGTATCGGCCCGAAGACCGCTTCGGGCCTTTTGGTTGGTGTGAATGGCGGCCTCACCGAGCTCTATGCACAGCTCGACATCGTGCCGACCCTGCCGATTCGCGGCGCCAAGACCCTGCCGGCCAAGCTCGAAGAGCACAAGGAAATGGCTTTCCTTTCCTATCGGCTGGCGACCATCAAGGTCGACGTGCCGTTGGACGTTGGTCTCGATGACCTGAAAATGGGTCCTGAAGATCCGGTGAAACTCTACGAGTTGTACACCCTGCTGGAGTTCAAGAGCTGGCTGAACGACCTTGATCGTGACGCCAAACGCCTGGAGCTGAGTGCAGCTGCCGAGCCTGCGCCGGCCGCCGATCTGTTCAGCGAGCCCGAGGTCCAGGCATCGGCCGCCGCTGCTGAAGCCGCTTATGAAACCATTATCGATCAAGCGCGTTTCGATGTCTGGCTGGAAAAGCTGAACAACGCCAAGCTGTTCGCCTTTGACACCGAAACCACCGGCATCGACGCGCAGCAGGCGCAACTGGTGGGATTGTCTTTCGCCGTGCAGGCCAACGAAGCGGCCTACATCCCGCTGACCCACTCCTACATCGGCGTGCCCCAGCAGCTGGATCGCGACACCGTGCTGCGCGCCCTCAAGCCGATTCTGGAAGACCCGAACAAGCTCAAGGTCGGCCAGCACGCCAAGTTCGACATGAACATCCTGGCCAACTGCGCCATCGGCGGTGATCAAGCCAACGGCATCACCGTGCGCGGCATCGCTTTCGACACCATGCTCGAATCGTACGTGCTCAACTCAACGGCCACGCGCCATGACATGGACAGCCTGGCGCTGAAATACCTGGACCACACTACCGTGAGTTTTCAGGACATCGCCGGCAAAGGCGCAAAACAGCTGACGTTCGATCAGATTGCCCTGGAGCAGGCAGGCCCTTATGCCGCCGAGGACGCGGACATCACCTTGCGTCTGCATCAGACGCTGTTCGAAAAACTCACTGCGATCCCGAGCCTCGCCAGGGTGCTGACCGACATCGAAATCCCATTGGTGCCGGTACTGGCGCGCATCGAGCGCCAGGGCGCTTTCGTTGATGCCGCGCTGCTTGGCATTCAGAGCATCGAGCTGGGGGACAAGATGGTCGCGCTGGAGCGTGAAGCCTTCGAGATTGCCGGTGAAGAGTTCAACCTTGGATCACCCAAGCAATTGGGCGTGATTCTCTACGAAAAACTGGGTCTGCCGGTGCTGAAGAAAACCGCCAAGGGCCAGCCGTCCACCGCCGAAGAGGTGTTGGCCAAACTGGCCGAGGACGACTATCGGCTGCCCAAGGTGCTGATGGAATACCGTTCCATGAGCAAGCTGAAGAGCACTTACACCGACCGTTTGCCGGAGCAGATCAACCCGCGTACCGGGCGGATTCACACGTCGTACCATCAGGCGGTGGCGTCTACCGGGCGGTTGTCTTCCAGCGATCCGAACCTGCAAAACATTCCGGTGCGCACCGCGGAAGGGCGTCGTATTCGTCAAGCTTTCGTGGCACCGACCGGTTACAAATTGCTGGCAGCGGACTATTCGCAGATCGAATTGCGGATCATGGCGCACCTGTCCAGGGATGAAGGGTTGATGAACGCCTTCCGCCACAATCTGGACGTGCACACCGCCACCGCCGCCGAAGTCTTCAAGGTCGAAGACCTGGCGAACGTGACGTCCGACCAGCGTCGTAGCGCCAAGGCGATCAACTTCGGCCTGATCTACGGCATGGGTGCGCAAAAGCTCGGCAAGGACATTGGCGTTGATACCAAAACCGCCAAGGCTTACATCGATACGTATTTCGCCCGTTATCCCGGCGTGCGCCAGTACATGGATCGCACCCGCGCGCAGGCAGCTGAGCAGGGTTTCGTGGAAACCTTCTTTGGGCGCCGGCTGTACCTGCCGGACATCAACTCCAACAAGCCGCAGGAACGCGCCGCTGCCGAGCGCACCGCTATCAACGCGCCAATGCAAGGTACCGCCGCAGACATCATCAAGAAAGCCATGGTTGCGGTGGATAACTGGCTGACGGTCTCGGGCCTGGACGCCAAAGTCATCCTGCAGGTGCACGATGAACTTGTGCTGGAAGTGCGTGAGGATCTAGTCGATCAGGTCCGCGAAGAAATTCGCGTGCACATGAGTGAAGCGGCGAAGCTGGATGTTCCGCTTTTGGTGGAAGTCGGTGTCGGAAATAACTGGGATGAGGCTCACTAACCCGTCTGAAAAGGCCACGACCCCCTGTAGGAGCGAGCCTGCTCGTGAAGGTGTATCAGCCACATTGACTTGGATGACACTCCATCGCGAGCAAGCTCGCTCCTACAGAGAGATCATCGTTTGTGTGCGGCGAAATGCCGCGGCAGAGGGGGCGAGGGCTGTTTAGTTCGAAACGTTCTTGGGATTATTCCAAAGCGAATTAAAAATAATCTGAACTAATTGTCGATTCAGGCACTCAGAGTTACTGAATGGCTGGTGAAGCCCTTCGATGCTCCTATGTTGTGTTAAGTGTTGGCAGATATCTGGACCCCGCCCTAGCGGTCTAGAACTTGAACCCCGGAACTTCCCCCTCCCCATAAGAAGCCCGGGGTTTTTTTTGCCCGCAGGAAACTGCCTGAGCGCGGTTCAGGCAGTTTCCTACGTTTACTGGGCTTGTGTTTCGGCGCCCTTGTCCGCCAATTCCATCCACCCTGCCAATACAGTGTAGGCGTCTTCCAGGCCCATGCGTTTCGGGGCCGAAAAAAGCTGAATGGTCACGAGATCGCCCCAGCCCTTGCGAATTTCAGCCTGGACTTTGAGCAGTGTGTTCTTGGCGGCGCCATAAGTCAGCTTGTCCGCTTTGGTCAGCAAAATATGCATTGGCATGCCCGCAGCAACGGCCCAGTCGAGCATCAGCAAGTCGAAATCGGTCATCGGATGGCGGATGTCCATCATCAGGATCAACCCCTTCAAACTCTCGCGGCCACCGAGGTAGGCTTCCAGGTGACGCTGCCAGTGTTGCTTGAGCGGGATCGGTACTTTTGCATAACCGTAGCCCGGCAGGTCGACCAGACGGCGTTCATCGTCTAGCTTGAAGAAGTTCAACAGTTGCGTGCGACCTGGGGTTTTCGAGGTCCGCGCCAGGCTGGCATGGGTCAGGGTGTTCAGTGCACTCGACTTGCCGGCGTTGGAACGCCCGGCGAAGGCGACTTCGAAGCCCTCGTCATCCGGACATTGGTCGACTTTGGCGGCGCTGAGCATGAAGGTGGACTGTTGGCACAGACCGAGGATGGGATTCTTGAGTTGCATGAGATTTCCGATGTGGGCGGCGCCAGGAATGGGTGCGGCAAGCAGTGTCGCTTCCGTTTCAGTGACGCCAGTATATAATGCCGCAGATTTTGTGTGCGCTTTGTCCCAGCGTAGGATGAAGTTCACGAGAGCGACAGACCTTGATTGCGCATTAGAACGCAGCACGCTCTCAACCCTGAAAAGGTCGTTTTATGACGAAATGGCTGCTAGCTGCCGGTGTCTTGATGCCGCTTTACGGCGCTCAGGCTACACAGGATCCGGAAGCTGTGTACAACCGTGTTTGTGGTGCCTGTCATTCCGGCCAACTCCCCATGGCGCCGCAAAAAGGCGATCAGGAAGCTTGGACGCCGAGGTTGGCGAAAGGTATGGAGACGCTGGTGCAACACGTGACCCAGGGTTTCAAGGCGATGCCGCCGCGTGGTTTGTGCATGGACTGCAGTGCCGAGGATTACCAAGCCATCATCCACTGGATGAGCGAGTAAGCCCGGTCCATAACTCTTTAACCCTTAGCCGTAGTTGGATTAGCTGATGAACAAATTGATCGTGAGTCTGCTGTTGACCGTGGGGATCTCCGGCATTGCCAATGCTGCAGGTGAGCCAGTAAAACCCGGTGACGCCACCGCAGGCCAGGCAAAAGCCGCCGTATGTGGCGCTTGCCACGGACCGGATGGCAACAGCATGGCGCCAAACTTTCCAAAACTGGCGGGCCAGGGTGAGCGTTACCTGACCAAGCAGCTGCACGACATCAAGTCGGGCAAGCGCACCGTTCTGGAAATGACCGGTCTGCTGACCAACCTGAGCGATCAGGATCTGGCGGACATCGCCGCTTACTTCGCCAGCCAGAAAGGCAGCGTCGGTGCCGCGGACCCGAAAATTGTGGCACGAGGCGAAGCATTGTTCCGTGGTGGTGACATGGCCAAGGGCCTCCCGTCCTGCACCGGCTGCCACTCGCCAAACGGCACAGGTAACGCTGCGGCCGGCTTCCCGCACCTGGGTGGCCAGCACGCTCAATACGTCGCCAAGCAACTGACCGATTTCCGCAAGGAAGAAGGCGGGCGTACCAACGATGGCGACGCAAAAACCATGCAGACCATCGCCAAGCGCCTGAGCGACGAAGATATCGCTGCAGTGTCCAGCTATATCCAGGGCTTGCACTAAGACCGGCGAATCGGGCGTGACGCGGTTGCATTATCTCTTGCAACGTTAACGCTCGATTAATCCGTTGCGGCAAGTATAAAAAGGGTGGCTTTGGCCGCCCTTTTTTGTGGCCGCTGCCGTTACACTACAGAACTCAAGCCCGCCATGACCTGTCTGAAAACAGGTCGCGCGAGGCGATAAAATTGTCCAGGAGTGAAGCATGCGTAATCTGATCATCAGCGCCGTTTTTGCCGCTGCCAGCCTGTTCGGCATGACTGCCCAGGCCGCCGAAGCCCCCGCTGCGCCTTATGTCGAACTGAGCAATCCGGTTCCGGTTGCCGTGCCTGGCAAGATCGAAGTGGTGGAATTGTTCTGGTACGGTTGCCCGCACTGCTACGCGTTCGAGCCGGTGATCAATCCCTGGGTCGAAAAACTGCCTTCTGATGTGAACTTCGTTCGCATTCCAGCCATGTTCGGCGGCCCATGGGACGCCCACGGCCAAATGTTTCTGACCCTTGAAGCCATGGGCGTCGAGCACAAGGTGCACGCGGCTGTCTTCGAAGCCATTCAGAAAGAACACAAAAAACTGACTGACAAGAATGACATGGCGGACTTCCTGGCCACTCAGGGCGTAGACAAGGAAAAGTTTCTGGCCACCTTTGACTCCTTCGCCATCAAGGGCCAGGTCAACAAAGCCAAGGAACTTGCCAAGAAATATGAAATTTCCGGCGTGCCTACCATTATCGTCAACGGTAAGTATCGCTTCGACGTAGGCTCTGCCGGCGGTGCCGAACAAGCCTTGCAACTGGCCGATAAACTGGTCGACAAAGAGCGAGCGGCTAACAAGGCTGCCGCCAACTAAGGGCATCACTTCCCATGCGCCGCTGGGGCACTGAACGCATCGTTGGCCTGCATGATCCGCAGGTCAACGAGCACCATCTGGAGTCGACGGGCCTGCCCGCAGACAGTCGTTTGCGCCTGCTCAGTTTCAATATTCAGGTCGGCATCAGTACCGAGCGCTACCGGCATTACCTGACGCGGGGCTGGCAACATCTGCTGCCCCATACCGGTCGGGCCGGCAATCTGCAAAAGATCGGCAATCTGCTCGGTGACTTCGATCTGGTGGCCTTGCAGGAAGCCGATGGCGGCAGCCTGCGTTCAGGCTACGTCAATCAGGTCGAACACCTGGCCCAGCTCGGCGCTTTTCCCTACTGGTATCAGCAACTCAATCGAAATCTCGGTCGTCTAGGCCAGCACAGCAATGGCGTGCTCAGTCGCTTGCGCCCGTGGGCCATCGAAGACCATCCGTTACCGGGGCCAAAAGGCCGTGGAGCGATCCTGGTGCGCTTCGGTGAAGGTCCGGAAGCGCTCGTGGTGGTCATGATGCACCTCGCGCTCGGTGCACGCACACGCAGTTTGCAGTTGGCTTATATCCGCGAGCTCATTGGTGGCTATAAGCACCAGGTGCTGATGGGGGACATGAATACACATGCCAGTGATCTGTTGCAAAGCTCTCCATTGCGCGATCTCGGCCTGCTCGCCCCGCAACTGGAAGCGACGTTCCCCAGCTGGCGCCCCCAGCGCTGCCTGGACCATATCCTCCTGAGTCCGACCCTGACCCTTGAAAAGGTCGAGGTACTGGCCCAGCCCATTTCCGATCACCTGCCGGTCGCGGTAGAGATTCGTCTGCCGGGTTCGCTCACGGCCGATGCATTGCCCGCGTTGAGTCCTGCCCTTCGCGGAAGCCCTGAATGAGCGACGACGTACAGCGCTGGAAAGAGAAATACCTCAAAAGCATCGAACAACAGGAAAAACTCGAACATCGCTGGGACGCGCGACTCGACTTGCTGCGTCGCGGGCTGGTGCGCAGCACCTTGGCGGCGGAGGGTACCGATCGCGCTGTGGACCAGTGCATGAAGGAAATGCGCGAAGTGGTGCGCACCGATGACATGGATGCGGGCCTGGCTGCTCTGATTCCGCGTCTGGAGAAGGCCGTGCTCGACTCTGAGCAGCGACGCGAAACCCGGATCAACCAGACCAGCGCGGCCCTGACCGCACTGGTCACTCAGTTACAAACATTGCCGTTGCCACGGGAAGTGAGTCGACCGCTCAAGAATTTCGCCAAACAACTGGATGCCCGGGTTAGCCAAGCGCGAGAGATCCCATTACTGCTCAGTGAGTTGAGCGGGTTGCAGGGCAAGGCACTGAGCCAGCTTGAGGCGCCGACAGAGCCTGAGCGGCCGGGTTTGTTGCAACGACTCTTTGGCCATCGAGATGCGGAAGAGGCGGCTGCGCAGGACCCTGGAATACCTGCTGCGGTCATCGCCGATGCCAAGGTGGCTACGGTAGAGACGATTGACTCGCCGGCTTCGCAAATACCTTTGGTCGAGGGTGCGCTCCAGCCTGTAGACGTTCCAGACGTTGAGAACCGCGAAGATTTTGAGCCTTCAGAGCTACCGATAACCGAGATTGTTTCACCAGCGGCAGAATCGATGATCAATCCTGATGAACTGATCTCGCAGGACTTGCCCCTGTCAGCGACTGCTACGGCGCAGATCTCTGCTGTCGAAGCGGATTCATCCCGGCACGACATTCTTTATGCGCTGCCAGACTCCCCCGAGCCTTCATACAGTTCGGTAGCCAGGCATATTGAAGACACGCTCCTTGGTCTGCTTGATGACCTGACGTTACCGGAACGCCATCGGCCCCAAGCCGAGTCCATGCGCAATCGTCTGAAAAATGGTTTGAACTGGTACGAGTTGCTACCCATTCTCGACGATTTCGCTACGTTGATGTTGGCCATTAACGACAGTGGTCAGCATGAGTTCGAGGCGTATTTACAGCGACTCAACGAGCGCCTTGAGTCTTTCCAGAGCAATCTGCAAGCGGCCAGCGCCGGCCACGCCGACAACCGTTCGGCAGCGCGCGCGATGGACACGCAAATTCGCGAACAGGTCGACGGTTTGCAGAGCAGCATGCAAGAAGCGGCAGATCTGGACGATCTCAAGCACGTGCTGGAAAACCATCTCGAAGGCCTGCTCGGCACCATGGACGAGCACCAGAAAAAACGTGATGAACGAGAGCAGGAAGTCGCTGCGCGCCTGCACAGCCTGGCGGAACGTGTCGCCCATATGGAGCAGGAAGCCCTGGGCTATCGCGAGCACCTTGAAGAGCAGCGTCAGAAAGCCTTGATTGACCCGTTGACCGGCCTGCCCAATCGAGCGGCCTGGAGCGAGCGGCTGGACCACGAAGTCAAAGAGTGGCAGCAACATGGCAATACGCTGTTGCTGGCCATGCTTGACCTCGACCATTTCAAGCACATCAACGACAACTATGGGCACCTGGCTGGCGACAAGGTTTTGAAAATTATTGCCAGCGTATTGCGCAAGCGTCTGCGGGGTACGGATTTCATCGCCCGGTTCGGCGGTGAAGAGTTTGTCCTGTTGATGCCGTCCACGGTACCCGCAGCCGGTCTGACGCGGCTGGAAAGCCTACGT
Organism: Pseudomonas sp. P1.8; assembly: GCF_001269805.1. Lineage (NCBI taxonomy): Bacteria > Pseudomonadati > Pseudomonadota > Gammaproteobacteria > Pseudomonadales > Pseudomonadaceae > Pseudomonas > Pseudomonas sp. P1.8. The sequence continues at coordinate 44,916 of NZ_LHVM01000001.1, forward strand.
GCTTCCATCGAGGCCTGTCCGTTTCACTTCAAGGGTGAGCCGGTGACCGTCACGGTTTCTATCGGCATGACAGCATTCCGCGTCGGCGAGCATAGCGATCAGGTGCTGAAACGGGCTGACAAGGCGTTATACCGAGCAAAAAATGCGGGCCGCAATCGCGTTGAAGCGGGCTGATGTTCATTTGTTCCATTTTATTTAATTCGCCACCAATGGCGAACGCGTCTCGAGGCAGTACGTTACACTGTTGCATTATAGTCCCGTGCGTATTACCTCTTGCCATGAAATATCTTGCCCTCATTGTGTCTCTGATCCTGCTGGCCGGCTGTGCCAGCGGGCCACGGTTCGACACCGGTCACGCTTCTTCCAACTACGACAGCCGGATCCAGTTCGTGGTGGTGCACTACACCAATGCCTCAATGGAACGTTCGCTGCAATTGTTGACCCATGGCGAGGTCAGCAGTCATTACCTGATCGGTGATGACAAGGGCGCCACAATTTATAAATTGATAGACGAGAGCCAGCGTGCCTGGCATGCCGGGGAAAGTGAGTGGGACGGTCGAACCTGGCTGAACTCTAGTTCCATTGGCATCGAGATCGTCAACCCGGGCTTCAAGGACACTCCAACCGGGCGCCTCTGGTATCCGTATAGCGAAGATCAGATTCAGTCCTTGATCGTACTGCTCAAGGACATCAGCCAACGCTACACCATCAACCCTCGCTACATCATTGGCCACAGTGACATCGCACCGCTGCGTAAACTGGACCCCGGGCCGCTGTTTCCCTGGAAACGTCTGGCTGCCGAGGGCATCGGCATCTGGCCCAACGAACAGGCAGTGGCGCGTCAACAACTGCAGTTCGCCGCACAGTTGCCGAGCATCAGCTGGTATCAGTCTCAATTGGCCCGATTTGGCTATTCCACACCACAAACCGGTGAGCTGGACGTCGCCACTCGCCACGTGATTGCAGCGTTCCAGATGCGTTTTCGCCCTACCCGTTTCGACGGCACACCGGATGCGCAAACGGCAGCGCTTTTGATGGTGTTAAACCAGACAAAATAATGACGACCGCCCGACGGTGCGGGCGCTTTCCCAATCAGCAGCTATAACTCATTGGTAATTCGTCGGATATTTCCCAATGCCTGCTGCTCGAGAAACCTTTCGAAGTTGGTTCTATCGCCCCTGGTTTCTGGGGTTGCTGGCGGCTGTCTTGAGTTCAACGCTTCTGATGACGGGCAGCCTGTTGGTTGCCCTGCATCAGGTCGAGCAAAATGAAAGCCAGGAAATGAACGCTCAGGGCGAACGCTTTCTCGCTCGCCTGGAACAGCTTTTCGGGCAACTGCGTGAAAGCCTCGACGACCTTGAAGCCCAGCCGTTACGAGGTTGCGATGATGAAATGATCGCGACCTTGCAGGCGGTCAGTTTCAATTATCGTTTCGTGTACGAAGCGGTTTACATGGACGCTTCGCGTGTTTGCTCCAATCGACCGCGCCAGGAAGGGTTGTCGCTGATTCGACCGCCAGACATCAAAGGCCCCACCTACAGTTATTGGCTCAACACCACCACCGAACCTGATGAAAACCGTGCCGCGCTAATGCTCGGGCGCGGCAATTTCCGCGTTGCGACCTCGCGTGGGCATTTGACCGATATGGTCGATCTGTCGCCGGATAGCAGTCTGCTGGTGGTGCTCGACCATGGCACACGGGCAATTCCAGTGCTGGGTGTTTCTCAGGCCTGGCCGCCGACCGAAGCCTGGCCGCCGAAAAATCGCGATGCCTTGCAAATTACCCAAACGCGCCTGATCTACCGCATGCCGACCGATAACCCGGAATACCAGTTGGTACTGATCACTCCACGTACAGGCATGCACGTGCCCGCGGTCTGGTTGTGGCTACTGCCGGCCAGCCTGGCCTTGGGCATATGTGTGGGATGTCTGGTATTTCTGCTGGTGCGTCAGCGCCAGTCGCTGGATGCGGAGCTCACAGGTGCGATTCGGCGAGGCGAGTTGCAAGTGCTGTATCAACCGATTTTCGACCTCGACAGCCGTAACTGTGTCGGCGCTGAAGCCCTGCTGCGTTGGCGCAGGCCGGACGGTACGCTGACCAGTCCCGATCTGTTCATTCCAATGGCCGAGAACACCGGGCAGATTCGACAGATGACCGACTTCGTCCTGCAACGCTTGCTTGAGCAGCTTGGGCAGTTGCTGCGCGCCAATCCGCAGCTGTATATCTCGGTCAATCTTGCGGCGTGTGACGTGATGGTCCCGCGGATCGGCCAGGTCATGGAGCGTTTGCTGACGTTGCATCGGGTGGCGGCCCGGCAGATTGCCTTTGAAGTCACCGAGCGTGGTTTGATCGATGTGGTGGTGGCCCGAGAAAACCTGCAAGCCTTGCGAGATGTCGGACATCAGGTGTTGATCGATGATTTTGGCACCGGCTATTGCAGCCTCGCCTACCTGCAAACGCTGCCGGTGGATTGTCTGAAAATCGATAAGGCCTTTATCGATGCCCTGGGCCATGACGCCGCCAGCAGCGGCGTGGCTCCGCACATCATTCACATGGCCCAGTCACTGCACCTGAAGGTGATTGCCGAGGGCATCGAGCATGAATCCCAAGCCGCATTGCTCAGCAGCGAGGGCGTGAAGTTCGGTCAGGGTTGGCTATTTGCCCATGCCCTGAGCGCGGTACAGTTCATTGAGTTGATCACCCGAGGGCGCCGACGCAACGGGCGGCGGCTAGATGATGAAGCGTAGCGACGCTCTAGACGGTCAGCGCCAAATAAAACTGCGTTCCCTGCCCCGGCCGTGAGTAAACGCCCATCCGCCCGCCATGCAGTTGCACGATCTCCTTGCAAAGGGCCAGACCGAGCCCGGCACCGCCCTTCTTGCGCCCGACCTGTACGAACGGTTCGAAGATCCGTCCTTGCTGGCCATAGGCGATACCTTCGCCATTGTCTTCGACGCTGATGATCACGCGATCTCCATGACGCCGGGCCTGTAGACGAATGCGCCCACCTGATCCTGTATGGCGCAGTGCGTTATCGATCAGGTTATCGAGTACCCTATTCAACTGCGGCTCGTCGGCCTGCAATCGAGGCAAAGGTCCCTGTACCTCCACCAGCAGGTCGATTTCCTTTTCGCTGGCCGATTCGGCAAAGCGTGTTTGAGCCTGCTCCAGCAGATCCTCAATGGAGCAGGGTGCGAGGCTGAGTTTCTGCAAACCGTTCTGGTAGCGGGAGAAGTTCAGCAGGTCATTGATCAGCTGCATCAATCGCTGCATCTCTTCGTTGACCGTGTCCAACAGATCGGCCTCCCGGGAATCCGGATCAAAGCGCGCACGCTCGCGAAACAGACCGAAAGCCATGTGCATACCGGTGACGGGTGTTCGCAACTCATGGGATGCCCGCAATACGAATTCGCTCCGCACCCGTTCAAATGCACGCTGCTCAGTCACGTCGTGCAGCACCATCACCGCACCGAGAATATGGCCCTGGGTATGGCTGACGGGGGTCAGGCTGTAGGTCAGCACGCGCGTCTCACCGTCGACCTCGATGTTCAAATCTTCAGGCGCCCGCTCCAGTGTGCCGCCCCGCAAGACCAGTTGCAGTTGCTCATCAAGCTCAGGGCGTTCCAGCGCCGCACCCAATCCCTGCCCCAATCGGTCGGAATCTCTGCCGAGCTGACGCTGGGCTACCGGGTTGAGGTGTTCCAGGCGGCCTTGGCGGTCGATCATCAACAATCCGTCGTCGATGCTGTCGAGTACCGCTTGCAAACGCTGCTGGCCCGCCAGCAGTTCGTCTACGTTGGTGGCCTGATGGTCGCGCAACGCTTCGGCCATGATCCCGAAACGTCGGGTCAGTTGATTCAGTTCCACCGCCGAAGAGATCGGCAACGTGACATCGAAATTCCCCTGACCAATGTTATCCGCCGCCTGGGCCAAGGCTTCGATCGGCTCACCAAAACGCCGAGCGATGGCATGGGCTGTCACGAAACCGATGATCAACACCGCCAGCCCCACCAGCCCGAGCAACCCGGCAATCAGAAGCGCACGTTCACGCGCTTGGCGTTCAGTGTTGTTGATGTTGTCCAGGGCGCGTTTATGTTCGGTGATCAGGCCATTGCGCAGCGCATTGAATTTGTTGGTGAGATCATCGTGACTACTGAGGATGTTCGTGGTGTCCGGCGACTGTTCATACGCCTGAATGAAGTTCAGGTAATCCGCTTTGGCTTTTCTGAACCCATATTCATTACCCTCTTGTGGCTCTTGGGCAATGCCTTGTTCAAGCAATCGGAAATATTGCTGCTTTGAGGTCTCAAAGGCGAGGGAGTCAGGTTTCTCGCTGAGCATGATGATCAGTTGGTCGCCAAGTGTCTGACGTAGTTTGAGGCCCAGATCCAGGGTGGCGAAATTATTGCGGATCACGGCTTCCTGACTGCCAGCCATCTGCATCACGCTGACCAGCCCCAGTAACAGGCCAAGTAGCGCTACGGTAATCAGTGCGGAAATACTCAGGAAGAGCCGAGTCCTCAATTTCATCGCCAGCTTCATTGGCTACGGCTCACAAATTGTACTGTTTGCGTTTGCGGTACAGCGTCGAAGCATCGATTCCCAGGGTCTTGGCGGCTTGATCCAGTGTATCGGCGGTGGCAAGGACTGCGCCGATGTGAGCTTTTTCCAACTCGTCCAGGCTGAGCGCCGCACCGATGCGTGGCGCGTTGTTGACCGGGGTTTCGGCCATGCCCAGGTGGCTGATCTCGACACGTTCTTGCGGGCAGATGATGCTTGCCCGTTCTATGACGTTGCGCAGCTCGCGGATATTGCCGGGCCAGCGGTAACTCAGCAGCGCTTCCCGCGCCTCCTCACTGAAGGCCCGGGCCGGACGTGCATACTCTTTGACGAACCGCGCCAGGAATCGGTCCGCCAGGTTGAGAATGTCTTCGCGGCGTTCGCGCAGCGGCGGCAGGTGCAGGGTGATGACGTTCAGGCGATACAGGAGGTCTTCGCGAAAACGGCCGTCACGTACCATGTCCTCAAGGTTGAGGTTGGTGGCCGCAAGAATGCGCACATCGGCCCGCCGGGTCACCGGGTCACCGACGCGTTCATATTCCTTGTCCTGGATGAAACGCAGCAACTTTGGCTGCAATGTCAGGGGAAAATCGCCGATCTCATCAAGAAACAGCGTTCCGCCGTCAGCTTGATTGACTCGACCCAAGGTACTTTCGCTGGCCCCGGTGAATGCACCACGACTATGGCCGAACAGCTCGCTTTCCATGAGTTCGGCCGTCAGGGACGGGCAGTTGATGGTGACACAGGATTTTTTCGCCCGCTTGCTCCAGCCGTGAATGGCTTGGGACAGCTCGCCTTTACCGGTACCGGATTCACCCAGAATCAAGATATTGGCGTCAGTGGTGGCGACCTGCCGGGCGGTTTCGAGGACGACTTTCATTGCCGGACTGTGGGAGTCCAGTCCGTCCTTGGGTTTGCGTATTTCGCCTTCCAGCGCTTCCAGGCGCGCTGACAGTTGCCGCACTTCCAGTTGTTTGGCGGTGGCGAGCCGCAACTGATCCGGGCTGCACGGCTTGACCAGATAGTCGGCGGCGCCGGCCTGGATGGCGTCCACTGCCGTGTCGACGGCCGAGTGAGCCGTGACAATCACGACTCGCATCCAGGGTGCTTGAATGCGCATTTGCGCCAGCACGTCGAGGCCATTGTCTTCGCCAAGGCGTAAATCGAGAAAACACAAATCGAAAACCTGACGCTGCAACAGCGTTTCCGCCTGCGCAGCGCTGGTGGCGGTGGCGACGCTGTAGCCTTCGTCTTCAAGGCAATATCGGAACGTTCGCAGGATGGCGGATTCGTCGTCCACCAGCAGAATGCGGCCTTGATGCTCAGTGGCAGATTCCATTTTCCTACGCTCCTTAATGAATGATCTGAATTTAGTCCCGGAAAAATCGGGCAAGTTGCATGGTTGATTCTGAGCTATTCCTGCCATGGCAGGGTAGCGCTCATCTTACTGATCAGTTTGTGAGCTGATTTTTCGGGTCTTTTAATAGAAGCCCGGTTTCAGACAACGCCCTGCGTGAATTTCTGACATCTGCGCCCCTCCCGCAATTCCAAAAAAATTACGACTTCGTTGTGATTGATCGTGCAATTCGCACGACCCTACGGGCGCCATCGTGCAGGATGCGCCTGAAATCGTTTTTGATAATTTCATAACATGTTGATTTATAAGGTATTTATTTGAAGAAAGAAGCTGGCATGCAGGCTGCAACTGTCTGATTAACCAGGGCATTCAAGAACAAACGCCCGCCATAGAATCCCGACTTGATTGGGAGGAGCTTCAGGATGAACCGTCAACGTGCCGCCGTCTTGCGCCTTTCGCCGCTGTATGTCCAGCAAGGCTTGTTTGCTGTTTTGGCGCTATTGATCACGTTGATCGCCGGTCAACAGTTTGTGCGCTGGGAGCAGAGCCAGCAGCAGGATGCGGCGCTGACAACGTTTCAACACCCGACCCAAACCCATTTCAGCGCTGTCAGCAGCAGTCAGGCCGACAGTAGCCCAATGCGAATGATGGACGTCGACCAGGCCCAGCCTGTGGATGAAATGCGCCCTCAAGAGCGTTGGGTGTTCTAGGCAACATACCTGTCGCGTTCGCTGCGCCGGGGAAACGCAACACCTTTAAATAGAAGCGTAAGGAGAATCACCATGTTGAGCTGGGCAATCACATTCCTGATCATTGCCATTGTCGCTGCCGTATTGGGCTTCGGTGGTATCGCGGGCACCGCCACGGGTATCGCCAAGATTCTGTTTGTCGTGTTCCTGGTGATGTTCATTGCTTCCTTCTTCTTTGGCCGCCGCGGTCGAGGCTGATATGAGCGGCTTGTTCAAAACACTGGCAGCCGCCCTGCTGTTGGGCGGTAGTGCCATGGCGATAGCGGCCAACGACGGCCAGATACGGGTTAATGAGCTGTTGAATGCAGACCCGCAATACCGTGAAACCTGGCAAGGCGTTGTGAAGAAGGAAGAACGCCTGCCGGAATGGGTGATGAACCTGTCCGGCGATGCCGACCAGATGAATGCTGTTGAAGAGGATGGCAAAAAGTACCTGGTAGGGCCGCTGTGCGAGTCGCAAACGACGTGCCTTAACCAACGCTTGATTGTCGCTGTCGACTTCGACAAAAAGGACGCCTATGCGATGTTGGTTGAGGTGCCGGCTGGATTGCCGGCTGACAAGTCGCCGACACGGCACGCCAGCTACCGCTTTCTCGGCGAGCCGGACCAAGGCATGCAGGACTTGTTGATGGAACAGCTGAAAAAAGATCCAAAGTGGTACTGAAATTGATCACGAAAGGGGCCATGCCGCCGCTTTCTTATTGCGCCACCTGAGGAAGGTGGACGCATGACCAAGGGGTCGGGACGTTCTGCCTGCGTCAGGGGCGGAGTGACCTACGGGTACAGGGAGTACCTGCGTGAGGGCCGGGTCAGGAAAAGCTGCGTCGCAAGTTCGCCGGTCAATCAAGGATCGACGGACTTGCGAAGGGCTTGCTTGAACATCCACCTGAGACATTCTTCCCCTCGTTTTTCCTCTCCTCCGGTCAACTGCGAACGCTTTCGTGTTTTGCGAAGTGATTTCTGTGACCGTATATCGAGAAAAATAAGCGTTATTTTGCCGTGATTTTTCTTGTCTTCACGTGGGATTTTGCCGAAAAAACCACGCACATACACTGCTCAAAAAACAACCTATCTGCTCTGTGATGACCGGTTCACGGCACTTATGCCTGCCGAAATGTCGTATTCGAACCGATTGCGACGTCGCTTTCAGTAAAAAAACCTCATGCCGATTCGGCATGGGGTAGGCGTTTACGGCATTAGACGTCGCTTCCTTGCATCGGAATAGTTGCGCCTTTTTTCGCCTGCCAGAGAGCCATTAACAAGCGCTCCGGGGCTCCTTATACGGGGGCAGATGCACTGGCCGATTCGCCACAAGCGTTCGAGGTCCATGCGTCTGTCCGAGTCAAACTGAAGTAAGGGTAAAGATATGAAGAAGGCAAAGCTTAGCCTCGCCTGGCAGATCCTCATCGGTCTGGTATTGGGGATTGCAATCGGTGCGCTGCTCAACCATTTCAGTGCCGAAAAAGCCTGGTGGATCAGCAACATCCTGCAACCGGCAGGCGATATCTTTATCCGTCTGATCAAGATGATTGTGATCCCGATCGTGATCTCGTCGCTGATCGTCGGTATTGCCGGTGTGGGTGATGCGAAGAAGCTCGGTAGCATCGGTCTGAAAACCATCATCTACTTTGAAGTCGTCACCACCATTGCCATCGTCGTCGGCCTGCTGCTGGCCAACCTGTTCCATCCAGGTGCCGGTATCGACATGAGCACCCTGGGTACTGTGGATATCTCCAAGTACCAGGCGACGGCGGCGGAGGTCCAGCATGAACACGCGTTCATCGAAACCATCCTCAACCTGATCCCGTCCAATATCATCGCGGCCATGGCACGCGGCGAGATGCTGCCGATCATCTTCTTCTCCGTGCTGTTTGGCCTCGGTTTGTCGAGCCTCAAGCCAGAGCTGCGCGATCCGCTGGTCACCATGTTCCAGGGCGTTTCGGAAAGCATGTTCAAGGTCACTCACATGATCATGAACTACGCGCCGATCGGCGTATTCGCACTGATCGCGGTGACCGTGGCCAACTTCGGTTTCGCTTCCCTGCTGCCGCTGGCCAAACTGGTAATCCTGGTTTACGTCGCCATTGCCTTCTTCGCCTTCGTGGTGTTGGGCCTGATCGCACGCCTGTTCGGCTTCTCGGTGCTCAAGCTGATGCGCATCTTCAAGGATGAGCTGGTACTGGCCTACTCCACCGCCTCCTCCGAGACCGTGCTGCCACGTGTGATCGAGAAAATGGAAGCCTATGGCGCACCGAAAGCCATCTGCAGCTTTGTGGTCCCGACCGGTTACTCGTTCAACCTCGACGGTTCGACCCTGTACCAGAGCATCGCGGCGATCTTTATCGCTCAGTTGTACGGCATCGACCTGTCGATCGGCCAGCAACTGTTGCTGGTCCTGACTCTGATGGTCACCTCCAAAGGCATCGCCGGTGTACCGGGCGTATCCTTCGTAGTGCTGCTGGCAACGCTGGGCAGTGTCGGTATCCCGCTGGAAGGCCTGGCATTCATCGCCGGTGTCGACCGCATCATGGACATGGCGCGTACCGCACTGAACGTGATCGGCAATGCTCTGGCAGTACTGGTTATCTCGCGCTGGGAAGGCATGTATGACGATGCAAAGGGCCAGCGCTACTGGAACTCCCTGCCGCACTGGCGCAGCAAGGAAAAACTGCCGGTTGGTGAAGTTTCCAAGAGCTGACACCCTCCGTTGGAGCCGGCTTGCTGGCGATGAACGATAACGCGGTGTGACAGATACACCGCGGTGCAGCAATCGCCAGCGAGCCGGCTCCTACAGATGTGTAGCGCATAGACAAACCCCGGAGAAATCCGGGGTTTGTCGTTTCTGGCCACCCCGCTATCATTCGCGCATCTTTTGGGGGATTTGACTGATGCTTAATGGCCTGTGGCTTGGTTTCTTCGTTGTAGCCGCAATATCGGCGCTGGTTCAGTGGCTGATCGGTGGAAACGCCGGGATCTTTGCGGCAATGGTGGAGAGCATTTTTGCCATGGCCAAGCTGTCGGTCGAAGTGATGGTGCTGCTGTTCGGCACCCTCACCCTCTGGCTCGGTTTTCTACGGATCGCCGAGAAAGCCGGGATCGTCGAGTGGCTGGCCAAGGCACTCGGCCCGCTGTTTTTGCGCCTGATGCCAGAAGTCCCGCCCGGTCACCCGGCCATCGGCCTGATTACCCTGAACTTCGCCGCCAATGGCCTGGGCCTGGACAATGCGGCCACGCCGATTGGCCTCAAGGCCATGAAGGCGCTGCAGGAACTCAATCCCAGCGCCACCATCGCCAGTAACGCGCAAATCCTGTTTCTTGTGCTTAACGCGTCCTCTCTGACGCTATTGCCGGTGACCATCTTCATGTACCGCGCGCAACAAGGCGCGCCGGACCCGACGCTGGTGTTCCTGCCTATTTTGCTGGCCACCAGTTGCTCGACCATCGTCGGCTTTTTGTCCGTGGCCTTCATGCAGCGTCTGCGAATCTGGGACCCGGTAGTGCTGGCCTATATGATTCCCGGTGCCCTCATCCTCGGTGGGTTCATGGCACTTCTGGGCACGATGTCTGCCACTGCGCTGGCCGGTCTGTCATCGATCCTCGGCAACCTGACGCTGTTCGGTCTGATCATGCTGTTTTTGCTGATTGGTGCGCTGCGCAAGGTCAAGGTCTACGAGGCCTTCGTCGAAGGCGCCAAAGAAGGCTTCGACGTTGCGAAGAATCTGCTGCCGTACCTGGTGGCGATGTTGTGTGCGGTGGGCGTGCTGCGTGCGTCCGGGGCACTGGATTTTGGCCTGGACGGAATTCGTCATCTGGTGGAATGGGCAGGTTGGGATACGAGATTCGTCGATGCGCTACCAACCGCCATGGTCAAACCCTTCTCCGGCAGCGCCGCCCGGGCGATGCTGATTGAAACCATGAAGACCTCGGGCGTGGACAGTTTTCCGGCGTTGGTGGCGGCAACCGTACAGGGCAGCACCGAAACCACGTTCTATGTCCTGGCCGTGTATTTCGGCGCCGTGGGCATCCAGCGGGCGCGTCATGCCGTCGGTTGTGCGTTGCTGGCGGAGTTGGCAGGGGTACTGGGTGCAATTGGTGTTTGCTACTGGTTCTTCGGTTGATTGGCGCCTGCTGATCCCGACAGCGCCTTGAGTGCTGCTTTGCGCTCGTTGAGCGGCACCGCGCCAAGCTTTTCCACGGCGGCGTAGAAGTTCTGCCAATCACCGTCGGCCTGACGGAACAGCGCGCCGAACGCAGGCACCCATTGGTCATAAAGACCAAACGGCAGTAGCCTGGCGTTGTTCATTGGGGCATTGATCCAGGCGTCGTAACGTTTGTCTCCTGCCCACTGACGGTCGCGCATTTGTCGATACTCACCGCGCAACCGCTCAAACTCCGTCGCCTTGCGCTGACGCATTTGTTCGGCGGGCAACGGCAGTGCGTACAGTTTCTCCAGTCGTGTACGGGTATCCAGGACCAGTTGAATGAACTGGTCGCGCTGGCGGGCCTGTGCATCGTTGTCCGGTGGCAGGTTGCGAGAGGCGCGCCACTGGCGAGTGCCCTCTTGCTCGACAAAAGTGGCAAATGACTCGTTGAACTCGGTGTCGTCCTTCACATAAATACGCTGATGCGCCAGCTCGTGAAAAATCAGCGTTGCCAGCCGCTCGTCGCCCCAACTCATCATCGAATTCATGATCGGATCGTTGAACCAACCGAGCGTCGAATAGGCCTCGACGCCGCCAATCCACACATCCATACCTTGAAGTCGTTGCAGGGCTGCTTCGCCGCGAGCCGCACTCTGGCTGTAATAACCGCGATAAGCCACGCACCCCGCGATGGGAAAACAATGGTTTTGCGGGGTCAGGGAGAACTCCGGCGTGACGAATACATTCCAGACCACGAACGGCCGGCCAATGTCGGCGTACAGGCGATAGCTCTGGTTATCCGGCAGATGCAGCTGCTGGCTGGCGAACGTCCGGGCCTTTTGCGATTGGGCCAGGTGAGCGCGCAGTTTTTGATCTTGAGCCGGATCGGCAATCACTTCGGAAACGGGTTCCCTGGCCCGCAGCAATTGCAATTGACCACTGACCAACTGGCTGTAATAGCTAACGCTGGCGCAACCGTTGAGTAACAAAAACATCACAGCCGGAAACAAAACGCGAAAAACGCGATCAAGTAACCCAAGGCTTCGAAGCGGCCTGATCAAAATAAAATTTCCATGGAGAGTCTGCCCGCAAGACTATCCCGCCTGACTGGAGCTCCGCTATGCGCATGTTGATGCTGACGGGAAGCCTGCTGATGCTGGCAGGCTGTGCTGGATTCGGACTACCGCACCACGATCCCTCGCAAGCGTGGGTCGATCTGGAATCACAACAAGAAGATACAGCTTTGCAGGCACTGGAGGTCGATGACAAAGCCACTGAGGACAAGCGCTACTTCGAGGTTCAACCCGGCAGCCATGAGTTGACCGTTCGTTACCAGTTCGCCGTGCAGCCCACCAACATCGGCCCTGACGCCGAGCCGCTGTGGCGTGATTGCCAGCTGAACGTGAAGTTCAAGGAATTCAACGCTGGTGAGCGCTATCAACTACAAGCGGGAAATATCGGTTTCAGGCCTTGGGCAAAGCTCTATGATCAACAGCGAAAAGTGATTGGTCACGGTACGCCAGCCGGCTGCCAACGCACCTGATCAGGGTTATGCTGGATGCATATCCCTTGAGACAACCATCATGCGCAGGTTGATGCTGTTACTCGCCGCCAGTATGGTCGCCGGCTGCCAAAGCCCAATGCCGACACCCAATCCGCAGATGGCTTGGGTGGAGTTCTCTACGCCCTTCCCTAACGACAAGTTACTGATGGCTGAACGCCTGGATAAACAGAGACTGCGCGACGGGCGTTATTTCGAAGTCCTGCCTGGTAGCCATGAACTGGTCGTGCGCTTCGACTTTGAAGTGCCCGGCGGCGGGGGCATGAGCACGATGAGCGGCCCTTCGGAACGGCTGTGCTACCTGACCATCAGATACGATCATTTCGAAGCCGGTCAGCGTTACGTGCTTGAAGGCCGCTCAATCGCCTTCACTCCTGGCGCCCGGCTGTATAACGCCAAGCGGGAGATCGTCGCTGAAGATCGGGAATCCTACTGCCTGATGTGAAATGTCAGCGGTCGTTCTTCTGGTAGATGATTTTCTTGGTGCCGTTTTCACACGACCCCACGACCATGTTTTGATCGTGTACTTCGTCGTTGGCGACGATTTCGAGTGTGTAAGACGTTACCCCACGGGCCTGGATCTTGGCTTCGATCTCGGCCTTGAGTTCTTCACAGGGTTTCGGTGCTGCGAGAGCCGATGTGGCCAGCGCACAACAGATAACCGCCAAGGCAAAACGTTTCATGGTTGAAGCTCCTTTGAGGCAGCACGCACGGTCATGCGTTTTGGCTGCTGTCATTTATTCGACCACAGTTTTGCCAGTGAGGTTTTGTTTCAGGGCAAAAAGATCGCAGCCCGGAGGCTGCGATTCAAAAGCGTATTAGCCGACCAGCGTGGCATCCAGGCTGATTTTCGCATTCAGCACTTTGGACACCGGACAGCCTTCCTTCGCCTTGTTGCTCAGTTCTTCGAACTGCGCCTGGGTAGCGCCGGGAATTTTCGCTTTGAGGATGAGTTTTACAGCCGTGATCGCAAAACCGCCCTCTACCTGATCCAGAGTGACTTCAGCGTGGGTGTCGATGCTGTCGGCTTTCAGGCCGGCCTCGCCCAGAATCATTGAAAACGCCATGGAGAAACAGCCCGCGTGGGCCGCGCCGATCAACTCTTCCGGATTGGTGCCTTTGCCGCCTTCGAAACGCGCCTTGAAGCCATAAGGTGCATCTCTGAGCACTCCGGTTTCAGTGGAAATCGAACCGATGCCGGTTTTCAGATCACCTTCCCAATGAGCCGATGCTTTCTTTGTGATAGCCATGCCTGTCTCCTCAAGATCGGCGCGAAGCGTCGCGCCGTTGTGGTTTTCGATTGCCAGGGTTGTGAGGATAGACCGAGGCGCAAAGTTCACCCTGTCCGATCGGGACGCTTTTTTTACAGGATTTGTTACCCGGCTATTGAATCTCGGGTATATGCCCACATTGCATGAAACACGCCTTTGGATTCGGCAGGTTTTTGCTCGCATAAAAACCTGCGCCCTCAATTGGAGAAGCAGGTTTATGAAACGACTGTCCGATATCAAGTTTTCGACCCTCGATCTGGTGCCGGTGCGCGAGAACGGCAGCCCTGCCCAGTCACTGCGCAACTCGCTGGACCTGGCGCAACATGTCGAGAAGTTCGGCTACAACCGCTTCTGGGTAGCCGAGCACCACAACATGGATGGCATCGCCAGTTCCGCTACGTCGGTGCTGCTCGGCTACCTGGCTGGCGGCACGTCGACCATTCGCGTCGGTTCGGGTGGCGTGATGCTGCCCAACCATGCTCCGTTGGTCATTGCCGAACAATTCGGCACCCTGGAAAGCCTTTACCCTGGCCGCATCGATCTGGGCCTTGGTCGTGCTCCAGGCTCCGATCAGCTGACCGCGCGCGCCTTGCGCCGTGAACGCTCCGGCAGCGCCGACGACTTCCCCGAAGACGTAGCAGAACTGGTCCGCTACCTCGGTCCGCGAACTGCGGACCAACGAATCATCGCGATGCCGGGAACCGGGACTAATGTGCCGATCTGGCTGTTGGGCTCAAGCCTGTTCAGTGCACAACTGGCGGGTGAGCGAGGATTGCCCTATGCGTTCGCCTCCCATTTCGCGCCCCGCTACATGCACGAAGCGATTCGCGTCTATCGCAATCACTTCAAACCTTCGGCCGTATTGGATAAACCCTACGTGATGCTCGGTGTGCCTCTGGTAGCAGCCGACACCGATGAGCAGGCCGACTACCTGGCGACTACTGTGTATCAGCGTATTCTCGCGCTCATGCGTGGCCAGAGCCTGGTTCAACGTCCACCCGTAGAAACCATGGATGGCCTGTGGCTACCCCATGAACGGGAAGCCGTGCGCGATTTCCTCGGTTTGGCCATGGTTGGCAGCCCGCAGAAAATTCGCGCCAAACTGGACGTGCTCATTGAGCAGACCCAGGCAGATGAGCTGATTTTTACTTGCGACTTGTATGAACATGCCGATCGCGTGCATTCCTACGAACTGCTGGCGCAAGTCATGAAGGGTTGATCCGAAGACATGGTTACAAAAAAGCCGACGTCATCACGTCGGCTTTTAGGAAGGATTCAGACTACTTCTTGTAAACGATGACTTTGGCACCCTTCTCGCAGGTGCCGACAACTTTTCCATCGGCACGGGTACCTTTGTCGACGATTTCCAGTGAATAGCCGGAAACGCCTTTGGCATCGAGTTTCGCTGCAATTTCGGCTTTCAGTTCTTCGCACGGCTTGCCGTCCGCAAACGCTGAACCCGCAAGGCTCAATAAACCTACCGCCAACATGAACTTCTTCATCGGTTGCATTCCCCTGGTCAAATCAAAAGGGTTATCCAGCGGTCAGCCAGACGCGCTTATATAGCGCTTTGCCATTCCTTGTGGCATTCGGCCAGCGCGCAAGTTCAGAAGACTAGACGAAAGTCAGCTGCTGGCAATTCGGAACCCAACCTTGAGGGTTACCTGAAAGTGCGCGGCTTTGCCGTCCTTGATGTGCCCTCGGGTTTCGGTCACTTCAAACCATTCCAGGTACTTGATGCTTTTACTGGCTTCAGCCAGCGCATTGTTGATCGCATCTTCAATGCTGGTGGTGGACGAGCCGACCAGCTCGACTTTCTTGTAGGTGTGATGATCAGTCATGGCTTTCTCCTTGGGGTGTGAATTACAGCCTAGCAGTGATTTTTCCTATTACTTCTGTCGGCGCATTCGCAGTGAAAGTTCAGATTTACTGCACTTTCTCACTAACCTGAAGTCCCAACCAACACACGCCACTCATCACCAATGCAGGAGAGCCACCATGGCCAACACTTCTTTACGTAAAGCCTCATTGCAAAGCATGGAAGCGGAGATCGAGAGTCTGCTCAAGTCTTTGGAAAGCCTTAAGGACGACACCTCGGACGAGTCGCGTAGAACCCTGAAAACCCTTAAAAGCAACGCCGAAAATGCGTTGAAACATTCGCGTCATCTGCTCTCCGATGCCTACGAAGAGGTCAAGGTGAAAACCCGTGAAACCGGAATCGCCACCCGCGATTACGCCCAGGAACATCCCTGGACCACCGCAGGTGTCGCAGTGGGGGCATTAGGCCTTTTGGCCGCTTATCTGTTGTGCAAGCGTGACTAATCCGCTCGGCTCAGCTCATGCTTGAGCCACTGCGCCAGTTGCCGGGCGCGTCCGTCTGCGGCGCGCTTGGGCAACCACAACGCCAGTTGCGCGCAGGTTTCGCTGAAACCCCAGGGTGCAACCAGGCGACCCGCCTTCAAGTCCTCGGCCACTAAGGGTTCGGGCGCAATCGCCACACCCAGCCCGGCGACAGCGGCCTCCAGCAAATAATACAAATGCTCGAAACCCTGACCATAGGTCAACGTCCTGGCATCCAGGTCACGCTGCTGCGCCCAGCTAGGCCAGGCTTGTGGGCGTGATGTGGTGTGCAACAATGGTTCGCCAAGCAGCGCTTCTGTCGGCGAGTTTTTGAGTCGCTCAAAACCGGCAAAGCGCGGGCTCATGACCGGGCCGATGCGTTCGCTGGCCAGTTCAAAAACCTGCATGTCGGCTGGCCACGGCGGCTCGGCGAATACAAGCAGTGCATCCAGCCCCGGCCGTCTCGGGTCAAGATCGCCCTCTCCGGCAGACAGGTGTAAGCGAAGGTCCGGCAAATCCGCATTGAGCCGTCCCAGTCGCGGAATAAACCAGCGCGCCAGCAGGCTGCCTGAACAGCCGAGCACGAAAGGTGCATCGGCAGTACTTTGCGTGAGCTCAGCGCAGACGGTGCGCAAGCGTTCGAACGCTTCGGCGCTTGCGTCGCGAAGGCGCATACCGGCATCTGTGAGTTTCAGGCCGCGACCTTCCTTGACGAAGAGACTCACCCCCAAGTGCTCTTCGAGCACTTTCAGCTGACGGCTGACTGCACCATGGGTCACGTGCAGCTGTTCAGCAGCCTGACTGACACTGTTCAAGCGGGCAGTGGCTTCGAAGGCGCGCAGGGCGTTCAACGGTGGGAGATCATGGCTCATGCTATCTGTGAGTTTTCCTGACAGGTTGCAGCGATCTTATCGGTTTTCAGTCGGAGACGTCAGGGGTAGAGTGAAGCCCATTATCACTTCACGCATTCAACTGGAGCGCCCCATGACCCAGACTAATCTGCGCAACGGCCCCGACGCCAACGGCCTGTTTGGCGCGTTCGGCGGCCGTTACGTCGCTGAAACCCTGATGCCGCTGATCCTCGACCTGGCCCGCGAATACGAGTTGGCCAAGGAAGATCCTGCCTTCAAGGAAGAACTGGGCTACTTCCAGCGCGACTACGTGGGTCGTCCAAGCCCGCTCTATTTCGCTGAGCGCCTGACCGAGTTCTGCGGCGGCGCGAAGATCTACCTCAAGCGTGAAGAGCTGAACCACACCGGCGCGCACAAGATCAACAACTGCATCGGCCAGATCCTGCTGGCACGGCGCATGGGTAAAAAACGCATCATCGCCGAGACCGGCGCCGGCATGCACGGTGTGGCCACTGCCACCGTCGCTGCGCGTTTCGGTCTGGATTGCGTGATCTACATGGGCACCACTGACATTGAGCGTCAGCAGGCCAACGTATTCCGCATGAAGCTGCTGGGCGCGGAAGTGATCCCGGTCGTGGCGGGCACCGGTACCTTGAAAGATGCGATGAACGAAGCGTTGCGTGACTGGGTAACCAACGTCGATAGCACGTTCTACCTGATCGGTACTGTGGCCGGACCGCACCCTTATCCAGCGATGGTTCGCGACTTCCAGGCCGTGATCGGCAAGGAAACCCGCGAGCAGCTGCAAGCCCAGGAAGGTCGTCTGCCAGACAGTCTGGTGGCGTGCATCGGCGGTGGTTCCAACGCCATGGGCCTGTTTCACCCGTTCCTTGACGACAAGAGCGTCGAAATCATCGGCGTTGAAGCGGCCGGCTACGGTATCGAAACCGGCAAACATGCGGCCAGTCTGAACGGCGGCGTACCGGGCGTGCTGCACGGTAACCGTACCTTCCTGCTGCAAGACGATGACGGACAGATCATCGACGCCCACTCGATTTCTGCTGGCCTGGACTACCCAGGCATCGGCCCGGAACACGCCTGGTTGCATGACATTGGCCGCGTTCAGTACACCTCGGTGACCGACGATGAAGCTCTAGCTGCGTTCCACCAGTGCTGCCGCCTGGAAGGGATCATTCCTGCCCTGGAAAGTGCTCATGCCCTGGCTGAAGTGTTCAAGCGCGCGCCTTCCCTGCCAAAGGATCACCTGATGGTGGTCAACCTGTCCGGCCGTGGCGACAAAGACATGCAAACCGTGATGCACCATATGGAACAATCCAAGCAGGAGAAACACTGATGAGCCGCCTGCAAACGCGTTTTGCCGAACTCAAGGAACAGAACCGCGCCGCCTTGGTGACCTTCGTCACTGCTGGCGACCCGAGCTACGACACGTCCCTGGCGATCCTCAAAGGCTTGCCGGCGGCTGGTGCCGACGTGATCGAGCTGGGCATGCCCTTTACCGATCCGATGGCGGATGGCCCGGCCATCCAGTTGGCCAACATCCGTGCGCTGGGCGCCAAGCAGAACCTGGCCAAAACCCTGCAAATGGTACGCGAGTTCCGTGAAGGCAATGCCGAGACGCCGCTGGTACTGATGGGCTACTTCAACCCGATCCACATGTACGGCGTGCCGCGTTTCATCGCCGAAGCCAAAGAAGCCGGTGTGGACGGCCTGATCGTGGTCGATCTGCCGCCAGAGCATAACGGCGAGCTGTGTGACCCGGCGCAAGCTGCGGGCCTGGACTTCATCCGACTGACCACACCGACGACTGATGATGTGCGTCTGCCGACCGTTCTCAACGGCAGCTCCGGGTTTGTCTATTACGTATCGGTGGCCGGTGTGACCGGTGCTGGTGCCGCCACGTTGGAGCATGTCGAAGAGGCCGTCGCTCGCCTGCGCCGTCATACCGATCTGCCGATCAGTATCGGTTTCGGTATCCGCACTCCTGAACAGGCCGCGGCCATTGCGCGTCTGGCCGACGGTGTTGTGGTGGGTTCGGCGTTGATCGATCACATCGCCAATGCCACATCGCCGGAACAAGCGGTGGATGGCGTGCTGAGCCTGTGCTCGGCGTTGGCCGAAGGCGTGCGCAAGGCCCGCATCAGCTGAAAGTAACGTGCATCAAAAGATCGCAGCCTGCGGCAGCTCCTACAGACCACAATTCATCTGTAGGAGCTGCCGCAGGCTGCGATCTTTGCTTTTAAGCCTTCAAGGCAACTCCAAACCGCCTGAAGCCTTATGCAACTTGCGCAGATGCTCGCCGATCTGTTTCACGTTGGCTTCGTTGGCGGCCATCTCGGCGGCTCGGCTCGGTTCGAGCAGCGCCCTCACCTCTTTGTCGAGATCGCCGGACAGCGCCTGGAGTTTTTTCTGGCGCAGGCTGGTTTCCGCTTCCAGGTGCTGTGACTCGGTTGGCTGCGGCAATCCATAACCCCCCGTGCCCAGCAGCTCCGCTGGGCGACTGAGGAAACCACTGCTGTCGAGAATCTGCCTGAGCGTCTCGTTGGCCTTATCCATTCCGCCGTTCTTGAGTTCACGAGCACCCAGGTAACGCTGTTTCACTTCGTCCTGGGCCAGCAGCAACTGGCGCCGAAAGCTCGCCTGCTCCAGTAGCAGCAAGGCTGCGCTGGTGCGCAAGTCAGCCTGGTCGAACCATTGCCGGCGTTCTTGAGCTTTCAAATCCAGCCATTCTTCGACGGTATCCTGCTTGATCGGCAAATGTTTCTTCAGTACGTCGAACATGGCTTGATAACGATCACGGAAGGAGTCGAAACGGTAGCCCAGGCGCAAGGCTTCCCGGGGATCGTCCAGCACGCTGGTGTCCGCCAGTCCTCGGCCTTTCAGCACTTCCAGCAGGCCGTTGGGCATGATGTTGTCGAGGGCGACCAATTGCGCATTGTTGGTTCCGCCACGCAGTAATTTAAGCTCTTCAACCGCGCAGTTGTTTGACAGGAAGAAGTAGTTGCCGTCGTAGCTCCAGTGCATTTCGGCGGCACGTTCCACCACGCCGTCGATCTCGCGACGGGACAGGTTCAGCGGCACCGAGGCGAGGCTGCGCAGTTCGGTCTTGGTGTATTCGTCGATGACCTGGGCCAGGGGCAAGACAAACAGGCGCGATGGGTATTTGCCCACAAGTCCGTCCCAACTCGACAGTTGAACGTCACCGACGAAAGCGCGGTAAGACAGCACCAGATGCTGATCCAGATCCAGGCGACAATCCGGGCCGCGTGGACGACCCGGTGCGCAGATCACCAGGCGCAACATGCTGTGGCCCCAGCGGCTGACCCAGTTCTGATTGGCTTCGGCCAACAGATAGTCGACGGCGTAGACCCGTTCTGGATCGACGTGACCCAGCGGCGTTTTGGCGAAGTCATTACCCGCATTGAGAAAGGCGAAGCTATCCCCACAAGCGTTCCTGGCGGCGGGTGCCCAGCCGAAATGCTCTTTGTAGTAGCGATACAGCGCGGGGCGGCGGCAGGCATAGCTCGGGTCGAGGAGGAAATACTCCATGTTGACCGCGACGAACTCCTTCGCACTGCTCGTCTCGTAAATGTCCGGGCTGCGGGCAATCTGCCGGTTGTGCTGTTCGCGTTCGCCACGACGACCAACGTATTGTTGCCACCCGGCGAGATCGAGCAGGCGCGGATCGTCACTGAGAGTAAAGCGCCGATCAGACTGGCCTCGGCATTGATCCGGAATACCGATCAGCCCTGAGCTGTTACTGCGTTGGGTGCAGCGTTGAATCAGTTTTCGCTCCGCATCCGGCCACAGGCGCGAGCGATCGTAAATATGGGTCAGCTCATGCAGGACGGTGGCCAGCATTTCGCGGCGCACGGTGCCGTGGGGGCGGTAGGTTTTTTTGATAGCAGCGCTGCCGTCCGTGAGGCTGGCCAGCAGGTTGCGATTCAGATCCAGCTCTGACACCAGCGACGCCTGACCGTAGGCGTTGTTGGGCATTTTATCTGTCCAGCCCACGTCTATGCGCCGGTCCAATTGCTCGATGAAGCGCGGCGGTAGCGCCTGCATGGCTTCATCGAGCAAGGCTTGGCTGGCCTGCTGTTGCGCGGGTGTCAGACCTTCGGTCTTGAGCTGTAGTTGAAGGCCTGCGTGGGCCGTGTTGCCGAGCAGCAACAGGGCCCCGGCCATCAGCCAGGCGACTGGGCCCTTCACAGTGCGAGGATGGCTTCGGCGAGATCCTGATCACTGGCGTCGCGCGCTTCTGGTACACGGGTGCGCAACAAATCAAATGCGGATTCCAGGTGTGCGCCACGAATATCGCCATTGCTGGCGACGAAGCTGGCGGCATCGTCCTGGGCTTCGCGGACGATCTTTGAATCGCGAATGGACGTGGTGGTATCGGAAGTGAAATCAAGTGTGCGCTGGGTAGCGCGAATGAGAATGTTGCTGGTGGCGACCAGGGTTTGTGCCTGGGCCACGTCGGTCAACAGGAACAGGCCTAAGGCGGCAGCAATGAGCGGGTTACGCATGGAACGACTCCAGATAAAACAAGAATAACTATTGGACGAGTATTGCCTGTGCCAGTTCAAGGTCGCCAGCATGAAGTTTTGGCTGGGTCCGGCGAAGATAAAGCAGGGCCGATTCCAGTTGTGCGCCTCTGAATCGACCGTCACTGGCGACGAATGCCGCAGCATCAACCCGGGCGGCGAGCAGTTTATGGTCGAAGGGGGCGGAGGTCACCAGGCTCGTGGCGTAACCGCTGGCGACCGTGCCTTGGGTAGACAGGTTGAAAGCGTCGTAGGCTTGGGTCGCACCGCTATAGCCAAGGGGCAGAAACGCAGGAACGAACAGCAGTTTTGAAAGAAAGCGCATGAGGCTCGACAGTTGCAAATGAGCCAAAAGCCTAGCGCAAGGCCCATTTTAGAGCCAGCGTCGAAACAATGGGACACGACTTGCGTGCCCCCGTTTCAAACTTTGCTTAGATCGTCAGGATGGCTTGCGCAAGCTGTGCGTCAGTCGCGTTCAGGTCAGGTGCCTGGTGGCGGATGTGGTCGAGCGCGCTTTCGAGCTTTACCCCACGGATAGAGCCTTCGCTGGCGACGAAACTGGCAGCATCATCGCGAGCGGCGAGCACAATCTTGTCATCCTTGAACGAAGACGAGACATTCGACGTCGCATCGGAACTGGACTTAAGTGCCCCAACGACTGCGTCGGTGGTAACGATAAAACTGGTGGCGTGGGAATTGGCAGCCACGGCAAGCAGGGCTGCAGCGCTGAGCAGACGTAGACGGGACATGGTGTTACTCCTTTGGAAGCTCGATTGAGAGGTGGTAACGCCTGGCGATTTGGCGCCTGACTTTGATTACCACGTTCTGGTTGGATATTAGGCCTGTATTTGACGGTTCGAATAGCCTGCTTGCAAAAACACTGCAATACGCCATGACCGCAGAAGTTTACAGTTGTACTGTATCGGTGTCTCTGAGGATATATTGAAACTGTACCAGTCTTGTTTTTTTAAGTCTTTAAACGACAAGACCCGTCGTGGTTTCCCACGACGGGTCTTGTGTGTTCAATTCGGGTTGCTGGCGCTGGACTCTTCAAGTCATAGCCAGCGACGCTAACTTAGCGCCAGAACGGCTTGCTCAGCTCTTCGTAGCGTTGTGCTTCGCTAATCCCGGCGTCAGCCAGCAGACGCGAATCCAGACGGGCCAGTTGATGGCGGCTGGAGATGCGGCGCTGCCACAGCATCAGGTTGGCGATAACGCGCAGAGGCATGGAAGCCTGGGTTTTTGCAGCAGTGTCTTCGAAGAACAGTTCGGAACTGAGTGTACGTTCCATGGTTGACATCCTTCCGCTTGTGGCGGGATCAGGTAGTGGTTTGACTGGTGCCCATGTTCCTCTTCTTTGCCAAGACGCTGTAGATACAGTTCATCTGTATTGTGAGAGCTCAGTTAACTGTTTATAGGGGGTGTACTGGTCAAAATTGAGGCAACTGTACCTATATGCTCTAATTCGGTGCATATTTAGCTTTTTAGTCGAAAGGTGTAGGTGTTTTCGGTAGGAAACGACCAGTACAGCAGTACAGTTTTTCCAAGAAATTAAGCTGGCAGTAGCAGGCTGACGAAACTGTGTTTGCGTCAGCCGTAATCTGTATCAATTACTTCTTCAGCATTTGCCCGGTTTCTTCCAGATTAATATGCCAGCTCAATGCATCTCGAAGGATGTGCGGGGTGTGCCCGCCGAGCGCGCAAGCGGCTGTGTAGTAGTCATTCAGCGCCTGGCGATAGTCTGGATGTACACATTTATCGATGATGATGCGTGCCCGTTCCCGAGGTGCCAACCCCCGCAAATCCGCCAGGCCAATTTCGGTGACGAGGATGTCCACATCATGTTCGGTGTGGTCGACGTGGCTGACCATCGGCACTACGCTTGAGATCGCACCGCCCTTGGCGATCGACTTTGTCACGAATACGGACAAGTGCGCATTGCGCGCGAAATCGCCCGAACCGCCGATGCCGTTCATCATTCGCGTACCGCAAACATGCGTGGAGTTGACGTTGCCGTAGATGTCGAACTCCAGTGCCGTGTTCACGCCGATAATTCCGAGGCGGCGCACCACTTCCGGGTGGTTGGAAATCTCCTGCGGGCGCAAGACCAGTTTGTCCTTGTAGCGCTCCAGATTGCCGAACACGTCAGCATTGCGGCGGCTCGACAAAGTGATTGAACTGCCTGAAGCAAAGCTCAGCTTGCCTGCGTCGATGAGGTCGAAGGTCGAGTCCTGAAGCACTTCGGAATACATCGTCAGGTCTTCGAACGGCGAATCGATCAGGCCACACATCACCGAGTTGGCGATCGTACCGATACCTGCTTGCAGCGGGCCGAGTTTGTTGGTCATGCGCCCGGCTGCTACTTCCTGTTTGAAGAAGTCGATCAAATGGTCGGCAATAGCCTGGGTCTCGGCGTCGGGTGGCAACACGGTGGACGACGAGTCCGGTTGATTGGTGATGACAATGGCGACGATCTTTTCCGGTGGGATCGGGATGGCGCTGCTGCCGATACGATCGTCGACCTTGACCAGCGGGATAGGCGTGCGGGTCGGGCGATAGGTCGGGATATAGATGTCGTGCAGGCCTTCAAGATTCGGGTTGTGCGCCATGTTGATTTCGACGATGACGTGCTTGGCGAAAATCGCGAAGCTGGCCGAGTTGCCCACCGAAGTCGTCGGCACAATGTGCCCTAGTTCGGTGATCGCCACCGCTTCGATCACGGCGATGTCCGGCCGTTTCAATTGCTGGTTGCGCAGTTGCTCCACGGTTTCCGACAGATGCTGATCGATGAACATGACCTCGCCAGCATTGATTGCCTTGCGCAGGGTGCTGTCGACCTGGAACGGCATGCGCCGCGACAGCACACCGGCTTCGGTGAGTTGCTTGTCGAGGTCGTTGCCCAGGCTCGCGCCGGTCATCAGGCTGATCTTGAGCGGTGTGACCTTGGCGCGTTCGGCCAGTGCCTGCGGCACGGCCTTGGCTTCTCCGGCGCGGGTGAAACCGCTCATGCCGACGGTCATGCCGTCTTCAATCAAAGCGGCGGCTTCGGCAGCGCCCATCACTTTGTCCAACAACGAAGGCAGGCGAATACGATCACGGTACATGGATTATTATCTCGGGCAACGGGTAGCAGGATGCGCAGTCTAGTGAATTTCGCTAGCCACTGTCCCGCTACCAAGGTCGCAAAAGAGGCGTCTATTCCGGGCCTTTTGAGCAAAACACCATTACCGGATTGGTAACAAAAGCGTAGTTTTGTCCGACGATTTGCGCAAACAAAAACGCCCCGACAGGTCGGGGCGTTTTGTATGCCGCAAAGGATTACTCGACGGCTTTGACCATATCTTCGATGACTTTCTTGGCATCACCAAAGACCATCATGGTCTTGTCCAGGTAGAACAGTTCGTTGTCCAGACCGGCATAACCGCTGGCCATCGAGCGTTTGTTGACGATGATGGTCTTGGCCTTGAACGCTTCGAGAATCGGCATGCCGGCAATTGGCGACTTCGGATCGTTCTTGGCGGCCGGGTTGACCACGTCGTTGGCGCCCAATACCAGCACCACGTCAGCCTGACCGAACTCGGAGTTGATGTCTTCCATCTCGAACACCTGGTCGTAAGGCACTTCGGCCTCGGCCAGCAACACGTTCATGTGGCCCGGCATACGGCCGGCCACCGGGTGGATCGCGTACTTCACGGTCACGCCGCGATGGGTCAGCTTCTCGGTCAGTTCCTTCAGTGCGTGCTGCGCCCGTGCTACCGCCAGGCCGTAGCCTGGAACGATGATCACGGTGTCGGCGTTGGTCAGCAGGAAGGTCGCGTCGTCAGCCGAGCCGGATTTCACCGGACGGGCTTCCTGGGCGCCTGCAGGACCGGCATCAGCTGTATTGCCGAAACCGCCGAGCAGTACGTTGAAGAAGGAGCGGTTCATCGCCTTGCACATGATGTACGAGAGGATCGCACCGCTTGAGCCCACCAGGGAGCCGGCGATGATCAGCATCGAGTTGTTCAGCGAGAAGCCGATGCCCGCGGCGGCCCAGCCGGAGTAGCTGTTGAGCATCGACACCACCACTGGCATGTCGGCGCCACCGATCGGGATGATGATCAGCACGCCCATGACGAAGGCCAGGGCCAGCATCAGGGCAAAGGCGTTGAGGTCGCCGGTCAGCATGAAGGTGATGCCCAGCGCCAGTGTGGCCACGCCCAGCAGCAAGTTCAGTTTGTGTTGGCCAACGAACTGTACCGGTGCGCCCTGGAAGAGGCGGAACTTGTACTTGCCCGACAGTTTGCCGAAGGCGATCACCGAACCGGAGAAGGTGATTGCACCGATGGCGGCGCCAAGGAACAGCTCCAGACGGTTGCCCGCCGGAATCGCGTCACCCAGTTGCTGGACAATGCCCAGGGACTGCGGTTCAACCACTGCGGCAATGGCGATGAACACCGCCGCCAGGCCGATCATGCTGTGCATGAAGGCGACCAGTTCCGGCATCTTGGTCATTTCAACGCGTTTGGCCATGATCGAACCAGCAGTGCCGCCGATCAGCAGGCCGACGATCACGTAGACGATACCGTCCTGGGCCAGCTCGGCACCTAGCTTATAGATCAAGCCGACCGTGGTGAGGATCGCCAGGCCCATGCCGAGCATGCCGAACAGATTGCCACGTCGCGACGTGGTGGGATGCGAAAGGCCCTTGAGCGCCTGGATGAAGCAGACCGAGGCGATCAAATACAGCGAAGTAACCAGGTTCATGCTCATGCTTGCTGCACCTCAGCCTTGACTGCTTCGGCCTTGGCAGCCGGAGCTTTGGCCGCTTTCTTCTTGAACATTTCCAGCATGCGCCGGGTCACCAGGAAGCCACCGAACACGTTGACGGCGGCCAGGGCTACAGCCAGGGTGCCCATGGTCTTGCCCAGTGGTGTCACCGTGAGTGCGGCGGCCAGCATGGCGCCGACGATGACGATGGCCGAAATGGCGTTGGTGACGGCCATCAGCGGGGTGTGCAGTGCAGGTGTCACGTTCCAGACCACGTGGTAGCCGACATAGATGGCCAGCACGAAGATGATCAGGTTGTAGATACCGTGAGAGATCAGCATGTCTTCCATTGTTTTTATCCTCAGCCGTTCTTGCGCACGATCTGGCCGTCGCGGCACATCAGGCACGCGGCGACGATGTCGTCTTCGAGGTTGATCACCAGTTGTCCGTCTTTATCGAACAACAGTTTCATGAAGTCCAGCAGGTTGCGGGCATACAGCGCCGAAGCGTCAGCCGCCACCGAGCCGGCCAGGTTGGTCGGGCCGACAATGGTCACGCCATTTTCGACGACCACCTGATCGGCCACGGTGAGTGGGCAATTGCCGCCCTGGGCTGCCGCGAGGTCAATGACCACCGAGCCGGGCTTCATCTGCGCCACGGTTTCCGCGCTCAACAGCGTAGGTGCCTTGCGACCCGGAATCAGGGCGGTGGTGATGACGATGTCGGCCTGCTTGGCGCGCTCGTGCACGGCGGCGGCCTGGCGCTGCATCCAGCTGGCTGGCATAGGGCGTGCGTAACCGCCGACACCGACCGCGCATTCACGCTCTTCATCGGTCTCGTACGGCACGTCGACAAACTTGGCGCCGAGGGATTCGATCTGCTCTTTAACCGCAGGACGCACGTCAGACGCTTCGATCACTGCGCCCAGGCGTTTCGCCGTGGCGATCGCCTGCAAGCCGGCAACACCGGCACCGAGAATCAGCACGCGCGCCGCTTTCACGGTGCCCGCAGCGGTCATCAGCATTGGCATGAAGCGCGGATAGTGGTGAGCAGCCAGCAACACGGCTTTATAACCGGCGATGTTGGCTTGCGAGGACAGCACGTCCAGGCTCTGGGCACGGGAGGTACGCGGCGCGGCCTCCAGGGCAAACGCGGTGATACCGCATTCGGCCATCTTGGCGATGGTTTCATTGCTGAACGGATTGAGCATACCCACCACAATGGTGCCGCTTTTTATCAGCGCCAGCTCGCTGTCGCTGGGAGCGACCACCTTCAAAATCAGCTCTGCACCAAACGCATCATTGGCGCTGCCAATGCTTGCGCCTGCCGCTTCATAGGCACTGTCGACAACGCTGGCATTAATGCCGGCGCCGCTTTGTACAGTGACCTTATGGCCCTGGCCGATCAGCTTCTTGATGGTTTCGGGGGTTGCAGCAACCCGTGTTTCACCGGTCTGGGTCTCGAGAGGAACACCAATGTGCACGTCAAATCTCCTGCGTGATCTTATTGAGTAAACCCATGCACTACGGATGGTGCGGCTGGGGCGGCCGATCAGCACGATCCCACCAAATCAGGGCGGGGCGCGGCATTTTGCAGGCGAACTTTGTGCCCTTCAAGGGATTATGACGGGTGACGGAAAATTAACTACAAGTCACCCCGTGACCGAATGTCGCAACCAACCAGCTCAATCCCTTGTGTGCCGTGCTTTGTAAGGATTTTGAGGGAAAATCAATAATTTGCACATCGGCCATATGAATGATGCGGCATCGTCGCGAAATAGTGGCGCAAAGCCGCGTGAACTGGTGCTTGCGGGGCGATTGTTCGACTGTTCAGTACAGTTTGCCGATACGCGACAATTACGTATATCTGTAGGGCTTTTTAATATCTGACTACGGGGTCAGCTATTGGTTGTAAGCCTTTATCCTTCTAGGCTGTAGCTGTGCGCCTGATTTACAAGCCAGTCACGAAAAGCCCTTAAGGACGCGGATTCGACTTTTCGCTCCGGAATCATCAGGTAGTAAGCCTTGATGCTGGAGAGGGCTTGGGGATTGGCAATCACCAGGCGTTTCTCGGCCAGTTCGCGTTGAATCAGGAAAGGCGGGATCAAGGCTATACCCATGTCGTGCATAGCCGCTTGAGCGAGCATGGAGAATAGTTCATAGCGCGGACCTGTCATGTCGCGAGGAACGTTCAGGTGCTGGGAGTCGAACCATTGGCGCCAGGCGTAAGGGCGCGTGGTTTGTTGCAGGAGCGCCATCTCGGCGATTTCGCTGGGCGTCAGAACGGTCTGTGCCCCCAGTAAGTTTGGGCTGCACACGGGCATGGGATTTTCACCCATCAGTCTGTGGGATTCGGTACCCGACCAGTCTGCGTCACCGAAGTAGATCGCCGCGTCGAAGTCGGTGTCAGCAAACAGAAATGGGCGCGTGCGGTTGGTCAGGTTGACTGTCACTTCAGGATGTTTTTGCTGGAAGTCCTTGAGACGCGGCAGCAACCATTGAGTGCCGAAAGTCGGAACCACGGCCAGCTCAATCACGTTGGCACCTTGCTGACCCATAACGGACAACGTATCTCGTTCAACGGCATCCAGTTGGGTGGCAACCCGACGGCTGTAGGAAAGACCCGCCTCCGTCAGCTTTACTCCGCGCCGGGAACGTCGGAATAGTTCCACACTGAGGAACTCCTCAAGACTAGCGATTTGTCGGCAAATCGCCCCTTGTGTGAGCGAAAGCTCCTGGGCTGCCTTGGTAAAGCTTTCATGGCGCGCGGCTGCTTCGAAGCTTATAAGGGCGGTGGTACTAGGTATCTTCCTGCGCATGTACTTAGACCTCACTAATACATCGCATGAAGGCTCTTTTGCGACGTTTCGGAGTGAGAAATTAGCACAACAGTATGCGAATTCCTCGTTTGCCGAGACGGCGAACCCGGCCTAGGATCAGTCCACGTTATTTGACCTGTTTCGAGAGGACACACTCATGGCCGGTAAAGCTAGCTTCAACTGGATCGATCCCCTGCTGCTGGATCAACAGCTCACCGAAGAAGAGCGCATGATTCGCGACACCGCTGCGCAATTCGCTCAGCAGAGTCTCGCGCCACGCGTTCTTGAAGCTTTCCGCCATGAGAAGACCGATCCGGCGATCTTCCGCGAGATGGGCGAAGTCGGCCTTTTGGGCGCAACCATCCCTGAGCAGTATGGCGGCAGCGGCCTGAACTATGTCAGCTACGGGCTGATCGCCCGGGAAGTCGAGCGCATCGACTCCGGTTATCGCTCGATGATGAGCGTGCAGTCCTCGCTGGTGATGGTCCCGATCAATGAATTCGGTACCGAAGCGCAGAAGCAGAAATACTTGCCAAAACTGGCATCGGGCGAATGGATCGGTTGCTTCGGTCTGACCGAGCCTAACCACGGCTCCGACCCGGGCGCGATGATTACTCGTGCACGCAAAGTCGAAGGCGGCTACAGCCTGACCGGCAGCAAAATGTGGATCACCAACAGCCCGATCGCCGATGTGTTCGTGGTCTGGGGCAAGGACGATGCTGGTGATATTCGTGGCTTCGTACTGGAAAAGGGCTGGAAAGGCCTGAGCGCTCCGGCGATTCACGGCAAGGTCGGGCTGCGGGCGTCGATCACCGGTGAGATCGTCATGGATAACGTGTTTGTTCCAGAAGAGAACATCTTCCCGGATGTCCGTGGCCTGAAAGGTCCTTTTACCTGCCTCAATTCTGCGCGCTACGGCATCTCCTGGGGTGCATTGGGCGCCGCCGAGTTCTGCTGGCACACCGCTCGTCAGTACACCCTGGATCGTCAACAGTTCGGTCGCCCACTGGCCGCCACTCAGTTGATTCAGAAAAAACTGGCCGACATGCAGACTGAGATCACCATGGCACTGCAAGGTTGCCTGCGTCTGGGGCGTATGAAGGATGAAGGCACGGCGGCGGTCGAAATCACTTCTATGATGAAACGCAACTCTTGCGGCAAGTCCCTGGACATCGCCCGCATGGCTCGCGACATGCTGGGTGGCAACGGTATTTCCGATGAGTTCGGCGTCGCTCGCCATCTGGTCAACCTGGAAGTGGTGAACACCTATGAAGGTACGCACGACGTCCATGCGCTGATCCTCGGTCGTGCACAAACCGGCATCCAGGCGTTCTATTAAGAGGAGAACGTCCATGGGCGCGCTATCGCATCTACGGGTTCTGGATTTATCGCGGGTGCTGGCAGGGCCTTGGGCCGGGCAGATCCTGGCCGACCTTGGCGCTGAAGTGATCAAGGTCGAGCGCCCGGGCAACGGTGACGACACGCGTGCCTGGGGGCCTCCGTTTCTTAAAGATGCCTATGGCGAGAACACCAGCGAGGCCGCCTACTACCTGTCGGCCAATCGCAACAAGCAATCGGTCACCATCGACTTCACGCGTCCGGAAGGGCAGAAGCTGGTTCGTGAGCTGGCTGCGAAGTCGGACATCCTGATCGAGAACTTCAAAGTCGGAGGTCTGGCGGCTTATGGTCTGGACTATGAGACGCTGAAGGCAATCAATCCGGATCTCATCTATTGCTCGATTACCGGGTTTGGTCAGACAGGGCCGTATGCCAAGCGCGCTGGCTATGACTTCATGATCCAAGGGCTGGGCGGGCTCATGAGTCTGACTGGGCGACCTGAAGGCGAAGAGGGTGAGGGGCCGGTGAAGGTGGGCGTCGCGTTGACGGACATTCTGACTGGGCTCTACTCGACAGTCGCGATCCTGGCAGCGCTTGCGCATCGGGATCACGACGGTGGTGGTCAGCATATTGATATGGCATTGCTCGACGTCCAGGTGGCATGCCTGGCCAACCAGGCGATGAACTATCTGACCACAGGTAATGCTCCAAAACGTTTGGGTAATGCTCATCCGAACATCGTGCCGTATCAGGATTTTCCTACCGCGGACGGCAATTTCATTCTTACCGTGGGTAATGACGGACAGTTCCGCAAGTTTGCGGAAGTGGCTGGGCAGCCGCAGTGGGCAGATGACCCGCGCTTTGCTACCAATAAATTGCGGGTGGCGAACCGGGCGGTGCTGATTCCGCTGATACGTCAGGCGACAGTGTTCAAGACCACCGCGCAATGGGTGGCGCAGCTGGAGCAGGCTGGTGTTCCGTGCGGGCCTATCAACGATCTGGCACAGATGTTTGCCGATCCTCAGGTCAAGGCGCGTGGCTTGGCAATCGAACTGCCGCATACGCTGGCCGGAATGGTGCCCCAGGTAGCGAGTCCGATTCGTCTGTCCGAGACGCCGGTGGAGTACCGCAATGCTCCGCCTTTACTGGGTGAGCATACGCTGGAGGTTTTACAGCGGGTGCTGGGTATGGACGCTTCGGCAGTGTCTGCTTTCAAGGCGTCCGGCGTACTTTGATTGCGCCTTCTATATAGAGGCGTGTGTTTGCACCTCTATATAGGGGGGGGATCAGGCGGTTTCAGCCCTTTCTGCAAGTTATTGATAGAAAAGCACAATCAGTGCTTGACGGCAGATTTCAGATGTCTATAATTCGCCCCACTTCCGGCGCAGTCGAAACGGAAAACTCCTTGGAAAACAAAGAGTTACGCAGTTTTCGGCAGCGGGTTGCTTCAGGTCATCGAAGCCAGAAAGAAGTTGAAAAAGAGGTGTTGACAGCAGCGTGTAACGCTGTAGAATTCGCCTCCCGCTGACGAGAGATCTGAAGCGCAAGTGGTTGAAGTTGTTAAGGAAATCCTTGAAAACTTCTGAAAAATACCACTTGACAGCAAATGAGGCTGCTGTAGAATGCGCGCCTCGGTTGAGACGAAAGATCTTAACAAACCGCTCTTTAACAACTGAATCAAGCAATTCGTGTGGGTGCTTGTGGAGTCAGACTGCTAGTCAACAGATTATCAGCATCACAAGTTACTCCGCGAGAAATCAAAGATGTAACCAACGATTGCTGAGCCAAGTTTAGGGTTTTCTCAAAACCCAAAGATGTTTGAACTGAAGAGTTTGATCATGGCTCAGATTGAACGCTGGCGGCAGGCCTAACACATGCAAGTCGAGCGGATGACAGGAGCTTGCTCCTGAATTCAGCGGCGGACGGGTGAGTAATGCCTAGGAATCTGCCTGG
>NZ_LHVM01000010.1:0-395841 GCF_001269805.1 Pseudomonas sp. P1.8
TGGGGCTGAAGCCGGTCCCAAGGGTATGGCTGTTCGCCATTTAAAGTGGTACGCGAGCTGGGTTTAGAACGTCGTGAGACAGTTCGGTCCCTATCTGCCGTGGACGTTTGAGATTTGAGAGGGGCTGCTCCTAGTACGAGAGGACCGGAGTGGACGAACCTCTGGTGTTCCGGTTGTCACGCCAGTGGCATTGCCGGGTAGCTATGTTCGGAATAGATAACCGCTGAAAGCATCTAAGCGGGAAACTAGCCTCAAGATGAGATCTCACTGGGACCTTGAGTCCCCTGAAGGGCCGTCGAAGACTACGACGTTGATAGGTTGGGTGTGTAAGCGCTGTGAGGCGTTGAGCTAACCAATACTAATTGCCCGTGAGGCTTGACCATATAACACCCAAGCAATTTGAGTCGAAAGGCCAGATTGCGGTGTGTGAAGACGCAATGAACCGAAAGTTCGTATCTCACAAAACACCGATTTCTATCACATCCCCAATTTGCTGAAGCGCGGCCGACTGGCCACGATTCGGTACCCGAATTTCTTGACGACCATAGAGCATTGGAACCACCTGATCCCATCCCGAACTCAGCAGTGAAACGATGCATCGCCGATGGTAGTGTGGGGTTTCCCCATGTGAGAGTAGGTCATCGTCAAGATTAAATTCCGAAACCCCAATTGCGAAAGCAGTTGGGGTTTTGTTTGTTCGGTCGAAATACAGGGGCACGCCGTCTAGCGTGCTCAGGGCAATTGTAAAAAAAATCACATCAACCTGATTCCGCGCTTTTGGTATCGTGCAGCGCTTTTTAACGGACTGAGTTTGCGCCCATGGATCGGCACACCTTTTCAAAGAGTTGCTGCACTAGTGCCTGAGCCGATCCCGATCAAAGACCACGAAAAAGAGTCACGCCTGGTCAACAAAAGACTGATGGCCTGCGCTCTGTTCGTCGTCGCTATTACCTGTGCGCTGGTGGTGCGCCTTTACGTCCTGCAAGTGGTTGAATTCGACTATCACTCCACGATTTCCGAAAACAACCGCGTCCACGTCCTGCCAATTACACCAACCCGTGGAATGATCCATGACCGCAATGGGGTCGTCCTCGCAGATAACCGACCCAGTTTCAACTTGACCATCACTCGCGAACGCGCCACCGATGTGAAAGCTGAGCTTGATGAGGTGGTCAGCCTCCTGCATTTGCCTCCGGAAGATCGCACGCTGTTCGACAAAGCCATGAAGCAGGCACGGCATCCATTTGTGCCCGTTACCCTGTTCTATGAGCTGAGCGAAGAACAGATCGCCGAACTGGCAGTAAACGAGTTCCGGTTGCCTGGACTCGATGTCGAGCCGCAGTTCGTTCGTCATTATCCGCTGGGAGAGCACTTCGCTCATTCGGTCGGCTACGTCGGGCGCATTAACGAGAAAGAATCCAAAGTACTGGATACGGTCGAATACCGGGGGACGCAATCCATCGGCAAGACCGGTATCGAAAAATTCTACGAGTCACAACTCCACGGTCATGTCGGTTACGAGGAAGTTGAAACCAATGCTCAGGGCCGCGTGTTGCGCGTGCTCAAGCACACGGACCCGGTTCCCGGCGAAAACATTGTCCTGAGTCTTGATATCAAGCTTCAGGAAGCCGCCGAACGAGCTCTGGATGGTCGTCGTGGCTCAGTCGTCGCACTCGATCCATCGACCGGTGAAGTGCTGGCTATGGTTAGCAACCCGAGTTTCGACCCCAACCTGTTCGTCACAGGCATCAGCTCAAGGGAATATTCGACGTTACGCGACTCTATCGACCGGCCGCTTTTCAATCGTGTGCTGCGTGGCCTGTATGCGCCGGGTTCAACCATCAAACCGGAAGTTGCAATCGCCGGGCTCGACGCCGGGATCGTCACGCCGCAAACCCGTGTGTTCGACCCAGGCTACTACCAGCTCCCTGATTTCGATCACAAGTACCGAAACTGGAACCACAGCGGCGACGGTTGGGTAGATATGGACGCAGCAATCATGCGTTCCAACGACACCTACTTCTACGATTTGGCGCACAAGCTCGGCATCGATCGCTTGCACGACTACATGGCCATGTTCGGTCTGGGCGAGAAAGTCTCCCTGGATATGTACGAAGAATCTCCCGGGCTGATGCCATCCCAAGCCTGGAAGCGCGCTACGCGTCGTCAGCCATGGTTCCCCGGCGAAACGGTGATCCTCGGTATTGGCCAAGGCTATATGCAGGTTACGCCGTTGCAACTCGCCCAAGCCACGGCGCTGATTGCCAACAAAGGCGTATGGAACCGACCGCACCTGGCCGTGACGGTCGACGGTGTCGCGCCGGTGGACGAACATCCGATACCCAATATCTTGCTCAAGGACCCGCGCGACTGGGAGCAAGTCAACCACGGCATGCAGATGGTGATGCACGATGCCCGCGGGATTGCCCGAGCAGCGGCGGCGGGGGCGCAATACCGTATTGCCGGCAAGAGCGGTACCGCGCAAGTGGTAGCGATCAAGCAGGGCGAGCGTTACAACCGTGCGAAAACCCTGGAGCGAAACCGCGACAATGCCTTGTTCGTCGGTTTCGCTCCGGCCGAACACCCGAAAATTGTCATCTCGGTGATGATCGAAAACGGCGAAGCCGGGGGCCGCGTCGCCGGTCCCGTTGTACGGCAGATCATGGACGCCTGGCTGCTCGATCAGGACGGTCACCTGAAACCGCAGTACGCTGCACCAGGCAAAGCGTCGGGTGACCCTCACGCCTAGAGCAAGCGCCGTAAGGCACTTGCCATTGCCCTGACGTTAACGTAAAGATTGCGGCAGGGCGCCTATTCACAAAGGCGCAGGGGCGGACGACCCGGAGCGCTTGATGACGCTAATAAAAACAAACCTACCCAAACTGCATCGCGAAGCCCGGTTGGCCCGGGAGAAACTTCACCTGGAAGGCGAAGTGCCTGACGGTGTCCTGCGCGCCGAAATCGATGCCTCATGGCGTCGTAGCCTCAGCCATGGCGTGCATTTCAATGCCAAGCATGAGCTTGCGCTGGAATCGAGTGCGAGCGTCGACGTACTGCTCGCGAGCAATCGCTTGTTGATCGACGCCGCGTTGCCCGCCATCGATTACCTGGCCGAGCGCCAGGGCAAGGAAGGGTTGATCATATTGGCTAACTCCGATGCCACGATTCTTGCGGTTGAAGGGCGCGCCGATCGTCTCAAGGGCAGTGGCCTGCAAGACATCACCCTCGGCGCTTGCTGGAGCGAGGCAGTACGCGGCACCAACGCTCTGGGCACCGCGCTGGTCGAAGCCCGACCAACCTTGATCGATTGTGGCGAACACTATCTGGATCGCCTGAGCGATTTTTCCTGTACCTCTGTACCGATCCATTGCCCCCAGGGCGATATCCTCGGCGTCCTCGACCTGACCCGCGAAGGACCATTGGGTCGTGCCCATGACAGTACCGCGCTCTTGGCCATGGCCGTCAGTCAGATCGAGAGTCGGGTGTTCAACGCCAGCTATCCCGATGAGATCGTCCTCGCTTTTCACAGTCGTCGTCAGTATCTCGAGTCTCCATGGCAAGGCCTGCTGGCAGTGAGCCTCGGCGGGCGGATTCTGGCGGTCAGTGCCCAGGCATGTCAGTTGCTCCATGCCGAGCGCTCGGCTCTGGTGGGCCGGCGCTGCGAAGAGTTTCTCGGTGTCGATGGCCTACAGTTACTGACCCGTTTGCATCAGGGCGGCGCTGGCAGCTTGCAAACCGCCAAAGGCGAGTTTTTCTACAAGACACTGCGTGCGCCACAGCGCTCGGTCAACGCCAACAGTCAGGCGCGCAACGTTGCGAAAACCGCGAAAACGCAACCAGATCTCGAATCGCTCGCCGGAAGTAATACCCGTTATGCCCGGGCTTTGCGCATGGCTCGCCAAGGCTTGGCCAACGCGCTTCCGGTGTTGCTGCTGGGTGAAACCGGCACCGGCAAAGAAGTCATCGCCCGCGCCCTGCACATGGCCGGCAGCCGTTGCGATAAACCCTTCGTCGCGGTGAACTGCGCAGCCATTCCCGAAGGCCTGATTGAGTCTGAACTGTTCGGCTACCGTGAAGGCGCGTTCACCGGCTCACGCCGTGGCGGCATGATCGGGCGCTTGCAACAGGCCCATGGTGGCACCTTGTTTCTCGATGAAATAGGCGACATGCCGCTGGCCTTGCAAGCTCGCCTGCTACGCGTTCTTCAGGATCGCAAAGTCGCGCCGCTGGGCGCCGGTGAAGAGCAGGACATCGACGTCGCGCTGATCTGCGCCACCCACCGTGACCTCAAGCGTCTGGTAGAGGAAAAACACTTTCGCGAAGACCTGTTCTACCGGGTCAACGGCATCAGCGTGATACTTCCGGCGTTGCGCGAACGTGACGATTTTGGCGCGCTGATCAGTCGCCTGCTCAGTAGTCTCGACGCGCCAACCGTAGTCCTGCACGACGACCTTGACCGTTTACTCGCCGCTTATCATTGGCCCGGTAATATCCGTCAGCTTGAGATGGTTTTGCGTACGGCGCTGGCCATGCGCGAGCCGGGGGAGGCTGTTCTGACCATCGACCATTTGCCCGACAGCATGCTTGACGAGTTGTCCGTCAGCGAACGGCCGCACTCCGGCAGCATTCGTGAAAATGAACTGGAAATGATTCGCCAGTCCCTCGACACGCATCAGGGCAATGTATCGGCCGCCGCAGACGCCTTGGGCATCAGCCGCGCGACGCTGTATCGCAAGCTTAAACAGTTGCGCTCATGATGCAGCGCCTGATCGTTCGGCTGATCGACAGCCAGAACCCCGAGGCCCTGCAAGCGGCGTTGCATTGGCTCTACAGTTTTGTCCGGCCCCATCGTCTGGCAATTGCCGGACTGCTGGGATTATCGGTTTGTGCTTCGGCGCTGGTGCTGGTGCAGCCATGGCTGACCAAGCTGTTGATCGATGACGGTCTGCTGGCACGCAACTTTCCGATGCTGGTTTTGATTGCCGGGTTGATGATTGTCGCCGGACTGCTGGGGACGGCGCTTTCGGGGATCAATCGCTACCTGCACACACGGCTGTCCGGGCGCATGCTGTTTGCGTTGCGCGATGATCTGTACCGGCATTTGCAGACCCTGTCGCCGAGCTTTTACGGCCAGCGGCGCATTGGCGACCTGATGTCGCGGCTCGATGGCGACGTCGCGGAGATTCAGCGCTTTGCCGTGGACTCTCTGTTTTCGGCGGTGTCCAGTGTGATCGGTCTGGTCGTAGCGGTGGCGATGCTGCTGACGTTGTCCTGGAAGTTGTCGCTGTTGGCACTGGTGTTGATTCCCCTCGATGTACTCTGGCTGCGCTGGATGCGACGCAAGGTCGAGCGCGATGTGCGGCAATTGCGCGAGCGCTCGGCGGACATGTCCTCGTTCATGGTCGAGACACTGCCGGTGATGAAATTCATTCAGTCTGCTGGCCAGCAACAGCGGGAAGCGCGGCGCCTTGAGACGCTAGGGCAGGGCTACATGAGCCAGTTGCTGCGCCTGCAGGTCACCGAATTTTTCACACAGGCCGTACCGGGCACCCTGACGTCGTTGTCGCGCGCCTGTGCATTTTTGATTGGCGGCTATTGGGTCGTGCAGGGCACTTGGCAGTTGGGTGCGTTGATCGCGTTTTCCACTTACCTGGGCATGGCCGTTGGGCCGGTTCAGAGTTTGCTCGGGCTCTACGTGGCCATTCAGCGGATGACCGTCAGCCTCGGCCGGGTCATGGAGTTGCGCGGTGAGCAACCGACAGTACTGACACCCGATGCACCCCGGCCAATACCGGCCTCTGGCGATCTCTGGTTCGACAACGTGCACTTCGCCCATCCGGGCCGGCAGTCGACGTTGCGAGGCATCGAAGCGCGAATTCCCTACGGTTTGAAAGTCGCCTTGAGCGGCGGCTCGGGTGTCGGCAAATCAACCCTGATCGATCTGCTGCAACGGCACCACGATCCGCAGTCCGGGCGAGTGCTTCTGGATGACGTCGACTTGCGTGAATTGGACTTGTTCCAACTGCGTCAGCGTATCGCCATCGTCAGTCAAGACATCGTGCTGTTTCGCGGCAGCCTCGCCGACAATCTGGCTTATGCCGTGCCGGACGCCAGTCGTGAATCGATAGCCGAAGTCGCGCGACTGGCTCAGCTGGACAGCCTGATCGCGTCCCTGCCTGAAGGGCTCGACAGCCCGTTGGGGGAGCGTGGTCAGCAGCTGTCCGGCGGGCAAAAACAGCGCATCGCGATTGCCCGGGCATTGTTGCAGGACCCTTTGATTCTGGTCCTCGACGAAGCCACCTCGGCGGTGGATGAAACCACCGAGCGCGAAGTCATCGAAGCCATCGACCGTTTGTTTGCCGGGCGTACGCGGATCCTGATCAGCCATCGTCCCTCGACACTGGCCGACGCCGATTTGCGCTTTGAATTGCTCGATGGCGTACTCACCTCGAAAACGGTGCTGCATGAAGCCTGAACTGCGTATTGGTGTGGTGGACAGCGGCCATTCGGCTGCACAGCGGGTGCAAGTGATCGCCGGACGACGGTTTTCACTTTTGAAGGACGCTCTGGCCGAAAGCGACTTGCGGGATGACCCGCTCGGGCACGGCAGCGCTGTGATCGAGGCCATCAGCCGTCGCGCACCCTCAGCGTTGTTTTGCGTGGCTCAAGTGTTCGATCAGCGCGGGGTCACCAGCGCGTTGCAGATCGCTACCGCGATCGACTGGCTGGTGGCGCAGGATGTGCGGCTGATCAATTTGAGCCTGGGGTTGCGCCAGGATCGCAGCCTGTTGCGCGCAGCCTGCGCGGCGGCCGTGGCGAAAGGCGTGCTGTTGTGTGCGTCGAGCCCTGCTCAGGGTGAAGGCGTGTTCCCCGCGAATTATGCGCAGGTGCTGCGGGTGACCGGCGACGCCCGTTGTGCCGAGCAGCAATGGTCATGGCTCAACAGTGCCCAGGCGGATTTCGCCGCGTGTGTGCACGGCACATATCCAGGGCAATCCGGTGCGAGCCTCGGTTGCGCAGCGTTGAGTGGACACATTGCGGGTTTCCTCGCTGCGCAACCTGACGCCAGCAACGCACAAGTCATCGACTGGTTGCAGCAGAACGCCGCCTATCGTGGCCCTGAACGGCGACTCGGGTCATGACCGCGATCGTCATTCTCGGCGCAGGACCCGCGGGTGCAGCGGTTGCGCTGGGGCTTCGGCGGCTTGGTTACAGCGTGACTTTGGTCAGTGAATGGCGCCGGTTTGCCGCGCTCGAAGGCGTATCTATCCGGGTGCTGGAGGCATTGCGTGGTGCGGGTTTTCATCATGCGCTGACGAACGCAGCTTTGCCGTCTCAGCGGCAGGTTTCGTGGAACGGCCGGCAACACGCACAGAATATCGAATACTTGCTGGATCGCCCCAGCTTTGACCGAGGACTGCGTGAGGATCTGCGCTTGGCCGGTGTCGAGCTCATCGAAGGCCGTGTGTTGTCGGTTCAATCTTGCGAACCTGGCCATCGAATCGAGATCGACGCTCGCGAGCCGCTGCTCACGAAGTTTCTGGTCGAAGCCCGTGGACGTCAGGCGCCCGCACTCGGCAAAGGCCTTCGAGGCCCGGAGACCGTCAGCCTGCTTAATCGCTGGCAAGGCTCGCCGGGCACCACGGCCAGCGCCGTTGAAAGCCTTGCAGACGGTTGGGCGTGGATGGCGCGGCGGGCCGACGGCCAGTGTTACTGGCAATGGACGGTGGACGTGGCCAGTGTGGGGTTGCCCGCCAAGGCGCAATTACTGGATTTTTGTCAGCAACGGCGTCAGGCGTCGTCCGTGGCGAGAGCGTTTTTTGGCAGCGAGCCCCAGGTCCAATTGCAGCTGCATGCCCGCAGCAGTACGGCGATTCTGAGCCCTCAGGTGTGCGGCGATAACTGGATTCGTATTGGGGACGCAGCGATGGCTGTGGACCCGCTATCGGGCAACGGCATTTTTCAATCCCTGTCCTCGGCGTTGCAGGCGCCGGCGGTGATCAACACGCTGTTGCGCAAACCCGAGCGAGCGACGTTGGCCCAACGCTTTCATCAACAAAGGGTGGAACAGCTGTTTTTGCGATTCGCGCGCATCGGCCGTGATTTTTATGCGGATGAGCAACGATGGTTGGATCAACCCTTCTGGCAGGCACGACGGCAATGGCCGGATGCCGAGATCGCCCATGCCGAGGCAGATTTCAATGCGTTGAGGATCGAGCGGGCGCCGGTGTTGCGCGATGGTTTTGTCGATGAGGCCGAGGTGGTGATTACGGCGGATCAACCGTTGGGGATCTGGCATGTGCTGAGTGTTGAGTTGGCGCCGCTGGTTCGGGGGATGAAGCAAGGAGTGCCTGCGGAGCAGGTCCTGGCGGGCTTGACGCTGGAGCAGGGGAGGATGGTCAGGAGTTGGTTATTGGCGCAGGGGTTCAAACCCTGAGGCCAGTGGTTGTTGGGCTGGCCTCATCGCGAGCAGGCTCGCTCCTACAGGGTGAATGCTTTCCAATGTAGGAGCGAGCATGCTCGAGAAGGCGGCCCGACAGTCGCCGCTATTACAACTTGATCAACACCGACTTCAGCTCCGTGTAATGCTCAATCGCCGCATAACCCATTTCACGCCCGACCCCCGACATCTTGTAACCGCCGAACGGCAGTGCCGGGTCCAGGGCGCTGTGGCAATTGACCCATACCGAGCCGGATTTGATTCGCGGAATCATCCGGTGCACCGCTGCCAGATCATTGGACCAGATGCTCGCACCCAGTCCATAAGGACTGTCGTTGGCCATGCGCAACGCGTCCGCCTCGTCATCGAACGGAATGGCCACCAGTACCGGACCGAAGATTTCTTCCTGCACCAGCGAATGCTTCTGATCGACATCAACGATGACTGTCGGTTTGACGAAGAACCCCGGCCCGAATTGCTCACCGCCACAGGCGATGGTTGCGCCGCTTTCCCGGCCCTTTTCGATGTAGCCGTAAACCCGTTGCTGCTGACGCGCTGAAATCAATGGGCCCATCTCGACGCTCGGGTCCAGGCCATTGCCGAGCTTCATGGCGTTGGCGATATCGCTGATGTCCGCTACCACATTGTCGAAGTGCTTGC
Organism: Pseudomonas sp. P1.8; assembly: GCF_001269805.1. Taxonomy (NCBI): domain Bacteria; kingdom Pseudomonadati; phylum Pseudomonadota; class Gammaproteobacteria; order Pseudomonadales; family Pseudomonadaceae; genus Pseudomonas; species Pseudomonas sp. P1.8. Next base: position 9,101 of record NZ_LHVM01000010.1, read on the forward strand.
GCTGCACGTACAACCTGGAACCCGCGCAGCAGACCTGGCCCTGGTTGAAGAAAATCGCACTGGCGGCGCCGGCCGCTGCGGTCTTCAGGTCGGCGTCGGCCATGACAATGGTCGGCGATTTACCGCCCAGTTCCAGGGTGACCCGAGTCATGGAATCCATGGCGATCTTGCCGATCTGCTTGCCCACCGCGGTTGAGCCAGTGAAGGTCAGCTTGTCCACCAGCGGGTTGTGGGTCAGGGCGGAACCCGCCGTGATGCCGGTGCCGGTGACCACGTTGAATACGCCTTGCGGATAGCCCGCTTCCAGCACCAGTTCCGCGAGCTTGAGCGCAGTGAGCGGGGTTTCATCAGCGGGTTTGAGGACGACGGTGCAACCGGTGGCGAGCGCCGGGCCGAGTTTCCAGCAGGCCAGCAGCAGCGGGAAGTTCCAGGCGACGATGGCGCCGACCACGCCTACCGCTTCGCGACGGATAAAACTGTGGAACTGATCGTTAGGCATAAGCGGCGCCGACACGTCGACCGTGGAGCCTTCGATCTTGGTCGCCCAACCAGCCATGTAACGCAGGAAATCGATGGACAACTGCACATCCATCACCTGGGCAACCGCCGCGCTTTTGCCATTGTTCAGGCATTCCAGTTGCGCCAGCAACTCGGCGTCGCGTTGCATCAGGTCGGCGAGTTTCCACAACAGATTCTGCCGCTCCCGCGGGCGAGTGCGGCTCCAGGCCGAATCATCGAAGGCCTGGCGGGCGGCGAGCACGGCGCGGTCGACATCCTCAGGCGTGGCCCGTGGCACCACGCACAGTTCTTCACCGGTGGCCGGGTTGTGCAGGGGCATGGTCTGGCCGTCGGCGGCCTCGATCCAGTCTGCGCCGATCAGCATGCGTGGGGCACGCTGGATGAATGCCGTGGTGGCGGGAAGCAGGTTTGGGAGCGACATGTTGAAACCTCGTCTTGTTCGTGTGACGAGGTCTTTCGCAACGGTTGTGCCAGTTGTAGATTTCTTTGTTTCGAGCCCGAACGGGCGGGCTTGCGGGTTGTTTTTCGAATGGCCTCGGCGTGCGCAAGCGTCGCAAATTGCGACGACGTGAGACATCAGTACACCCTTGCAGGAGCGAGCCTGCTCGCGAAAAACCTCCGGACAATCCAGGCATTCAGACACTCCGCGTTATCGTTGACGTCCATCGCGAGCAGGCTCGCTCCTACAGAGAGCAGAACTATGCTTGTCTCAGGTTGCAACAGTTGTCGCGAAATTGAACGGGGAACGCAGATCCAGCCATTGACTAAACCCAGGACGTTTCAAGCAACTCATTGATTCAAATAGATATTAATAAGCTGGCACGCTCCGTGTATTGCTCATCGCAGACGTTTCTCTTGCCTCCGTAGCCGATCGAGGCCGGCGGTAGAAACCATAAAAACGACAAGCCACAAAAATAAGAAAGCACCGTGCGAGGTTCGACGTTGATGAAGAGAAGAATCCGATCAGGCATGAGCGCCAGCCTGCTGGCCGTGGCCGCTTGCGTGGCCCTGCATACCCCCGCCAGCCTGGCAGCCCGCGACGCCCAGACCATCCTCAAGGAAACCTGTCAGGGCTGTCACACCCCCGAAGCCGATAACGCCCTCAGCCGTATCAGCCACCAGCGCAAGACGCCGGAAGGCTGGCTGATGAGCATCGCCCGCATGCAGACTATGCACGGCTTGCAGATCAGCGATGACGACCGTCGCACGCTGGTCAAATACCTGGCCGACACCCAGGGCCTGGCGCCGAGCGAAACCGATGGCGTGCGTTATGCCATGGAGCGTCGGCTCAACACGGTCGAGCAGTTCGATGACCAGACCAGCCAGATGTGTGGCCGCTGCCACTCCGGTGCGCGGGTCGCCCTGCAACGGCGTCCGGCCCAGGAATGGGAGCGTTTGGTGAACTTCCACCTTGGGCAATGGCCGTCGCTGGAATACCAGGCACTGTCCCGGGACCGCGACTGGTTCGATATGGCCCGTAAAGAGATGGTGCCGCTGCTGGCCAAGCGTTATCCGCTGGACAACCCGGCCTGGAAAAAATGGCAGAGTGTCGCGCCGAAGGCCGATGCCCTGGTGGGCGACTGGAGCTTTAGCGGTCACTTGCCGGGCAAGGGTGAATTGGCTGGTGTGATGAGCGTCAGCGCCGACGGCAGCGATACCTTCAAGGTCAGCGTCAAGGGCCAATATGCCGACGGCACCCCGTTCAATGGCGACGGCAGTGCGATTCTCTACACCGGCTACGAATGGCGCGGCAACGTGACCATCGATGGCGTGACCATGCGGCAGGTGTTCGCCGCCCAGGGCAATGCGATGCAGGGCCGAATGTTCGAGGCCGAGCATGACGAGCGCGGACTGGACTTCGTCGCGGCCAAGCAGGGTTCCCAGCGTTTGCTGGCCGTGCAGCCGGGCTATCTGAAGGCTGGCAGCGAAACTCAAGTCACCCTGATCGGCAGCGGCCTGACCGGCAAGCCGGACTTCGGCAAAGGCGTGGAGGTGGTTGAAGTCATTGAGCAGAGCCCTGAGCGGATCAAGGTCAAACTCAAGGCTGCCGCCAATGCCCAACCGGGCCTGCGTATGGTCACCGTCGGTGCGTTGAAAGGCCCGAGCCTGTCGGTCTACAGCAAGATCGCCTCGGTCAAAGTCGTGCCGCAATTCTCGGTAGCGCGGATCGGCGAGAACGGTGGTTCGACGCCGAAAGTCCAGGGTCGTTTCGATGCGGAAGCCTGGGGCAAGGGCGCCGACGGCAAGCCGTACCGCATCGGCGTGTTCCCGGCGCAATGGACAGTCGAGGCCTTCGACGATCGCGCCAAGGAAGACGAAGACGTCAAGTTCGCCGGCACCATGCAGGCCGACACCGGCGTTTTCACCCCGGGCGATGCCGGACCGAACCCGGCACGCAAGATGTCCACCAACAATGCCGGCAACCTCAAGGTGATCGCCGCCGTCGACGACGCAGGGAAATCCCTGACTGGCGAAGGCCACATGATCGTGACCGTGCAACGCTGGAACAATCCACCCATTCCTTGAGTTGGCTGAAAACGCAGGCTTCAGACACTTTTTCGGAATGACCGCAGGCCCCGGAACCGGGGCTTGCACAGGAGGTTTGCCATGGGCGCTATCTTGAATCTGGTCGAACGCAACTTGCACGAAGTGCACGTCGACGCCGACCGCATGCTGTTTCACATCCCCAGCAGTTCGCTGTTCGCCAGCGATGAACTGACGGGCACCATCATCGACACCTTGCGCGGGCCGGGTTGCTCCTCGGACGACCTGATCCAGCGCCTGGCCACGCGTTTCAATGGCGAGGAAATCACCGAGACCCTGCGCGAGCTGATGGCCCTGGAACTGGTCAGCGACGGTTCGCCGCTGACCCCGGACATCGCCACCAAACGCGTCGAGCGCACGGCAATCAATACCGTGGTGCTCAACGTCAACACTGGCTGCAACCTGAGCTGCACGTATTGCTACAAGGAAGACCTCGACAAACCATCGGCAGGCAAGAAGATGGACGTCGAAACGGCGATCGCTTCGGTGGAAATGTTGCTCAGGGAATCCCCGGACGAAGAACGTTTCACCGTGGTGTTCTTCGGCGGCGAGCCGCTGAGCAATCGCAAGCTGATCGAGTACATGGTCGATTACTGTGAGAAGCGATTCCGCGAGGCGGGCAAGTTCGTCGAATTCGTCATGACCACCAACGCCACGCTGCTCACCGAAGACACCGTGGACTACCTCAATGCCCACCGCTTTGGTTTGTCAGTGAGCATCGACGGGCCGAAAACCGTGCACGACCGCAACCGCATCACCGTGGGCGGGCAGGGTACGTACGACGTGGTGCGGCGCAAGGCGCAGATGCTGCTGTCACGCTACAACAGCCGTCCGGTCGGTGCTCGCGTAACGCTCACCACCGGTGTGACCGACGTCGAAACCATCTGGGACCACCTGTTCAATGAACTGGGTTTTGCCGAAGTCGGCTTCGCGCCGGTGACTTCCGGCGACATCAGCAGCTTCAACCTCACCAGTGATGAACTGGTGCAGGTGTTCGCCAACATGAAGGCCCTCGGTCGACGCTATCTGGAAGCAGCGCTGGAGCACCGCAACATCGGTTTCTCCAATCTGCACCAGCTGATCACCGACATCCACGAAGGCCACAAAAAAGCCCTGCCATGCGGTGCGGGCCTGAAGATGCTGGCCGTGGATCACAAGGGTGAGCTGAACCTGTGCCACCGCTTTACCGGCTCGAGCCTGCCGACCTTCGGCAACGTCCACAGTGGGGTGAAACAGGTGGAATTGAACGACTTCCTGTCCCAGCGCCTGGACCGCACCAACACCGGCTGCGAAGACTGCCAGATCCGCAACCTGTGTTCCGGCGGCTGCTACCACGAGAGCTACGCCCGCTACGGCGACCCGACCCACCCGACCTATCACTACTGCGAACTGATGCGTGACTGGGTCGACTTCGGCATCGAGGTCTACACCCGGATCATGGCCAACAACCCTGCGTTCATCAGCAGTTACATCACTCCGCGCAAGGCTCACTGATATGAAACATCTCAAGGCAATCAATAACAAAGCGCTGAAGCTGGATCAGGCCGCGGATGAGAACCGCATTGAAGAAGTGGTGGCGATGAGTTCGGTGGCGGGCTGTGCCTCGACCACCGACCCTGGCTGGGAAATCGATGCGTTTGGCGGTGTGTCGTCGCTGTGCCAGCCGATGGAAGCCGACCTCTACGGTTGCTCTGACCCTTGCTGGTGGCCGGCCCAGGTGCCAGACATGATGAGCACCTACCCGGACTGGAACAAGGATGCCCAGGCGTCCAACGACAACTGGCGCAACCTCGGCACTGTCTTTCCAAAAGACAAGTAATCGGACAGAAAAGGACTCCAGCATGCACAGCATCAAAGCCTGCGGCCTGGCCGCTTTCGCCGTCCTGAGCACGTTTTCGCTCAGTCTCCTGGCCGATGAAAACAGCGTATTGCAAGACGGTCACGAATACATGGTGACCACCAACTACCCGAACAACCTGCACGTGATCGATCTGGCGACCGACACGCTGTTCAAGACCTGCAAGATGCCTGACGCCTTCGGGCCCGGCACCGTGCAACTGTCACCGGATCGCAAGACCGCCTATGTGCTGAACAATCACTATGCGGATATCTACGGCGTCGAACTGGACAGTTGCAAGCAGGTATTCCACGCCAGCATCACCCAGAAGCCGGGGGAAAAAGCGAAGTCGATGTTCGCCTTCACCCTCAGCCACGACGGCAAGGAACTGTTCACCGTCGCCAACCCGACGTTGATGATGAACGACCGCTATGAAGTGCAACAGCCACGGCTCGACGTGTACAAGACCGATGCGGGCATGGACGCCAAGCCTGTGCGTAGTTTCCCGGCGCCGCGCCAGCTGACCATCATGCAGAGCGGTGACGATGGCACGCTGTACGTGGCCGGCGCGGACGTCTACAAGGTCAATGTGCAAACCGGAAAATTCGATGTGCTGATTCCCAGCCGGCACTGGAAACGCCCGAACTACAGCGCACCGGACGTGCTCTACGTGTGGAATCAGCAGACATATCGGCATGATTTTTCGCTGCTCTACACCGCGGCGAAATTCAAGGACAAGAAACAGGACCCGGCCACCGCCGAATACCTGTACGGTCTGTTCAGCGTCGACCTGAAGACCGGCAAGACCGAAACCACCGACTTCGGCCCTTTGACCGAAATCTACTTCAGCGGCATGCGCTCGCCGAAGGACCCTAACCTGATGTTCGGCGTGCTCAACCGCCTGGCCAAGTACGACATCAAACAGAAGAAGATGCTCCAGTCCGCCACGCTCGATCATTCCTACTACTGCATTTCCTTCAACAAGGACGGCAGCAAAATCTACCTGGCGGGGACGTTCAACGATGTGGCGATCTTCGATGCCGACAGCCTGAAACAGACGGGCAGCATCAAGTTGCCGGGCGGGGACATGGCGATTACCACGGCGCAGATTTTTGTCCGCTAACTGTGGTGCTTGAACTGACGTCTTCGCCGGCAAGCCGGCTCCTACAGGTTTTTCACAAATTTACTGTAGGAGCCGGCTAGCCGGCGAAGAAGCCCTCAACAAAACGGTGAAAATCAACCCCCCGGCACCGGACAACTCATATCCCCTTCCTGACACTTCAGGTAGTTCCTGAACGTCTGAACCCGTGCCTTTGTCAGCTCTGTGGTGCAGTTGCTGTAGATCAACGGATACACACTCCCACCGGTCACCCCGGACGCCGAGAACTTGCACTCGGCATCGCGAAAAGCCACCCAGGCGCGCTGCGCGCCCACCAGCAACTTTTTGTTGTCCGGGTTGCCTTTGAGCCGTGAATTGATCTGCTGATACAACGCATTCAACTCCTTGTCGGCCGCCGCATGCTGCTGCGCCGCGCACTGGTTCATCGTCGTTTGGTCACTGGCGTTGTCGCAATCCACGGCGAAAACGCCCGCGCTCGGCAACAGCGGCGCCAGCGCGAGGAAAAAGCGTAGTTTCATGGAGGGATGCTCGCGTTTATCAAGGAAAATTGCGCTGCAGTGTAGCGAAAGGACATTCGCTCGCACGGCCTGCCTGGCATCTTCATCCAGAACTAATTCCCGCAAATGCAGCCGAATGTTTCAGGCATGGTTGATTGCGAATCCCGATTGGTACAACTTTAGGGTTGGTCTTATGGTCTTACTGACCTACTGTTCAAGTACAGGAGGTGACTTATGAACCCAGCATCTGATCGCATCGAAAGGAAAATCCTGCTCAAGGCCAAGCGTTCTCAGGTCTGGCGCGTGGTGGCCAATGCCGAAGTGTTCGGACAGTGGTTTGGCGTTGCGCTGGAGGGCAAGCGTTTCGTCGCCGGTGAGTGGACCCAGGGTAAGGTCACGTACCCGGGGTATGAGCATGTCTTGTGGAATGTTCTGGTCGAGCGGGTCGAGCCGGAGCGGCTGTTTTCGTTTCGCTGGCACCCTTATGCGGTAAACGCGCAGATCGACTATTCCCAGGAACCGACCACCCTGGTCAAGTTCGAACTGGAAGACCACGAAGACGGCACGCTGCTCAAGGTCTCGGAGTCCGGGTTCGATCACATTCCCGACGTACGCCGGGAAAAAGCCTTCCGCATGGACAGCCGCGGTTGGGAAGAGCAGATGAACAACATCGAGCAGTTTTTGAGCGAGAGCGCCAAGGGCCACCCGCGTGAGGGTTGAGACCCGGTTTCAGCGCAAAGGCGCGAAGCTCGCTTTGCGGCTTCGAAGTCCAAGCGTCTAAGGGTTTTCGGAAGGTGGGTTATAGCGAATGTCTTACACGCGGTGGTAGTGATGTCGACTGTTGTTATTTGGATCCGATGCGTAAGCTGGCCTCACCCACTGAAGCACAGGATGTGCTCAGGATCACGGATGATCGACCATAGGCAAGGAATGCCGCGACAAGGAGTCGTAATGGTCTTGGAAAAACCCGCTTCGGCGGGTTTTTTTGTGGGCGTGTGAAAAGTCATGGCTGCGGGTATTTGCATCCCGCAGCCCATTTTTGTCACTGACGGTCAAGTTTCGCTGCTGCGCGCTGAGTAATTTGCGCACGCAATTTCAACGAGCCAGCGGCACGTTGGCTCGCCTCCTCAAGCACGCTGGCCGGTGCTGTCTCGGGGCTGCCCGCGGCAAATGGCGGCGCTGGAGCGTATTCCAGTTGCAGCTGCACCAGCTCGGCGGTGGCCTTGTCGAACAGCTCTGCGGCCAGGGTCAGAGCAAAATCGATGCCGGCGGTGATGCCGCCACCGGTCAGCAGATTGCCGTCGCGAACGACGCGGTCCTGAACCGCAATCGCCCCCAACGGCGCCAGCAGTTCGTGGTACGCCCAATGAGTGGTGGCACGTTTGCCCTTGAGCAATCCGGCTGCGCCAAGCACCAGCGAGCCGGTGCACACGGAGGTGACGTAGCGCGCGTTGGCGGCTTGGGTCTTGAGAAAGGCCAGGGTTTCGTCATCTTCCATCAAGGGGCCGACGCCGCTGCCACCCGGAACACAGATCACATCCAGTGCCGGGCAATCTTCGAACGTAGTGGTCGGTTTCAGCATCAGACCGGTGCTGGCGGTGATGGGCATCAGGTCTTTCCAGATCAGGTGCACTTTCACATCCGGCAACGAGGCCAGCACATCGTAGGGGCCGGTCAGGTCTAGTTGTTGAACCTGTGGAAACAACAGAAAACCGATCTGCAACGTCATGGCGCTTTTCTCGTGAGGTGGGTAGACGGTTTGACTGTAGGCTCGTAGTCTTTGGCGCATACGCCAATATCCCCACGAATTACGCCAAATGCCGAAAACCATTCACGTACTTGCCTTCGCCAACGTGCAATTGCTCGATGTCACCGGGCCGTTGCAGGTATTCGCTTCGGCCAATGACATTGCCCGTCAGCGAGGTTTGCCAACACCCTATGCGCCCTCGGTGATCGCCAGCGGCGGTGGGCCAGTCATGTCATCAGCCGGGCTGGCGCTGTTGGCCGAGCCATTGCCGGAGCAAGGCAGCGACACCCTGGTCATTGCCGGTGGCTGGGGCGTCTACGCGGCAGCGGAGGATGCGTCGATGGTGGCGTGGGTGCGCGAACATGCACGCGGATGTCGGCGGGTTTGCTCGGTGTGCACCGGGGCGTTCCTGCTGGCGGCCAGTGGCTGGCTCGATGGCCGACGCGTCGTTACACACTGGACCCGCTGCGAGCAACTGGCGCAGCAGCACCCGCAATTACAGGTCGAACCCAATCCGATCTTCATCAACGACGGCCCGGTCTGGACCTCGGCCGGCGTGACCGCCGGCATTGACCTGGCACTGGCCATGGTAGAAGAAGACCTTGGGCGCAGCATGGCGCTGGAAGTTGCCCGGCAATTGGTGGTGTTTCTCAAGCGTCCGGGCGGCCAGTCGCAATTCAGCGTGACCCTGTCCTTGCAAAAAGACGGCAACCGGTTCGATGAACTTCACGCCTGGATCAGCGAAAATCTCACCAAGGATCTCGGCGTCCCGACCCTGGCGTTACAGGCCGGCATGAGCGAGCGCAGCTTCGTCCGCCACTACCGCGCCGACACCGGCCAGACCCCGGCCCGGGCCATCGAGCTGATTCGGGTCGAGACCGCGCGGCGCTTGCTCAGCGATACCGGCGTGCCGATCAAACGCGTCGCGGTGCAATGCGGCTTCGGCAGCGAAGAAACCCTGCGCCGCAGTTTCCTGCGGGCAATGGGCGTGACGCCACAGGCTTATCGGGAGCGGTTTTCTGTCAGTGCAGCAGCAGATCCGGTGCACTGATCACATCAGGCTTGCTCTTGCGTCACCTGATTGAAGTACTTCGTCCGATCCGGGGTAAACGTCACCACCATCGAGGTCCGTGAGCAGGTCAGCGCACGCTCGTCGCACAGATCAACGTCCAGGTCTTCCCCGCGCAAGCCCTGCCACTGGGCCAGGTACTTTAGGGAACCGTACTTTTCAAGTTTCTTCAGGCTGCGGTTGACGCCGCCTTTCCAGCCCAGCACCGGCAGTTCGCCAGCGAGGCATTGCTTTGCGAGGTCGGGGAAGCGGGAGGCGCGCTGGCGGCCGACTTCCCAGCACTTGATCAGGCCTTTGTCGTGGGCTTCCCACAGAGCTTCGCGGTTCAGACCGGTTCGAAAGGGAGTGTTGATGCTGCGATGGATGCGTTGGGTCATTCTGGCTCCTTGAATTGCGGGGGGCTGGACAGCTCCGCTGTGCCCGTTGAATCTGGATGTTAGGTGGGGATGTGATGCCTTGCAATACAGGTTTTTTACGGTTTTTGCATTCGGTTCTGTTTAAAAAAGGTAGGACTTGGAGCAACGTATCGTTCGGGAAAAACACTGAACCCGTAGAAGCCCGGCTCACCGGCGAAGGCATCCCTGAGTGCGCATTCGCCGGCAAGCCGGGCGGCTGTGAAAACAAGTCTCAAGGCTGCCAGAAGCTCTTTTCCCCACTCAATTTGCGATCCAGAAAACACGCCGCGCTGATCAGCGCCAGGTGCGTCAACGCTTGCGGCGTGTTGCCCATGTGGCGTGCGTGACTGTCGAATTCTTCGGCGTAGAGTCCCAACGGGTTGGCATACCTGAGCAGTTGTTCGAATTCCAGATGAGCCTTGTCCACTTGACCTGCGCGGGCCAGGCATTCGACGTACCAGAACGAGCACGCGGCGAAGGCGCCTTCGGTGCCGGGCAAGCCGTCGATCTGGCTGTCGTCGTTGCGGTAGCGGTAGATCATGCCGTCGCGCACCAGGGTTTTTTCGATGGCTTGCAGGGTCGACAGCCAGCGCGGATCACGGGCGCTGACGAAGCGCACCAGCGGCATCAGCAACATCGAACCATCCAGCCCGGTTCCACCGATGTGCTGAACGAAATGCCCGCGCTGTTCATCCCAGAAGTTGTTCCAGATGTCGGCGTAGATTGCCTGGCGTGTCTGGTCCCAACGAGCGAACGGTGCGGGCAACGAGCGTTTTGAAGCCAGGCGAATGGCCCGGTCCAACGCGACCCAGCACATCAGGCGCGAATGCAGGAAGTGGTATTGCTCGCCGCGCATTTCCCAGATGCCGACATCCTTTTGGTTCCAGGTTTCGCACACCTGATCGACCACTTCCACCGTGTGCTTCCAGCCATCATGGGAGATGGCTTCGCCGTATTTGTTGACCAGATAGATAGCGTCCATCAGCTCGCCAAAGATGTCGAGCTGGACCTGTTCATACGCCTGGTTGCCGATACGTACCGGCCGGGCGCCGCCGTGGCCGCGAAGGTGCGGGAGTTCAATCTCCGGCAATTCCTGGTGACCGTCGATGGCGTACAGAATGTTGAGTTTCATCGGCTTGCCCTGGCAATCGCTGACCCGCCCGCGCAGCCAGCGCATGTAGGCATTGGCCTCTTCGACGAAGCCCAGACGCATGAAGGCGTAGACGGTGAACGAGGCGTCGCGGATCCAGGTGAAGCGATAGTCCCAGTTGCGTTCGCCACCGGGCGTTTCCGGCAGGCCGAAGGTCGCGGCGGCGAGAATGGCCCCGTGTTTGCGCGACGTCAGCAGCTTCATGGCCAGGGCCGAGCGATTGACCATCTCCCGCCAGCGCCCACGGTAATTGGACTGGCCGATCCAGTCGCGCCAGAACTTCAGGGTGCGTTCCAGGCACAGGGCGGCGGCGCCTTCCTTGAAGCGCGGATCGTCGATGGCACCGAGCAGAAATTCAGTGCTCTGGCCTTGTTCCAGAGTGAACTCGGCGACGGCGGCATTGCCTTCGATTTGCAACGCTTGACCCGAAGACAGTCGCAAGGACGGTTGATCAGGCGCTTCAAAAATCACGTCTTTTTTATCCATACGGGCGCGGGTGACGGCACGGGCGTAGTCATGCCGAACGGCGCAGTGCAGGCGCAAAGTGGCGCGACCGCTGACCAGGCAAATCCTGCGCATCAGCAGCGGACGGTCGTCCTCGGTGTCGCCAATCGGCAGCAGATCGGTGACTTCGACCACGGCGCGGTCGCTGAGCCAGCGGGTTTGCAGCACGTTGGTGTCGGGCAGGTAGATCTGTTCCCGGCGGGCGTCTGGCAAGTCCGGGGACAATTGAAAAATTCCCGCTTCGGGGCTGTCCAGCAGAGAACAGAAGATCGACGGACTGTCGAATTCCGGCCAGCAGAAAAAGTCCACGCTACCCTTGTCATTGACCAGCGCCGCACTGCGCATGTCGCCGATGATGCCGTGGGCGTCGATGGTGCTTTGGCATTCGGGGTGATCAGCCATTGTCGCGAAACTCCGGGGAACCTGGGGCCTAAGTAGCTGACTGGTCGGGGGCGGTGAGAGTTCATTTGGAGAAGGGAGATGAGGTGTCTGTTCTGGCCCCATCGCGAGCAAGCTCGCTCCTACAGTGGGTGGGCGTAAACCGTCCAGTGTGGGAGCGGGGTTGCCCGCGATGGGGCCCTTCACATTCCACCAACAATTCCACGCTTCCCCCGCAATCAGCCGTTATGGCAACGTGCATGCCCTGATTGAGACCAGACCCATGGCAAACCCCTACCGCGAACTATTCAAAGCCCCTGGCAGCGGCGCATTCGTATTGGCGGGAATGATCGCGCGCATGCCGATTTCCATGACCGGCATCGGCTTGATCACCATGCTCTCGCAGTTGCACGGTGGATACGGATTGGCGGGCGCGGTGGCGGCGACGTTTGCGTTGGCCACGGCGTTTTGTGCACCTCAGGTGTCGCGGCTGGTGGATCGATATGGCCAGGGGCGGGTTCTGCCTGTGTCGGCGTTGCTCGGTGGCGGGGCATTGTTGCTGCTGTTGCTGTGCACGCGGTTGCAGGCGCCCAACTGGACGTTGTTTGTCTTCGCCGCGTTGGCCGGTTGCATGCCGAGCATGTCGGCGATGGTGCGGGCGCGCTGGACCGAGGTCTATCGCGGTCGGCCGCAGTTGCAGACGGCCTACGCCCTGGAATCGGTGCTGGATGAAGTCTGCTTCATCGTCGGGCCGCCATTGTCCGTGGGGCTATGCGTGGTGGCGTTCCCTGAAGCGGGGCCGTTGGCCGCGTTGCTGGCGCTGGGCATCGGGGTGACGGCGTTCGTCTTGCAGCGCAGCACGGAACCTGCGGTGCACCCCCATGAAGAACATCATCAAGGCTCGATCATTCGTTCCCGCGACATTCAATTGCTGATGCTGTTGATGGTGGCCATGGGCATTATCGTCGGCGTGGTGGACGTGGTCAGCGTGGCTTTCGCCCAGCAGCAGGGCCAACCGGCGGCAGCGAGCATTGTGCTTTCGGTGTATGCGATCGGTTCGTGCCTGGCCGGGCTGGCGTTCGGCGCATTGCGTTCGAAAATACCGCTGCCGCGCCTGTTTCTGTACGGTGGGGTGGCGACGGCGGTGACGACGTTGCCGTTGCTGCTGGCGGTGAACATTCTCGGTTTGTCCCTGGCGGTGTTTGTCGCCGGCCTGTTTTTTGCGCCGACCTTGATTGTCGCGATGGCATTGATCGAGCAAATCGTACCGCCGGCCAAGCTCACCGAAGGCCTGACCTGGTTGGTCACCGGCCTGAGCATCGGGGTGGCGATTGGTGCCGCCGGTTCCGGTTGGCTGGTGGATGCGTTCGGCGCGCGGAGCGGGTTCTGGCTGGCGATTGCGGCGGGGGCGGTGGTGCTGGGTTCCGCCATTTCGAGCTATCGCCATCTGAAATGATGTTTCCATGGAAAATGTCTGTACGACTAATTCCCGGCATACCTCATCCGTTCACCAATCAGACAACTTTCGAGGTAAGCCTGGTGACCCGGCTGACATTGCTGTGCCTGCCCTATTCGGGCGCGAGTGCCATGGTCTACAACCGCTGGCGGCGCAAGCTGCCGGAGTGGATCAGACTGCAACCGCTGGAATTGCCGGGGCGGGGCGCTCGATTCGGCGAGCCCTTGCACACCGACATGCGGCGCCTGGCGCTGCAACTGGCCCATGAACAAAAAGCCACGCTCAAGACACCGTACGCGTTGTTCGGCCACAGCATGGGCGCGTTGCTCGCCTGCGAGATGGCTCATGCGTTTCGCTCGCTGGGTTGTCCGGAGCCGGTAGCGCTGTTCGCTTCCGGCACCGCCGCGCCGACGTTGCGTGCCGAATACGACCGGCACTATGCCCAGCCCAAAACCGACACCGAACTGATCGAGCAACTGCGCCTCCTCAATGGCACCAGCGAAGAGATACTGGCCAACCAAGAATTGATGAGCCTGACCCTGCCGGTGCTGCGTGCGGACTTCCTTTTGTGCGGGCGATTCGAACCAGTGCGACGGCCCTTGCTCACGTGCCCTGTGCATGTGCTCGGCGGCAAGAATGACCGCGCCACGACCGAGCAGTTGATCGGCTGGAGCCAGGAAACCCGCGGCAGTTTTTCCGTGGACATGCTGGCCGGTGGGCACTTCTTCATCCATGAACATGAGGCCAGGGTACTGCGGCTGATCAAGGATCAGCTTGAGGTGCATCATCGGCGGCACTCCATGGCTGCGAGCGCCTGATGATCGATTAATCCCTTTGTAGGAGCTGGCTTGCCAGCGAAGGCGGTCTTGCAGGTGGCACCATTTCTCCTGTCATGACCCTTTCGCTGGCAAGCCAGCTCCTACAAGAGCGGTGCGATTTACACCCCTTCTGACACCTAATTCATTCGCTAATTTTTCTGGTCTGCATTCGTTTGATAAGGACGACGTGCCTTTGTGCTTCCCGCCACTGATCCGGATGCCTTGAAATGAATGCTGAAGACTCCTTGAAACTTGCTCGCCGGTTTATCGGGTTGCCCCTGGAAAAGCGCCAGGTGTTCCTCGCGGCATTGGCCAGGGAGGGCGTGGAGTTCGCCCGGTTTGCGATTCCATCCGGCGTTGACGCCGAGGATCGCCAGGCACTGTCTTACGCTCAGCAACGCATGTGGTTTCTTTGGCAACTGGACCCGCACAGCGGCGCCTACAACCTGCCAGGGGCGGTGCGGCTGACCGGGCGTCTGAACGTATCGGCGCTGGAGCAGGCATTCGCCAGCCTGGTGGCCCGTCACGAAACCCTGCGCACGGTGTTTGCCCGCGAAGCCGATGACAGCGTGCGGCAAGCCCGGAGCGCTGCGCCGCTGCAAATCGAACACGTGGATATCAGCGAGCTGCCCGCCGCTGACCGTGAGCACTCGGTGGCTCAAACCGCCGAACAACAATCGGTGCTGCCATTCGATCTGGCGGTCGGTCCGCTGCTACGGGTGACCCTGCTCAAGCTCACCGATCAGGAACATGTCCTGCTGCTGACCCTGCACCACATCGTCTCCGATGGCTGGTCGATGAACGTGCTGATCGACGAATTCATCCGCTGCTACGACGCCTTCGATGCAGGCACCCCACCGCAACTTGCGCCGCTGCCGATCCAGTACAGCGACTACGCCCTGTGGCAGCGCCGCTGGCTGGAAGCGGGCGAGCAGGCGCGGCAACTGGCGTACTGGCAGGCGCAGTTGGGCGATGAGCATCCGGTGCTGGAATTGCCGCTGGATCATTCGCGCCCGGCGATGCCGAGCTATCGCGGCACGCGCTTCGAATTCGCGGTCGATACACAACTGGCCGAACACCTGCGCACCACCGCGCAGAACCACAACATCACCCTGTTCATGCTGTTGCTCGGTGCGTTCAACGCGCTGCTGCATCGCTACACCGGGCAAACCGACCTGCGTGTCGGCGTCCCCATCGCCAACCGCAACCGTGCGGAAATCGAAGGGCTGATCGGCTTCTTCGTCAACACCCAGGTGCTGCGTACGCAACTGGACGGCCAGACCCGGGTTGACGACTTGCTACGCGCCATCAAGGAAACCGCCCTCGGTGCCCAGGCCCATCAGGACTTGCCGTTCGAGCGTCTGGTCGAGGCATTGAAACTGGAGCGCAGCCTCAGCCACACGCCGCTGTTCCAAGTGATGTACAACCACCAGCCGCAGGTTGCGGACATAGCCTCGGTGAGCACCGCGTCAGGCCTGGCGCTGGGCAGCATCGACTGGCAAAGCCGCACCACCCAGTTCGACCTGACACTCGACACCTGGGAGAAGGGCGGCAAGCTGCACGCGGCGCTGACCTACGCCAGCGACCTGTTCGAGGCCGATACCATTGTGCGCATGGCCGGGCACTGGACGCGTCTGTTGCAGGCGGTCGTCGACGACTCGACGCAAGAAATCGGCGAGTTGTCGATGCTGACGGCGGATGAGCAGCACGTGCTGGTGCATGACTGGAACCGCACCGCCGAGGCTTATCCCGTCGAGCAGTGCATGCATCAGTTGATCCAGGCCCAGGCCCGGCGCACACCCGAGGCGTCGGCCTTGGTGTTTGGTGATCGTCAGCTCAGTTACGCGCAACTCGATGCGCGCAGCAATCAACTCGCCCATTGCCTGCGCGAGCACGGTGTCGGTCCGGATGTGTTGGTGGGGATTTGCGTTGAGCGCTCGCTGGAAATGGTCATTGGTCTGCTGGCGATTCTCAAGGCCGGTGGCGCCTATGTGCCGCTCGACCCAGAGTACCCCGCAGAACGCCTGGCCTACATGATCGAAGACAGCGCGATTGGCCTGCTGCTCAGTCAAACCGAATTGCTCTGCGCGCTGCCGACCGAGGGAGTCAAGGTCATCGCCCTCGATCAGGAAGACGACTGGCTCGACGGTTACAGAGAAACCTGCCCGCAGGTTGAGGTGCACCCGTTGAACCTGGCTTATGTGATTTACACCTCCGGCTCCACGGGCAAACCCAAGGGTGCCGGCAACAGTCACGCGGCCCTGGTCAACCGTTTGTGCTGGATGCAGCAGGCGTACGGGATCGATGGCCGCGACTCGGTGTTGCAGAAAACCCCGTTCAGTTTCGACGTCTCGGTGTGGGAGTTTTTCTGGCCATTGATGACGGGTGCACGTCTGGTGGTGGCGCCGCCGGGTGCGCATCGGGAACCGGCGCAGTTGATCCGGATCATCAAGGATTACGGCATCAGCACTTTGCATTTTGTGCCGTCGATGTTGCAGGCGTTTATCCACGAGCCGGGTGTCGAGACATGTACCAGCCTCAAGCGCATCGCGTGCAGCGGTGAAGCGTTGCCGCTCGACGCGCAACTGCAGGTGTTCGCCAAACTGCCGGGCGCCGGACTGTACAACCTGTACGGTCCGACCGAGGCGGCCATCGACGTGACCCATTGGACCTGCATCGATGAAGGCGCCGACAGCGTGCCCATTGGCCGTCCCATCGCCAACCTGCGCACCCATGTGCTGGACGCACAGTTGCTGCCGGTCCCGGCGGGTGTGGCAGGGGAGTTGTACCTCGGTGGCGCCGGGTTGGCGCGCAGTTATCACCGGCGCCCGGCACTCACCGCCGAACGTTTTGTGCCGTGCCCGTTCCACGATGGCGCGCGGTTGTACCGCACCGGCGACCGCGTGCGCCAGCGCGCCGATGGCGTAATCGAATACCTCGGGCGCCTCGACCATCAGGTCAAGCTGCGTGGCCTGCGCATCGAGCTGGGTGAAATCGAAACCCGCCTGATGCAGCATCCGCTGGTGCGTGAAGCGGTGGTGTTGGTTCAGGGTGGCAAACATCTGGTGGCGTACCTGGTGCTGGAAAACACTGAGGCGGATGCTCAATGGCCGCAAACGCTCAAGGCCTGGCTGTTGAGCTCCCTGCCGGAATACATGGTGCCGACTTACCTGATGTCGCTGGACGCCTTGCCGGTGACCGCCAACGGCAAACTGGACCGCAAGGCCTTGCCGCCACCCGAATCCGCGCCGCAGCAAACCTTCGTCGCCCCGCAGGATTCGATGCAAACCGCGCTGGCGCAGATCTGGCAGGATGTGCTCGGGCTGGAGCGTGTCGGTCTTGAGGACAACTTCTTTGAGCTGGGCGGCGACTCGATCATCTCCATCCAGGTGGTCAGCCGTGCCCGTCAGGCCGGGATTCGCCTGAGCCCGCGGGATCTGTTCCAGTACCAGACGGTGCGCAGCCTGGCGTTGGTCGCGGAGTTCGACAGCCACAGCGCTATCGATCAAGGCCCGGTCAGCGGCGAGGTGATCCTGACCCCGGCGCAGCATTATTTTTTCGATCAGGCCATCGCCCAGCGTCAGCACTGGAATCAGTCGCTGTTGTTGACGCCGCGAGAGGCGTTGAATCCTCAAACGCTGGAAGCTGCGCTGATCAAGGTCATCAATCACCATGACGCCGTGCGTCTGCGCTTCATCGAAAGTGCAGACGGCTGGAACCAGCATCACGCGTCACCCGTTGAAACGTCAGGATTGTGGCAGCGCCGTGCGTCTTCGACCGATGACCTGAGCGCGATGTGCAATCAAGCACAACGCAGCCTCGATCTGGCAGGTGGACCGCTGTTGCGCGCCGTGCTGGTCAACCTCGACGATGGCAGCCAACGCCTGTTGCTGGTGATCCATCACCTGGCGGTGGATGGCGTGTCGTGGCGGGTGTTGCTCGAAGACTTGCAACAGGCCTACCGGCAAGCAGCACTACCGGCGAAAACCAGCGCCTATCAAACCTGGGCTAAGCACCTGCAACAGCACGCCCGCACTCTCGATGAACAACTGCCGTACTGGCAGGCGCAACTGGACGACGCCCGCGACTTGCCGTGCGACAACCCGCAGGGCAGTTTGCAGCATCGCCACGGGCACAAGATCGAATCGAAACTCGACGCAGGCTTGACCCAGCGTTTGCTGCAACAAGCTCCGGCGGCTTATCGCACCCAGGTCAACGACCTGTTGCTCACCGCGTTGGCGCGGGTCATCTGTCGCTGGACCGGGCATGAATCGACGTTGATCCAGCTCGAAGGCCATGGCCGCGAAGACCTGTTCGACGACCTCGACCTGACGCGTACCGTCGGCTGGTTCACCAGCCTGTTCCCCGTGCGCCTGCAACCCAAGGCCGAGACTTCACGTGCGATCAAGGCGATCAAGGAGCAACTGCGCGCCGTCCCGGCCAAGGGGTTGGGTTATGGGCTGCTGCGTCATCTCGGTGAACCGGCCCAGATCGACGCCTTGAAAGGCTTGCCGACGCCCCGAATCACCTTCAATTACCTCGGGCAGTTCGACCGCCAGTTTGATGAGACTGCGCTGTTTGTCCCAGCGTCTGAAAGTGGCGGTCAGGCCCAGGGCGACGACGCGCCGCTGGCCAACTGGCTGACACTGGAAGGCCAGGTCTTCGGCGGACAACTCACGCTGCAATGGGGCTTCAGCCGCGACATGTTCGCCAACAGCACGGTGCAGCAACTGGCCGATGCCTATGCCGAAGAACTCAAGTCGTTGATCGAGCATTGCTGCGCGACAACGGCGGGCCAGGTCACGCCATCGGACTTCCCGCTCGCACGCATCACACAGGCACAACTGGACGCTTTGCCCGTCGCCGCGCCCGCCATCGAGGACGTTTACCCGCTGACGCCGATGCAGCAGGGCATGCTGTTCCACACCCTGTACGAACTCCAGGCCGACGCCTACATCAACCAATTGCGCCTGGACATCCGGGGCCTTGAAATCGCCGCGTTCGGCCGGGCGTGGCAGGCGGCGATCAATCGCCACAACATCCTGCGCAGCAGCTTCCATTGGTTGGGACTTGAGTGCGCGCATCAGGTGATTCATCGCCAGATCGACCTGCAACTGCAAGTGATCGAAGCAGACGATATCAACCTCGATGCCTTGGCAACTGAAGAGCGCAGCCGTGGGTTCGAGCTGAGTAGTGCGCCGTTGTTTCGCTTGATCCTGGTGCGTCGGGGCAGTGAAGACTGGCACCTGATCTACACCAGCCATCACATCCTCATGGACGGCTGGAGCAACGCGCAGTTGCTCGGCGAAGTCATCCAGCACTATGCCGGCCAGACGCTGACCAAGCCGTTGGGACAATACCGCGACTACCTCGGCTGGATTGCGCAACAGCCGCTCCCTGCCGCCGAGCAGTTCTGGAAACAGGCACTGGCGCCGCTGGAAACCCCGACGCTGTTGGCGCAAGCCCTGCCGACGCCGGCCGAAGGGCGAGGCATGGGCGAGCATCAACTGACCGTTGAAAGCACCGCGCTGCAAAGCCTGAGCGATTTCGCCCGCCAGCAGAAAATTACCCTCAACACCTTGCTTCAAGGTGCATGGGCGCTGCTGTTGCAGCGCTACACCGGCCAGCCTTGCGTGGCCTTCGGTGCGACGATTGCCGGGCGTTCGGCGCCGTTGCCGGGCATCGAGCAACAGTTGGGATTGTTCATCAACACTTTGCCGATCATTGTCCATCCGTCAGCGGGGCAAGCGGTGAGCGATTGGCTCAATGAACTGCAAGCTTTGAACCTGGGCCTGCGTGAGTTCGAACACGTGCCGCTCTATGATATTCAGGGCTGGGCCGGGCAGCAGGGGGCGCTGTTCGACAGCCTGCTGGTGTTCGAAAACTTCCCGGTGGCCGAGGCACTCAAACAAGGGGCGCCAGCGGGCTTGGCGTTCGGCGCGCTGCACAATCACGAAATCACCAGCTACCCGCTAACCCTCGGCATCGAAGTCGGGGCCTCGTTGCGTCTGGATTTCAGTTTCGATCGCAGCCAATTCAGCGCCGAGCAGATCACCCAAATGGGCGCGAGCCTGTTGCATGTGCTGGCGCAATTTGTCGCCCAGCCACAACAGGCGCTCGGTGCTGTCAGCCTGCTGGATGCTCAGGCCCAGGACCGAGTACTGCGTAACTCGCGTCCACCGGCGCCGCGACTGGACAACCCGTTGCTGACCCATCAGCGCTTCGAACAGCAAGTGGCACGCACACCTGATTCGCTGGCCGTGGTAGCGGGTGACGAACGCCTGACGTACGCCCAGCTCAATGCGCAAGCCAACCAGTTAGCCCATCGCCTGCGCGCTCTTGGCGTCGGGCCGGGGCAGCGGGTCGGCCTGTCGGTGCGGCGCAATACACGAATGATCGTCAGCCTGATGGCAATCCTCAAGTCCGGCGCCGGGTATGTGCCGCTGGACCCGGATTACCCGGCCGAGCGCCTGGCCTACATGATCGAAGACAGCGGCATCGACCTGCTGCTGGCGCAATCGGGCCTGCTCGCCGATGTGCTGCTGCCGCAAGGTTTGCCGCGCCTGACGCTGGATTTGAGCGAAGACACCGGGTACTCCACCGACAACCCGGTGAACCTCGCCAGCGCCGAAGATCTCGCGTACCTGATCTACACCTCCGGCTCCACCGGACGCCCGAAAGGCGTGTGCCTGGCCCATGCCGCACTGCGCGAGTTCTGTGTGATTGCGGCGGATTATTCAGGCCTGACCCCTGAAGACCGTGTGCTGCAGTTCGCCACGTTCAGCTTCGACGGCTTCGTCGAACAGTGCTATCCACCGCTGTGTGTGGGCGCGGCGTTGGTGATGCGCGGCGATGAGCTGTGGGACACCGACACGCTTTATCGCCAGCTTGTCGAACACGAGGTAACGCTGGCGGATTTGCCGGCGGCGTATTGGTTCTTGCTGTCCCAGGAGTGG
This sequence comes from Pseudomonas sp. P1.8, assembly GCF_001269805.1. Classification (NCBI taxonomy): domain Bacteria; kingdom Pseudomonadati; phylum Pseudomonadota; class Gammaproteobacteria; order Pseudomonadales; family Pseudomonadaceae; genus Pseudomonas; species Pseudomonas sp. P1.8. The sequence continues at coordinate 30,091 of NZ_LHVM01000010.1, forward strand.
GCCGCTCAGCCTCGGCGCGACAAGGGCCGTTTGCGTCAGGTCCATGTCGGCGGCGAAGCGATGTCCCTCGAAGGCTTGAAGCTGTGGCACGCCGCTGGGCTGAGCGACGTGCGTTTGCTCAACACCTACGGTCCGACCGAAGCGAGCGTGGTCTCCAGCACCCACGAATGCACCCTGGCCGATACCCGCAACCCCATCGGCGTGCCCATCGGCAAAGCGTTGCCGGGCCGTGCGTTGTATGTGATCGACACGCAAGGTCATCTGCTGCCGAGCGGTTGCGTCGGCGAGTTGTGCATTGGTGGTGATGCGGGGCTCGCCCAACGCTATCACCAGCGCCCGGACTTGAGTGCCGAGCGCTTCATCGCCGATCCGTTTTCCACCACACCGGGGGCGCGGCTGTACCGCAGCGGCGACCTCGCACGCTATCGCGAAGACGGCGCGCTGGAGTATCTGGGGCGCATCGACCATCAGGTGAAAATTCGTGGATTGCGGGTCGAGTTGGGTGAGCTCGAAGCGCACCTGCAAGGCTTGCCGATGATCAGCGAAGCGGCGGTGCTGGTGCACGAAGCCGTGGGTGGCAAGCAGTTGATCGGCTACGTGGTGCCGGCCAATGCCGAACTGCTGAGCACAGATGCGCGTGAACTCACCGACACCGTTCGCCGCGCCTTGGGCGAGCGTCTGCCGGATTACATGCTGCCCGCACAGTTGGTACTGATGACTGCGCTGCCGCTCAATCGCAACGGCAAGCTCGACCGTGCGGCGCTACCGGCCCCCGAAGCCTGGGAAACGGCCACAGGCACCGCGCCGCAAGGCGAGCTGGAAACCGAGCTGGCGCAGATTTGGCAGCAAGTGTTGCAGGTCCCACGGGTTGATCGCGAAAACAGCTTCTTCGAACTGGGCGGGCATTCGTTGCTGGCCACGCAGATCGTCTCGCAGATACGTCAGCGCCTCGGCCTGTCGGTGAGCCTGCGCAGCCTGTTCGAACACCCGCGCCTTGAGGATTTCGCCGCGCAGGTGAAAGCCCTGCAACGCACCTGTGAGCGCCCGGCGCTGGTGGCGGGCACCGGCGGCGAGCGTCAGCCGTTGTCCTTCGCCCAACAGCGTTTGTGGTTCCTGTGGAACCTGGAACCGGACAGCTCGATGTACAACATGCCCGGCGCGTTGCGCCTGCGCGGTGAGTTGAATCTTGAAGCCTTGCGCCAGACCTTCGACACCTTGGTGCAGCGTCACGCGGTGTTGCGCACCACCTTCTACGAGGAAGACGGCAAGGCCTGGCAGCGCGTGCAGGAGCAATTGCCGTTGAGCTTTGATGCCGTCGACCTGCGGCATTTGCCATCGCCGGATACTGAGGCGCAGAAACTGGCCCGGGAAGAAGTTGCTCGGCCATTCGATCTGCGCCACGGCCCGCTGCTGCGAGTCCGCGTGTTACGGGTCGCGGAACAGGAACACGTGCTGCTGTTGACCGTGCACCACATCGTTGCCGATGACTGGTCGTTCCGCATCCTGATCAACGAGTTCGTCACGCTGTACCCGAGCCTCAACCGTGGCGAAACGCCTCAACTTCCAGCCCACAGCGTGCAATACGCCGACTTCGCCAAATGGCAGCGCCAGTGGCTGGAGCAAGGTGGAGAACTGCAACTTCAGCTCGATTACTGGCAGCAGCGTTTGGGTGAGCAATTACCCGTGCTGGAGCTGCCGGCTGACGGCGATCAACGCACGGCCGCGGAAGGCGCCAATGCGCATTTCACCTTCAGCGCAGAACTGAGCCAGCAACTGCGCGACTTCGCCCAACAGCACGATCTGTCGCTATTCATGCTGCTGCTGGCCGGTTTTACCCTGGTGTTGCGCCAGCGCACCGAGGTCAATCGCGTGCGCATCGGCACCGATATCGCCAACCGAAATCAAGCCGAGCTTGAAGAAATGGTCGGCTTCTTCGTTAACCAATTAGTTCTGCAAATTGACGTGGAGGCCGAGCAGTCGGCCAGGCAGTTGCTGGACGTTTGCCGTCGCGCGGTGCTGGAGGCTTCGGACCATCAGGACCTGCCGTTCGAGCGACTGGTGGAAGCCTTGCGCTTGCCGCGTCGGGCCGGACGCTCACCGCTGTTCGACATCAAGCTGATTTACCAGGAAGGCGTCGGTCGCCTGCCGTCGATGGAAGGCTTGCAGGTCGAGGACTTTGCGTCGGGGCGTCAAGCCGCCGAGATCGGCATGGTCGCTGCGTTCTACAACGACGCCGAGTACGTTCACCTGAGTTTCGAGACACCGGCCGGCCAGTACTTGCCGAGCACGCTGGCGTGTCTGTTCGAGCAGATTCAGGCCGTGCTGCAAGCGTTGTTGCGCGTCGACGAGTTGAGCGTGAGCCAGTTGCTGGAGGTGGCCACGGACGTGCAGCGCCGCGCCGAAACGCGCCTGAGTGAACAGCGCAAGGCTTTGCTCGGCGGCGCCATGGCGATCAAGCGACGCTCGGCGAAACGTGGCGCGCCGACTGTGCAATCGGCGGCGGACTGATTCAGGCGGCGGTGCTCAACCTGCACCGTCGTCAACATTTTCTGGAGGGGTTTATGAGCGTTTCAACGACCAGGTCCATTGCCAAATTGGCTCGTGGTGCCCGCAAGAGCCTGTCCACCGATCCGACGCAACTAGTGAGTTTCGCGCCGATGTTCGAGGGCGTCAGCATGCCGCTGGTGTGCCGTCCGGCCGTGCCTGGCGTGAATCTCGTGGAATGGGCGACTCAGAATCGCGCCCTGATCGAAACCCGCTTGCTGGAACACGCGGTGATTCTGTTTCGTGGCTTCCAGGTCGCCGACATCGCCGAGTTCAACCGTTGCGTCGATGCGATTTCCGGTGGCGCGTTGGAGTACCTGTTCCGCGCCTCGCCACGAACCCAGATCACCGGTCAGTTCAAGATCTACAGCTCCACCGATTACCCGGCGCCGGAGAAAATCTTCCCGCACAACGAGCACTCGTATTCGCCGGTGTTCCCGCGGCACCTGTACTTCTATTGCGACACCCCGTCGACCACCGGCGGTGAAACGCCGTTCGGTGATACCCGTCAGATTTTGGCGCGGATCGACCCGGCAGTGCGCGAGCAATTCCAGCGCAAACGCATCCAGTACGTGCGCAACTATGGCGACGGCATGGGCCTGCCGTGGCAGACGGTGTTCCAGAGCGAGGACCGCGCAGACGTCGAAGCCTACTGCACGAAGATCGGCATACAGGCCGAATGGAAGTCCGGCAATCGCCTGCGCACCCGGCAAAACGGCCCGGCCATCGTGCGCCATCCGCTGACCGGCGAACGCATCTGGTTCAACCACGGCACTTTCTTCAACGCCCTGACCCTGCCCGACAGCATCCGCGACAACCTGCTGCGTGAATTCGGCCCGCTGGACCTGCCGCAGAACACCTTCTTCGGTGACGGCACGCCGATTCCCGAGGACGTGATCCGTCACCTGCAAGGCATCTACCGCGACGTGATGGTCGAGTTCGCCTGGGAGAAGGGCGACGTGGTCCTGCTCGACAATATCCTCAGCGTGCATGCGCGCAACGAATTCACCGGCTACAGAAAAATCCTCACGGCCATGGCCATCGCGCAGAAAAGCGCCGACCTGGATCAGGAATAAGGACACCCGACATGAACACCACCGCCCTCGAACCTTCGGTAGACGTATTCCAGACTTCGGCCCAGCAGGCGTTCTATCTGCGCGCCCAGGAACTGGCTGGACAAACCCTGTTTGCCGCCCTGACCCTGCCGCTGGCCCAACCGGTGACCGCGCAAGTTTTGCGCGCAGCGCTTGAAACGCTGGGCCAGCGCCACGAAACCCTGCGCACGGTTTATCGTCGCTTGCCGGGGATGAAATGGCCGGTGCAAAGCCTCTGCGATCAACTGCCGCTCACGTTGCTGGGCAGCCAGCCTTGCGTGGCTGATGCTTTCGAGCGCAGTCGTGAAGCCATGCTCAACGATCCGATCCGGGTGCTGGCGGTGGCGCCGGTCGAGACCGCTGACGGAAAGCATTTCGTCACGGTGCTGACGCTGGCCAGCAGTTTCGACGAAGCCTCGTTGCGTGTGCTTTCGGGCGAACTCGCCAGTCTGTTGCGCGGCGAAACCCTGCCCGTCGACGAAGAAGCGCTGCAATACCTGGACTACAGCGCGTGGCAGGAAGAACTGCGCGAGGAAGACATCGGTCATCAAGGCGCGGCGTTCTGGCGCAACCTGCAACAGCAGTTCGCCATGGCGCACCGCTTGCCCTTCGAAAAACCGGTCGACGTTGCGCGGGTGCGTCGTCAGGCCATGCTCGCTGACACCCAATGGTTTGCCGGCGTGCAGCGCACTGCCGCCGACCTGGGTGTCGAGGACGAACAGGTGGCGTTGCTGCTATGGAGCGCCTTTGTTGCGCGCATCGGCAATCAAGAGAAACTGTTGATCGGCTGGCAAGTAGTGGGGCGCAACGAGCAAACAACCGCGACCCTCGGACGCTTCGCCCGTCGCTTGCCGGTGGCCTTCGATTACCGCAGCCATCAAACCATGGCACAAGCGCTGGCATCCTTCACCGCCAGCCTTGAGCAATCACTGTCGTGGCTTGACTGTCTCAACGAGTTCGAATTGAGCGCCGAAGGCAGCGGACCGCTGCGTTATGGTTTCGTCTATGAATCCGGTATCGAGCACGCTATCGAGGTCGACGACGCCAACCCCGAAGTCCTGCGCTTGCGAGTTCAGGGTGAGCGGTTGCAGCTGTCGTGCCTGGAGGGCGCAGTTCCGGAATCGATGCTGGTCGAATGGCTGGCCCAGTTTGCCGAGTTCAGCTGCCAGTTGCTCGCATCCCCCGAGCTGACGCTGGCTCAGGCGAGTCTGGTCAATGAGGCGCATCTTGGCCGTTTGATCGAGGGCTTCAACCCGAACGCCACCGAGCAGGCGTTGCCGTGCCGCTTCCTGCAAGAACTGTTCAGCGAACAGGCGCGCCTGCACCCGCAGCGCATCGCGGTGAGCGTCAATGGTGAGCGCCTGAGTTACGCCGAACTCGATGCACGCTCCAACCAGGTGGCCAACACCTTGCGCGCCCAAGGCGTCAAGCCGGACCAGGTCGTGGCGGTCTACGGCCAGCGTTCGCTGGAAATCGTCGTTGCGCTGTTGGGCACGCTGAAGGCGGGCGCGGCGTATTTGCCGCTGGACCCGAACTACCCGATCGAACGTCTGGCGTTCATGCTCGCCGACACGGGGGCGTGTCAGGTATTGGCCTGTCAGCCGTTGCCAGAAGCGTTGGGCAGTGAGCGCGTCGTTTCCTTGATGCCCGGCGCCGAAGTCTGGTCCTCGTCATCCAATCAACCTGAACCCCAGGGCGACAGCGCGAACCTGGCTTACGTCATCTACACCTCCGGCTCCACCGGCAAACCCAAGGGCGTGATGATCAGCCATGCCAACGCCTTGGCTTCGACCGTGGCGCGCAAGGCCTTTTATCGTCAGCCCCTGCGTTCGTTCCTGATGCTTTCGTCGTTCTCCTTCGACAGTTCGGTGGCCGGGGTTTTCTGGGCGTTGGGGCAGGGCGCGACCCTGTGCCTGCCTGACGAAGACAGCTACAAGGATCCGGCGCAACTGGCGTTGTTGATCCAGCGCGAAGAGGTTTCTCACTACCTGACCTTGCCGTCCTACCACGCGCTGATTCTCGAACACCTCGACCGTCAGGCGCTGGCCTGTGTGATCGTCGCCGGCGAAGCGTGCAGCACCGCGCTGGTGCAGCGACATCGCGAAGCATTGCCGGGGGTGGTGCTGGTCAACGAATACGGCCCGACCGAAGGCACCGTGTGGTGCTCGGCCTGGGAGCTGCCGCTCGGCGAAGACGACGACAGCATTGCGATTGGTCAACCGATTGCCGGCATGCGCATTCACGTACTGGGGCCGGATCTGCAACCCGTAGCCGTGGGCGTTGAAGGCGAGTTGTACGTCGGCGGTGCCGGCATTGCCCGAGGATACCTGCAACGGGCCAGGCTGAGTGCCGAGCGCTTTGTGCCCGATTTGTTCGCGACGACGGCGGGCCAACGCCTGTACCGCACCGGTGACCTGGCGCGTTATCGCGCCGATGGCGTGCTGGAGTATCTGGGCCGGGTCGACCATCAGGTGAAAATCCGTGGTTTTCGCATCGAGCTGGGCGAGATCGAGGCGGCCATGCGTAACGCACCGGACATCGAAGACGCTGCGGTGATTGCCCGCGAAACCCCGACCGGCCCACAACTGCTGGGCTTCGTGGTGTCCCCGACCGACACTGCGGACATCCGCCTCAACGAACTGCGCAGCCACTTGGTCGAGGCGCTGCCCGAGCACATGCAGCCAGCGCGCTTGCAAGTCCTTGAGCGTTTCCCGCTGATGCCGAACGGCAAACTTGATCGTCAGGCGTTGCTCGATCTGGATGTGCGCCGCAGTACCTTCGTCGCACCGCGCAACGATCTGGAGAAAACCCTCGCGGCGATCTGGGCCGAAGCGCTGCACGTGGAGCGCGTCGGCGTGCACGACAACTTCTTCGAACTCGGCGGGCACTCGCTGCTGGCCACGCGGATTCGTGCGCGGATTCAGGAAGAACTGAACCTGGCGATCCCGCTCAAGCTGTTCTTCGAAGGCGACACCCTGGAGCGTCTGGCGGGGCAGATCGAGCAGTTCCGTCAGCACAGTGAACATAAAGAAAACGATGTAGACGCCCTCGAAGCGTTGTTCGACGAAGTGGATGGGGAACACACGCGATGAGTGCTGCACCGGACAGAATGATGACCCTGGCCCAGCGTTTCTGCGGCTTGAACGCGGACGCCCGACATGCGTTGCAACAGAAGATGCACGCCCAGGGGCTGACCCTGGAACTGCTACCGATTCCGCCACGGGACCACAGTGTCGACACACTGCCGGCGTCGTACGCGCAGCAACGCTTGTGGTTCCTCTGGCAGATGCAGCCCCTGGCCACCGCCTACAACCTGACCGGTGCCTTTCGCCTGAATGGCGCGCTGAATCGTGAAGCGCTGGCGCACACCTTGACTGCGCTGGTGCTACGTCATGAAGTGCTGCGCACCACGTTTGTCTTCGACGAACAGCAGGTGCTGCAAAAAATCCATCCGCACATGGACGCGCCGCTGGTCGATGTCAGCGCGGGCGACGAGGTCGAACTGCAACGGCAGATCGCCCTGAACGCCGAGCAGCCATTCGACCTGCAAAATGGCCCGCTGATGCGCTGCCGCTTGATCCGCCTCGACGCCAAGCAACACGTGCTGGTGATGACTTTCCATCACATCGTCACCGACGGCGGTTCGCTGCCGATCCTGTTGCAGGAGTTCACCCGACTCTATGCGCAGCTCAGTGCCGGGCAGGCTGCGCAATTGCCGGAGCTGGTCATCCAGTACGCCGACTTTGCCCGTTGGCAGCGTCTGTGGCTGGAGGCCGGCGAGGCTGAACGACAGCTCGATTACTGGCGCGAACAATTGGGCAATGAACATCCGTCGCTGAGCCTGCCAACCGACCGTCGCCGCCCGGCGATCCCGAGCCAGCAGGGCGCCAGTGTCGAACTGAAGGTTTCAGCCGCGCTGACCGCGCAATTGCGCGAGCTCGCCCGCCGTGAGGGCTGCACACTGTTCATGCTGTTGATGGCGGCGTTGCAGACGTTGCTGCATCGCTACAGCGGCGAACAGGACATCCGCGTCGGCGTGCCGATTGCCAACCGCACCCGCCAGGACGTGGAAAACCTGCTGGGCTTTTTCGTCAACACCCAGGTGCTGCGCAGCCAGCCACGGGCCGACCAGCTGTTTGTGCAGTTGCTGGCCGAGATCAAAGCCGCGGCACTCGGCGCGCAGGCCCATCAGGATTTGCCCTTCGAGCAATTGGTCGATGGGCTGGGCGTGGAGCGCAGCCTGAGCCATACGCCGTTGTTCCAGGTGATGTTCAATCATCAGCGTGATAGCGGTGACCCACAACGCTGGGACCTACCGGGCCTGAGCGTCGAGCCGCTGATCTGGGACGAAAAGACCAGCAAATTCGACCTGATGCTCGACACCGTCGAGAGCGACGAGGCTATCCACGCGTCGTTCGTCTACGCCACGGAATTGTTCGACGCCTCGACCATCGAGCGTCTCGGCCGGCATTGGTTGAACCTGTTGCAGGGGATCTGCGCGGATAGCCGCGTGGCCCTGGCCGATCTGCCGATGCTCGACGTATCCGAGCAGCAGGCCACCTTGCTCGACTGGAATCGCAGCACGGTGTCGAGCGGCGATCAGGCGAACGATTTGTGCGCCCATCAATTGATCGAGGCGCAAGCTGCCGCGCACCCGCACAACATCGCCGTGACCTGCCGGGGCGTCACCCTCACTTACGCCGAACTGAACAGCCGCGCCAACCGCATCGCCCATCGACTGCGCGAACGCGGCGTTGGTCCCGACGTGATGGTCGGTATTGCGCTTGAACGTTCACTGGAGATGATCGTCAGCCTGTTGGCGATCCTCAAGGCCGGTGGCGCCTATATGCCGCTGGACCCGCAATACCCGCAGGATCGCCTGGCCTACCTGCTTGCCGACAGCGGCACGCGCCTGTTGCTGACCGATTCCGCATTGCTGCCGCACCTGCCGTTGAACGACGGTATTGAAATGATCTGCCTCGACCACGCCAGCGACTGGCTGATCGAGGCGAGCTCCGACAACCTGCCGAACCTGACAGCGCCGCAGAACCTGGCCTACGTCATCTACACCTCGGGCTCCACCGGCAAACCGAAAGGCACGCTGCTGCCCCACAGCAACCTGACGCGGTTGTTCAGTGCCACCGAACATTGGTTCGGTTTCAACGCCGACGATGTCTGGAGCCTGTTCCATTCCTATGCCTTCGACTTTTCCGTGTGGGAAATCTTTGGCGCGCTGTTCTACGGCGGCAAACTGGTGGTGGTGCCCCACGCGGTCAGTCGTTCCCCGGAGGACTTCGCCCGGTTGCTTCGTGACGAGGGAGTCACGGTGCTCAACCAGACGCCGTCGGCGTTCCGCCAGTTGATGCCGTTTGCTTGCGCCGACGCAAAAAACATGGCCCTGCGTTATGTGGTGTTCGGCGGCGAGGCGCTGGACGTGGCCAGCCTGCGTCCGTGGTACGACGCGTTCGATGACCGGCAGCCGGTGCTGATCAACATGTACGGCATCACCGAAACCACCGTGCACGTGACCTACCGACCACTGTCCCGCGCTGACCTCGATGGCGCCAACAGTTCACCGCTGGGCGAGCCGATTGCCGACCTGCGCTGGTACGTCCTCGACCCGCGCCTGAACCCGGTGGCCAAGGGCTGCGTGGGTGAACTGTACGTCGGCGGTGCCGGTCTGGCTCGCGGTTATCACCAGCGCGCTGACCTGACCGCTACGCGGTTTGTCCCGGATCTGTTTTCCGAGGAGGCTGGAGCGCGCCTGTATTGCACCGGCGACCTCGCCCGTTATTGCGCCGATGGCAGTATCGAATACGCCGGGCGCATCGACCATCAGGTGAAGATTCGCGGCTTCCGCATTGAACTCGGGGAAATCCAGGATCGCCTGCAAAGCCATCTGGCCATCGAGCAAGCGCTGGTGCTGGCGCCCGAGGTCAATGGCAGTCAGCAGTTGGTCGCGTGGTTCACCGCGACCGGCGACGACAGCGATTTGCGCCAGTCCCTGCGCGAACATTTGCAGGCCGGTTTGCCGGATTACATGGTGCCGGCGCACCTGATCAAACTCGACCAATGGCCGCTGACCGGCAACGGCAAGCTTGATCGCAACGCATTGCCCAAGCCTGATGCCGCGCTGGCGCAACAGGCCTATACGGCACCGTTGGACGAGATGCAGGCTGCGTTGGCAGCGATCTGGCAAGACGTGCTCAAGCTGGAGCGTGTGGGCATCGACGATAACTTTTTCGAGCTGGGCGGCGACTCGATCATCTCGATCCAGGTGGTCAGCCGTGCACGGCAGGCCGGGATTCGCATTACTGCGCGTGACCTGTTCCAGCACCAGACCGTGCAGAGTCTGGCGAAGGTGGCCGAGCGCAGTGCAGGGCTGGTGATCGATCAGGGACCGGTGCGTGGTGAGGTGTTGCTGACGCCGATCCAGCATTGGTTCTTCGAGCAAGACATCGAATCCCGCCATCACTGGAACCAGTCGCTGCTGCTGGAACTGCGCGAATCGCTGGACAGCGCCAGCCTGCAACAGGCCTTGACCGCGCTGCTGGAGCATCACGACGGGTTGCGTCTGCGCTTGCGTCAGGTGGATGGCGTCTGGCAACAGGCTCAGGCTGAACAGTGGAGCAGCGCCGAGGTACTGTGGCAGCGAAAGGCTGCCAACGCCGATGAACTGTTGGAACTGTGCAACGAAACGCAAGCCAGCCTGAACCTGCAGGATGGCCCGCTGTTGCGTGCGCTGCTGGTGGACATGGGCGCGGCGGGCCAGCGATTGCTGCTGGTGGTGCATCACTTGGCGGTGGACGGTGTCTCCTGGCGTTTGCTGCTGGAAGATTTTCAAACCGCCTATCAACAAGCGCAGCACGCTCAACCCCCGCGCCTGCCCTCGAAAACCAGCGCCTATCAAACCTGGGCCGCTCGCCTGCAATCCCATGCGCAAAGTGCTGAGCTGACCAGCCAGGCCGTTTACTGGCAAGACCAGTTCCGCGACGTGCAGGTCCAATTGCCTGCCGACAACCCGCAAGGCAGTCTCGCCAGCCAACATGCCGTCAGCGTGGAAACACTGCTCGACAGCACCTTGACCCGGCAGCTGTTGCAGGACGCTCCGGCGGCTTATCGGACTCAGGTCAACGACCTGCTGCTGACCGCGCTGGCGCGGGTGCTGGGTGACTGGACCGGCCAGCCGTCGACGCTGGTGAAGCTCGAAGGCCACGGCCGTGAAGACCTGTTCGACGACATTGACCTGACCCGGACGCTGGGCTGGTTCACCTCGATTTTTCCGGTAAAACTGACCCCGGCCAGCGATCTGGCCGGCAGCATCAAAGCGGTCAAGGAACAACTGCGCGCCGTGCCGGACAAGGGCATTGGTTTTGGCATCCTGTGCTATCTGGCCGACGCCGGGCTTGAGGATCTGCCGTCGCCTCAGGTCACCTTCAACTACATGGGCCAGTTCGACGCCAGCTTCGACGAACAGGCGCCGTGGCGCCCGGCCCGGGAAAACGGTGGCGCCGAGCAGGGCGCATCGGCAGCGCTGGACCGTGGCCTGAGCATCAACGGTCAGGTCTATGGCGGTCAATTGCGCCTGAGCTGGACCTTCAGCGGTGACGTGTTCAACCCGCAAACCGTGCAGCGCCTGGCCGATGCCTACGCCATGGAATTGCAGCGGTTGATCGAGCACTGCCTCAGCGGTGCCGGTGGTTTGACCCCGAGCGATGTGCCGCTGGTGCGCGTCGATCAGGCGCAGCTGGATGCCTTGCCGTTGGCCGCAAACCGGTTCGAAGACATTTTGCCGCTGTCACCGATGCAGCAGGGCATGTTGTTCCACAGTCTGTTCGCTCCGGATGCTGGAGCCTACGTGCCGCAAATGCGTGTGGATGTGCAGGGCCTCGACGTCGAGGTTTTCCGTGATGCCTGGCAACAGACGCTCAATCGCCATGACGTTTTGCGCGCCGCGTTCTTCAGCGAAAGCAATGGCTCGCGGCCGCTGCAAGTGATTGTGGCCGACGCGACGTTGCCGCTGACCGTGCTCGATTGGCGTGATCAGGCCAACGTTACTGAAGCGCTGGATTGTCTGGCCGAAGACGACCGTTTGCGCGGTTTCGACCTGATGGCGGCGCCATTGCTGCGCCTGACGCTGGTGCAGACTGCGAGCGATACGCATCACCTGATCTTCACCAACCACCACATCCTGCTGGACGGCTGGAGTACTTCGCAGTTGTTCGGCGAAGTGCTGCAACGCTACTCCGGAATCATGCCAGCACCAAACGTTGGGCGTTACCGCGATTACATGACCTGGCTGGTTAGCCGTGATCGCGCCGCGTGCGAAGCATTCTGGCTGGAGCAATTGCAATCGCTCACCGAGCCGACGCGACTGGCCGGCGCCTTGCCGGGGCCGGCTGAGGGGCAGGGCGTTGCTCATCGCACCCTGTACCTGAGCCTGGACCGTGCCGCCACCGAGCGCCTCAACGGCTTTGCCCGTCAGGCCCGCGTCACGCCAAACACCGTGCTGCAAGCGGCGTGGCTGTTGCTGTTGCAGCGCTACACCGGGCAGCAGACGGTGGCGTTCGGCGCCACGGTGTCGGGGCGTCCGAGTGAGTTGCAGGGAATCGAGCAGCAGATTGGATTGTTCATCAACACCTTGCCGGTGATCGGCACACCGCACCCCGAGCGCACGGTCGGCCAATGGATCGATGAGGTCCAGGCACTTAACCTCAGGTTGCGCGAAGTCGAATACACGCCGCTGGCGGATGTGCAGCGCTGGGCCGGTCACTCTGGCGAAGCGTTGTTCGACACGTTGCTGGTGTTCGAAAACTATCCGGTTGCCCAAGCGCTGGAGGAAGGGAATTGCAGTGCATTGAAGTTCTCCGGTATCAGTAACCACGACCAGACCAGTTTCCCGTTGGCCGTCGCAGCCGAGCTGGGTGAATGCCTGGACTTGCGTTTCAACTACGACTCCGCGCTGTTCAGCGCGGGTGCGATTGAAGGTTTGAGCACTCGTCTGGTCGCGTTACTCGATGCGATGGTCTGCACACCGCATTTGCCATTGGGCCGCTTGAGTCTGCTCGACGCGGCGCAAACCGCTCAACAGGTGAAACGCTTCAATCGCACCGCTCAACACTGGCCGGACATACGCCCGGTCAACCAGTGTTTCGAAGACCAAGTGCTGAAGACCCCGGACGCACCGGCCCTGGTGTTTGCCGGCCAATCCCTCAGCTATCGCGAACTCAATCAACAGGCCAACCGGCTGGCGCACTACCTGCGCAGCCAGGGCGTCGGCGCCGAAGTGCTGGTGGGCATTGCCGCCGAACGTTCGCTGGAACTGGTGATCGGCCTGCTGGCGATCATGAAGGCCGGTGGTGCCTACGTGCCGCTGGACCCGGACTACCCGCGTGAACGGCTGGAACACATGTTCGGCGACAGCGGCGTGCGCCTTCTGTTGACCCAGGGGCATTTGCTTCAACAGTTACCGATTCCAGCCACCACCACGGCAATTTGCCTGGACGACATGGCGTCGTTGCTCGAAGGCCGCAGCGACGAAAACCTGCCCTGCGTGGTCGAGCTGCAATCGCTGGCCTACATGATCTACACCTCCGGCTCCACGGGCAAACCCAAGGGCGCGGCCAACCGTCACGATGCGCTGTACAACCGACTGGCGTGGATGCAGGGCGCGTATCCGCTGGACGGGCGCGACTCCGTGTTGCAGAAAACCCCGTTCAGTTTCGACGTGTCGGTGTGGGAGTTCTTCTGGCCGTTGATGGTCGGCGCACGTCTGGTTGTGGCCGAACCGGGTGCCCATCGTGATCCGGCGCAACTGGTCAGCCTGATCGAGGAGTACCAGGTCAGCACCCTGCATTTCGTGCCGTCGATGTTGCAGGCGTTTGTCCAGGGCGAAGGTTTCGAGCGTTGCGCCAGCCTGCGGCAGATCATATGCAGTGGCGAAGCGCTGTCGGCGGATTTACAGCACGCCCTGTTCGGCGTGCTGCCCAACGTTGGCCTGTACAACCTGTACGGCCCGACCGAAGCGGCCATAGATGTGACCCACTGGACCTGTGTCGATGACGGCGGCTTCAGCGTGCCGATCGGTTATCCGATTGCCAACCTGGTGACCTACGTCCTCGATGACAGCCTGCAACCGCAAGTGCAAGGTTGCGTCGGTGAGCTGTACCTGGGCGGCATCGGGTTGGCCCGTGGTTACCATCGCCGTCCGGACCTGACGGCCGAGCGCTTTGTCGCCAGCCCCTTCGGTGAGCAGGGCGAGCGCCTGTACCGCACCGGCGACCTGGCGCGTTATCGCGAAGACGGCGTGATTGAATACGTCGGGCGCATCGACCATCAGGTGAAAATCCGTGGTTTACGCATCGAACTGGGAGAAATCGAAGCCTGCCTATTGGAGCATCCACAGGTGCGCGAGGCGGTGGTGATCGCCCTCGACGTTGGCAAATCCAAACAGCTGGTGGCTTACGTCGTCGGTGATGCCGCCATCGATCCACTCAAACAGCACCTGCGCAATGCGCTGCCCGAGCACATGCAACCGAGCCACGTGCTGCGGCTTGACCAGTTGCCGGTGACGCCCAACGGCAAACTCGACCGCCGCGCATTGCCGCAGCCGGACCAGCAAGTGCGCGAATACATCGCGCCGCGCAATGCGGTGGAAGCGACGCTGCAAGCGGTGTGGCAAGCATTGTTCGAAGTGCCGCAGATTGGCATGCAGGACAACTTCTTCGAACTGGGCGGCGATTCCATCGTCTCGATCCAGGCGGTCAGCCGTGCACGCAAAGCCGGGTTGAGCATTTCCCCCAAGCACGTGTTCAGCCTTCCGACCATCGCCGAGCTGGCGACGGTCGCCCGGCCGGTCGGGGCGGATCAAACCGTGACGACGCTGGTTGCACCGGCGGCAAAAATCGAACTGAGTGACGCGCAGTATCAAGCGCTGCAATTGACAGCGGATGAAGTCGAAGACGTCTATCCACTGTCGCCGATGCAGCAGGGCATGCTGTTCCATTCGGTGCAGGACGGCGATTCGGGGCTGTACGTCAACCAGATCGAAGTGGGTGTGCGCGGCGTCGACGGTGCGCGTTTTCGCGAGGCGTGGGCCGACGCAGCCCAACGTCACGCGATCCTGCGTACCGCATTCCTGTGGGAGGGCGACAAGGAGCCGCTGCAAGTGGTGCTGCGCGATGCGCCATCGCTGCTGACCGAACTGGACTGGCGCGGGCTGGATGATCAGCCTGAGCGCGTGCGCCAATTGGCTGTCGAGGAACGTGAGCGTGGCTTCTCGCTGAACCGTGCGCCGTTGCTGCGCCTGTTGCTGGTGCGTCTGGAGGACGATCGATATCGCCTGATCTGGACTTACCACCACATCCTCATGGACGGCTGGAGCGTGTCGCGCCTGATCGGTGAAGTGCTGCGTCATTACAGCGGTGACGAGCACGAGCCGGTCGCGGCCTATCGCGACTACATCGACTGGCTCGGCCAGCAAGTCGGCGCGGCCAGCGAAGCGTTCTGGAAAGACAAACTCGACAATCTCGAAGGCGCCACGCACCTGGCCCGCGCAGTGCCGGTCAAAGCGCCGCAATCGGGCTATCACGCGATCTATACGCACCTCAGCGCTGGGCAGACTGCGCGTTTGCAGGCATTTGCCCAACAACAGCAGGTGACCCTCAATACCCTGGTGCAAGCCGCGTGGCTGCTGCTGTTGCAGCGCTACACCGGCCAGCGCACGGTGACGTTCGGCGCCACGGTGTCCGGTCGCCCGGAGACCCTCAATGGCTCGCAGAACATGCTCGGGCTGTTCATCAACACCTTGCCGGTGGTCAACACGGTGCCAACCGAAGCGAGCGTCGGCGACTGGTTGCGCGAGGTTCAGGCCTACAACCTTGATATCCGCGACTTTCAGCAAACCCCACTGGGCGATATCCAGCGCTGGGCCGGGCAGGGCGGGCAGTCGTTGTTCGACAGCATCATCGTGTTCGAAAACCAGCCGGTGGACCGCACGCTGCGCGAGTGGAACGGCGACTCCCTGCGTTTCGAGGACGTCTCCGATTTCGGCCTGACCAGCTTCGCCATGGACCTGATGGTCAGCCTCGATGAAGGGCTGCGCATCGAGTACATGCACCAGCGCGATCAGTTCGACCTGGCCACCGTCGAGGTCCTGCGTCGCCACATGGAAAGCCTGATGCAGCGCCTGTGCGAGGATGCCGGGCGCGCCGTTGGCGAGCTGGGACTGCTGACCCTGGACGAAGGCCGGACGCTGGACGGCGAGCTGTCGGTGGTGGCTGACGGTGATGAAACGCCGGTGCACGAGTTGATTCGTCAGCGTGCACGCCTGCAACCGCAGCACACGGCGTTGGTCTTGAGTTATGCCGACCGCGATGCCGAACACTTGAGCTACGCCGAACTGGACCGTCGCTCCGACGCCCTGGCGGTGCATCTGCTGGAACAAGGCGTGCAGGCCGAAGACGTGATCGGCGTGTTCATGGAGCGCTCGCTGGAACTGGTGGTGTCGTTGTTGGCGGTAATGAAGTGCGGCGCTGCCTACGTACCGCTCGATCCGCAATACCCGCAAGAGCGTCTGCGCTACATGATGGCCGACAGCGACATGCGCCTGCTGCTGACCCAGGAACGCCTGCGCGATGTCGCGCAGCTCAATCCGGGCACTGTGATGATTGCCGTGGATCGTCTGGATCTCGATGTAGACGTGGCAACACCGAAACCTGGCGTGCATGCCGAACAACTGGCTTACCTGATCTACACCTCGGGCTCCACCGGCAAACCGAAAAGCGTCGCCGTGGCCCACGGGTCGTTGAGCATGCACGTGCAAGCCATCGCCAACCTGTACGAAATGGACCCGGACAATCGCGAACTGCATTTCATGTCGTTCGCCTTCGACGGCGCCCATGAACGCTGGATTACCGCGCTGATCAGCGGCACGACCCTGGTGATCCGCGACAACACCTTGTGGACCGCCGAGCAGACTCTGGCCGTGCTGCACCGCCAGCGCATCAGCGTCGCCTGCTTCCCGCCGGCATATCTGCTGCAACTGGCCGAACACGCCGAAATGCAGGGTGGCCACCCGCCGTCGGTGCGCATCTATTGCTTCGGCGGCGATGCGGTGCCGGATGCGACCTTTGAGCGGGTCAAGCACACGCTCAAGCCACAATACCTGGTCAACGGCTATGGCCCGACCGAAACCGTGGTCACGCCGCTGCTGTGGATAATCGCCGCCGATGGCCAGTGCCAGGCGATGTACGCGCCGATTGGCCAACGCGTGGGCACCCGCAGCCTGCACGTGCTGGACATGGACCTCAACCCGCTGCCGGTGGGCATGGTCGGTGAGCTGTACATCGGCGGGCGCGGAGTCGCTCGCGGCTACCATCGTCACCCGTGGCAGAGCGCCGAGCGCTTTGTTGCCGATCCGTTCAGCCTCGATGGCGGGCGTTTGTACCGCACCGGCGATCTGGTGCGCCGCCGCGAGGATGGCGTGTTCGATTACGTCGGGCGCATCGACCATCAGGTCAAGGTGCGCGGCTTCCGCATCGAACTCGGCGAAATCGAAGCCCGCTTGCGCGAGCAGGCCGGGGTCAACGATGCGTTGGTAGTGGTGCGAGAAAACGGTCAGGGGCCGCAACTGGTGGGCTATGTGGTGGCGGCGCAAGACGATGGCCTCGGCCCGCGTTGCCAGGCGGCATTGCGCGAGAGGTTGCCCGACTACATGGTGCCGACGCAGGTCGTGGTGCTGCCGCGCTTCCCGCTGACCCCCAACGGCAAGCTCGACCGCAAGGCCTTGCCGGATCCAGCCTACACCGGTCGCGACTACGTGGCCCCGCGCACGCCGCTGGAATGGGCATTGGCGCAGATCTGGCAGCAGGTACTGGGCATCGAGAAGGTCGGCATTACCGACAACTTCTTCGAGCTGGGCGGCGATTCGCTGCGCACGCTCAAGGTGATTTCGAAAGTTCGCGCACTGAATCAACCTGACTTTCAACTGAAATTGCGCGACATGATGGCCAAGCCGACGATTGCCGGATTGTCTGGTGTCGATGAACAGCCGCTGCGACAGAGTCCGCAACCGCTGTTGCTGCTCAATCAGGTAGTGGACGATCAGCCGGCGCTGTTCTGCCTGCACGCCGGTTTCGGCACGGTGTTCGATTATGAGCCACTGGCCCGGCGCCTGGAGGGCGAGCGCACAGTTTACGGCGTGCAATGCCGGATGCTGCTCGATCGCCAGTGGCAGGACACGTCGCTGGCGCAGATGGCCGGGGATTACGTCGAAGCCATCCGCAGCAAGCAACCACAAGGGCCGTACCATTTGCTGGGTTGGTCGCTGGGCGGGGCGTTGGCGTTAATGGTCGCTGATTTGCTTGAACAGCAGGGGCAGCGCGCCACGTTCGTCGGTCTGGTGGACAGCTTTGTGCCGACGCAAGCCAATGCCGTAGCCAGCCCGGATGAGTGGCGCGTGGACCTGGCCGAGTTCCTTGGGGCGACATTGGGCATGGATGGCGAGGTGATTGATCGGGCGATGGGTGCAGAAGCGGCGGGGGATCACGAAGCTGTGGCGCGCATCATTCGTGCAGTCATCGACACGCAAAGCGATCAGGCCAGCGGGTATGCCTTGCTCGGCGCTGATGAGTTGGCCCAGACGTTCATGGTCAGCACGCGGTTGAAGGCGTTGTCGCGGCAGGTCGACAGGTTGCCGATACCCCAAGCCGAGCTGTGCTGTTGGTGGGCCGATGGCAACCCGACTGCTGAGCGTGCGACCTTCGAACGCCAGCAGCCGCGCCTGCGAAGAACGCAAACCGTATCAGCCAGCCATTTCGATATCCTGCGCCAGGATGAGTGTCTGGAGGCTGTGGTGGCGTTGTTAGGCCGGGAGGTGGTGCCCCAGCTCTGAGCCAATAAATTGTGGCGAGCGGGCTTCCCTGTGGCGAGGGGGCTTGCCCCCGTTGGGCTGCGAAGCGGCCCTAAAACCAGCCACTGCGGTTATTCATGCGTACCGCATTGTTCGGGTTTGCGGCTGCTGCGCAGCCGAGCGGGAGCAAGCTCCCTCGCCACAGGTTTTCATTCAGCCTGAGATTATCGAGTTCGCCCTAACGAACAACCCTAACGCTTCGTTTACCACGGTGAGCCTTTTTATTTTTGGAGACGACCGCCCATGGCACTGCACCCGGACATCGAAGGATTTCTTGAGCTGGCCGAGTTTGGCCGCCTGAGCGGCAAGAGCCAGCCCATGCATGAGCTGAGTCCGGACGAGGCACGCAAGCAATTCGAGCAGACCTCACAGTTGCTCGATGCGGCCCCGTCGGGGGCGCTGGTCGTGACGGCTGTGAACATTCCTGCCCGCGATGGGCATCTGCTCAGTGCCCGTCTATACGCCAAACCTCAGGCAAGCAGCGAACCACGCCCGGTGTTGCTGTACTTCCATGGCGGCGGTTACGTGGTGGGTAGTCTCGATTCCCACGACACCTTATGCCGGCGTCTGGCACTGGCGGGGGTGTTTGCCGTCTTGTCGGCGGATTATCGTCTGGCGCCTGAGCACCGTTTTCCCACCGCCTATAACGATGCCGAGGACGTGGCTCGCTGGCTGGCGAATGGTGCGCCTGCGCTGGGGCTTGATGTGAATCGGGTGGCGCTGGCCGGGGACAGTGTCGGTGGCAGCCTGGTGGCGTCGCTGTCGCTTGCCATCGCGCAGGATCCGCTGGCCTGGCCCCTTGTGCCTCGCCTGCAAGTGCTGCTGTATCCGGTAATCGATGCCGTGCAAAAACGCCCGTCGCTGGAGCGATTCGCCGAAGGTTATTTGCTGGAAGCCACCACGCTGGAGTGGTTCTACCAGCAGTATCAACGCAGTGAGGCCGATCGCAGCGACTGGCGTTTTTCACCGCTGTACGCCGAACGCCTGGAACGACTGACACCCACCGTGCTGTGGCTGGCCGAGTACGACCCGTTGCTGGACGAAGGCCTGGCATGGGCCGAAAAACTGCGCAGCGCGGGTCAGCCGTTGGTCCTGGATATGAAAGCCGGCATGACCCACGATTTTGCGCGCATGGGTGAAATGGTTCAGGAAGTGCCGCAGATGTTGGCGCAACTGGCGGCGCAGATCAGCGAGAGTCTGGCCTGACGCCGTACTCTTGTAGGAGCAACCTCGCTCCCCCATCGATCCGATATTGAGCCCAATCGCGCCACTGTCAGGCTGTGCTTTAATTTGAAAACTTAATGACAGCGTTCTGCGCAGAACCCACAACGCGACATGCGCTGTTGCCTGATTATCAAGCCGAAAGGGAGTTTTGCATCGTGACTGAAGAGATCAAAACCAAAGGCCCCGCCTCGTACTTCCCATCCATTGAAAAGAAGTATGGGCAGCCGATCAGCCATTGGCTGAACCTGCTCAAAACAGTCGACGACAAGAAACATATGGAAAGGGTGGCCTGGCTCAAGACTGAGCATGGCATTGGGCATGGCCACGCAAACGCTTTGGTTGCGTATTACCTGGCCACCGCGAAAAGCGACTGACTGCGGTGTTGTTTTGAGCCAGCACCGAGCAGTGTCAGGGTTGGCTCATTCAGTCTCTGCGTTTATCAAGACATTGGCGGCGCAGCACCGTGCTGTTGATATCCCTGCATTCGACCGAGTAATCGTCATTGTCATAGTCTTTGTTTTTTGCCTTGTCCTTGGCCTTACCGCAATTGCCATTGTCGTTGCAATTGCCTTTGCCCTTTTGATTGTTGTCGCTGTTGTTTTTCAGACAGTTTCTGACGTCACTGGCACTGCCCGCATCATCGCAATCTGATCCGGCGAAGGACAGCGATGGCAAAGCCAGGGAGAGCAGGGCAGTACATACAGCGGCCGCTACGATTCGCATGACAAAACTCCTGAGTAGTGCTTATCCGAACGATTGCCTTGAGAAGCTCCGGCTCTGACTATAGCAGGCCTTTGAAAAGAGCTTCCTCAAGCCAGCATTTCGCTGATCCACCGTGCCTGCCGCGCGATGTCTTGCACCTTATCCTCAGGTACTTGCCGAGCATGAGCAAAGTTGCTCAGTGTTCGCTGTTTCTCACGCAGCAGGCGTTGCCACTTGGCCAGGAATGCAGGGCTGCGTGTTTGCAGTTGAAACGGGCCGAAGTACAGCTCCCGGGGGGTGTATATCACCGGTCCGGAGCGCTCGGCGACGATGATTTCGTAGCTGAAGCGGTTTTCCCGCAACAGCTCCTCGCAGAGGATGCGGTAGCCATTGTCCATCAGCCATTGGCGCAGTGGCTGCTCGCCACCATTGGGCTGCAGGATCAGGCGCTCCTGACCGCTCAGGCGCGCCTTGCCACTCTCGAGGATGTCGCGGATGGTCTCGCCGCCCATGCCGCAGATACTGATCGCCGTGATTGCGTCACCCGGCTCGATCGCCGCCAGACCATTGGCCAGGCGCACGGTGATTCGCCGCTCCTGGCCGTTTTCGCGCACGGTGCGCTCGGCCGCGCGAAACGGCGTCAATGCCACTTCGCCGGCCACCGCCATCGCGATGGCGCCGCGACGTATCAAGGCCACCGGCAAATAACCGTGATCCGAGCCGATATCGGCCAGGTGCGCACCTGCCGGCACCTGCGCCGCCACGCGCTCCAGGCGCATGGACAATGTCTGTTGGTTCAACTGCAGCCTCTTTCTCACCCCGGCGAATGTCGCCGGCCGGAAGGGTACATGGAAAAAAGCTCTGCACCTACGGCCTCTGGTCCACAACGCTGAACGTTGATCCAGCCATGTACCGGGACTGATTGATCGTGACGAGGATGCTTCAGGTTTTCGTCGTCCGCATTGAAAATCAACTAACGTTTATGGCTGTGAGCAGCAGAGGTAGTCAGGGAAGACGAAGTACTGACTTTGCCTAACTAATGGAATAGCAAGGTTGGGAGGTTACTATGCGATTCAATACTGCCACGGAGTCCATTGATTACAGCTTGCGCGGCCGCTGTGCTTTGCTGTTTGTCATCGTCAATACGTTCTGGCTGCCGGATGCACAAGCCGCGTGCGGGCCGACGGCACCCGGGGCTTATATCCTGTCCCAGACCTGTACCCCGGCGGCTGGAGTTGATGCCACGATCACCACGCAACCGGGTACGACGATCACCACCGCCGTAGGCTCATCAGTGCTCAGTCGCGCCAACAACAGCAACTCGACGATTACCCTCAGCGGCACCACGATCACCAGCACACCGCCCACTGCTGCCAATGCCGTCTTCGCCAACGTGATCGGAGTGGGTGGCTCAGGCAACGCTGCTCTCACGATTGATGGCGGCGTCAACACGGTCAACCTCGGGGGCTCGGGCCTGGATGCGCTGGCAATTACCAACGTCAATACCGGGCTGTCCACCGTGTCTGTTACGTCCGGCACCACGCTGAACATCCTCAATACGGTCGAAGGCAACGAACACGACGGCATCGATGTGAACGCCAGTGGCGGTGGCACCATTAATGTGGCGCATGCCGGCAGTGGCTCGGTCACCACTTTAGGCGGCAACGGCATCTGGGCCAAAGGCTCGGGCAGCGGCGACGTCAATGTGAGCGTCGGCAATGGTGTCAGTTTTCTTGTCGACAACGCCAGTGAACTGTCCAGTGGCCCGCCTATTGATGACGATTCGTTGCCCACGGCGGGGGTCGGCAATCACGCGGGTGTCCATACCCGTGCGATCAACGGCAACACCACTGTCGATAACGCGGCCAGCGTCGAAGGGCGCGGCATGAACGCATTCGGCATTTTCACGGAAGGCGGCACCGGCGACACCACGCTGCACAACAGCGGATCGATTACCACCAATGGCTTGAACGGCTTCGGTATACGCGCGCTCTCGACCACCGGGAGCATTGCCGTGGTCAATGACGGCACGATCACTACGACCGGTGGCGGCGGCCACGGTATCTACGTCAACGATAACGTCGCAGCTCTGGGCAATATCAGCATCCAGAACAATGCACCGCTCAACGTCGGCAGCACCACCGATATCACCGGCTCGCGTGCCATCTACGTCATCAAGCGCGGAACCGGCGACGCGACCGTCACCGGCAATGGCAACATCAATGTCGTCGGTGGCCTGACGACCACTCGCGCCTACGGCATCATCATCAGTAACGAAGGTGGCAACATCGCCGTCGATTATGCGGGGGACATCTCGGCCAGCGGCGCCGTTGCGGGTGGCATTCGGGCTGACGCGAGGGCAGGCAGTGTCCGTGTCGATTACACCGGCAATCGCATCGAGACCTTCAACGGCAATGCGAACGGCATCTACGCCTCCACCCAGTCCACCACAGACACTGTGGACATCAAGGCCGGCGGGACGATCATCACCCATTCCAATACCGGCGGTGGCGACGGTACCGGTATAGGCTCGTTCGGCCTGCAGGCCTTGTCCCTGGGCGGCGATGTGAATGTGACGTTCACCGGGCCGCGTATCGACGTCAACGGTTCCGGCGCCGCCATCGTGGCTGGCAATGCGTTCGATTCGGGAACCGGGTTAGGCAGCCTCACGATCAGTAACACGGGCGAGCTTATTGCGCGGGGCAATCAGCAACAGGGCATTCGCACCTTTTCCACGACTGGTCAGCAGACCATCACCAACACCGGTGCGATCCAGACGCTTGGTGCAAGCAACAGCCAGGGCATTCGCGCCGAGGCTTCAGGCGCGGCCAATCTGACGGTCAACAATTCGGGGTCGATCACCACCAAAGGCACTGGTTCGTCGGGGATCGATGCGCAGGCGCAGGGTGGATCGGTCAGCGTCAGCAACAGCGCGGCGATTCAAGGTGGATGGTCAGACAGCAGTGGCGTCACCCTGGCCGGTGCCACGCAAGCGTTGAACAACACGGGCAATATCACGGCACTCAGCGATTCGGCCGTTCGTGCGGATGCCAGCGGTACCGGGAATACGTTTACGCTCAATAATGCCGGGCAGATGACCGGCTCGGTCTCGGCCTCAAGTGCTGTCAGCCAGATCACCAACCAAGGCACCTGGACCTTGCGCAATTTTTCCGACAGCACCGGCAGCGGAGTCCGTGACACCTGGGGTATTGCGGTCAGCAACCTGGGTTCGGCGACCGGCAACAGCATCGACAACACCGGCCTGATTCGCCTGGCGTCCCAGCCCGCATCCGGCATCGTCAATTTCAACAGCAGCGGTGCTTATCTGCCCTTGGGTCAATCGGTCAATACACCGACAGCGGGCGGCGCCGTGCAAGGCCAATTGCTGGGCGTGGGTCGTTTCACCCACAGCGGCACCCTTGACCTGCCGGGGGGCACTCGCACGGTGGGCAACGTGCTGCTGATCAGCGGTGCGACCACGGCCGGTGCCAATGGGGGCGGTGTGTTTGTTTCCAACGGTGGCAACCTGCTGCTCAACAGCACCCTGAATGAAGGCGGGGCAAACAGCCGCTCCGACATGCTGGTCGTGGACTCGACCTCGACCGGCAGCGGCGGCGCGACCAGCGTTGCCGTCAGCAACATTGGCGGCTTGGGCGAGGTGACCCAAGGCAACGGGATTGCGGTCGTTGAGTTGACCAACAAGTCTGTCACAGCGAGCGATCCGAATGCCTTCCGCCTCGCGCGCCGGGTCGTCGCCGGGCCGTATGAGTACCGCCTGCAACAAGGCGCCGAGGATGGCAGCGCCAGGGACACCTGGTTCCTGCGTTCGGATGCCCTGATCCCGGATGATCCTCCTGGGCCTGGCCCGGACCCGACGCCTGACCCAACGCCGGATCCTGATCCAACACCGGATCCTGATCCAACACCGGACCCTGACCCAACGCCTGATCCCGCCCCGGTGCCGAACTACCGTCCCGAGGTCTCGCTATATGGTGCGTTGCCCGCGCTGGCGCTGGTCTATGGCCGGACGATGGTCGATACACTGCATGAACGGGTCGGCGAAGAGCGCCTCAACCCCGGCGACCCGTTACCTGCCGAGGACCAGGCCACCTATTCGCCTTCGATGGGATGGGGGCGGGTGATTTATCGCAGTGGCAAACAGGACGGGGATCGAAAAAATGCCTTGGGCAACACGCCGGAATACAACTACGACCTGACCGCGTTCCAGGTCGGCACCGACCTCTACCGCAAGGTCGACACTGATGGCAGCCACGATCAGGCGGGTGTTTCCCTGTCGGCGGGCACCCTCGATGCGGGCGTCAGCCATTACAACGGTCTGGCGGCCGGTCAGGACACCTTGCGCGCCTATGGGGTGGGCGCCTATTGGACCCATTTCGGACCTTCGGGCTGGTATCTGGACGGTGTGCTGCAAGTCAACCGCTTCGATATCGAGGCCAAGCCCAGCGAGCTGCCCGAACTGGAGACCCGGGGCTGGGGATACACCGCGTCGCTGGAAAGCGGCTACCCATATGCAGTCGACAAAGACTGGTACGTCGAACCGCAACTTCAGGCGATCTACAGCACCGTTGACCTCGACGACAGTAACGATGTCGGGGCCAACGTGCGGTTCAAGGACGTGGAATCGCTGATCGGCCGATTGGGCGTGCGCATTGCCAGAGATTGGGAAACCGAAGGCACGGACAAGACTGCACGGCGCACCAACGGCTGGATTCGTCCGAGCGTCTGGCATGAGTTCAAAGGGCAACCGAAAACCGAGTTCTCGTCCCAATCGGGTTATGTCCCGTTCGAGTCGGATATTCAGGGGACGTGGGGCGAGGTCAACCTGGGGGTGGATTACCAGGCCAACCAGCGCACCACGTTCACGGTCTCGGCCGGTTATCGCCAGGGCTTCGACGGCGACAGCCATGGCTATGACGCCATGTTGGGGTTCAAGATCAACTTTTGATTGTTGTTGTAGGAGCGAGCCTGCTCGCGATGGTCGTTAACGAAAACGCGTTTTTACTGGCTAAAAATAGCGTTCTTGAGTCCATCGCGAGCAGGCTCGCTCCTACATAAAACAGAAAGGCTACTTGGCGGTGACGTTGGCCCGCGCTGTGTGCAGCTTCTTGTAGCTGTCGATCAGGCGCAGGTGCTTGTCGAGGCCTTCAAGTTTCATGCTCGTCGGCGTCAGGCCGTAGAAGCGGACGCTGCCGTCCACGGAACCGATCGCGGCGTCCATTCGCTCGTTGCCGAACATCCGGCGGAAGTTGACTTCGTAATCGGCCAGTTCCAGATCTTCGTCCAGTTCCATCTCCAGTACCGCATTCACGGCCTGGTAGAACAAACCGCGTTCGACCGTGTTGTCGTTGTACTGCAGGAACATCTCGACCCTTTCTTTCGCTTCGTCGTAGTTCTGCAGCGCGAGGTAGATCAGCAGTTTCAGCTCCAGAATCGTCAACTGGCCCCAGGACGTGTTGTCGTCAAACTCGATGCCGATCAGGGTGGTGATGTCGGTGTAGTCATCCAGTTCGCTTTCTTCCAGGCGCTTGACCAGTGCTTTCAGACCGGCCTTGTCCAGGCTGTGCAGGTTCAGGATGTCTTCACGGAAGAACAGCGCTTTGTTGGTGTTGTCCCAGATCAGATCGTCGACCGGATAGATTTCCGAATAGTCCGGCACCAGGATGCGGCAGGCGGTTGCACCGATGTGCTCGTACACCGCCATGTAGCTTTCCTTGCCCATGTTTTCGAGGATGCCGAACAGGGTCGCGGCTTCTTCGGTGTTGGAGTTTTCACCCTGGCCGGAGAAGTCCCACTCGACAAATTCGTAATCCGACCGGGCACTGAAGAAACGCCACGACACCACGCCGCTGGAGTCGATGAAGTGCTCGACGAAGTTGTTCGGCTCAGTCACCGCGTGGCCTTCAAAGGTCGGCTGAGGCAGATCGTTCAGGCCTTCGAAGCTGCGGCCCTGGAGCAATTCGGTCAGGCTGCGTTCCAGCGCCACTTCAAGGCTTGGGTGGGCGCCGAACGAGGCAAACACGCCGCCGGTACGCGGGTTCATCAAGGTAACGCACATCACCGGGAACTCGCCACCCAGCGACGCATCCTTGACCAGCACCGGGAAGCCTTGCTCTTCCAGGCCCTTGATACCGGCCAGAATGCCGGGGTACTTCGCCAGCACTTCCTGAGGCACATCCGGCAGGGCCATTTCGCCCTCGATGATTTCGCGTTTAACCGCACGCTCGAAGATTTCCGACAGGCACTGCACTTGCGCTTCGGCCAGCGTGTTACCGGCGCTCATGCCGTTGCTGAGGTACAGGTTTTCGATCAGGTTGGACGGGAAATACACCACCTCGCCGTCGGACTGACGCACGAACGGCAACGAAACGATACCGCGCTCTTCGTTGCCGGAGTTGGTGTCGAACAGATGCGAGCCGCGCAACTCGCCATCGCGGTTGTAAACCTTCAGGCAGTATTGGTCGAGAATCTCGGCCGGCAGTGCGTCTTTAGGGCCTGGCTGGAACCAGCGTTCGTCCGGGTAATGCACGAATGGCGCGTTGGCGAGTTCTTCGCCCCAGAACTGATCGTTGTAGAAGAAGTTGCAGTTGAGACGCTCGATAAACTCGCCCAACGCCGACGCCAACGCGCCTTCCTTGGTCGCGCCCTTGCCGTTGGTAAAGCACATCGGCGAGCTCGCATCGCGGATATGCAACGACCATACATTGGGCACGATATTGCGCCATGAAGCGATTTCGATCTTCATGCCCAGGCCGGCGAGAATGCCCGACATGTTGGCGATGGTTTGCTCCAGCGGCAGGTCCTTGCCAACGATGTAGGTGCCTGCTTGCGAAGTAGAGGCCGGCATCAGCAGCGCCTGGGCGTCGGCATCGAGGTTTTCCACTTCCTCGATGACGAACTCAGGCCCGGCTTGCACGACCTTTTTCACCGTGCAACGGTCGATGGAGCGCAGAATGCCCTGACGGTCTTTGTCGGAGATATCGGCCGGCAATTCGACCTGAATCTTGAAAATCTGGTTGTAGCGGTTTTCCGGGTCAACAATGTTGTTCTGCGACAGGCGGATGTTTTCGGTGGGGATATTGCGGGTTTCGCAATACAGCTTCACGAAATAGGCCGCGCACAACGCCGACGAAGCCAGGAAGTAGTCGAACGGACCGGGTGCCGAACCATCGCCCTTGTAGCGAATCGGTTGATCGGCTACCACCGTGAAGTCGTCGAACTTGGCTTCAAGCCGAAGGTTGTCGAGAAAGTTGACCTTGATTTCCATGAGGGTTACCAGATTGCGAGCTTCAAATTGGCCGCCATTATCCGGCTTTTCAACTGGAAGTCTTGCGCTTTTGCGCAATGGCCGCTGACCGGTCCCCAGAGCTGTCCTTATTGAATTAACAAGCGGCCGGCGAGCGGCCGAACGGGCATAAATGAGCTATACCGCTAATCCACCTTTGCAATTCTTCTTGCAGGAGTTTGGCAATGAAACTCAGGCACTCGCTGGCAGCGCTGATGATTGGCGCGAGCCTCTTCGGCTGTACGACGTCATCGAACAAAAGTGTTTACGTTCCCCTGGCCGCCACGCGGCAGAACGCCGGTCAGATCGGCAACGTCACGCTGTCTGCGTGGGACAAGCAAACCGGGCTCAGTTTCTTCATCAGCGGTGCACCCGGTGGCGTCTCGTTGCCCTTGCGTCTCTACAGCTTCATCAACAAAGGCAGCTGCCAGCAACCGGGGCCGGTGGCCTATGCGATGAACGACATCGTCACCACCGAGCGCCAGGCGATACGCGGCTGGACTTTCTCCAGGAGCGCGCCTGTCGAGCTGTCGGCCTTGCTGGCCGGTGAGTACTCGGTGGTGGTGCGCACGGCGGCGACCGATGGCAACGTGGATATTTTTTGCGGCGACATCAAGGAACAAAGCGTGGCGAAATAGCCAACGCCGAGCGCGAATGTTGGCTGCCGATGTCGAGCTAGAATGAGCCGGTCAATTTCCGATTCAGGAGAACCCCCATGGTCAGCAAAAACACGATTTGCCTCTGGTACGACGGTGATGCCCTGGATGCTGCGAAATTCTATGCCGCAACCTTTGCGGACAGCTGCGTAACCGCCGTGCATCAAGCGCCCGGTGACTATCCGGCAGGCAAACAGGGTGACGTCCTGACGGTCGAGTTCACGGTGATGGGCATTCCATGCCTGGGGCTCAACGGCGGTTCGGGGATCAAGCACAACCAGGCGTTTTCGTTCCAGGTGGCGACCGACGATCAGGCCGAAACCGACCGCTTGTGGAAGGCGATCGTCGATAACGGTGGTCAGGAAAACGTCTGCGGCTGGTGCCAGGACAAGTGGGGCCTGTCGTGGCAGATCACGCCACGCGTCCTGACGGCGGCGATCACCGATCCGGACCCCTCCGCGGCCAAACGCGCATTTGAAGCCATGATGCAAATGGGCAAAATCGACATCGCGGGCATCGAAAAGGCGCTCAAAGGCTAGTCGTCCTCGAAACGCCCCGTGCCTTCGCGATCAGCCGCGTAGTGTCGGGTGAGCGGGAAGGGCGGCAGCCAGGATTCGCGGCGCACGGTCCAGCTTTCGTAGGTGGGTTTGAGTTGATCAGGTGCATCGAGTGAACCCAGGTTTACTTCGATTTCGTCGGCGCTGTGCGCAAAAACGGATGAACCGCAACGAGGACAGAAAAACCGCCCGGCGTAGTCGCGGGTCTCGCCTTCGATAGTCACCGCCTTTTCGGGGAATATCGCCGAGGCGTGGAACAGCGCCCCATGGTGTTTGCGGCAGTCAAGACAATGGCAGAGGCCGACCCGGTAGGGGCGGCCCGTCGCCACGATTCTTACGTTGCCGCACAGGCAACCTCCGGTGAATCGGTCCATGTTGCGCCTCCTCTTGAATCGAGCGTTCATGAAGCATAGGCCGTCACGTGCCTGTCATTTACAGCTGGTAGATTCTGCGCGCCGCTTCGGCCCACTCAAGGCGACTCTCAGGTGTACTCAAGCACAACCCGCCAGCCAATTATCCTGCGCTCCGATGACATGCGCTGCGACGACTTTGGTGCCATGTTTTCGAGGATGTTCGGCAACCTGTATGCCGATTCCCCACCGCCGCCGCGCAATATCATCATCGGCGGGGTCTATGGCCGACACGAAGGCGTGAGTTTTCGTCGCATGCATTACCGGGGCGACTTCTCGGTCGACTTTCCCGATCCTCTGGACGAGATCACTTTCGTGATTCCCACGGCCGGCAAGATCATTTTCAACCACGCCACCGAGTCGGTCGGCTTCGGCCAGATCGGCCTGGCCATCGACAAGGCCGATGTGCGCTCGGTGCGCTTTCTCGACAATCACGCGCAGCACGGCATTTCGATCCGGTGGGCGCTGATCACTGAGCGACTGTCGACCTTGCTGGGCAAACCGATCCTGGAAAAAGTCCTGTTCGAGCCGGTGGTGGACCTGGATGTGGCGGCGTTCCAGAGCATCAGGGCTCTGGTGGAACTGGCCACGGGGGCCGAGTTTGATTTGCTTATGAATACGGGTTCGCTGATGCCGTCGCGCTTGCGGGAGATGTTGGTGGATGCGGTGCTGGAAGCCTGGCCGCATAACTTCACCGAAACCTTGCGTCGCCCGTCCCCGCTGATCGCGCCGCGCCACGTGAAGCTGGCCGTGGAATACATCCAGGAGCATCCCGACAATCTGGTCAGCGGTACGGACCTGGCGAGCATGACGAACGTCAGTCTGCGGGCGTTGCAGGACGGTTTTCAGCGTTTTGTCGGCATGTCGATCGTGACTTACCAGCGGCAAGTTCGTCTCGAGCGGGCGTACGGCGTGCTCACGCAAAACGTCGCGGCTTCGGTGACGGAGGTGGCGTTGCAGTTCGGGTTCAGCAACGTCGGCCGGTTCACGCAGTATTTCCAACGCGCTTATGGTGTCAGCCCGGCGCACGTGAGGAAGGGCTTGCGAGTACGGCACCCGGCCTGATGGTCTGTGGCTCAAACCGCCGCAACAGCGGTTTGAGCCGGGCGTGATCCGTCAGAACAGATAGCTGGCCTTGAGGCTGCCATAACTGCCGTGGCTGTCGCCGCCGCCCGTGGCACCGACCTCGGCCCCCACGCTCAATGCGCCGAGGTTGGCCATGACATTCACCCCACCCAGGAACTGGTCGCGGTTGTCGAAAGCCGCGCGCTGTTCGATATCCAGGCCCAGCAGGTGCCCTTTGCTGTTGATTTCGTTGTCGCCCAGCACGTGTTCATAACCAACCTGTACCCCCGGCACCAATTGCCAGGCGCCCATGCTGAAGGCGTTGAACGAGGCGTTGAGGTTGGCCACGGCACTTTTGCGGGTCTCGTTGATGTCGTCGACTTCGAGGGCCAGTTCGCTGCCTTTTTCCTTGAAACCCGACAGGTTCAAGTGGCTGACGCGCACGCCGAGGCTCGGTTCTAAAGTCACGCCGCTGATCGGCATGCGGTAACCCAGCGCCAACGTGGCGCCGGTGAGGTTGCCGTGGCTGTCGCCCTTGGCCGTGCCCAGTCCGCCGCCAAGGTCGCGTTTGCTGTCGTAGTCGATGTAGCCGGCGCTGGCGTCGGCGTCAACAAATAACCCGCGCTCCAGGCCATTCGGTGCATAACGGGCGCCGGCGCTGAAGAACGTCAGGTCGGTGTCCGCTTCGCCCCCGGCGCCGCCGACGCTGCCCTTGCTGTAGCCGAAGCCGCCGTAAGCGCTGAACTGTTCGGAGAAACGTTGGGTCAGGCCGATCATCAAGCCCTGGCTGTGTTCGTTGCTGCTCTCGGCGTGGGCCGAACCGTCGGTGCCCAGATAGCCTGCCAGCGCGGTGCTCCACAAACGGTATTGCCCGATCTTGAGGTCGGTGCCGCTGGAGAACGGCGCGGCGGCCTGTTCGATCATTGCGTTCTGGCGCAGCAGGTAACTGGCGGCGTCGGCGTGTACCTGACCACCCACCGTGGACTGCACGCCGCCGAGATCGCCCACATCAATGGCCGATTGCAGGTAATAGTTGTAGTCACTGTAAGTGCCCGACAGGCGGGTGTTCTGCAATTGCTGCAACAGCTGTGCACCGGCCGCGGCGTTGCCGACAAACCCTGCCTGGCCGGGCAGGCTGTTGTACTCGACCATTTTGCCGCGCAGCACATAAATGGTTTCCTGGGACAGACCCAGGCCCTGCTTGAGGTAATTGTCCATGCTGCCGTATTGCGCGCTCACCTGGTCCAGACCGGCTTGCAGGTAACTGGCGTCTACGCCAAGCAACGGCGCATAGATGGCCGCCATGCTCGGCGGCAGTGCCTTCAACGTCGCTGCCATGCGCGCGGCGGTGTAGTCGTTGGTCGCCAGGTAGTCGCTCATGATGGTTGCGTTGTCGACCCCGGCGATGCTTTGCAGCACGGCGGCGGTCCAGCCGGTGCGGTCCTTGCCGGCGGTGCAATGGAACAGCGCGGCGCCATCGACAGCGGCCAGTTCATTGAACAGCTGGGTGAACTGGCCGCGCATTCCGGCGTCGTTGACGAAGGCGCGGTTGGTCTCCTGCATCATGGCGAAGGCTTGGGCGGCACTGGTGAAGGAGATTGACGTGACGTTCGAACCGGAAGTCGTGCTGCCGATGATGTCGATGTTGGTGTAGGTCGCACCGGTCAGCAGCGTGTCGGGGGTGGCGGCGATCTCGCTGGGCGTGCGCAGATCAAAGACAGCCTTGATGCCCAGCCCGTTCAGGTTGGCCAGGTCTGTCGCAGTCGGGGTTAGCGCGTTGGCGCGATAGAAAACGCCGGCGCGCATCGTGCCATCGTTGGCCGTGGAGTACGCGGTGGTGGTCCCGGCGACATCCCGGAAGTTGTCCATGCCTTTCAGGCGCGGGGTGTTGAGCGGGGCGGTCTCGGCCGCCTGGGCGGCGGCGATGGACAGGCTCAGAACGGACAGCGAACACACAAGACGTTGAAACACGATGCAGCCTCATTGAACAAGCGTTGGGCTGGCTACTATCTGATTCGAAATGACGCTTAATGTTACAAATTCACGGTGGCAGAAAATGCCTGCGCGATCTGTCCAGAAGGTTCGTTTTCTGTCCATTCGCCGATTTTCGTTGATCCTCAAAAAACATCACCGGGCCGCAAGCGGCCCGGTGATGTACATGAAAGACGACGATCAGTATTGGGCGCGCAGGCTCAGGGTAAAGGTGCGCGGGTCACCGTAGAAGTTGGTGCCCCAGGCGGCATCGACGCGATCATAGTATTTGCGGTCAAACAGATTGTTGGCAGTCAGTGTCGACGACAGGTGATCGTTGAACTTGTAGCCGATCTGCGCCGTGGTGACGGCAAAGCCGCCTTGTTTGAACTTCACGTCACGCTGGTAGTAGGTTTCGCTGACGGCACGTACGCCACCGCCGACGTTGAAGCCCTTGAGCGCTCCGTCGGTGAAGTCGTACTTGGTCCACAGGTTGTAGTTGTGCTTGGGCGTGATGGTGCTGAAGGTCTTGCCTTTGTTGGCGTCTGCGGCTTCCAGGTACTTGGTGTCGGTGTAGGCGTAACCGGTGACGATGCTCCAGTTGTCGGTCAGGTTGCCGCTCAACTCGGTTTCCCAGCCCTGGCTGCGCGCCTTGCCCTCGGTCATGTAGGCGCCGGTGCTGTCGTCGTACTCGGCACGGTTCTCATCGTAGATGCGAAAAGCGGCGATGCTGGCGTTCAGGCGACCGTCGAAGAACTCGCGCTTGAGGCCGATCTCATACTGTTCGCCTTCACGCGGGCCGACCGGCTCGCCATCGGTGCCGATTTCGCTTTGTGGCTTGAACACGCCGGTGTAGCTGAAGTAGGTCGACAGTTCCGGGGTGATCTTGCCAATGATGGCGCCGTACGGCACGACCTTGTGGTTGATGCTGGTGTGCGCTTCGCCGTAGTTGTTGAAGAAGGCGTTCTCGTTTTTCGCGTCGCTTTCGTACCAGGTTACGCGGCTGCCGCCAATGACATCGAGCCAGTCGGTGACGTTGAACTTGGCGCGGGTGTAGAGGCCGTACTGGTCGGACTTGGACCAGTTGCCGTTGACGTGCTCATAGTCGTTATGCGGAATGTCGATGCTGCCCGGATCGTACACGTTGATCGGAAAGTACTCGCCACCGCCGTAGGTGAAGTCCTTGTCCAGGTGCTGGTATTCGGCACCCACGGTGAACTCGTGCTGGCGATCGGCGAATTCGAATGGCGTGGTGACGAAACTGTCGACGCCGATGGTCTTGATATGGGTGTAATAGTCGTACGCCACGGCCCAGCTGTCGCCGGTCGCGGGATCGACAGCGCCGTCGGCCCAGGTAAAGTTACGCTCCGGGGTCTCGGCATCGCGGTAGGTCACGGTGGTCTTGAACTGACCGCCGTTGTCCAGCGCGTGGTCCACTTCGGCAAAGCTTTCCCAGACTTTTTCATTGAGGGTGTTCCACTTGGCATCGACGAAGGTCGAGCGTGGGACATCCAGCAAACTGCCGTCGGCATAGGCCGGCAGGCCGAACGCCGGGGTGGAGTTGTTCTTCTGGTAGGCGCCGCCGACCGACAGGGTCGTGGCCGGGTCGAGGTCCAATTCCAGGCGGCCGTAAACCATCGGGCGTTCGTTCTTGGCGTAGTCGACGTAGGATTTGTTGTTCTCGTAGGCGGTCACGAAACGGCCGCGGACGGTGCCCTGGTCGTTCAACGGGCCGGTGACATCCACCGAGGACCGGTAGTGGTCATAAGAGCCACCCGCCACCTCGCCACTCAGGGCGAATTTGTCCAGGGCGCGCTTGCGCACCACGTTGATTGTGCCGCCAGGTTCGCCAGCGCCTTGATACAGGCCCGACGGACCGCGCAGCACTTCGACGCGGTCGTACATCGCCAGGTCAAAGCTGGTGGACAGGTCGCCCTGACCGGTCGGTTGCGACACACCGTCAACCTGGACCTGATCGACGAGGAAGCCGCGCATGTAGACGTCGTTGAGGCTGGAACCGGTGTTGTAGGTCTTGATGGTCACGCCGGTGACCTGACGCATGGCATCTTGCAGGTTGTTCAGGTTCTGGTCGTCCATGCGCTGGCGCGTGACCACGGATACCGACTGCGGGATGTCCTTGACCTTGATATTGCCCTTGCCGATGCTGACTTCATCGCTGGTGTAGGAATGCGTGCCTTCGGTGGTCGGCCCCAGCGCCAGGCCGGTGATCGAAGTGGCGCCCAGTTGCAGCGTGCTGGAATTATCCGCTGCCGGTACCAGTGAAACGGTGTTGCCGTTCAGTTGAAAATTGATGCCGCTCCCCAGCAGCAACGTCTTCAATGCCTGCTCCGGCTCCATGTTGCCCGACACCGCCGTGGACTTGATGCCGTTGACCATGTCCTGGCTGTACAGGATCTGCAGGTTGGTCTGTTGGCCCAATTGGCGCAAGGCGCTGGCCAGCGACTGAGACGGAACGTTGACGTTCACCGGTGCCGCTTCAACCTGGGAAGTGCCCAGCAGCAACAGGGCCAGCAGCGCGCCCGGCAAGACCGTTCGAAATTTCTTTTGCCGGTCGATGGCGAGTGCCAGCGGTGCGCGGGACAGAGTAAGGCTTTGCATTGCTCGAATCGCTCCAGAAGGGGGTGTGCAGATTTTTGTTAATGATAATTATTATTAGACGGACCACCTCGGCTAAACCGGAAAACAAACTTCGAAAAACAATGACCTGCGTGTCGGCAACGGCTGTCAGGCGGCTGTGCGCTCGGTCACGACCCGGCCGGACTCCATGCGCACCAGTTGATCGGCCAGGTCGAAATAGCGATCGTCGTGGGAGATGACGATGATGGTTTTGCCCAGGCGTTTGAGGTCCGGGAGCAGTTCGGTGTAGAAGATTCGGCGGAAGGTCGGGTCCTGGTCGGCGGCCCATTCGTCGAACACCAGCACCGGGCGTTCCTCAAGCCACGCATTGACCAGCGCCAGGCGTTTGCGCTGGCCGGTGGACAGGTCGGTGGTGGTGAAGCGGCCGTCCCTGACGCTGACCTTGTGCGCAATCTCCAGCCGTTGCAGGTATTGATTGGCGTCTTCAGGGATGTGCCGGTCGCCCTGCACCACGTCATCGAACAGGTAGTAGTCGGCAAAAATCGTGGTGAACAACTGGCGGTAGTCGTCACGGCTCTGCGCGTCGATGGCTTGACCGTTGAGCACGATGGCACCCTGTTGCGGCGCGTAGAGACCCAGCAGCAATTTGATCAAGGTGGTCTTGCCGCAACCGTTTTCACCGACGATGAAAATGATCTCGCCTTGCTCGATGGTCAGGTTCACCGGACCCAGGCGAAACGCTTCGCTGCCCGGTGCGGCCGGGAACGCATAACTGACGTTGTCCAGTTGCAGGCGATTGACCACGGCCGCAGCGTTGCCTTTGTCGCTGAGCAACAGGTGCGGTTCGGGGGAAGAAAACTGGCTCGACAGTTCGGCAATGCGCCGGAAGGCAATGCGCGCCCGGCTCACGATCGGCAAGGTGCTGACCAAATGTTCGATCGGCCCTTTCATGTACAGCAACACCAGCACGAACCCGCTCATCACGGCCTTGTCGGCGCTCGGCCAGAATGATTGCAGGGCCAGCGCCAGGCCGATCACCACGAAGAACAGCATCGAGCCCAGGGTCTTGGCGATCACGAAAGTATTGATCGAGCGCACCTGGGTGTTGCAGATGAAATCGGCCGTGCCCTTGATGCCCGATTCAAACATGCGCTGGCGACGCGGACGGTGAATGCGCAGCTCCTTGGCGCCACCGGCGATGGCGTTGTAGTGCCTCTGCAACTCGTCTTCGGCGTCGCGGGCGGCCATGAAACCCTGGATGCCCTTGCCCTGTGCGTAGAACTGAATGCCGGTGCCGATGGCAATCGCCAGCACCATCATCAGGAACATCGGCCACGACAGCATCGCCAGGTAACCCATGCACCCGAGGGTCACGGTCAGGGAAATCGCCAGTGGCGCGAAGGCGAAAGCGAAGTCGCTGATGGTGTCGACGTCGTGGGTCAGTACCGGGATCAAGCGGTGGCTGCGGTAGCGCTCGATCTGTTCGATGGGCGCGCAAAGCACCTTCTCCCCCAGCTCTTTGCGTAGCCTGGCGATGATGTGCTGGCCGACGTAATTGGTACCGATGTCCGAGCAGATCGAACTGCCGAGCGCCAGCAGGCACAGACCACCGAATAGCGCGACCACACCTTGGGTCAGTCCATCCGCCGAGTGCAGTGCGTTGTTGATCGTGGCCAGCAACACCGTCACGCTCAGACCGCCGACCATGCCCAGAACGATCGACAGACTGACAACCAGCCGGAACGGTTTGAGGAGGGTGAACAATTCATGAATTGCACCGCGCGTTGGCTGGGTCATGAGCAGAGGGTTCCTTGGGGCTGAGGCAGATACCCAGTAGAACGTCTGATGGAGGGCTTAATTTAAACGGTGGGCGATGCAAAACCTGTGGGAGAGAGCTTGCCAGTATCATCGATGTCGGATGTACGGGCCTCATCGCGAGCAAGCTTGCTCCTACAGGTTTGGTGGCGTTCGAATGGTTTGTGGTCGACGTAAAAACTGTAGGAGCTGGCTTGCCCGCGATGGCGGTCTGTCAGTCAACATCGATGCCGGAGGTACCGGCCTCATCGCGAGCAAGCTTGCTCCTACAGGGTTGGGGTTGTTCGAATGGTTTGTGGTCGACGCAAAAACTGTAGGAGCTGGCTTGCCAGCGATGGCGGTCTGTCAGTCAGCATTGATGTCGGAGGTACCGGCCTCATCGCGAACAAGTCTGCACCCATAAGGGTTGGGGAGGGATTAGAGCGTGCGCACAACGCGGAAACCAATCCAGTCGCCACGGGTTTGTGGATCGATGTCGTTGCGGTTGCCCGAGCGCGAAAACACCGGTGCTTCGCCCCAGTCGTTGCCGCGGATGCGCAGGGTGTCGCAGTTCGGTTCAGTCCAGGCGCTGCCATCGGTGGGCGCGCCAACGTAGTCCGGGTGGTAGCAGTCGGCGATCCACTCGTAGACGTTGCCGTGCATGTCGTACATGCCGAAGGCGTTGGGTGGGTAGCTGCCGACCGGCGAGCTGTAGCTGTAGCCATCGACCGGGCCGTAGGTGTTGGCGTGGGTGGCGATGCTGTACTCGGTGCCCGGGTCGAACGGGAAGGGGAACGGCCCGGTTGAGCCGGCGCGGGCCGCGTATTCGCGCTGGGCCTCGCTGACGATGTGGTAGTGCTGACCGGTTTTCATCGAGAGCCACGCGACATAGGCGCTGACCTCGGCGAAGTTCATGCACACCGCTGGCTGGCGCGGGCCCTGGGGGTAGCGTGGTTTGCTGTTGATGCATTCGCGACCGGGGCGGGTGTCGCCATCGGGCAGGGTGACTCCGGTTTCCTTCATGTACTGGTCCCATTCGCTGGCGGTGATCTGGTAGCGGCTCATGGCGAAGGGTTTGTCGAACGTCACCGCATGCATCGGGCCTTCATCAGGTTCGCGGCCGACCTCGTCGTCCGGGGTGCCCATGCTGAAGGTGCCGGCGGGCAACACCACCATTTCCGGGCAGTTACGGCAATCCTTGAAGACCTTGCCGGGCAATGGCGCGGTGTAGGCCTGGGCGAGGCCGGGCAAAGCGCTGCCGAGTACGGCCAACAGCGTCAGGGCGCCGAGTTTTTTCAGGGGGATTTTCATATTGGCTCTCGCTCAGTCAGACCTGGTTGGCCAGCAGTTCCATCAGGCGGTCGATGTGCGCTTGGGTATTGAGCAACCCCGGCGAGACACGAATGATCGGCCCGACATCCCGGTCAACGGCGTCGCACACCACGCGCTGGTCCATCAGGTAATTGGCGACTTCCTCACAGTCCCGGTTCTTGATGCGGAAGAAGGTGAAACCGGCGGAGTACTCAGGCGACAACGGCGTCACCAGCTCTACCGACGGGTGCGCTTGCAGACGTTTTTTCAGGTAGCTGTTGATCTGGTGGATACGCGCCGCGACATCAGCCTTGCCCAGTTCCAGGTGCAGCTTGAAGGCCTCGGTCAGCGCCCAGCGGTGTTCGAAGGAGTGATAGCCGCCGTAGGTCATCACCGTCGAAAACTGCGTCGCTTCGGAGAAAGTCGGTATGGTCGGGGTGACGTCCTTGAGCTCGTCGGAGCGGGCGCAGATGATCCCGGTGCCCCGTGGGCCGAACATCCATTTGTGGGTGCCGGCAATGAAAAAATCGCAGTGCATGTCGGGAAAGTCGACGTTCTCCACGCCAAAGCCGTGCACGCCATCGACCACATAGAGGATGCGGTCCTTGTCGGCGCGGCCACGGTTTTTCGCTTCCACCAGTTTGCCGATCTCGCCGATGGGCAGTTTCACGCCGCTGCCGGAATGCACCCAC
This sequence comes from Pseudomonas sp. P1.8, assembly GCF_001269805.1. Classification (NCBI taxonomy): domain Bacteria; kingdom Pseudomonadati; phylum Pseudomonadota; class Gammaproteobacteria; order Pseudomonadales; family Pseudomonadaceae; genus Pseudomonas; species Pseudomonas sp. P1.8. Next base: position 68,923 of record NZ_LHVM01000010.1, read on the forward strand.
GTCATGCCCAGCACGCGGGTCTCGGGGCGAATGTTGCTTTCAATCGCGGCCAGCACCTCAGCGGTGGAGACCTTGTACGGGTCTTCGAACAATTTGATTTTGCGGACCTGGGTGCCGTCCTTCTGTGTGCGATATTCCAAGACTGTGTTGGCGGCATAGTGCTCGTGTTCGCTGGTGAGAATTTCCTGATCCGAGCGCACGTGGATGCCGGCGTAAATCATCGCCAGGCCTTCGGTGGTGCTGCCGGTCAGGGCGATCTGCGACGGCTTGGCCTTCAAGTAGCGACCGGCCCAGACGCGCACTTCTTCCTCGCGTTTCTCGGTTTCGCCACGATGCCAATCCATGGCCAGGCCTGGGTTGCGGTCAAGGTTGACGCGGTGCATTTCGATGGCTTCACGCACTGGGTGCGGGTGCGAGGTCACCAGGAAATTGGCGAAATGCAGGTAGTTCGGGTCCTGGGTGAACAACTGGCGCAACTGGTCCCATTTGTCCTTGGGCAGCGGTGCGGGAGTGGCGGCCAGTGCCGGCAGGTTCACGGCCGAGGCCAGGGGGATGCCAGCGGCCAGGATGCCGGCCTGCTTGAGGAATGAACGACGGTTGGTCATGTATTCGGTTCGCTTTGGCAAAAGTAAAAATCAGTTCTGGACGACGGGCCGGGAGGACTTCTGTACCTGATCCCAGACCCGCAGGAAGTTGCCGCCCCAAAGCTTGGCGATGTCGGCTTCGCCGTAGCCGCGGCTGATCAGCTCGGCGGTCACGTTGCGGGCCTCGCTGACGTCTTTCCAGCCATCGAGACCGCCACCGTCGTTGAAGTCGGAGCTGATGCCTACGTGGTCGATGCCGATTTTCTTCACGGCATAATCGATGGCGTCGCCGTAATCCTTGAGGGTGGCCTTGGGCTCTTCGTCGAGGATCGAATAGAGCTGGCTGGCGTACTCGCCGAAACGCTGCTCCGGCCAGACGGTGATGACCGGGTCGCCGGGCATCAGCGCCATTTCCAGGCCTTGCAAAGGTTGCAGGTCGAAGCGCGCTCGCAGGGCGTTGAGTTTGTCCTGGGTGGCCTGGCTCAGTGGGCGGATGTAGGTTGGGAAAGCGACAATCTGCACCACGCCGCCGCTGTTTCTGATCAGCTGCATTTCCTGGTCGCTGAGGTTGCGCGGGATGTCCACCAGGGCGCGGGGCGCCGAGTGGGAGGCGACCATCGGCGTGCGACTCAGTTGCGCCACTTGCTCCAGGGCCCTGGTCGACATCTGCGACACATCGATGATCACGCCCAGGTCGTTGAGGCGCTGCACCGCTTGCTTGCCGATGTCCGAAAGCCCGCCGAGGGCGTCCCGTGAATCGTTGAAGAATGGTAGCGGTCGCGATGAGTCGGCCCAGGTGTTGTTGCCCACATAGCTGAAGCCAAACATGCGCATACCCCGGGCCGCCCACTTGTCGAGTGCGTTGAGGTCATTGCCCAGCGGGTAGGCGTTGAGCATGCTCATGAAAATCGCGAATTTGCCTTCGCCGTGCAGACGGCGAAAATCGTCGGGGGTGTAGGCAATGGCCACCTGATTGGGAAAGTCGCGGACCATTGCACTGATGATCTTGTAGCGGGTTTCCTGCTCATGCCGGGCCTCGTCGATGAAGCCGGCAGTGGGGCGATGCGGCGCGTTGGGACCGTTCCAGATTTCCGGCCAGCCGAAGATCGTCAGCGCTGCGCCAGACAAACGACCGCGGCCGGTCTTGACCAGGTCGAACTGGCCTTCGCCGTCCTTGTCGACTTCGTTGCCGGCGGTACCGAAATCCATCGGCACGGTGATATGGCTGTCGAATGAGAGGATGCGTTCCTGCAAGGCATCGGCCTGTTTCATCACCTTGACCGGGTAGCCGGGATTGTCCTTGAACCAATAATCCCAAGCCATGTAACCGGCACCCGCGCTGATCGTCAGGGCCAGCGGCAGGCCAATGAAAAGAGCCTTTTTCGAACGTGGTTTTGTCATTGCCGTCTCAGTCGGGTTCGCCGTCAGGGTGCAGGCGCGGGGCCTTTGCTATCTGGGGGGAACGAGTGGACGGGCTGAGAATTTAGGTGTTTGTGCCGGCCTCTTCGCTGGCAAGCCAGCTCCTACAGTGAAGCCGTTAAATTTGTCGGCACAACAAACGTTCTAGCTTGGATAAAGCCTGCTCCATGGCTGACACAGGTAGGGCAATGACGATTTCTCGACGATGGTTCCTCGCAGGTGTGGCGCTGACCGGTGCTGCCCTGCCTGCGGTGTATTACGGACATCGCGAGTTGACCAGAGCGGACCCGACGATCACACCCGGCGAAGCGTCGTTCGATGTGGCGGATGTCGCGGGCCAGCGGCTGGCGGATACCTTGCGCGGCGTCTGGAAGATTCGCTTTGAAGGGCGTGACGCCGGTATCGAGGGTTTGCCGCTGGAGGGCCTGGAAGTGTTTCTCGACATCGGGCACAAAGGTCGTGGTGTCAGCGGTTTCCTCGACACAGCCGAGCGTTTGCGCAGCAGCGAAGAACCCCGTTTGCGCGTGCTCGGCGATCTTTCCGGGACGAATCCGGCGCAGTTGAGTTGGCGGCTGGTCAGTGCCAACGGCAGCTGCGCCTACGAATTCGACATGACCCTGGACGAGGTCTGGGGCGGTTTCGGTAACGCTGGCAGCCGCACCCTCAGTGGTCGCGTGCTGAACCTGGATCGTCCGCTGATGCTGACCTCCCAGGACAATCGCTTCATTGCGGTCAAGCGCGTGTTCCCCGAAGCGCGCGAGCGCACAGGGCTCAACCCGACCTTGCTGGCGTGGCTGGTTTCCCCGGAACACCGGCTGTTTCACCAGCTCTGGCATGCCTCCCGGGACAAATGGCACAAGCTGTCCGAAGACCAGCGCGCAGCCTTGCGCGGCATCGGCTGGCAACCCGGCCCGCGTGACAAGGAGCGCGATGCCCGTGGCGAGCGCAAGGATCGCAACGGCTCGGGCGTGGATTTTTTCTTCATGCACCGGCACATGCTCGGCACGGCGCGCACGATGCAGGACCTGCCGTCCTGGACGCATTTCCCGTTACCGCAGCCGGAACTGGCGCGGGACCGGCTCGGCTTCGCCCGCTACTTCGACAACCACGACGGCACGTCGCTGCCGCCGACCTGGCTGGCCGAAGACGATGACGAGTACACGCAGTGGGTCAGCGACATCAAGACCGCCGAGACCTACCACAGCAACTTCCAGGTCTGGGAATCGCGCTACCGCGACCCGCGTTACCTGTCGACGCTGACGCTTGGGCAGTTCGGTTCGGAGGTCGAGCTGGGCCTGCACGACTGGCTGCACATGCGCTGGGCTTCGGTACCGCGTGACCCCTCGAACGGCCAGCCGGTGCCGTTCGCTCGGGATCCGTCGGACTTTTCCGCGCGCTGGTTTGCGCCGGAGAACGATTTTCTCGGCGACCCGTTTTCCTCTCATGTCAGCCCGGTGTTCTGGCACTTTCATGGCTGGATCGACGATCGCCTGGAAGACTGGTTCCGTGCCCACGAGCGCTTCCATCCGGGGCAGGTCAGTCGGCAGGAGGTCAAGGGTGTGCAATGGTTTGCGCCGGGGCGCTGGGTCGAGATCGACGACCCGTGGCTGGGGCCGATCACCCACGGTTGCAGCACCACACCGGGGTTGCGAGCGGGTCAGTCTGTGGAAATGGACCCGGAAACCATGAAGCTGGCGTTGCGCATCACCTTTGGCGAGGACGAGACAAAGTTGAAGGGCTTGTTCCGAAAAATACCGCAGCGGCCGTGGTATGCCCGCCATCTGAAAGCCAGGCAAACTCCGGTTTGATACCGCGTAATCGTTCAATCGCTGGCAAGCCAGCTCCCACAGGGTCCTTGGGTGTGCGTGAAATTTGCGAACAACAAAAACCACTGTGGGAGCGGGCTTGCCCGCGAAGGCGTCCTGGCAGGCAATGTTGATGTTGGATAGGCCGGCCTCTTCGCTGGCAAGCCAGCTCCTACAGGGGCCGTGGGTGTACTCGAAATTTCCGGGCAACAAAAAATCACTGTAGGAGCGGGCTTGCCCGCGAAGGCGTACTCACTAACGACAACGATTACAGAACCTGCCACCCACCCCCAAGCGCCTTGTACAACGCAATACTCGCCTGCATCCGCGACAGCCGCAGTTGCACGTTCAAATCCTGCGCCGCATACAATGTGCGTTGGGTCTCCAGCACGATCAGCAAATCCTCGGCCCCAGCCTGATAACGGCTCTGCGCAATGTTGAACGCCGTTTGTGCCTGACTCAGTTCCTCACCCTGCCACTGACGCTGTGCGTCGAGCCCGCGAATGCTATTGAGGGCTTTCTCGACGTCGGCAAAACCGTTGATGATCGCGCCACGGTAAGTCTCCAGCAGTTCCTCCTGCCGGGCCGTGGCCTTGTCGCGCTGGGCGCCGAGACGGCCGTTGTTGAAAACCGGCGCGAGCAATCCGGCAGACAGGTTGTAGAACGGACTGCGCAGAATGTCGCTGGCACTGTCGGCGCCGGAGCCGATTTGGGCGCTCAGGGTCACGCTCGGCAGCATCGCGGCGCGGGCCACGGTGACATCGGCTTGTGCCGAAGCCAGTTGGGCTTCGGCCCGGGCGATGTCTGGACGACGGCTGAGCAATTGGCTGGGTATTGCCGCATCGATGACCGGCCAGGTCAGTTGATCGAAATGCTCCTGTCCCAATGACAGCTCCTGTACCGGGCGGCCGAGGAGAAGGGCGAGGCTGACGCGCGCGTCTTGGGCCAGTTGCTGCACCAGCGGCAATTGCTGTTGTTGTGCGGCCACCAGGCTTTTTTGCTGCGCCAGTTCCAGGGCCGTGGCGGAGCCGGAGTCAAAACGGGTCTGCACCAGTTTCAGCACGCGTTGGGCATTGGCCAGGTTCAGCTCGGCGATGCGGCGCTGTTCCTGGAGCGACAGGGCTTGCGCGTAGCCGTTGGCGACTCCGCTGAGCAGTGTCAATTCCACCGTGGCCTGATCGAACTCGCTGGCTTTCAAAGCGAACTGCGCACTGTCCCGGCTGGCGCGCTGGCCGCCCCAGAAATCGATTTCATAACTGGCCGTGAGGCTGGCGTCGAAGTAATCCACTGCCTTGTTGCTGTCATCGGCATCGAGTTGGCTATAGCCATCGCCGCGCAGCAGCTTCTCGCGATTGGCATTCACCGCCGCCTTGACCTCGGGCAGTTGCGAGCCACCGGCAATCACCGTGTCCGCCCGCGCCTGGCGCACCCGGGCGATGGCTGCGGCGAGGTCGTAACTGCCAAGCCGGGCCTCTTCGATCAGGCGTCCCAGTTGCGGGCTGCCGAAGCGGTTCCACCATTGCGTGTTGTCGTGAGCGGCACTCGCCGTGTGGGGCGATTGCCAGGCGGCGGGCGGCTGGATGCCGCTGTCCGGGCGCTCGGCCGGGCTGCCGCAGGCACTGAGCAACAGGCACACGGTCAGCAGGCTGAGTGACGGCTTGATCGAGAGCGGCTTCATGGAGAGATCATTCACTGGTAAGGGCCGTGACCGGGTCGAGTCGGGCAGCTTTGCGGGCCGGCATGAAGCCGAAGACAACACCGGTGATCAGGGCGCAGCCGAAGGCGCCCAGCACCGCTATCAAGGAAAACGCGACGGCCACTTCACTGAGCATCAGCGCGCCGCCGACGATCAGCGCCAGGGCGATCCCGGTGAGTCCGCCAACCACCGAGAGCATCACCGCTTCGGTGAGGAACTGGCGCAGGATGTCCCGCTGGCGAGCACCGGTGGCCATGCGGATACCGATCTCGCGGGTGCGCTCGCGCACGGTCATGAGCATGATGTTCATCACGCCGATCCCGCCCACCAGCAGCGAAATCGCGGCAATCGAGCCGAGCATCAGCGACAGGGTATTTTGCGTGTGCGCCTCGGCCTGGATCATCGCCGCGTTGTTGGTCAGTTCGAAATCCTTCTTGCCGTTATGCAGGCGCAACATCAGCTGTTCGATGGCCTGTTCCGCTTCCTTGACCTTGCGCGCATCAGCCGCGGCGATGGCGATGTACTCGGGGTTGTGCGTGCCGAACAGGCGCACGCTCGCAGCGGAGTAGGGGATGGCGATGCGGTCGTCGCTGTCGGAATCACCCGAACTGGCGCCTTTTTCGGCGAGCACGCCGACCACCTGGAAGGGCACGTTTTCGATCAGGATGTATTGGCCAATCGGGTTGGCCACGTCCTTGAGCAACTTGGTCCGCACCTTGTGGCCGATCACCGCGACGGCGGCTGCGTTCTGTTCATCGGCATGGGTGAAATAGCTGCCTTCCACCACCGGCCAGTTGAAGATCGCCGGGAAGTTGGTGTCGTTGCCGCCGACGTAGCTCAAGTGGTCGAGGTTGCCGAAACGCACGCCGGCTTCCTGCCCGTTGACCGGCATGATCCGCATCACCTGCGGCAGGCTGGCGATGGCCGCGACGTCGTCGAGGGTGACAATGCCCAGTGGCGTGCGCGGATTGGGCGCCGAGCCGCTGAGGTAAATGATGTTTGAGCCGAACGCCCCCATCTGCGCCATCACCTGGCGCTTGCTGCCTTCACCGACGGCGAGCATCACCACCACCGAGGCCACGCCTATGATGATCCCCAGCAGCGTCAGAGCGGTGCGAAACTTGTTGATCCACATCACCCGCCACGCCGCTTGCACCGCATCCACCAACTCGCCTTTCCAGGCGCCGGTGGCTTCCGCGCCTTCGCTCAGGCGCCTGCGCAGATCCACGGCTTGCAAGGCGCCGGGGTTGGCCGAATGTTGCGCGGCGCGATTGTCCCGGGCGCTGTCACTGATGATCTCGCCGTCGCGAATTTCGATGATGCGTTTGGCCCGGGCCGCGACTTCGCGGTCGTGGGTGATGAGGATCACCACGTGACCCTGGCTGGCCAGTTCGTCGAGCAAGGCCATGACTTCGGCGCCGCTGTGACTGTCGAGGGCGCCGGTCGGTTCGTCGGCGAGGATGATATGGCCGCCGTTCATCAAGGCGCGGGCAATGGACACCCGTTGCTGTTGCCCGCCGGATAGCTGGTGCGGGCGGTTGCCGGTACGCGAGGCCAACCCGAGACGGTCGAGCAGGGCGGCGGCGCGGGCGTGGCGATCGGAGGCGGGCAAGCCTGCATAGATTGCCGGCATCTCGACGTTCTCCTGGGCCGACGCGGACGCAATCAGGTGGTAACCCTGGAACACGAAACCGAAGGCTTCCCGGCGTAGCCAGGCCAGTTCATCGTTGTCGAGGGCGGCGACGTTTTCCCCGGCGAAACGGTATTCGCCGCAGGTCGGTCGGTCGAGACAGCCGAGTATGTTCATCAGCGTCGACTTGCCGGAACCGGACGCGCCGACGATGGCCACGAACTCACCGGCATGGATCGTCAGGTCGATGCCGCGCAGCACGTGCACCTCAGGCGCGTCGCCGCCGCCATAGGCTTTGCGGATGTCCAGCAGTTCGATCAGGGGCGTCTGCATTCAGCCGCCACTCCCGTCGACCGGACCGATCAACAGGTGATCGCCTTCCTGCAAGCCGTCGAGGATCTGCACGCGCAAGCGGTCACTGATGCCGGTGCGCACGTCGCGCTGCTCGATGCTGCCGTTGCGGGCGATCACCTGAGCGGTTTGCACGTTGGCCTGTGCGCCGGTTTGCAGGGCCGCGATGGGGGCGGTGAGTACGTTTTTTGCCTGATCGGCGACAAAAAATACCTGGGTGGTCATTTCCGCCATCAACGCGTTGTCGGCGTTGTCGACGTCCAGCAACACGGTGTAAAGCACCACGCGCGCGCTCCCGCTTTTGTTGGTGCTGGCGGGGCTGCCGCCGCCCTGGCTGGTCTGGTCCAGCGGCTTGGGCGGTACGGGCAGGATTTGTCGCACGGTGCTGTTCCAGCGACGGCTGCCACCACTGAGGGTGGTGAACCAGGCATGCATGCCGGGTTTGACGTGGCCGATGTCGGCCTCCGAGACTTCGGCCCACACCGTCATCGGCGACAGCTTGGCGATGCGCAGAATCAGCGGTGTCTGTTGCTGGGCATTGAGGGTCTGGCCTTCCCGGGCATCCAGCGCCACCACGGTGCCGGCCATCGGTGCGTAGATTCGCGTGTAACCGAGTTCGGCCTGATCGCTGCGCAGGCTGGCTTCGGCCTGGCGGATCTGCGCCTGGAACATGTCGACCCGAGCCTGTGTGGCGCGCAGTTCGGCCTGGGCGGTCTGCACGTCTTCTTCACGGGTGGCGCCGCCGGCGGCGAGGTTTTGTTGGCGCTGGAACTTCTGCCGGGCGAGCTCGTGTTGCGCCCGTTGTTCCTGCAACTGTGCCTTGAGGTTTTCGATGGAGAAACGCCCCGCGTCGAGTTTGGCCTGTTGCGTGGACGGGTCGATTTCCACCAGCAACTGGCCTTCCTTGACCACGTCGCCGACTTCCGTGTGGATCTTGTGAATCTGCCCGGACGCCTGGGCGCCGACGTCGACATAGCTTCGCGGTTGCAGGGTGCCCAGAGCCGTGACGCTGCTTTCGATGTCGGCGCGGGTGACCTGCACGGTGGCGAACTGGTCACGGCCCGGCGGGATGAATTGCCAGGCAGCCACGGCGATGACGGGGATCAGGCAAAGTACTGCAAACAGGGTGCGTCGGGTCTGTCGAGGGCGTTTCATGCAGGGTTCCGGCCTTGGGAATTAGCCCATCGAGCCGCAGCGGGAAGACCGGGCGCAGAAGGGGAGCTGTCCTTGTAAACGATAAAAGCACCGGCCAATTTAGCTGGCGACACATTCACACACGTTTGCGCAGGAGCTGCCGCAGGCTGCGATCCTTTGATCTTGCAAAGTCGAAAATCAAAAGATCGCAGCCGGCGGCATCGCCTGCGTTTAAAGTACTTTAAATCTATATGAGAATTACTATAAATTACGCGACTCGAATTGCCACTACCGTGCCACTGTTTATTTCAACGGTCACGCAAAGGGCTCAAGGACAGAAACCGCCCCCGCGCGGACCGGAGTCATGTTGGAAAACTACTATCGAGAGCTGGTGTGTTTCCTGAACGCCAGGCTCGGCAACCGTCAGGTCGCCGAAGATGTGGTGCATGACGCCTATCTGCGGGTGTTGGAGCGCACCAGCGACGCGCCGATCGAGCAACCGCGGGCGTTCCTTTACCGCACCGCGCTCAACCTGGTCATCGACGATCACCGGCGCAACGCGTTGCGTCAGGCCGAGCCGCTGGATGTGCTCGATACCGAAGAGCGTTATTTCACACCCTCTCCACACAGTGCCCTCGATCATGGCCAGCGCCTGGAAATGCTCCAGCGTGCCTTGGCTCAATTGCCACGGCTGTGCCGCGAAAGCTTCCTGCTGCGCAAGATCGAAGGCCTGTCCCATCCGGAAATTGCCGAACAGCTCGGTATTTCCCGGGCGCTGGTCGAGAAGCACATTGTCAACGCCATGAAGCATTGCCGTACACGCATGCGACAGTGGGATGGCCATTGAGCTGACGGACTCCTCACACGTTAAATTTTGTTCAAGTGTCCTCGTTCCTACTCAACAGACGACCTGTTGTGCTGCCCTTGGCCGGTCAGGTCACTTAGGTTCAATGCCCCATTGTTGAGGGGCTCATCCAGAGGACACTGGAAATGACACAGGCAATTGCATCGCCCAACGTTCACGACCTGATCGGCGTCGGTTTCGGCCCTTCGAACCTGGCGCTGGCCATCGCGCTGCAAGAGCGCGGGGCCATCCAGGGCGAACTGGATGTGCTGTTTCTCGACAAGCAGGCCGATTACCGCTGGCATGGCAACACCCTGGTGACCCAGAGCGAGTTGCAGATTTCCTTCCTCAAGGACCTGGTGACCCTGCGCAACCCGACCAGCCCTTATTCGTTCGTCAATTACCTCAAGGCCCACGGTCGTCTGGTGGATTTCATCAATCTGGGCACGTTCTATCCGTGCCGCATGGAGTACAACGACTACCTGCGCTGGGTCGCCGGGCAGTTCACCGCGCAATGCCGCTACGGCGAAGAAGTGCTGACCATCGAGCCGGTGCTGCATAACCATCAGGTCGAGGCGCTACGAGTGATCTCGCGAGATTCGACCGGGCATCAGCAGGTGCGCACCACCCGTTCGGTGGTGGTCAGCGCCGGTGGCACGCCACGCATTCCCGAGGTGTTCAAGGCGCTCAAGGATGATGGCCGGGTGTTCCACCATTCCCAGTATCTGGCGCAAATGGCCAAACAGCCGTGCGTGGAAAACCGGCCGATGAACATTGCGATCATCGGTGGCGGGCAGAGCGCGGCGGAAGCCTTCATCGATTTGAACGACAGCTTCCCGTCGGTGCAGGTGGACATGATCCTGCGCGGTTCGGCACTCAAGCCGGCCGACGACAGCCCCTTCGTCAATGAAGTGTTCTCGCCAGAGTTTACTGACCTGGTGTTCCAGCAGCCCGACCGTGAGCGCGAGCGACTGGTAAACGAGTACCACAACACCAACTATTCGGTGGTGGACATCGATCTGATCGAGCGCATCTACGGTATTTTCTATCGGCAGAAAGTCTCGGGCATCGCCCGCCATGCGTTCCACACCTTGACCACCCTCTCAGAAGCCACCGCCACCGAACGCGGGATCGAACTGGTGTCGCGCAACAACGCCACCGGTGAAGTCTCGGTTCGTCATTACGACGCCGTGGTGTTGGCCACCGGTTACGAGCGCCAGATGCACCGCAAGTTGCTGGCGCCGCTGGAGCAATATCTGGGTGATTTCGAGGTCGATCGCAACTACAAGCTGATCACTGACGAGCGCTGCAAGGCCGGTCTCTACATGCAGGGTTTTTGCCAGGCCAGCCATGGACTGAGCGACACGTTGCTGTCGATCCTGCCGATTCGTGCCGACGAGATTGCCGGTTCACTGTATGAACATGGCAAGCATCGCGGGCATGGGCGGTCGGTGGTGGATTTGTTGTTGGCCACAGCCAGCTGAGATGTGTAGCGTCCGCGAGGCCCTATCGCCAGCAAGCCGGCTCCTACAGTGGATTTTCGTCGTTGCGAATATCCCCTGTAGGAGCCGGCTTGCTGGCGATGACGCTCTCGACAACAACGAAAATGTCGAATCCTGAACCCTTCCTGAAGATCCCTGCGATTGCCCCTGCAAGATTTTGTAACGGGTTTACGCTGCAAATATCGGGGCGTAAGCTCCACGCGTTTTCATCAATCACGGAGACCCACAGTGGGTATTTGTTCGAGTGACAGTTGTCGGCCGGCTTCGGTAACCGGCATTTTCTCGGCAAGATAACGCGCAGTCTCCTGTGCCGTTGTCTCGCCGAAAAGCGAGCAGCGGCATTCCGTTCATGGTCACTCCCGACCGTGTCCCGACGCCTCTCTCATCGACGCTGAACGGTGCGTGGTTTCGACTTTTTGTCGTGGCTGGCGCTCTTTCGACACGCCTGTCATTCGTGATCGGCGCGCCAGGCCTTGCTTTGCCGGTTGTTCCGGCGGCAGCGGCATGGACTGCCTGCTCGATGGTTTCCCGGCTGGCCAAAGGGGCACCCGCCATGAAACTTACCCTCAAGGAATTCTTCGCAGGCTTCCTGCGTAACCGCCACATCGCCCGGCACTTCCGCCGTCTGGCGCTGCTGGAAACCTTCACCGACACCACGGTCAACCGTGAAGTCCCGCCCGCCCTGGCGCAAACCCTGGTGGCCGCTGCCGGCAGCGACACCGGCCATTTGCTCAACACTCTGGGCAGTCATACCGACGGCCTGAACGAATTCGAAGCCGATGTTCTGCGCGAGCAATTGGGCCTCAATGAAGTCGAGCACGAACAGCCGCTGCCCTGGTGGTCGCACCTGTGGCACTGCTACAAGAATCCGTTCAACCTGCTGTTGACGCTGCTGGCGGTCATCTCCTGGCTGACCGAAGACATGAAAGCCGCCATCGTGATTTTCACCATGGTGGTGCTCTCGACCCTACTGCGCTTCTGGCAGGAAACCCGATCCAACCAGGCCGCCGACGCCCTAAAGGCCATGGTCAGCAACACCGCCACGGTGATGCGCCGAGACCTGGACAATCAGAATGCCTGGCGCATCGAGTTGCCGATCAGATTTTTGGTGCCGGGCGACCTGATCGTGTTGTCCGCCGGTGACATGATCCCCGCCGATTGCCGGGTACTCAGCGCCAAGGACCTGTTCGTCAGCCAGGCGGCGATGACCGGTGAATCGATGCCGGTGGAAAAATTCCCCCGTCAGCAGACCTGCGACACCCGCAACCCGCTGGACCTGGACAACATACTGTTCATGGGCACCAACGTGGTATCGGGCACAGCCATGGCGGTGATACTCACCACCGGCAACAGCACCTATTTCGGCGCACTGGCCCAGCGCGTGGGTGCAACCGACCGGGCGCCGACTTCGTTCCAGACCGGGGTGAACCAAGTCAGCTGGCTGCTGATCCGCTTCATGTTCGTGATGGCGCCGCTGGTGTTGTTCATCAACGGTTTCACCAAGGGCGACTGGACCCAAGCACTGCTGTTTGCGCTGTCGATTGCCGTGGGCCTGACCCCGGAAATGCTGCCGATGATCGTCACCTCGACCCTGGCCAAAGGCGCAGTGTTCCTGTCGCGCAAGAAGGTCATCGTCAAACGCCTCGACGCGATCCAGAATTTCGGTGCCATGGACGTGCTGTGCACCGACAAGACCGGCACCCTGACCCAGGACAAAATCTTCCTGGCGCGCAATGTCGACGTCTGGGGCAATGACTCCGATGATGTGCTGGAAATGGCCTACCTCAACAGCTACTACCAGACCGGCCTGAAGAACCTGCTGGATGTGGCGGTGCTCGAACACGTCGAAATCCACCGTGAGCTGAAAGTCGGCACAGCGTTTCGCAAGGTCGACGAGATCCCGTTCGACTTCACCCGCCGGCGCATGTCGGTGGTGGTCGCCGAGCGCGATCAACCGCACCTGCTGATCTGCAAGGGCGCGGTGGAAGAGGTGCTGGCAGTCTGCTCGCGGGTGCGCCATGGCGAAGTCGATGAAGCCTTGACCGAAGAACTGCTGGCGCGAGTCCGCCAGGTCACGGCCACGTTCAACGCCGAAGGCCTGCGGGTGGTTGCTGTGGCGGCACGGCCAATGGTCGAAGGGCGCGACACCTACAGCCTTGCCGATGAACAGGCACTGACCCTGATCGGTTACGTGGCGTTCCTTGATCCACCAAAAGAAAGCACCGCACCAGCCCTCAAGGCCTTGGCTGCCCATGGCGTGGCGGTGAAAGTGCTGACTGGCGACAACGAACGGGTGACCGCGAAGATCTGCCTCGAAGTCGGTCTGGAGCAGCAAGGCCTGCTGATGGGCAACGACATCCAACGCATGAGCGATGCCGAGCTGGCGAAAGCTGTGGAGACTACCAATGTCTTCGCCAGACTGACGCCATCCCACAAGGAGCGTATCGTCCGGTTGCTCAAGGGCAACGGCCATGTGGTTGGATTCATGGGTGACGGCATCAACGACGCCCCGGCCCTGCGCACCGCCGACATCGGTATTTCGGTAGACAGCGCCGTGGACATCGCCAAGGAAGCGGCCGACATCATCCTGCTGGAAAAGAGCCTGATGGTGCTGGAGGAGGGCGTGCTGGAAGGGCGCCGGACCTTCGCCAACATGCTCAAGTACATCAAGATGACCGCCAGCTCAAACTTCGGCAACGTGTTCTCGGTGCTGGTGGCCAGTGCGTTCATTCCGTTCCTGCCGATGCTGCCGATGCACCTGCTGGTGCAAAACCTGCTGTATGACATTTCGCAGATCGCCATTCCGTTCGATCACGTCGATGAGCAGATGCTCAAGCAACCGCAGCGTTGGCAGCCGGCAGATGTCGGGCGCTTCATGCTGTTTTTCGGGCCGATCAGCTCGATCTTCGACATCACCACCTTCGCCTTGATGTGGTACGTGTTCGATGCCAACACCCCGGATCACCAGACCCTGTTCCAGTCCGGGTGGTTCGTGGTCGGGCTGCTGACCCAGACCCTGATCGTGCACATGATCCGCACGACGAAGATCCCGTTCCTGCAAAGCCGCGCGGCCATGCCGTTGCTGGTGATGACCGGGCTGATCATGGCCGTGGGGATTTTCCTGCCGATGGGACCGCTGGCCCATTACTTCAAATTGCAGGCGCTGCCCTCACTGTACTTCGTGTTCCTGCCGGTGATTTTGCTGGCATACATGGCGCTGACCCAAGCGGTGAAAGGCTTCTATATCCGGCGGTTCGGCTGGCAGTAAGCAGGTAATGAACATTCCTACGGATTGCGTGGGAGCCCTACCCACGACGCTCCGTTATCTATCTCTGTTGTCGGGTTGTCCCTACAGTATTTGGGAAAAGTCCTACAGATTGATCCTTATGGCTTGCGTAGCCTGTGCGACCTCATGAATCCGACAGTCAGAGGAGTCCAGGGTGCCCAATAAATCGTTACGTATCCTGATTGCCGATACGCAGCACTTTCACCGTATGCGGATCGAGTGGTTGTTCAACCAGCTGGGTTATTTCCGAGTGGCTCCGGTGCAAGGTGTCAACGAGTTGCTGAGCTTGATGGAGTACAGCACCGAGCCTTTCGATCTGGTGGTTGTGAACGGGGCATTGGCCGATGGGCAGTTGAACCTCTTGGATTTTTTCGTCGACAACCCACAGGCCCGTCACGTGTTCATCTTCGACGGCCTGCAGGCGCAGCTACCCATCATTGCCGGCGGGCATGTTCAGGTGAGCCATGCCGCTCTGCCCGAACTGGCGTCCATCACGCAGCTGATGGCCACCGTCGATCCACGGCAACCATTCATCGGAACTGTCATTTCTGTCAGGTAGTTCTTTCCATTCTTCCATGCAAGAGTCTCAGCGCAGCCGTTGCGTCTTTACGCGGCCCGTCCTTTGCTCGTTCGTGGTGTCTTTGCACAGGGAGTTTTCATGAAGTCGGCACTGATTGTGGACGATCATCCGGTTATTCGTTCCATGATCAAATTCGTACTCAGGGAATTGGGGTTCAAACGAATCCATGAAGCAACCCGAGGCGATGAGGTCCTGTCGATGTTTCGTGAACATCGACCGGATGTCTTGCTACTGGATCTGGGCCTGCCGGGTCTGAACGGGCTGGATGTACTGGACCGTATCAAATCCGAAAAGACGCGTTGTCGGGTCGTGGTCTTCACCTCACTTGAAGCCCGTTTTTATCAGGAACGTTGCATGCGCGCCGGGGCGGCGGCATTTGTCCCCAAGTGCAAGGATCTGGAGGATCTGAAAACCGCAGTGAAGACCGTGATGGCCGGTTACACCTGTTTCGTTCAGCTGGCGTCGAGTTTTGTTTCGGGGGGGGCGTTGCAGCGCACTGAGAAAGAGCTGATTGATCGGCTCTCCAACCGTGAATTGACCATTTTGCAATACCTGGCCCGGGGGTCGAGCAACAAGGAAATTGCCGACATCATGCACCTGAGCTTCAAGACCATCAGTACCTACAAGACACGCTTGATCGACAAGCTCAACGTCAGCTCCCTGGTGCATTTGAGGGATTTTGCCTTGCGCAATCAACTGATCTGAATGAACTTATTTCGACGACTGCCTGCCCTGGCGCTGGCTGGCCTCTTCCTGTGGGCATCGACGGCCTGGGCGCAACCGCACTCACTGGCGTTGCTGGGGCGCTCCAGCCTTGAAGGTGTTTCCGTCAAACTGTCGGAGAGCGAATCACGCTGGTTGCAGCAAAAGGGACAGCTGGTGCTGGCGGTCTCGGCCCCGGATTATCCGCCCTTCGAATTCAATACCGCGGGCAAGGTGTTCGAGGGCATCACCGCCGATTACGCTGGCCTCCTCGAGCAGCTTCTGGGACTCAGGATCGAGGTTCGACGCTATCCGTCGCGAGCCGAAGCGGTGCAGGCGATCAAGGAAGGGCAGGCTGACTTGCTGGGAACGGCCAATCGTTTTGAGTCCGAGGACCCGCAGTTACAGATGTCCAGCGCCTATGCGGTCGATCAACCGGTATTGGTCACGGTCGATGACTCCACGGTGGCGCTGGATCCGACGCTGGCCGGCAAACGGCTGGTGACGCTCTATCACTATTTGCCCGAACACAGCGTGCAACGGTTCTATTCCCGTGCGCAGTTGAAACTATTCCCCTCAACCCTGGCCGCCATGGGGGCGGTGGCGTTTGGTCAGGCTGATGTGTACCTGGGAGATGCAATCAGTGCCAATTACCTGATCAGCAAAAACTATCTGGGCAATGTCCAGCTGGCTGATTTTTCGCCCATGGAGTCCGGTGTCTTTGCGTTTGCGATGAGCCGTGACAACTCGCCGTTGTTGCGCATCGTCAACAAGGCGCTGGCGCTCGTCACCACCAATGAACAGATGAATATCCTGCGGCGCTGGGGCGCGAATGGAGCCTCCATCCCGGGCAATCAGCCGCTGCAGCTCAGTGTGTCGGAGCAGCGTTGGCTCGAACGGCATCCGCGTGTGAACGTGGCGATCAACGTGAATATCCCGCCGATTTCCTTCATCGACAGCAAGGGCAGGTTTCGTGGAATCGTCATCGATGTGCTGGCGAAAATCAGCCAGCGTACCGGGTTGCAATTCGATGTCCGTGGCATGAAGTCCGTGACGGACATGCTGACGGGTATCAAGGATGGCCAGGTCGACGTGTTGGCGGGCATTGGACTCAGTTCCCAGCGCGAAGGAACGTTGCGTTTTACCCGCTCCTTTCTCAACAGCCCGTCGGTGCTGGTGACCCGGGCGGCACCGGACAGCCCCAGGACGCTGGACGATATGGCCGGGAAGGTCCTGGCGTTGACCTATGGCAATATTACCGGTGATTTCATTCGGCAGCACTTTCCATTGATCCAGATGGTGGATGCTCCTTTGACCAATGACGCCATGGAGATGGTCGACCAAGGCAAAGTGCAGGGTGGCATCAACTCACTGATCAGCGCCCGTTACCTGATCGCCCGGCAGTACCACGATCGCCTGCAAGTGACCAGTACCGTGGGCACGGATCCCGCCCGCAGTACCTTGGCGACCAGCCGGGATGCGATCGAGCTGCACTCGATTCTGGACAAGGCGTTATTGAGTATTCCTCCCGATGAAATCGACGAGCTGACCCAACCCTGGCGCTACGACTCAATGGTGGAGCAGAGCTACTGGCTGCGGCATCGGCAAGCGATTTTGCAGGCGTTTTCAATCGCGGGCATTCTGCTGCTGTTCGCATTGGTGGGGATCCTGTGGCAGCGCCGGCAAATTCGGCAGCGTCAGCAATGGCTCTGCCAATTGCAGGAGGCCAAGGATGCCGCGGACGATGCCAATCGTGCAAAAACCACGTTTCTGGCAACCATGAGCCATGAAATCCGCACGCCGATGAATGCATTGCTCGGCATGCTCGAACTGGCGCTGAAGCGGGCGGATGAAGGCGTGACGGATCGTTCCGCCATCGAAGTCGCCTCCCATGCAGGGCAACAGTTGCTGGCGTTGATCGGCGACATTCTGGACATCGCTCGTATCGAGTCCGGGCATTTGTCGCTGACGCCGGAACGGGTCAACTTGCGGGCGTTGGTGGCCTCGGTCTGTCGAGTTTTCGAAGGTCTGGCGGTGCAGAAAAACCTGCAATGGCGGGTCGAGCTGGACAATCAGAGTGATTGCGATGTGATGCTCGATCCACTGCGCCTCAAGCAGGTGCTGTCCAATCTGTTGAGCAACGCCATCAAGTTCACCCACGAAGGTGCGGTAAGCCTGACCTTGCGGGCGCAGCCAAGGCCGTCAGCGCATTTGGCTGTCAGCGTGCGCATTGCCGACAGCGGTATCGGTATCAGTGCTTTCGACCAGCGGCGCCTGTTCAGTCCCTTCGCGCAGGCGGGCAACAACCAACAATCAGCCGGGCAGGGTTCCGGGCTGGGGTTGGTGATCAGTCGTACGCTGTGCGAAATGATGGGCGGGCGATTGAAGCTCGATAGCGCGCTGGGGGAGGGAACGCGGGTCGACATCAACCTTGATTTGATCGTCTTGCCGCCGCTGCCCGAGAGCGAGTTGCGCCAAGGCGAGGCTCCGCTCTGCACCCGGTCCTTGACGATTCTGGTGGTCGACGATTATCCGGCCAATCGATTGCTGCTCTCACGGCAGCTGAGCTATCTGGGGCACCGCGTGCTCCTGGCGGAGAACGGCGCGCAGGCCCTTGAGCAATGGCATGCGCATAAGCTCGACGTGGTTATTACAGATTGCAGCATGCCAGTGCTCAGCGGCTACGAGTTGGCACGAGCGATACGCGATGAAGAACGCCGGCAGGGTTTACCGCCGCTGCTGATCCTGGGCTTTACCGCCAATGCACAAACGCAGGAGAAGATCCGCTGCCAGGAGGCGGGCATGGACGATTGCCTGTTCAAGCCCATTCGCTTGATGGATCTGCAGGTGTGGCTGGCACAGCGTTTTGCTGAAGTGTCAGCGAAGCAGGTCGACGACGGTCCGGTGGAGTTCGATTTAAGTGGACTGGATCGATATGCCGATACGGAACGTGAACTCATGGATCAGCTGCTACATGACCTGGAGTTGAGCAACCGCGAGGATCGCGTTCATCTGCTCGCCATGCATACCAGCGGCAATCGTTCCGGTTTGCGCGAACTGGCGCACCGGATCAAGGGTGGGGCGCTGCTGATTCGGGCGCTGGCCCTCGTGGAGTGTTGCGAGCAACTGGAGCGGGCGCTCAATAGTGACCACGCGCCGCTGATCGACGATGCCGTCGATCAGTTGCAACAAGCCATGGCCCGGCTGGACCGGAGGCTTCAACAGGATTGAATTCAGTCCCAGGCTGGCGCGATGCCTTTCGGGCTGGTCAGGCGCTGGCCGCGATCCAGTGCTGCGATCAAGCCCATATCGGCCTCGCTCAGCGTCAGAGCAGTGGCGCACAGGTTGCTTTCAAGGTTGGCGCGTCGGGTCGAGGAAGGGATGACCGCATAACCCGATTGCAGGGCCCAGGCCAGGGTGACCTGAGCCGCGGTCGCCTGAAGGCGCTCGGCAATTTGCTGGATGACCGAGTCTTTGAGCACTTCACCGTAGGCCAGCGTCATGTATGAGGTGATCCCGATGCCCTGGCTCTGGGCGAACTCGGCGACTTTACGGTTTTGCAGGTACGGGTGCAGTTCGATCTGGTTGGTGGCGATGTGTTCGGCACCAATGGCGGCAATGGCCTGCTTCATCAGGTCGATGGTGAAGTTGGACACGCCGATTTGCCGGGTCAGTCCCAGTTGCCTGGCTTCCAGCAGGGCACCCATGAATTCCTCGACCGGTATCTGGTCTTCCGGTGATGGCCAGTGGATCAGGGTCAGGTCCAGGCAGTCGGTTTGCAGCTTGCGCAGGCTCTCCTTGAGGCTTTCGATCAAGCGATCCCGGGCGAAGTTGGCGACCCAGATCTTGCTGGTGATGAACAGCTCATCACGGGCCACACCGCTGGCAGCAATGGCTTGGCCGACCTCGGCTTCGTTTTCGTAGATTTGCGCGGTGTCGATGGCACGGTAGCCCAGTTCCAGGCCGGTGCTCACCGAATCGATGACAACCTGGCCTTGCAAGCGAAAGGTGCCCAGGCCGAATGCGGGGATAGACATGTATGACTCCAGTGATTGCAGCGGGAATGGGCGCCAGTATCGGCGTCTGTGTGCCCGGGAAAAACCGCTGGATTGGCAAAGCAATGTTTACCGCAAATCACGAATCGCCTGAAGTCAGAGAGATTGATGGTGATTGTGCTGCCCTCATCGCGAGCAGGCTCGCTCACACATTTGACCGCATTCCCTTGTGTGCGAGCCTGCTCGCGATAGGGGCGACGAGGTTCCAGAACCTGACCGATCAACTTGCCGCTTGAAGCTCAAAGCTTGTAGCTGCCTTCAGGCAATATCACTGCGACTGAATTCCTCACCGAGAAAATCTATCAGCGTGCGCACCGACGGCAGCAACCCGCGTCGTGATGGAAAAATGGCGTGGATGACGCCGCTCTGCGGCGCCCAACCCGGCACCAGTTCCACCAGACGCCCGGCGGCGATTTCATTGCGTACCACAACGCTCGGCAGGTGCACGACACCGATGCCGGCAACCGCCGCATGACGCAAGGCCAACAGGTCATCGGTGACCATCCTTGGCGTGTGCCGGATCAGCGCGGTGCTGCCGTCGGCGCCGAACAGTTCCCATTGATACTCACGCTGCGCTGCGCCCCAATGCAGGCTCGGCAAACCACTGAGATCGGCCGGTGACGGCGGGGTCGACAGGCGCTGCGCGAGCGCCGGGCTGCCGACGACGCTCTGGGTGCTGTTACCCAATACCTTCATCACCATGTCGGAGTTTTCCAGCGGTGGAAAACGCACCCGCAGCGCAATGTCGAAACCTTCGTGAATCAGGTCGACCCGACGGTTGGTGCTCTCGATGAACAACTCCACCAAGGGGTACTTGAGCAGATAGCGGGACAACATCGGCCCGACCCAGGAATTGAGCAGCGCGGTCGGACAACTGACGCGCACCATCCCCTGGGGCTCGGCGCGGTTGCGCTCGATCAGTTCGGCGGCGCTTTCCGCTTCCACGCGCATGGCCAGGCAACGCTGGTAGTAAGCCTGGCCAATTTCGGTCAGTGAGCAATGCCGACTGGTGCGGTGCAACAGACGCACGCCGAGGCGCTCTTCAAGTTGCGCAATGCGACGGCTGAGCTTGGACTTGGGCATGTCCAGCGCCCGCCCGGCAGCGGCAAAACCATGATGTTCCACCACTTGGGTGAAGTAGTAGAGGGTGTTGAGGTCTTCCACCATCGTTCTCCAGATAGAACGCTAAAGCTGATTTTTGCAGTCTAGCGCAGCAAAGGTCATGGTTTTAAGCTTTGTCCATGGCTTCATTCACTTCATCAGGAGAGACCATGAAAAACATCATCGGTATCTACACCAGCCCACGGGCCCATTGGGTCGGCGACGGTTTTCCGGTTCGCACGCTGTTTTCCTACGACAACCTGGGCAAACACATCAGCCCATTCTTGCTGCTTGACCACGCCGGGCCTGCGGAATTTACGCCGACCACCGAGCGACGTGGCGTTGGTCAGCATCCGCACCGTGGCTTCGAAACCGTGACTATCGTTTACAAGGGTGAAGTCGAACACCGCGACTCTACTGGCAGTGGCGGCAAGATCGGCCCCGGCGACGTGCAATGGATGACCGCCGCCTCGGGCATCCTGCATGAGGAGTTTCACTCCGCAGACTTCGCCAAAAGCGGCGGGACCCTGGAGATGGTGCAACTGTGGGTCAACCTGCCCGCCAAGGACAAAATGGCCGAGCCCGGTTACCAGACGATCCTCGATGGTGATATCCCGAACATCACCCTGAAGGACAACATCGGTAGCCTGCGCCTGATCGCCGGTGAGTTCGACGGCCGTACCGGCCCATCGCGCACGTTCACCCCGATTGATGTCTGGGATCTGCGTCTCAACGGCGGCAAGTTGCTGACACTGGACCTGCATGAAGGTCGCAACACTGCACTGGTGGTGCTGCGCGGCACGGTTCAGGTCAATGGTCTGGAGCTGGTGCGCGAGGGGCAACTGGCCCTGTTGGAGCGCGATGGCGATCAGTTGACCCTCGAAGCCAATGGCGACGCAGTGGTGTTGTTGCTCAGCGGCGAGCCGATCGACGAACCGATTGTCGGCCACGGACCGTTCGTGATGAACACCGAGCAGGAAATCCACCAGGCCTTCGCCGACTTCCAGTCCGGCCGCTTCGGCCAGATGCACGGTTAATCCGTAGCCCTTCCATAACCCGACTCTACACAGGATGAGTAGGCCGGTTCTCAGGCCAGGGATGGCTGTTGCCCAAACGAAAGAGGAAACGCTCATGAACACCGTCAACGCGGCCAACTTCAACGGCCAGAAACCGACCATCGACCCCAACGACAGCGCGATGCTGTTGATCGACCACCAGAGCGGGCTGTTCCAGATCGTCAAGGACATGGACGTACCGCAATTGCGCGCCAACGCCATCGCCCTGGCCAAGGCTGCGACCTTGCTCAAGATGCCGGTGATCACCACTGCCTCTGTTCCACAAGGGCCGAACGGGCCGTTGATTCCGGAAATTCACGAGGCGGCGCCCCATGCGCAATACGTGGCGCGTAAAGGTGAAATCAACGCCTGGGATAACGCGCAGTTTCACGCCGCGGTCAAAGCCACCGGCAAGAAAACCCTGGTGATCGCCGGCACCCTGACCAGCGTGTGCCTGGCGTTCCCGTCCATCGCGGCCGTGCATGAAGGCTACAAAGTGTTTGCCGTGGTCGATGCCTCGGGCAACCACTCGAAACTTGCCACCGACCTGACCATTGCCCGTCTCGCCCAGGCCGGTGTGGTGCCGATCGACATCATGGCGACGCTGTCCGAGCTGCAAGGTTCGTGGAACCGTCCGGACGCGCAAGAGTGGGCGGCGGTCTACGCCCAGGCCATGCCGCATTATCAATTGCTGATCGAGAGCTACCTCAAGGCCCAGCAAGTGGCGAACGAACACGAAGTGCTGGATTCGCAACGCACCTGAGGTCCCCTTTACCGGGAACGAGCCTGCTCGTTCCCACATTTGTTTTTTGATGCCGACAGAATCACTCAAATCAATTGCTCCTACACTATGGCCAATCTGTGCGATCTTCGCCTCATTGGCCTTTGCTGGAGTTGTTTGATGCTGTCATTGCTCACCGAACACCCGCTGATCTGCGCGATGCTGCTGATCCTGATCGACCTGGGTTTGTGGCGCTTGCTCAGTACGATGGGCAGTGGCTGGCGGCTGTTGGTGCGGGTGGTGATTTTTGCGTTGTTCAGTGTTCTGCTGTTCAACGAAGGTCTCAATCCGCTCGAGCCTGCGCCGTGGCCTGAAAACGTACCCCTGCATCTGGCGGCGACTGGTTTGCAGATTGGTTGGTGGCTGTTCGGCGCGCGGACCCTGACCGTACTGATCGGCGCCGTGATGATGCAGCGGGTCGGGCACACCGGGCGGCTGCTTCAGGATTTGCTTGGCGCGGTGATTTTTCTGATTGCGGTCATCGCCGCGCTGGCCTACGTGCTCGAATTGCCGGTCAAAGGCGTACTGGCGACCTCCGGTGCGTTGGCAATCATCGTCGGTCTGGCGTTGCAAAGTACCCTCAGCGACGTGTTTTCCGGGATCGTCCTGAACACCACCAAACCCTATCAACTGGATGACTGGATCTCCATCGACGGCACCGAAGGCCGAGTCACCGACATCGACTGGCGGGCCACGCGCCTGCAAACCGCTCAAGGCAGCCTGGCGGTGATTCCCAATTCCCTGGCCGCCAAGGCCAAGATCATCAACTTCAGCCGTCCGAGCGATATGTTCGGCGTATCCATCACCCTTCAAGTGAGCCCCCATGCGCGACCGAATACGGTGATCGATGCGCTTGAGCGCGCCATGCAAGGTTGCCGTTTTCTGCTGGACACACCGGCACCGAGCGTCGCATTGAAAGGTTCCAGCAGCACGGGTGTGGAATACGAAATCAGCGGGTTTGTCGCGTCGATGAGCGAGAAACGCACGGTGCGCAATCAGCTGTTCGACCTGGCGTACCGACACTTGCAGGCGTCCGGGGTCAACCTGTTGTCGAGCGTCGAACCCACGCTGTCCGACAACCTGTCACGGCCCCGGGCATTGCTCGACAGTTCGCCGATTTTCTCTACTTTGCGTCAGGAGGAAAAGGACACCTTCAGCCAGAACATGACCCTGCAAACCTTCCGCGCCGGGGAAACGATCCTGGAGGCGGGGGAGGTCAGTGATCACTTGTTCATCATCGAATCCGGCGTCGTCAGCGTGACGCTGAACCGTCACGGTTCACCGTTTGAATCAGGCCGCATGGGGCCGGGGGAGGTGATCGGC
The DNA here is from genome assembly GCF_001269805.1 of Pseudomonas sp. P1.8. Taxonomy (NCBI): domain Bacteria; kingdom Pseudomonadati; phylum Pseudomonadota; class Gammaproteobacteria; order Pseudomonadales; family Pseudomonadaceae; genus Pseudomonas; species Pseudomonas sp. P1.8. The sequence continues at coordinate 92,771 of NZ_LHVM01000010.1, forward strand.
GAGGCTGGCATCCTGGACGACAGTTCGGTGCCCGCGCAGTTTACCGCCAAGACCTTTTGCGGCTTGTATCGCATCGAAAAGTCGTACCTCAAGCCATGCCTGGATGCCCGTCACGACATCGGCGATGCGATGAAAACCTTGCTCGATTACCGGTTGTACAAAGCGAAAACCCTGACTCAGGAGCTGCCGGTGGCGGAGGCGAAAAAGGGCTTTTTGCAGTGGTTGCGCAATCGGGTTTGAATGGCCGCTGCGCGGTTCACTCTCACATATGACCGTGTTCCCTGTAGGAGCGAGCTTGCTCGCGATGACCGCCATGAGCAAAACCCAATGGCCTCCTCGACTTCTGGAATATTGGCTATTTGTGCAACCGGGGCGGGGGGCTAACGTAGTCACACACCCACTTGCCCTGGAGCAGACCATGCAACCGCGTATCGATTTTTACACCGCGTCCCCTGATGCCCTCAAAGCGATGATCGCGTTGGAAACCGCAGTGTCGAAGCTGCCGCTGGAAAAGAACCTGATTGAACTGGTCAAGCTGCGCGCTTCGCAAATCAACGGCTGCGCCTTCTGCATCGACATGCACACCAGCGACGCAATCAAGGGTGGCGAAACCCCGCGTCGCCTGTTCGCCGTGACGGCCTGGCGCGAGGCACCGTTCTTCAGCGAGCGTGAACGTGCCGCGCTGCTCTGGACCGAATCCCTGACCCAACTGAGCCTGACCCATGCACCGGATGAAGACTACGAAGTGGTCAGCGCCCGGTTCACGCCCAAGGAAATGGTCGATCTGACCGTGGCGATCAGCACCATCAACAGCTGGAACCGTCTGGCCGTCGGTTTCCGCAAAACCCCTCAGGCCTGATTTCAACAAGGGTGCCGAGGCTCAATGAGCATCGGCACTCGGTGCGGCCGGTGGTTGCACTTTGCGCATCAGCGGCACCATCGCCGTGGCGATGATGAAGCAGACCATGATCATCAGAAACGCATCGCCATAGGTCTGTGTCTGCGCCTCACGATAGGTCAGCAACCACAGATGATGCAGGGCGGCGGTGACACCGACATCGCCGCCCTGGCCGAGGGTGGCGAAGTTGTTGCCCACCTGAGACAGCCATTGGTTGAGCGCTTCGTTGGTGCTGTTGAGGTTTTCCGCCAGCCGCGTGAAATGCAGGTTGGTGCGGTCATTGAGAATGGTCGCGCACGCGGCGATGCCAATGGCGCCGCCCAGATTGCGCATCAGGTTGAACAAGCCCGACGCATGTTTGAGCCGCGCCGGTGCCAAACCGCCGAGGGTCAAGGTCACCGCTGGCGGCACCGCCAATTGCTGGGCAATGCCACGCAGGGCTTGCGGCAGCATGAGTTCTTTGGCCCCCCAGTCATGGGTGATCGGGCTGAAATCCCACATCGACAACGCGAACAACCCAAGCCCGGTCATCATGATCCAGCGCAGGTCCACGCGGTTGGCCAGAAAGGCATACAGCGGAATAGCCATGACCTGGAACACCCCGGTGGAGAAAACCGCCAGGCCAATGTCCAGCGCGCCATAGCCGCGCACCCGGCCGAGAAACAACGGCGTCAGGTAAATGGTGGCGAACAGGCCGATGCCGGTGACGAACGAGAAGAAACAGCCGAGCGCGAAATTGCGATCCTTCAGGGCGCGCAGATCGACAATCGGATTGGCCACGTGCAAAGTCCGGCCGATGAACGCCAGGCCCGACAGGCCGCTGATCCACGCCGTGGTCAGGATGGTGTGATCGCTGAACCAGTTCCAGCGCGGGCCTTCTTCGAGGGTGTATTCCAGGCAGCCGAGGAACAGCGCCAGAAACACCATGCTCAAGTAGTCCGCGCCTTTGAGCAGCGACAATTCCGGTTGGTCGATTTTCACCAGCAAGGGCACGGCCACCGCGACGAAGATCCCCGGTACGAGGTTGATGTAGAACAGCCAATGCCAGGACGACACATCGGTGATCCAGCCGCCGATCACCGGCCCCAGGGTCGGGGCCAGCGAAGCCACGGCGCCGATGGTGGCGGCAGCAATCACCCGCTGTTTGCCGGTGAAGAAAAAGAACGCCGTGGTGAACACCAGCGGGATCATCGAGCCGCCAAGAAAACCCTGCAGGGCGCGGAAGGTAATCATGCTCTGGATGTTCCAGGCCGCGCCGCACAACAGACTGGTCAGGGTGAAACCCACCGCAGAGGCGCAAAACAGCCAGCGCGTGGAAAACACTCGGGACAGCCAGCCGGACAGCGGTATCACGATGATTTCGGCGATCAGGTAGCTGGTCTGTACCCAGGCGGTTTCGTCGGTACCGGCTGAGAGCCCGCCGCCGATGTCGCGCAACGACGCGGAGACAATCTGGATATCCAGCAGTGCGATGAACATACCGATGCACATGGTGGCAAACGCGAAGACTTTGGTCCCGGTCGCCATGCTCGCCGCATCGAAAGGTTGCACCGGGACGGCGAGGGCACGGCTCATGGTGCGCTGGCCACGGTGGGGCTTTCAGGTTCCCTGCGAGTGTCGACTTCAGCGGTCACCGACAGACCGGGACGCAGATGACCGAGCAGGCTGTCGGCCGGGTCCAGGTGAATACGCACCGGTACACGTTGCACGATTTTGGTGAAGTTGCCGGTGGCGTTCTCCGGAGGCAGCACGCTGAATTGCGAACCGCTGGCGGGGGCGAGGCTGTCCAGGTGACCGTGAAATTCCTGCCCTGAGAGCACATCGGCGTGAATCACTACCCGTTGCCCCGCAATCATGTGCGCCAGCTGGTCTTCCTTGAAATTGGCATCGACCCACAAACCACTGGCCGGCACCACCGAGAGTAACTGCGAACCAGCCTGGGCATAGGCGCCGACCCGCGCCCGCCGGTTGCCGATCACGCCATCGACCGGTGCCCGCAGTTCGGTGTACTCGACATTCAGTTGTGCCAGGTCTCGTTCGGCTTTTGCCTGAATCAATGCCGCACGGGCTTGCTGTTTTTGCGTCGCGATCACATTCAACTGGCGTTGCGCCGCCAGCAGTTCGGCCTCGGCGCGGTTGCTCTGGGCCTGGGCGGTCTTGAAGGTGGCGTTGGCCCGTTGTGCGCTTTCCACCGAGACGGCGTTGGTGGTGACCAGTTTTTTGTAACGCGCATCATCGTCCCGGGAACGGGCGGTTTCAGCCCCGGCGGCATCAATACCGGCCCGGGCCTGGCCAATGACGGCTTGTTGCAGTTGCTCGGTAGCATCGAGATTGTCGAGCAACGCTTCTTCGGCAGCGATTGCGCCCTCAGCCTTGGCCAGGTGGGCACGATAGTCGCGCGCATCGAGGCGAATCAGCACCTCGCCGGCCTTGACCTTCTGGTTGTCGCCCACCAGTACTTGGTCGATGTATCCCGCGACTTTTGGCCCGATGACCGTCACGTCACCACCGATGTAGGCGTCGTCGGTTTCTTCGATGAAGCGCCCGGCTGTCCACCAATGCGTGCCATACACACCGGCCAGCATCAGTGCCGCAATTCCCAGCGTCGGCAGCAGCAGGCGCTTGAGCATCGGCGGTTTGGCAGGCTTCACCGGGGAGGCCAGGTCAGGTTCAACGGTGGACATGCTGGTCATGGGGATTACCTGTCGGAATCAGATTTGATTACGACCGTAATATGACGCAGGTAATATTTGGTGGCAATTGTTTTTTATTGCCGGTTGTCAGGAAACGACGTAGGAGCTGCCGCAGGCTGCGATCTTTTGATTTTCAAGATCAAAAGATCGCAGCCTGCGGCAGCTCCTACGATGAGCGGGGAGCGGAGAAGAGGGTTAAACGCGTTCGAAAATCGCGGCGATGCCTTGGCCGCCACCGATGCACATGGTCACCAGCGCGTAGCGGCCGCCAGTGCGATGCAGTTCGTGGATGGCTTTGGTGGTGATGATTGCGCCGGTTGCACCGACCGGGTGGCCCAGGGCAATGCCCGAACCGTTCGGGTTGACCCTGGCCGGGTCGAGGTCCAGTTCCTGGCTGACGGCGCAGGCCTGGGCGGCGAAGGCGATGTTGGCTTCGATCACGTCCAGGTCGGAGACGGTCAGACCGGCGCGCTTGAGTGCCAGGCGGGTGGCCGGAATCGGGCCCAGGCCCATCAGCTCAGGTTCCACACCCGCGTGGGCGTAGCTGACCAGACGAGCGAGTGGCTTGAGGTTGTTGACCTGGACAGCGGTGCCGGTAGCCATGACCACCGCGGCGGCGCCATCGTTCAGACCCGAAGCGTTGCCGGCGGTGACCGAGCCGTCCTTTTTGAACGCAGGCTTCATCGCAGCCAGCTGTTCCAGAGACGTGGCGCGAGGATGTTCGTCGACGCTGAACAGTTTGACGCCTTTGCGATCCTGGATTTCCACGGTCGCGATCTGCTCGTTGAAGTAGCCGTTGGCAATCGCGTGGGCCGCGCGTTTCTGGTCTTCGAAGGCCAGGGCGTCCTGCATTTGACGGGTGATGCCGTTGCGGGCGGCGACGTTTTCGGCAGTGATGCCCATATGGATCCCGTGGAACGGGTCATGCAGGATGCCGAGCATGTAGTCGATGACCTGGGCGTTACCCATGCGCGAACCCCAGCGGGCGGCCGGCATCAGGTACGGGCCACGGCTCATGGATTCGGCGCCGGCACCGACAACGATGTCTGCATCACCGAGCATCAGCGTCTGAGCGGCATTGATGATGGCCTGCAGGCCCGAACCGCAGAGACGGTTGACGTTGTAGGCCGGGGTTTCCTTCGGAATGCCGGCATTCATTGCAGCGACGCGGGAGATGTAGGCGTCACGGGTTTCGGTCGCGATCACGTTGCCCATCACCAGATGGCCGACGAGTGCCGGGTCCACGGCAGCCTTGTGCAGGGCGGCTTTCACGGCCGTGGTTGCCAGGTCGGCCAGTGGCACGTCCTTGAGCGAACCACCAAAGGTACCGATGGCGGTACGGGCGGCGCTGACGACGTAGATTTCCGGGGTGTTCATGGCTGGTTTCCTCTCGGTGAATGCTTTTCCGTGCTGCGATTGAGCAAGGTGTTCAAGGCCGTTTTGGCCTCATCGGTATTCAGGCGCGCGATAAACAACAGGTTTTCGTCGCGCAGGGTGGCTTCCAGTTCTGCCAGGGAAGCCTGTTTCATCAGTTGCCGCGATTGGCGCAAGGCTTGCTGGGGCATCGCCAAAAAACGCTGGGCCGTTTTTGTCGCCGCGGCCAGGCATTGTTCGCCGTCGTCGAACGCTTCGTTGGCCAGGCCCCACGCCACCGCTTCGTTGCCATCGAGGCTGTCGCCCAGTAACAACAGGCGTGCGGCTCGGGCGTGGCCGAGTCGACGAGGCAGCAACAGGCTGGCACCGAATTCGGGGCACAGGCCCAGATTGACGAACGGCATGCGCAGCTTGGCTTTGCGCGTGACCAACACCTGATCGCAATGCAGCAGCAACGTGGTGCCGATGCCGACAGCCGCCCCGCAGACCGCCGCGATCAGCGGTTTTTGCAGGCGCGTGACCACCTTCATCAGGCGAAACGCCGGGCTGTCCAGATGCGTTGGCGGATGCTGGAGAAAATCCACCAGGTCATTGCCGCTGGTAAAACAGCTCGGGCCACCGGTGAGGATGATCACGCCAGTTTGCTCGTCTTCGTCAGCGGCCAGCAACAGATCGGCCAACTGCATGTACATGGCGTTGTTCAGCGCATTGAGCTTGTCGGGACGGTCAAGTGTCAGCGTCAGCACGCCGTCACATCGCTCGTGTTTGATCAGGTCAGTCATTGAATGCCCAGGTTGGTCGAATCAGGCCGCCACTTTAAGCGTCGGACAAACTCGGGATCTATGGCTAAACGGGTCAACTGGTCTGCCGCTTTTTGCCATGCCGCCGGGTAAAACAGGGCACACACCCATTCGGGGTATGGTGCCGCCCGGCGAATCCACCAATAGTGAACACATCCGCTCATCCAGAGCCGAACTCGCTTGATAAGGTGCATTTGCTATGGGCAAGACACTGCTTAAGGTGATTTCCAGTCTGTTTGTTGTACCGCTGACCCTCAATGCCTACGCCGCCGAGGTGAACGACGCCAATACGCTGCGGCTCTACAACTGGGCGGATTACATCGGTGAAAAAACCCTGGCAGATTTTGAGAAAACCACCGGCATCAAGGTGATCTACGACACCTTCGATGCCTACGAAACGGTGCAGGCCAAGTTGCTCACCGGTCACTCAGGTTATGACCTGATCGTGTTGAATGCCTCGCTCGCGCCGCCGTTGATCAAGGCCAAGGTCTTTCAGCCACTGGATAAAAAGCTGCTGCCGAGCTGGAGCAACCTTGACCCGAAAATTCTCGAGGACCAACAGGGGTTCGATCCAGGTACCGCGTACTCGGCGCCTTACACCTGGGGCAGTAACGGCGTGACTTACAACGTTGACAAGATCAAGGAGCGCATGCCCGACGCGCCCATCGGCTCGTTGGCGATGATCTTCGACCCGAAAATCGTCTCGCGCTTCGCCGATTGCGGGGTGACGCTGCTCGATGCCCCGACCGAAGTCATTCCCCTGGCCCTGAAGTACCTGGGCCGTGACCCTCGAAGCGCCGCCCCGGCAGATCTGAAAGCCGCGCAGGAATTGCTGCTGTCGGTCAGGCCGTTCATCCGCAAGTTCGACTCGGTCAATTACCTGACCAGCCTGCCCAATGGCGATGTGTGCATGGCGATGACCTGGTCGGGCGACTATGCCACCGCGATGGCCCGCGCCGCAGAAGCGAAGAAAAAGATCGACCTCGCTTACTTCATTCCCAAGGAAGGCTCACTGATCTGGTTCGACAACCTGTACATCCCGGCCGACGCGCCTCATGTCGCCAACGCACACAGGTTTCTGGAATACCTGATGCAGCCACAGGTGATGGCCGACGTCAGTGATTACATCAATTACGCCAACAGTAACGCGGCGGCCACACCGTTGTTGAACGCCAGCGTGCGCAACAACCCGGCGATCTATCCCGACGCGCAAACCCGCGAGCGACTGTTTCCACAGAAGACCCAGGACGCCAAGGACATGCGCGCCATGACCCGGGTCTGGAGCACGGTGAAAAGCGGGATCTGATTTGTTCGATCGTTAGTCAATTCGCTTAGAGGTTTTTTTATGGCGACGCCAACACACACCGTTTTTTCGCCAGCGGACGAGTCTCAGCTGGTCAAGGCCGACAAGGCCCATCACATGCATGGCTATCACGTGTTCGACGAACACGCTGAACAAGGTTCGTTGAACATCGTCGCTGGCGATGGCGCCTACATCTACGACACCCAGGGCAACCGTTTCCTCGATGCCGTGGGCGGGATGTGGTGCACCAACATCGGCCTGGGCCGTGAAGAAATGGCCGAGGCCATCGCTGATCAGGTGCGGCAACTGGCCTACTCGAATCCGTTTTCCGACATGTCCAACAACGTTGCGATCCAGTTGTGCGAGAAACTCGCCAGCCTGGCCCCCGGCGACCTCGATCATGTGTTCCTCACCACCGGCGGCTCCACCGCGGTGGACACCGCGTACCGGCTGATCCAGTACTACCAGAACTGCCGCGGCAAACCGGAAAAGAAGCACATCATCGCGCGCTTCAACGCCTATCACGGCTCGACCACGCTCACCATGTCGATCGGCAACAAGGCCGCCGACCGGGTGCCGGAGTTCGATTACGCCAACCCGCTGATCCACCATGTCTCCAACCCGAACCCGTACCGCGCGCCGGACGGCATGGACGATGCGCAGTTTCTCGAATTCCTGGTCAAGGAGTTCGAAGACAAGATCCTGTCGATTGGCGCGGACAAGGTCGCCGGCTTCTTCGCCGAACCGATCATGGGCTCGGGCGGGGTGATCATTCCGCCCCAGGGTTATCTCAAACGCATGTGGGACGTCTGCCAGCGCTACGACATTCTGTTCGTCGCTGACGAAGTGGTGACTTCGTTCGGACGCCTGGGCAAGTTCTTTGCCTCTTATGATGTGTTCGACGTGCAGCCCGACATCATCACCACGGCCAAGGGCCTGACCTCGGCTTACCTGCCGCTGGGCGCCTGCATCTTTTCCGACCGCATCTGGAAAGTCATCGCCGAACCGGGCAAGGGTCGCTGCTTCACCCACGGTTTCACCTACAGCGGCCATCCGGTGTGCTGCACGGCGGCGCTGAAAAACATTGAAATCATCGAGCGGGAAAACCTGCTGGCCCATGTCGACACCGTTGGCGCCTACCTCGAAGAACGCCTGGCGACCCTGCGGGACCTGCCGCTGGTGGGTGACGTGCGCTGCCAGAAACTCATGGCCTGCGTAGAGTTTGTCGCCGATAAACGTACCAAGGCGCTGTTTGCCGATGAGATCAACATCGGCGAGAAGATTCACGTCCGGGCCCAGGCACGGGGCCTGCTGGTGCGACCGATCATGCACCTCAACGTGATGTCGCCGCCGCTGATCCTGACGTTTGTTCAGGTCGATGAAATCGTCGAGACTTTGCGCGAGTGCATCCTGGAAGTAGCGGCCGAACTTCAGGCCAGCGGCCAGTACGGTGGCCAATGACGTTGCCCGGCGCACGCTTACCAAGGGTTGGCTCACCCGCTAGACTGCGGGGCATGAGCAAAGCACAAGACGATACGTTGATTGCCCTGACCTTTGGCGCATTGCACCGCTGGCATGGGGACATGCGCGACGCCTTCGCCCAGGTCGACGAGCCCGACGCCCTGCGCCACCTGGCGTCGGCGTTCGGGCATCTGGTGGGCATCGAGTCGGTGATGATCAGCCTTGAACACAGGGATCGACCGCCACAGTTGCTGTATCAGCGCGGAATTGCCGAGCAGTACCGCGACTCGATCATCGACCGTTATTTTTCCGGCGGCTACTTGCTCGATCCGTTCTGCCTCGCGGTCGAGCAGGGCCTGGCTCAAGGTTTCTACCACCTGGAAGAAATCGCCCCGGACAATTTCTTCGACAGTGAGTACTACAAGACTTACTACTTGAAGGCAGGCAGCTCCGAAGACAGTTTCTATCTGGTCGATACCGGCCATGACAGCCAGATATCGGTCAGCCTGTTCCAGGGCTTCGGCGGGGAAATCCTGCGGGCTGAGCAACTGAACCTGCTGCGGGCGGTCGAGCCATTGGTGCGCGAGTTTGTGAGCGAGTTCGGACGTCGTGGTCTACAGCGCAGCGCCACCCGGCAAGGCCAGCAGGCATTCGGGGAGGGCGGTGATCTCAAGCACCGGGTGCAGGCGGCCTTCGAGCAGTTTGGTTGTGAGTTGCTCACCGAACGCGAGCGAGAAGTGGCGCACATGGTTCTGCGCGGTCACTCCGTGAAGTCCACGGCGAGCCAGATGAGCATCTCTCCAGAAACCGTGCGCATGCACCGCAAGAACCTTTACCTGAAGTTGGAGGTCGGTTCTCAGTCGGAGCTGTTTGCGCTGTTCATCGAGTGGTTGCGCAAGCACTGAGCATGCGACCTACAGCTGTCAACGATGCGTGGCGATCCAGATCAGCAGCCCTGCCTGAAACACCGCAAACGCCACCAGGCAGGTAATGGTAAAGCGCAACCCGGCGTCTTCGCGTTTGTACTTGCTGACTTTTTCTTCATGCTTCTTGAGTTTGACTTCCTGCTCGGCCAGGTTCTGCTCGGCCTGCTGGAGCATCTGCGCCGCTTCGAGAATTTCCACGACTTGCAGTTTTTCGCTGTTCCAGTCCGCCAGCAATTCGCCGACCTTCACGTCCTCGATGCTGCCCTTCAAATGTTGGGCATCGGCGTACACCACGTCGAAACCGTGCACACGTAAAAAGTGATCGCGGCGCAGGCGTGTGCCTTCGTTCAGTGCGTCTTTGTTGTTCAGGTCGATGCCATCGATGGTGTAAGCGGGCCAGCGCTTCTTCGCCCAGGCAATGCCATGGGCCGCCATGAATCGGCCGATACCTCGGTTCACCGGTTCAATCTGCAGACCGCTGTCGGGACCGAAATGCACGCGTTTTTCGCCGTGGTCGACCCAGACGTCCAGGTGATTCTGTTCCTTGCGCACACGCTGGCCGGGCAGGGTGATGCTCATGCGCATCAGGCTGCGTTCCTTGTCGTTGCGCTCGGCGTAGCCGAACTCGACAAAGCGCAAGGGCCGACCGCCGGTGTGACGGTCAGTCTGCAACGGCGCCAGACGGAGCATCTTGTTGTGCTCGGCGTGGACGTCCGCCCACGGCAGCTCGACCGCTGGCGGTACGTCTACTTCAGCGCTGGTGTCGGGTGAGGTCTGGGTTTGAGTCATAACGGCGAGTCCTGTCCAAGCTCTGCTTGCCGCCAGCGTGTGTGCTGGCGACAAAGGCTTATCGGCCGTTTTCTTCAAGACTGGAGGGCAAAAAGAGGTTAACTGGAGCGAAGTCCGTCAATAAACCCGAGGATTCGTGTGCCCAGTTCCGCCGCCAGTGGCAAATTCGGATCTTTGTAGGAGGCCAACTGGCGTTTGACGTCGTTGGGCACGATGCGCAGGACGTGGTTCATGCCTTCGATCAACACCAGTTCGGCGTCCGGTTTGGCGGCCTTGAGCAGCCGCGCATCATTGACGCCGACCTGGATGTCGTTGCTGCCCTGAATGATCAACGCCGGCATTTTCAGCTTGGCGAACGCGGCTGCCGGGTCCTGGCGAAACAGTGAAATCAGGTACGGCTGCACGCTCGGGCGGAAAATCACTTGCAGTTGCGGTGGGACATTGTCGTTGGTTTTCCCGGCCTTGAGGCTGTCGAGCAGTTCATTGCTGCGCAACATCAGCGGGGGAGGCAGGCGATTGCTCAATTGCTGACGAATGACCTCATCCACGGGGCGGGCGCTGCCGGACAGGGAAATCACCCCCGCCGCGTCGACACTCGGGGCGGCGAGGCTCGCGATCAAGGCGCCTTCACTGTGCCCGAGCAGAATCAATTGTCCGAAGCGCGGATCAGTCTTGAGCTTGCGGCCCCAGGCTTGAGCGTCGGCCACGTAGGCTTCCACGGACAGGTTGCGTTCGTCCGGGGTCGCCGCCAGACTCGCCGCTACGCCGCGTTTGTCATAACGCACACTGGCAATGTTGTGTTTGGCCAACACCCAGGCCAGTCGTTTGAGACTGTCATTACGGCCGCCGTCAGAGTTGTTTCCGTCGCGATCCGTAGGGCCTGAGCCGGAAATCAGCAGGACAACCGGCACCGGGTTGTCGGACTTTGGCAGCAAAAGCGAGCCAAAAAGCTCACCCGTGCCGGTATCCAATGTGATTGGTCGTTGCAGGACAGTCGCCTGGGCGAAGCCGGAAATCAGGGTAAGGCTCAAGGCTAGAACTCGCAGCATCATCACGCCATCATTAACAGGATGCCGGTTTGACTCGCAGGCACCCATAAGGTTCGAGGATGAACTACTTGGGTAGCCTGCGTATACTGGCGCGCATTACGTATTCAGGTTCATTTCACGGAGCGTCCTGCATGTCCGGCAATACCTACGGCAAGCTGTTCACTGTCACCACCGCGGGCGAAAGCCATGGTCCGGCGTTGGTCGCCATTGTCGATGGCTGTCCGCCGGGCCTGGAGATTTCCCTTGAGGATCTGCAGCGCGACCTGGATCGCCGCAAGCCCGGCACCAGCCGCCACACCACTCAGCGCCAGGAAGCCGACGAAGTCGAAATCCTTTCCGGCGTGTTCGAAGGTCGCACCACCGGTTGCGCCATCGGCCTGTTGATCCGCAACACCGATCAGAAGTCCAAGGACTACTCGGCGATCAAGGATCTGTTCCGCCCGGCCCACGCCGACTACACCTACCACCACAAGTATGGCGAGCGCGATTATCGCGGCGGCGGTCGCAGTTCGGCCCGCGAAACCGCGATGCGCGTGGCTGCCGGTGCGATTGCGAAGAAGTACCTGGCCAGCCAGGGCATCGTCATTCGCGGCTACATGAGCCAGCTCGGACCGATCGAAATCCCGTTCAAAACCTGGGATTCGGTGGAAGAGAACGCGTTCTTCAGCCCGGACCCGGACAAAGTGCCTGAGCTGGAAGCCTATATGGACCAGCTGCGTCGCGACCAGGATTCGGTCGGCGCGAAAATCACCGTGGTGGCCGAAGGTGTGATGCCGGGCCTCGGCGAGCCGATTTTCGACCGTCTCGACGCGGAGCTGGCCCATGCGCTGATGAGCATCAACGCGGTCAAGGGCGTTGAGATCGGCGCCGGTTTCGCCAGCGTTGCCCAGCGCGGCACCGAACATCGTGACGAAATGACCCCGCAAGGTTTCCTCAGCAACAATGCCGGCGGCATTCTCGGCGGTATTTCCTCCGGTCAGCCGATCGTCGCTCACCTGGCGTTGAAGCCAACCTCGAGCATCACCACGCCGGGTCGCTCCATCGACATCCATGGCAACCCGGTCGAGGTCATCACCAAGGGTCGCCACGACCCGTGTGTCGGCATCCGTGCCACGCCGATTGCCGAAGCGATGATGGCCATCGTGCTGATGGACCACCTGCTGCGTCACCGTGGGCAGAACGCCGATGTGCGGGTGAGCACGCCGGTGCTGGGTCAGCTTTAATGGCTGACCACAAAGCCGCTGCTGTCTGATGACGACAGCGGCGCTGCCGTACTGGCGGCTCTCCAGTTTTTACCTGTTCTATTTCGCCTTGCTCGGTTCGACGGCGCCGTTTCTGGCGCTGTATTTCGATCATCTGGGTTTCAGCGCCGCACGCATCGGCGAGCTGGTGGCGATCCCGATGCTGATGCGCTGCGTGGCACCGAACATCTGGGGCTGGCTGGGCGATTACACAGGGCGGCGGCTGGCCATCGTGCGTTTCGGCGCGGTGTGCACGCTACTGACTTTCTCGCTGATTTTCTTCAGCAAGACCTACGCGTGGCTGGCGATGGTCATGGCCTTGCACGCATTTTTCTGGCACGCGGTGTTGCCACAGTTCGAGGTCATCACCCTCGCGCATTTACAGGGTCAGACGTCGCGCTACAGCCAGATTCGCTTGTGGGGCTCCATCGGTTTCATCATCACCGTGGTGGCGCTGGGCCGGTTGTTCGAATGGCTGAGCCTGGACATCTATCCGTCGGCGCTGGCGCTGATCATGGCAGGCATCGTGATCAGCAGCCTGTGGGTGCCGAATGCCCAACCGGCACCGGGCAACCGGGTGGCGGGAGAGGGATTTCTCAAACAGTTGCGCAACCCTGGCGTGTTGGCGTTCTACGGCTGCGTGGCGCTGATGCAGATGAGCCACGGTCCGTACTACACGTTTTTGACCCTGCACCTTGAGCGTCTGGGCTACAGCCGCGGCGTGATCGGCCTGCTCTGGGCGGTCGGCGTAGTCGCCGAGGTTCTGATGTTTTTGGCCATGAGCAAGATCCTCACGCGGTTCTCCCTGCGCCGGGTGCTGATGGCGAGTTTTCTGCTGGCGGCGCTGCGCTGGTTGCTGCTCGGGTCGTTGGCCGAGTTTTTGTGGGTGCTGCTGTTTGCCCAGGTATTGCACGCGGCGACCTTCGGCAGCTTTCACGCCGCTGCCATTTCATTCGTGCAACGTAGCTTCGGTGCGCGCCAGCAAGGGCAAGGTCAGGCGTTGTACGCTGCACTGGCAGGCACCGGCGGTGCATTGGGCGCGTTGTACGCCGGCTATAGCTGGAGCGCCCTCGGCGCCGCATTGACCTTTAGTATTGCCAGCCTCGCAGCCGTAGCGGCTGCCGTTATCATTGCCACATGCATGCAAGAGGACAGGCCATGAGCCTTACCCGTGAACACTTCGCCCAGGAAATCATCGACGCCGGGCGTTTTCTGTATGGCCGCGGTTGGTCGCCGGCCACCAGCAGCAACTATTCGACCCGTTTGTCGCCGAGCCAAGCCTTGCTGACCGTCTCCGGCAAGCATAAAGGCCAGTTGGGCATGGACGATGTGCTGGCCACGGATCTCTCGGGCAACAGCCTTGAACCGGGCAAAAAACCGTCTGCCGAAACCCTGCTGCACACCCAGCTCTATAGCTGGCGTGCGGAGATCGGCGCGGTACTGCACACCCATTCGGTGAATGCCACGGTGCTGTCGCGCCTGACGCCAGAAGATTTCATCGAGTTCGAAGACTACGAACTGCAAAAGGCCTTCAGCGGTGTGACCACCCACGAATCCCGGGTCCGGGTGCCGATTTTCGATAACGACCAGGACATTGCGCGCCTGGCCGCCAAGGTGCAGCCTTGGCTCGACGCCCATCCCGATTGCGTCGGTTACCTGATTCGCGGCCACGGCCTCTACACCTGGGGGGCGCGCATGAGCGATGCCCTGCGGCAGATCGAGGCCTTTGAATTTTTGTTCGAGTGCGAGCTGAAGATGCGCTCGCTCTTGAACGTTAAAGCATGAACCGTTAAGGAGTTGCCCTGATGAGCAGCCTGTCCGTTTATCACGTTTCCAGCCCTGAAATCCCCAACAAGGTGCTGACCCATTTCGAAGACATCACCTCGACCCTGGCCGAGCAAGGCGTGCGTTTCGACCGTTGGCAAGCCGCTGCGAAGATCCAGCCGGGCGCCAGCCAGGAAGAAGTGATCGCCGCCTATCAGGCGCAAATCGACCAATTGATGAGCGAACGCGGCTACATCACCGTCGATGTGATCAGCCTCGACAGCGATCATCCACAAAAAGCCGAACTGCGCGCCAAGTTCCTCAACGAACACCGCCACGGCGAAGACGAAGTACGTTTTTTCGTCGCCGGTCGTGGCTTGTTTACCCTGCATATCGACGATTATGTCTACGCGGTGCTCTGCGAGAAAAACGACCTGATCTCGGTACCGGCCGGCACCAGGCACTGGTTCGACATGGGCGAGCATCCGCATTTCATCGCGATCCGTCTGTTCAATAACCCGCAAGGCTGGGTGGCCAACTTCACCGGCGAAGACATCGCCGACCAATTCCCGCGTCTTGAGGACTGAATCGATGCCGATCAAAGCGATCCTTACCGACATCGAAGGCACCACCAGCGCGGTGAGTTTTGTGTTCGATGTGCTGTTTCCCTATGCCGCCAAGCACCTGCCGGACTTTGTCCGCCAGAACGCCGAGCGTGCCGACGTAGCCGAACAACTGGCCGCCGTTCGCAGCGACAGTAACGAGCCCGATGCTGACGTCGAACGCGTCATAGAGATCCTGCTGGGCTGGATCGCCGAGGACCGCAAGGCCACGCCATTGAAGGCTTTGCAGGGAATGGTCTGGGAACAGGGTTATCACGCCGGACAACTCAAGGGCCACGTGTACCCGGACGCCGTTGAAGCGCTCAAACGCTGGCATCAGGACGGCTATCAACTGTTTGTGTACTCGTCCGGTTCCATCCAGGCTCAACGCCTGATCTTCGGCTGCTCAGAGGCGGGGGATTTGACGCCGCTGTTCAGTGGTTACTTCGACACCACGTCAGGACCCAAGCGCGAGGCGCAGTCCTACGCCAACATCACGCAGGCGATCAACGTCGAGGCGGGGCAGATTCTGTTTCTGTCAGACATCGTCGAAGAACTGGACGCCGCACGCGAAGCGGGAATGGCCACTTGCGGCCTGGCCCGTGAGGGCGGGGAACTAACAGGACATGTCACCGTGGTCAGCTTTGCGCGGATAGATCCTGCTGCCTTCCAAACGCTACACAACCTGTAGGAGCAAGCTTGCTCGCGATTGCGACCGGTCATTCAACATCAATGTTGATTGACACCCCGCTATCGCGAGCAAGCTCGCTCCTACAGTTGTTTTAAGCCTTACAGCGAGTGATAAGTCGGCAGCGCAAAGCGTTGCTGACTTTGCAGCATGGAAATCTGCGGCAGTTCACTGGCCTGTTCGGCAAGGTCGCGGCGGATGGCACTGATGACCCACGACAGCTGGTCGCCATTGTGCAATTGCTGATAGGAAATCGAACGCTTGAACACTTTGCCCTCAGCACTCAGCGTCAGCAGAATTCCGCCGTCGGGCCGATTCTGGGTGGCGACTTCGAAGTTGGAGAACAAGGACGAAAATTTTTCCTGGATCAAGTTCATGTTTTTCAGCTCCGTTGGCTTTAGATGGCAAGCATGCGGAGAAGGGTTGCACTGAATGTGCCAGCATTCGAAATTGTAAAAACCTCATATAAAACAATAACTTAGTTTTTATGGTTATTTTCGGTTTCGTGCAATCTGCATGAATGGCCATCGTGCATCCTGCATTTTGCGAGGTCCTTCGCCGATTCGATGGAACCAATGCACCAGGCCAGGTTCAACACGGAATTCGGATCGTCGATCAAAACCACGCAGATACAAAACATTTCAAAAACCGCGTGTACAGCTCAAGAACCGTTGACGTATTTTCGGGCTCAATCAGCGTTGCCCGACAATAAGAAGATCGAACGGGAGCAAGCATGAGCCGTACCTCGAAGGACACGATTACCTGGAGCATGATGCTCCGCAAGCTACCTTCCATTGCCAAGGCCATCCCTCGGGTGGTCAAGGGCATGAAAGTCGCGAACGTCACGGACCCGACCCAGTCCTGTGGCCTGGGCTGGAGCTTCGAGCAGGCTACGTTGCGCAACCCCGACGGCCCGGCATTGTTGCAGGGCGAGGTGACGCTCAGCTACACCGAGGTCAACCAGTGGGCCAATCGCATCGCCCATCACCTGGCCCGCCAAGGCATCGGCAAGGGCGATGCGGTGGTGGTGTTCATCGAAAACCGTCCCGAGTTGCTGGTCACGATTCTGGCCGTGGCAAAGGTCGGCGCGATCAGTGCGCTGGTCAATACTTCGTTGACCCGCGACACCCTGATTCACAGCCTGAACCTGGTGGCACCGAAGGCGATTATCGTCGGTGAAGAATTGCTCCCGGTCTATTCGACGGTCCGTGAACGGGTGGCGATCGACGCAACACGCAACTGGTTTGTCGCCGACAAGGACACCTCTCGCCAGCCCGGCATCGCCCCCGACGGCTTCATCAACCTGATGTCCGCCAGCCTCGATGAATCGAGCGACAACCCGCTCAGCAGTCGGCAGATTTTCTTCGACGACCCCTGTTTCTACATCTACACCTCGGGCACCACGGGCTTGCCCAAGGCCGGCGTATTCAAGCATGGCCGCTGGATGCGCAGCTCCGCGAGCTTCGGGATGATCGCCCTGGATATGGGGCCGGACGACATCGTTTACTGCACCTTGCCGCTGTATCACGCCACCGGCCTGTGCGTGTGCTGGGGTTCGGCGATCAGCGGCGCTGCTGGTTTCGCCATCCGCCGCAAATTCAGCGCCAGTCAGTTCTGGAATGACGTGCGCCATTACCGTGCGACGACCATCGGCTACGTGGGCGAGTTGTGCCGTTACCTGGTGGACCAACCGACCAGTGCCGACGACAGCCGTCACGGCGTCACGAAAATGATCGGCAACGGCCTGCGACCCGGTGCGTGGAGCGCGTTCAAGACCCGGTTCGCGGTGAATCACATCTGCGAGCTCTATGCCGCCAGCGATGGCAACATCGGCTTCACCAACATTCTGAATTTCGACAACACCATCGGTTTTTCCCTGATGTCCTGGGAACTGGTTGCGTATGACCACGACAGCGGTGCGCCGATCCGTGATGCCAAGGGTTTGATGCGCAAGGTCACCAAGGGCGAGAAAGGGCTGTTGCTGGCAAAAATCGACGACAAGGCCCCGCTGGACGGTTATACCGACCCGCAGAAGACTGCCAAGGTGGTACTTCACGACGTGTTCGAAAAGGGCGACCGTTATTTCAATACCGGTGACCTGTTGCGCAACATTGGTTTTGGTCATGCGCAGTTTGTCGATCGCCTGGGCGATACCTACCGCTGGAAGGGCGAAAACGTCTCGACCACCGAGGTCGAGAACATTCTTCTGCGACATCCGCAGATTTGCGAAGCCGTGGCTTACGGCGTGGAAATCCATAACACCAATGGCCGGGCCGGCATGGCAGCGATCACGCCGGCCGAATCCCTGGCGACGCTGGATTTCAGCGAACTGCTGGCCTTCGCCAAGCAGCAAATGCCGTTATATGCCGTGCCGCTGTTCCTGCGGGTGAAAGTGAAAATGGACACCACGGGTACCTTCAAATACCAGAAGACCCGGCTCAAGACCGAAGCCTATGATCCGGGCAAGACCGGTGACGATCCGATCTACGCGTGGCTGCCGGGAACGCAGACTTACGTGCAGGTAACCGAGCAGATGGTGTCTGACATTCACAGCGGCAAGTACCGCTATTGAATCTGGCTATGGCGGCCCATGAGAAAAAACAAGTGACAGTCTCGGACGCGCTCGGGAAACTGTCGGCTTTTACGAATGACAGAAAATGGAGTGCCCGATGTCAGACAAAAGCCGCCAGATGACCCCCGAAGAAGCTGCCGAATTTGCCGAACAGGTATTCAACAAGGCTCGGGAAGGCGATGCGGCGATGATGGCCGCGCTGTTGAGCAAAGGGCTGCCGCCGAACTTGCGCAACCACAAGGGCGACACCTTGCTGATGCTGGCTGCCTACCACGGCCACGTGGACACGGTGAAGGTCCTGCTCGAGCACAAGGCTGATCCGGAGATCCGCAACGACAACGGCCAGAGCCCGATAGCCGGCGCCGCGTTCAAAGGCGATCTGTCGGTGATCAAGGCGTTGGTCGAGGGCGGCGCACAGGTTGAAGGTTCGTCCTTCGATGGCCGTACGGCCCTGATGATGGCGGCGATGTTCAACCGCGTCGAAGTGGTCGACTACCTGATCAGCAAAGGCGCCGACCCGCAAGCCAAGGATGCCAATGGCATCACGGCGCTGGAGGCGGCAAAAACCATGGGGGCTTCCGATACCGTTGCTCAGTTGGAAAAAATGCTGGGTTGATTGGATTCAAAAGATTGTCCGAACGCGGCCCGAGCCTGCGGCAACTCCTGCGGGGGGACACCTTCCCAATGTAGGAGCTGCCGCAGGCTGCGATCTTTTTGGTCATTTGAACCTATCCTTGCGGTATCCTTCGCGCCCTCAAAATTCCCTTCGCTACAGGATCCGCCCATGAAAGCCGCACTCGTCGAACTCATCAGCAAAATCAGCTCCGGGTGCATGGGCGAAGACGAAATCCTCAAGGTCGCCGCCGAAGCGGCGCAGGCCTACGCCGATCCAGCGGCTTTTCTGACGGCCAATCCTGACATCAATTACGACGACACCTTCCCGATCCCATTGGGTGAGTGGGTCGTGGTTGGTAGCCTGCCCGAGACTGTGCTGTTCCAGGCTGACACCTACATGGACCTGTTCGCGCAGATCGTTGCCTCGTTCGGTCCGGGCATCGATTTCAACATCAAACCCAAACAACTGGCCAAGACCGAAGCCTTGACCGCGCTCAATCGCATCCAGGTGCAGATGAGCAGCCTGAACAAGGAAAACGGCGGCTACACGCTGATGAATTTCAGCCAGTTGCTGGACGACGAGTTGCAAGTGGTACTGGTCTTCGGCAACGACGTGCCACGGGTGCTGGAATTGTGCAGCGAAGTCGGCATCGCCGCCGCGCCTTCACTGGAAGCCCTGAAAGTGGCCATCCACGTCTGATAGCACAACACTGTCAAACAAAGGGAACCCTTTGCGACGACCGTCTATCCTAAGGGTGCATATCACTTTTCGGGAGCGTCACCATGGGTTCAACGTTCAACAGTCTGGTTGCCTTGATCATCTTTGTCCTGGACATCTGGGCCATCATCAATGTGGTCAAAAGCAGCACCGGCACCGGGATGAAAATCGTCTGGGTGCTGTTGATTGCGCTGTTGCCCGTACTGGGATTGATCATCTGGGCTATCGCCGGGCCGCGAGGCAACGTCAAGTTCTGAACAAGCGGCACTGAACGTGTAGGCGCGTGGCTTGCCCGCGATGCAGACGACGCGGGTCTGCCAGATAAACCGAGGCGATCCGATCGCGGGCAAGCCACGCTCCCACAGGATTGTGGCAAGCCGATCAACTGAGGTTCGACCTGTCATGTTCCGCAACGTAGAATGCGCGCCTTTCACGGTCAATCGAGCCGATCGATTGGCCATCATGGGCGGGTAACCGTCCGTTGCCACCCGCATTCATCGGAGCACTTCCCATGAGCAATATCCCCGCCAGCGACTACCTGGAAACCCTCTACGAAGGCTACGGCCAGCGTTTTCGCATGGAAAAACTGCTGCACGAAGTGCGCACGGAACATCAGCACCTGGTGATCTTCGAGAACCCGCGCATGGGCCGTGTGATGGCGCTGGACGGCGTGATCCAGACCACCGAAGCCGACGAGTTCATCTACCACGAGATGCTCACCCACGTGCCGATCCTGGCGCACGGTGCGGCCAAGCGCGTGCTGATCATCGGCGGCGGTGACGGTGGCATGTTGCGTGAAGTGGCCAAGCACCGCAGCGTCGAGCACATCACCATGGTCGAGATCGACGGTACCGTGGTCGACATGTGCAAGGAATTCCTGCCGAACCACTCCATGGGCGCGTTCGATGATCCACGGCTGAACCTGGTGATCGATGACGGCATGCGTTTCGTCGCCACCACCACCGAAAAATTCGACGTGATCATTTCCGACTCCACCGACCCGATCGGCCCGGGCGAAGTGCTGTTCTCGGAAAACTTCTACCAGGCCTGCCACCGTTGCCTGAATGAGGGCGGCATCCTGGTGACGCAGAACGGCACACCGTTCATGCAGATCGAAGAAGTGAAGACTACCGCCGGCCGCCTGCGCAGCCTGTTCCCGGACTGGCACTTCTACCAGGCCGCCGTACCGACCTACATCGGCGGCGCAATGACGTTCGCCTGGGGCGCGACCAACACCGCTTATCGCAAACTGTCGCGCGAAACCCTGCAACAGCGATTCGCTGGCAGCGGCATCGTTACCCGCTACTACAATCCAGAAATCCACATCGGCGCCTTCGCCCTGCCGCAGTACGTGCTGCAAGCGGTGAACAAGCCAAGCAACGACTGATTCCTTGAAACGTAGACCTGTAGGAGCGAGCCTGCTCGCGATGGACGTGAACCATGACGCGGGATGTCTGATTTAACGCGGCGTTTTCAAGTTTTTCGCGAGCAGCTCGCTCCTACAGAGATCTGCGATGGGTGCAGATCCGGCGGAACGATTAGCCAGCTAACAAGGTCGAGATAGAGGTAAGCCCATTTGCGGGTTTGATCGAGGAGGCACCAATGCAAAAGTGGAAAGTCACTTTCGTGGATGATCATGGTGAAACGATCGACGAAGTCTTCGAGTACGAGGAATGCCCGACTCACGAGCAGGCCGCCAAACTCATCAAGGAACGCTTCCTTCCTGTCGCCGCTGAACTGGATCTGAATGATCTGGAAGGGCGGACCGCTGATGCAGGCGTGAAAAACCTGAAAACCCAGAACAGCATCGAAATCCGCAGTATCACGCCAATCTGAACAACGCCTGTCGCATTCCCATCCAGACCTTGGCAGCGCCTCTATCTTGGGGCTACTCTGCAATCGAGATCAGCGAACGAATCGCTAAGGTCTGGTCTTGTCAGCTCCATGCTTGTTTCCCGTCGGCACATCGGTTGCCGTCGCTCGCGCTGTTCGGTTGCGGGCGCAGGGAGTACGGAAAGTCTATCCATCGTTTTGCGGAGGACGTTTCATGAGCACAGCCTATCAAGAAGACATCAGCAGCAGCGTGTTGCGCCGCATGAAAGAAGGCGGTTTTGATTTTTCGCGGTTTCATCCCATCGAGTTCTACGCCATTTTCCCGGATGAGGAGCGGGCACGCAGGGCGGCAGGTCATTTCCATCGTGGTGAATCCCTGAATGCGCAAATCAGTGTGCGCGACGACGGTGCCTGGGCGCTGGAGTTGAGCAAAGTCATGTATGCCACCTACGACGACATCGGCGATTTCGAACAGGGCTTCGAAGCGGTGGTCGAGCCGTTGGGGGGCATTATCGAAGGCTGGGGTGTGAAACAGGAGGTACGAGGGCGACTCGCATAAGCTTATGAACAGTGACAACCAGCACTAACGGCTGACCTTCGGGTTGGCCGTTTTCGTTTTTGCCGTCGATCATGAGGCTACGACTCTCCGGCTTTTCGTAGGAGCTGGCTTGCCAGCAAAGGCGTCTTTGAAGTGCAGCACATGACTCATAGGCCCCATCGCCAGCAAGCCGGCTCCTACCGGCTATGCTGGTCGTAGGCGTTCATCACGCCTTGTAATGGAGCGGGGGCGATCGGGTTGGGGCAATTACCGCACAGGATTGGTGCGGTGCATGCGTTGTGATTATCCAACCGATTGAAATCAAAGCGTTTATGCCGATGGCACGGGCCTTGCGAAGGCCTGCATGTCCGGGTGACAAGGAGTACGGCATGATCCGCACCTATTTTGATGAGATGTACGATGCCGGCGGCCAGGTTCGCCCGCATTATCGGGAGTTTGCCCGTTGGCTGGCCGAAACGCCTGACGAGCTTTTGGCACAACGGCGACGCGAGGCCGATCTGTTGTTTCATCGCGCCGGGATTACTTTCACGCTCTACGGGGACGAGCAGGGGACAGAGCGCCTGATTCCCTTCGATACCATCCCACGCAGCATTCCTGCCAGCGAATGGCGGGTCGTCGAGCGCGGCTGCATTCAGCGGGTCAAGGCGTTGAACATGTTCCTCGCCGACCTCTACCACGAGCAACGCATCATCAAGGCCGGCATCATTCCGGCCGAGCAGGTGTTGGCCAACGAGCAATATCAGTTGGCGATGCAGGGCTTGGACCTGCACCGCGATATTTACTCGCATATTTCCGGTGTCGATCTGGTGCGCGATGGCGACGGGACGTATTACGTGCTCGAAGACAATTTGCGCACGCCCAGCGGCGTCAGCTACATGCTCGAAGACCGCAAGATGATGATGCGTCTGTTCCCCGAGCTGTTCGCGGCGCAACGTATCGCCCCCATCGACCACTACCCGAATCTGTTGCTCGACACCCTGAAGAGCTCGAGTCCGATCGACAACCCGAGCGTGGTGGTGCTGACGCCGGGGCGCTTCAACAGCGCATTCTTCGAGCACGCGTTTCTGGCGCGGGAAATGGGCGTGGAATTGGTGGAAGGCGCGGATCTGTTCGTTCGGGACGACAAGGTCTACATGCGCACCACCGATGGGCCCAAAGCCGTCGACGTCATCTACCGTCGCCTCGACGACGCGTTCCTCGATCCGTTGGCGTTCAACCCCGACTCGATGCTCGGCGTGCCGGGACTGCTGTCGTCGTACCGTTCCGGCAATGTTGTCTTGGCCAACGCCATTGGCACCGGTGTGGCGGACGACAAGTCGGTGTATCCATTCGTGACTGACATGATCCGTTTCTATCTGGACGAGGAGCCGATCCTGAAGAACGTTCCCACGTGGCAGTGTCGCAATCCGTCTGAACTTTCCCATGTGCTGGCCAATCTGCCAGAACTGGTGGTCAAGGAAACCCAAGGCTCCGGCGGTTACGGAATGCTGGTGGGGCCGGCGGCGACGGCGGCGGAAATCGAAGCGTTCCGTGCGCGCATCATTGCCAAGCCCCATGCCTACATCGCGCAACCCACGCTGTCGCTGTCGACCTGCCCGACGTTCGTCGAAAACGGCATCGCGCCGCGCCATATCGACCTGCGACCGTTTGTTTTGTCTGGCCGTGAAACCCGGGTCGTGCCCGGTGGATTGACCCGCGTCGCCCTGCGTGAAGGCTCTCTGGTGGTGAACTCCTCTCAGGGCGGCGGAACCAAGGACACCTGGGTGGTCGAGGAATGAAGGAAGCCTGACATGTTAAGTAGAACTGCCTCGGATTTGTATTGGATGTCGCGTTACCTGGAGCGGGCGGAAAACCTCGCCCGGATGCTCGACATCAGTTATTCGCTGTCGCTGATGCCACAGGATGGCCGTGGCAACGGTCTGCATGAATTGGCGATGCCGTTGTTGATTACCGGCACCCTGGATGATTACCTCGAACGCCACGGCGAATTGCATGCCGAACGGTTGCTGCATTTCTTCGCCCTGGATGCGGCCAACCCGGCGAGTATCTACAGCTGCCTCGGTGCGGCGCGAGCCAGTGCCCATGCGGTACGTGGGCGAATCACCGCCGACATGTGGGAAAACATCAACGCGACCTGGCTGGAGATTCGCGGCATCGCCCAACAAGGGCTCAGCCGCTACGGCATGAGCCGTTTCTGCGAGTGGATCAAGGAGCGTTCTCACCTGTTCCGAGGTGCGTCCTACGGCACCATCATGCGTAACGACGCGTTCCGTTTCATTCGGCTGGGGACGTTTATCGAAAGGGCCGACAACACCCTGCGCCTGCTCGATGCCCGTTACGAAATGGCGGGTGATCAGGCGGAAGCGGTCAGCGACAGCACGGCTCACGCCTATTACCAGTGGAGTGCGTTGTTGCGGGCCTTGTCGTCATTCGAGGCGTACACCGAAATCTACAGAGACGCGCCGGGTGCCCGGCATGTCGCCGAATTGTTGTTGCTGCGGGCCGATGTGCCGAGATCCCTGCGAGCCTGCACGGAAGAAATCGACCAGATCCTCGCCCAGTTGCCGGGGGCCAATGGACGTCCCGCGCAACGACTGGCGGCGGAAATGGACGCGCGCCTGCGCTACACCGGCATCAATGAAATTCTCGACGAAGGCCTGCACGCCTGGCTGACCGAGTTCATCCCGCTGGTGCGCCAGTTGGGCAATGCCATTCACAGTTCCTATCTGGAGGCTGCATGAGACTTTCCATAAGCCACGAGACCACCTATCACTACGAAGATCAGGTTCGGGCGAGCATCCAGTACCTGCGGCTGACACCCCACGACAGCGAGCGTCAGCACGTGCTCAGCTGGCAGTTAGACTTGCCCAGACCGGTGCGCGCGCAGCTCGATCCTTTCGGCAACATTCTGCACGTGTTGACCATGGATGAACCCCACGAGGCAATCATCATCGGGGCCCGGGGCCAGGTTGATATCGATGAACTCAGTGAGGCCGAGCACGAGAGCCAGTCGGCATTGCCGTTCTTGCGCTTCACCCGGTTGACCGAAGCCGACGCCGCCTTGCGTGCATTCGCCGAGAAAGAGTGCAAGCTACGCCGCGATCGCACGGCGTTGATCGACCTGATGCATGGGCTCAATCAGCACATGACCTATACGCCGGGTTCGACCGAGGTCGACACCAGCGCGGCCCAGGCCTTTGCCGGACGTTCCGGCGTGTGCCAGGACCATACCCATGCGTTTCTTGCCTGTACCCGCAGCCTGGGCATTCCGGCGCGTTATGTGTCGGGGTATTTGTACAGTGAGAATTGCGAACACCTGGCTAGCCACGCGTGGGCTGAAGCCTGGCTGGATGACGCCTGGTACAGCTTTGATGTGACCAATGAACTGGCCCGTCCCGAGCGTCATCTGAAACTTGCGGTAGGTCTGGATTACCTGGATGCCTGCCCGGTTCGTGGCATGCGCCGTGGCGGCGGTTGCGAGCAGATGCACGCCAAGGTGCTGGTGTCACCGACGCCTGTGCCGGTGATTTGCGTGCAACAACAATAATTTGATGGATCACCCTTGTAGGAGCTGCCGCAGGCTGCGATCTTTTGATTTTGGTATCAAAGATTAAAAGATCGCAGCCTGCGGCAGCTCCTACCGGGAATTGCGCGTCAGGGTTTAATCTTGCGCCCCGCCATATGCTTCAGATACCCCACCAACATCCCCAGGTCATCATCCGGTAGCACCTGCGCCGAAAACCCCGGCATCTTCGCCTGCGGCCACTGACGCAAACTCTGCGGATCGCGAATGTAGTGCTTGAGGAAGTCCGCACCGAAATATTCGGTCGGGTTGTACGGAATATTCAAGTCGGGCCCGAACTGCGCGTCCCCGGCACCATTGAGTCGATGGCACGCCAGGCAGTTTTTCTGAAACAACGCAAAACCCTTGTTCACCGGATCGTCAGGCTTCAGCGCTGGATCAGGCAGCAGGGCAGGGAAACGCTCCGCCACCGGGGCCATGCGCTTGATGCTGGCGACTTCGAAAGGCCACTGCTCCGGGCTGATATTGCCGGCCTGCGGATTGGTCCAGACCAGATAGAAAGGCCCGGCGCTGTGCTTGCCTTCGGCCAGTGGCGGCCACGGTTTGGCCGGGTCTTCAATTGCCAGCCAGGCCTGGGCACCCTGCGAACTGAGCAAAGGTGCTGCGGCCATCTCGGCGGCAAAACCGTCCAGGGCCACTGCTTGTAGATGGTCCTCAGGCTTGATGTCAGTCAGCAACGCAGTCACGGGCACGGCGCGATAGCTCATGTCGCGCTTGTAGGAAACGTCGTTGCTGATGTTGATGGTCTGGACTTGCGGGTGCTTAAGCAACTCCTCCGTCTGCCAGGTGCGACTGTTCGCGCCCAGCTCCAGGTTCAGCTGTGCGGCATACAGGGGCGCCCCGACCAGCAAGGCCCCCAACGCAATGAGCATTTTCAATTGATCGCCGTCCATGTCGTGCAAGTGCCACAAAGGTTGGCACAGCCATGCTGGCCCGGGTAGGGAGCCAGTCACATTTTTATCTCGGCGATATAAAAAACCGTGGCGCTTTTACGAACGACTAGCCGATCACCTTGGTCAGGTTCGGCAGAATCAACAACAACGTAGTGGCGAAAAGGATGAGTCCGGCTTGACGTACTTTTGATTGTTTGAACATGGCTTGACCGCCTTTATTGTTATTTCCTGATGCCTGCCCGCATTGCTCCATGGTGGCAGGACACTGCACTTCCTGTAACGAACGAGCGCCTCGGCAAAACCCGACGACAACTTCGTACCTCTTCACCTTAGAGCCCGCGGTGCGCTTGGCTTAGATCCATTTCATATGGTCTTCAACTAATTTGCTTTTAAAAAGGCATGAGGCTTATTGCCAGCTTCTTTGCCAGCCGTTTGCTAGACAGCTTCGTGTCCTGAAACGGTTAATCCGATAGACGACTACCGTCCGTCTGAGCGTGAGCGTCAACATCTGCGAGCGTTGCGGTCATTGAATCAAATTCGGCGCAGGCCAAGAGTGAACATTCTGAATTTGCCCACCTGCACTGCGGTTCGAGGACGTCATGACCCAAGCTTTGATTTTCGATGCGTTACGCACGCCCCGTGGCAAAGGCAAAGCCGATGGCGCCTTGCACAGCGTCAAACCGGTGGACCTGGTCGCCGGTTTACTCACCGCCCTGCAACAACGGACTGATCTCGATACCCGCCAGGTCGATGACGTGGTGCTTGGCTGCGTGACACCGATCGGCGATCAGGGCTGCGATATCGCCAAGACCGCGGCCCAGGTGGCTGATTGGGACGTCAGCGTGTCGGGTGTGCAAATCAACCGCTTCTGCGCGTCGGGGCTGGAAGCGGTGAACCTCGGGGCGATGAAGGTGCGTTCCGGCTTCGAAGATCTGGTGGTGGTCGGTGGCATCGAATCCATGTCGCGGGTGCCGATGGGCAGTGATGGCGGGGCGTGGGCGTTGGACCCGGCCACCAACCTGCACAGCCAATTCACTCCTCAGGGCGTTGGTGCCGACCTGATAGCCACCCTGGAAGGCTTCAGTCGTCATGACGTCGATGCCTACGCCCTGCATTCCCAGCAAAAGGCTGCGCGGGCACGCGCCGATGGTTCGTTCAAAAAATCACTGGTGCCGGTACAGGACCAGAACGGCATCATCCTGCTCGATCATGACGAGTTCATCCGCGCAGAATCGACGCTTGAAGGCCTGGGCAAACTTAAGCCAAGTTTCGAAATGATGGGGCAGTTGGGCTTCGATGCCACCGCGCTGCGGGTCTACAGCCATGTCGAGCGAATCAACCACGTTCACACCCCTGGCAACAGTTCCGGGATCGTTGACGGCGCGGCTTTGATGCTGATCGGCTCCGAGGCCAAGGGGCGGGCGCTGGGCCTGCAGCCACGGGCGCGGATCGTCGCTACGGCTGTCACCAGCACCGATCCGACCATCATGCTCACAGGCCCTGCACCGGCCACCCGCAAGGCACTGGCCAAGGCCGGATTGCGGGTCGAAGACATCGACCTGTTCGAAGTCAACGAAGCGTTCGCTTGCGTGGTGCTCAAGTTCATCAAGGACATGGCTGTCGACCCGGACAAGGTCAATGTCAACGGCGGTTCCATCGCCATGGGCCACCCGCTGGGCGCCACCGGTTGCGCCATCCTCGGCACGTTGCTCGATGAACTGGAAGCCCGACGCCTGCGCTACGGCCTCGCGACCCTGTGTGTCGGCGGCGGCATGGGCATTGCCACCATCATCGAACGCCTCTGAGCCCCGAATTCAAGGAAACGCCTACATGACCCACGCCATTCGTTACGAAAAGGCACAGGACGGGATTGTCCTTCTGACCTTCGACATGCCGGGCCAGAGCGCCAATACCATGAATGCGGTATACCGCGAGGCCATGGCTGACTGTGTCGCCCGGCTGGTGGCCGACAAAGACAGTATCGCGGGCGTGATCATCACTTCGGCCAAGAAAACCTTCTTTGCTGGCGGCGACCTCAACGAGCTGATCAAGGTCGGCAAACCCGAAGCCAAAGCCTTTTACGACATGGTGCTGTCCCTCAAACGCCAGTTGCGCACCCTGGAAACTCTTGGCAAACCGGTGGTCGCGGCCATCAACGGTGCGGCACTCGGCGGCGGCTGGGAAATCTGCCTCGCCTGTCATCACCGGGTCGCACTGGACAATCCGTCGGTGCAGCTTGGTCTGCCGGAGGTGACCCTTGGTCTGTTGCCGGGTGGCGGCGGGGTGGTGCGCATGGTGCGCATGCTGGGCCTGGAAAAAGCGCTGCCGTATTTGCTCGAAGGCAAGAAAGTGCGGCCACAGCAAGCATTACAGGAGGGATTGATAGATGAGCTCGCGGCAGATGGCGCTGAACTGCTGGCCAAATCGCGGGCCTGGATTTTCGCCAATCGAGCAGTCGTGCAACGCTGGGATGTAAAAGGTTATCAAATTCCAGGCGGCACGCCATCGAACCCGAAAGTTGCGCAGATGCTGGCGATTGCGCCGTCAATCTTGCGCAGCAAAACCCAGGGCACGATGCCGGCTCCGGAAAAGATTCTCTGCGCGGCGGTCGAGGGCGCCCAGGTGGATTTTGACACCGCACATTTGATCGAAACCCGTTACTTCACCGAGTTGACTACCGGGCAGGTGTCGAAAAACCTCATTGGCACCTTTTGGTTCCAGCTCAACGAGATCAACGCGGGCGGTTCGCGGCCCCAGGGCTATGCCCCTTATGTCACCCGTAAAGTCGGCGTGCTCGGCGCCGGAATGATGGGTGCCGGTATCGCGTTTGTCAGTGCTTGGGCCGGTATCGAAGTGGTGCTCAAAGACATCAACCTGGCCGCCGCCGAGAAGGGCAAGGCACATTCGGCGGCGTTGCTGGACAAGAAGGTCGCGCGCGGACAAATGACCGCCGAGCAGCGCGAAGCGGTGTTGGCCCGTATCCGGCCCAGCGATATCGATGCTGACTTGAGTGGCTGCGATCTGGTCATCGAAGCCGTGTTCGAGGACCGTGACCTCAAGGCCAAGGTCTCGTTGGCGGCACAAAAAGTCGTCGGCGCGGATGCCGTGATCGCCTCCAATACCTCGACCCTTCCGATCAGTGGCCTCGCTACCGCAGTACCGGACCAAAGCAAGTTCATCGGCCTGCATTTCTTCAGCCCCGTGGAAAAAATGCCGTTGGTGGAAATCATCAGGGGCGCCAACACCAGCGACGAAACCCTGGCCCGTGGATTCGATTACGTCCTGCAAATCAAGAAAACCCCGATTGTGGTCAACGACAGCCGCGGCTTCTTCACATCGCGGGTGTTTGGCACCTTCACCAACGAAGGTATCGCCATGCTTGGTGAAGGCGTCAGTGCACCGATGATCGAAACCGAGGCGCGCAAGGCTGGCATGCCTGTAGGACCGCTGGCGATCTCCGACGAAGTGTCCCTCAGTCTCATGAGTCATATCCGCGCGCAAACCTCCAAGGACCTGCAAGCGGAAGGGAAGCCGTTGCCAGCGCATCCGGCGTTCGCCGTGATTGACGTGCTGCTCAACGAATTCAAGCGTGCGGGCAAGGCGGCTGGAGGTGGTTTTTACGAGTATCCGGCAGGCGGGCAAAAGCATCTGTGGCCGGAGCTGAAAACCCGCTTCGAAAAGGCCGATGGGCAGATTTCGCCGAAGGACGTACGTGATCGCCTGTTGTTCGTGCAAGCCATCGAGACCGTGCGTTGCGTGGAGGAGGGCGTGCTGACCTCGACGGCGGATGCCAACGTCGGCTCGATCTTCGGCATCGGTTTTGCCGCCTGGACGGGCGGAGCCTTGCAGTTCATCAACCAATACGGCGTGCAGGATTTTGTTGCACGCGCGCAATATCTGGCCAGGCAATACGGCGAACGATTCGCGCCGCCTGCGCTGTTGCTTGAGAAAGCAGCAAAAAGAGAGCTGTTCTAAGGGGGTAACGACGCATTTCGGGGCTTGCCTTGGCACCGTGTTTCGAGGCAGGCTCTGGGTGTGCATTATTCCCTTCACGTGTCAGGTATTTTTTATGTCGTTACGCATCTGCATTCTGGAAACCGACAACCTGCGTCCGGAATTGGTCGACCAATATCAGGGCTACGGGCAGATGTTCAAACACCTGTTTTCGCAGCAGCCCATTGCCGCTGAATTCACCATCTACAACGTGGTGCAGGGCGATTATCCTGACGATGAGCTGACCTTCGACGCCTATCTGGTGACCGGCAGCAAGGCCGATTCCTTCGGCTCCGATCCATGGATCGAAACCCTCAGGACTTACCTGCTGACCCGTTACGAGCGCGGCGACAAGCTGCTGGGTGTGTGCTTCGGTCATCAATTGCTGGCGCTGTTGCTGGGTGGCAAGAGCGAACGTGCGACCCAGGGCTGGGGCGTCGGCACGCATAACTACAAGCTGGCGGCGAAGGCGCCGTGGATGAATCCGGTGCGCGAAGAGCTGACCCTGCTGATCAGCCATCAGGACCAGGTGACCTCACTGCCGGAAAACGCCACGGTGATCGCGTCCAGCGATTTCTGCCCGTTTGCCGCGTACCACATCAATGATCAGGTGTTGTGCTTCCAGGGCCACCCAGAGTTCATTCACGACTATTCCCGGGCGTTGCTGGAGATTCGCCAGCAGGCACTGGGTGAACCGGTTTACTCCAAAGGCATCGCGAGCCTGGAGCAGGAGCATCACGGCACCACGGTCGCCGAGTGGATGATGCGGTTTGTGGCGCACAAAGCGGCAAACCAAGTGATCTGACAGGCGCAACCTAACCTGTGGCGAGGGAGCAAGCTCCCTCGCCACAAAGTCTGTCAGAGCCACCCCGACTTCTTGAAACTCGCCCACAAACTCACGCATCCCACTGTAATAAACCCCAACACCGCAAAATATCCGTAGTGCCACGTCAGCTCCGGCATGTTTTGGAAATTCATCCCGTAAATCCCCGCCACCGCCGTGGGAAACGCGAGAATCGCCGCCCATGCGGCAAACTTGCGTTGCACCACGCTCTGACGAGATGCCTCAAGCAATACGCCAACTTCGATTGTCTGGCTGGCAATATCTGCCAGCGTTGTCAGGTCTTCCATCTGCCGCGTGACATGAATCTGCACATCGCGAAAATACGGACGCATGTTCTTGTCGATGAACGGGAAACTCAGCCTTTGCAGCTCCTCGCCGATCTCCACCATCGGCGCCGCAAATCGGCGCAGGCGCAATACATCGCGACGCAAGCTGTGGAGCTTTTGAATATCGCGTTCATTCAGGGAGCTGCACATGACATTGCGTTCCAGTTCGTCGATTTCGGCGTGGATCGCTTCGCCCATCGGCTGGTAGTTTTCAATGACGAAATCGAGGATGGCATAGAGTACGAAATCTTCTCCGTGCTCGAGCAACAACGGTCGCGCCTCACAACGCTGTCGGACTGATGCGTAGGACGCCGAGTGGCCGTTGCGTGCCGTAATGATGTAACCGTTTCCGGCAAAAATATGCGTTTCGATAAACTTGAGTTTGCCGTCTTCCCGAATGGGCGAATACGTAACGATAAACAGTGCATCGCCAAAGGTTTCAAGCTTTGGCCGACTGTGCTTTTCCAGGGCATCTTCAATGGCCAGTTCATGCAGGTTGAACTGGCGTTGCAGATTGGACAGTTCCTCTGCATTTGGCTCTTCCAGGCCGATCCAGACGAAGTGATCTGGCTTTGCGGCCCATGCCGCACCTTCGTCGAGGGTGATATCGGTGACTTTCTTACCCGCGCTGTAAACCGCAGCAGCAACAACTCTACCCATGGTCTTTATTCACTTATTGGCAGCTTTTATTGGCAGCTTTCTGTTCTGAGGAAGTTCAGCTTAGCCTTGTCTGCTACTTGAGAGTCAGTGAAATCTGGCGAGTTCGCTGGCAAAAGTTTGCAGGCAAAAGAAAACCCGCATCAGACGGGTTTTCTTTTCAGGCTGCTTGCAGTTGCCGGTCCATTGACGCGATGCATTCGCGCATCTGTTCGCGGCACTGAGCCATCAACATCGGCATGTCATCCAGGCTCAATCCAGCGGTAGGAATCGCCGGCAGCGAGCGAATCAGAATTTTCCCACTGCGCCAGCGGTTCAATCGCATGTGTTTGACGTAAGTACTGACGCATACCGGAACGATCGGCACTCCCGCAGCGATGGCCATCTGAAAGGCGCCTTTCTTGAACGGCAGCAATTCTTCACCCAGATTGCGCGTGCCTTCCGGGAACACCCAGATCGAGGTGTCTTCATTTTGCAGGGTGTGGGTAGTGGTCAACATCGACTGACGCGCCTTTTGCGCATTGCCACGGTCAATCAGCACGTTGCCGGCCAGCCAGAACAACTGACCGAACAGTGGCACCCACTTCAGGCTCTTTTTGCCGATGCAGACGGTACGGCGCGGTACTACGTTGCCGAACACAAACAAGTCGTAGTTGGACTGATGATTGGCGATGATCACGCAGCTGTCCGGTTTATCCATCAACGGCCCGACGTCGGCTTTGACCCGCAGGCGCAAAATGCACATGGCCGGCCATGCATAGAGGCGCGCGCACAAGCGGCTGTTGTCCGGATTGAACGGGCGGCAGAGACCGAGCACGACACCCAGCACACCTGCTATGACAAAGTGCAGGCCCATCAATGACATACGTAAAACAAACAGCATTTACAGGCCCCACCGGGACAAAAAGGTGGCGCAGTGTACGGATGTGCACTGTTTTCGGCAATTGCCGTTACAGATGTAGGAGATGGCCGATGTTTGTGCGCATGTTTCCGACTTGTTGGTCAGATGCGGCCTAGAGCGGTTACAGACATTTAACTGCGTCATGTACGAAAAAGCCCAACACGACGGTCGGGCTTTTCGTTATCGCAACAAAGGGATCAGCCCAAATGCTGCTGGTCCTGAATGATTGCGTTATCCAGGGTCTCCAGCAGTGCTTTGCGCACTTTCAGCTTGGTGTTCTTGTGAGCCGTCATGTTGATTTTCTTCAGTTGACGAGCCGCCGCCAGCGCTGCGCCCTGAAGCTCCTCGGCCGACACCACGACGTCGAGGAATCCTGCATCCACGGCGCTCTGCGGATTGAACATTTCACCGTTGATGACTGAGCGATGGAACGCCGACTTGCGCAGGCGATCACGGGCCAGTTCAATGCCGGCATGGTGCATGGTCATGCCGATCTGAACTTCGTTCAGGCCGATACTGAAGGCGCCGTCGACGCCGATGCGGTAGTCGGCCGACAACAGCAAAAAAGCTCCCTTGGCCACGGCATGCCCAGGGCATGCGACGATCACCGGGAAGGGGTGCGAGAGCAGGCGGCGGGCCAGGGTCGAGCCCGCGGTCACTAGGGCCACCGCTTCTTTAGGACCGGTTGTCATCACCTTCAAGTCATAACCGCCGGACAGAATCCCTGGCTGACCGGTGATGATCACCACTGCACGATCAGCCACAGCCTGATCCAGCGCAGCGTTAAACGCAGCGATCACGTCTGGGGAGATGGCATTGACCTTGCCATTGCTCAAGGTCAGGGTCGCGATACCGTCTTCGAGGTGGTAGGAAATCAACTCACTCATGACGCTATTCCTTTCAGTAAAGTTGGGCAGACGTTACCCACCGTTGCATGCCAGGTAAAGCGCCGTGACTGACCCGCCAGTCACCCTTTTCCCGCCCACCGAGCGTCGTGCGCTGTGCTGGCTGCCTGTTTCCCTCTATATAGAGAAGGGCGCGACCCCGGAGATTGGCCGGTTTGCCATGGCCTGCGCAGGCGAAAACACTGAATTGCGTTAACCGCATGAAAATTCTGCAAAAAATGTTTGCCAACAGAAATGCTTTCGACTACATTAGCGCGCCTCGACAGACAGAACATGTTTGAAGAGATACGGTGAAGTGTCCGAGTGGCTTAAGGAGCACGCCTGGAAAGTGTGTATACAGGAAACTGTATCGAGAGTTCGAATCTCTCCTTCACCGCCAAATTCGATGTAAACAAAACCCCTGGTTTCGAAAGAAGCCAGGGGTTTTGTGCATCTGGAACGTAATATTTTTGCGGATCCACTCTGTTATTTTGGGCGTTCCGGCGAGGCTGTATCTGAATTTTATGTAGGAAAGCAGAGCGGCGTGTAGGGCTCTACGCTTGAAAGCCAATCATCATGGACTATGTAGAGGACTCAGTGCCTTGCGAAGGTCTGTTCTGCTGGGGTGTTCGTTACTGCGCCCACCGGTACAAAATGGATGGAAGGGCAACGTGACTGGCACGTGCCAGCACCAGGATGGACACACATTCGTTATGCAGGACCTCACCATGGAACAGGCGGAGCTGGAAAAGATTCATGTGGAGATCGTCAAGCTCATGGCCGAGCAGCGCAAGTTGAATGCCGAAGCTGGAAAGATGACCCGCGAGACTTTTTGGTATCTGGTGGCTGTTGCCACAGGTTTGATCGGGATCGTAGCAACAGTCACGACGGTGTTGATCAAACTCTTCTGACTCCATTTCAAATCGGCAAGAGCCGCCCCCCGTCCGTCGCTTCAGCGGTCGTAACTGTTTAAAGCGTCTTGGGTGAATGCCTGAACTCTCAAAAAGGAAGCTTCATGATCACCACTACAACCCACACCATTGAAGGCCGACAAATCACGGCGTACCTGGACATTGTCAGTGCCGAGTCTGTGCAGGGCATTAACGTTGTCCGCGACATGTTTGCCGGGATGCGAGACATTTTTGGCGGACGTTCCCAGACGCTGGAGCGCGCATTGCAGGAAGCGCGGATGCAGGCTACCGACGAAATCAAGGAACGGGCGCGGGCGCTTCAGGCGGATGCAGTGGTCGGGCTGGATTTTGAAATCAGCATGCCTGCCGGTAAAGGCGGGATGGTGGTGGTGTTCGTGACCGGGACAGCGGTCAAACTTGCATGAGTCAGGCGTGAGCCATTCGTCGGGCATGGGGTGATCTGAACAGCGGGTCTGGTGGTGACCGGCTAGTCTCAAAACCCTTGGTGGTCGATATTTTCAGGCAAATCCGGACTTGCCGGTATCGATTCCGTTTTTGAGAGGGGTGAAGAGATGGCTGATCCGTACATCGAGGACGACGGCGCAGAGTTTCCGATCAATAACTACGTACAGTGCGGCCAAACCCAGTATGTGGCCAGTTTTGGCGAAGACCAGACGGAAGTCGACAGGATCAAGACCCGAGCCTGTCGGGTGCAGAAGGGCAAATTTTTACCCAGGGTGCCTGCCCCCGCCAGGAAGTGATTGATCCGAAAGCAGACCCCGCCATTGAGCGGGGTTTTTCATGCCGCACGGAATTGTAACCAGCCGTCAACTGCGAAACATTTTTCACAAAGTTTTCACAGATGCCGTCGTAGTCTCAGCTCATCCGTTAGAAAGCAACACCTGGCCCGTTTCCCCAGCGGGCTTTTTTTTGCCCGTAATAAAACCTTTCCCGAAAATGCTGTCCAACCATCGCCAATCGCGATGTTGAACCGGCGTGCTGGACATTGTCTGCGCGAAAGCATTCAATCTCGCCCCCTTTTTGTTTAGCTCTATTTTTGAGGTTTTCGTAATGCGTTTGACTCTGCCTGCTGTGGTTCTGGGCCTTTTGGTTACTCAAGGTGCAATGGCTGGCGACGGCACTGCCGCAGTCGGTGGTGGTTTGGGCGGCGCCCTGGGTAACGTTGTTGGCCAGAGCATGGGCGGCAGCACCGGCGCAGCGATTGGTGCTGGTGTCGCTGGCGCGGCAGGCAGTGCCGTTGCCGCCAAAAAAGGTCATCGCACCAGCGCTGCGATCGGTGGTGGAGTTGGCGCAGCCGGTGGTTCGGTGATCGGCCACAGCCTGGGTGGCAAAACCGGTTCCACTATCGGTGCCGGCCTGGGCGGAGCATTGGGTGGTGGCGTGGGCAGCAACCTGGCCAATGGTCACAAGCGTCACTGATCCTGATTGTCGATTCGAAAAACCCGGCCTGATGCCGGGTTTTTGCGTTAATGAACGTTTATCGCTTTTACACCTCGAATGCTTCATACCCTGGAAGAATGCGAGGCATGCCATGTACCCGAAAACCCAAGGCAATGAAGCGACGAGCCTGAATGTTCGACACTGGACGTTGCCTGCGATTGTTTTTGGATTATTGATTGCGCCGGTCGCGCTGGCGTCAGGTGATGGCAACGCTGCGGTAGGCGGTGGTCTCGGCGGAGCGTTGGGTAATGTCGTCGGTGGGCAAATGGGCGGCAGCACCGGTGCAGCCGTGGGCGCTGGTGTAGGCGGTGCAGCGGGCAGCGCGGTCGCGGCGCCGAAGGGCAGTCGCACAGAAGCTGCAATTGGTGGCGGGTTGGGATCAGCCGGCGGTTCGGTGATCGGCAACAGTCTGGGTGGGTCGACCGGATCAACTATCGGCGCAGGCCTGGGCGGCGCGGCCGGCGGTGCTGTCGGCAATAATCTTGGAACAGACAACGACCACTCACATTCCGGTGGGGGTCATAAACACAAGAACAAACACAAGAACAAGCATCATTGAGCCGCAGGGCTCAACAGTAGAAACCCGGCCTGGTGCCGGGTTTTTCGTTTCTGTCTGTCGGGCTTCGGAACGTTTTTCTGCAGGCCGCCTCGAACTTCATACACCCCGAATGTTTTGAGGCTGACCATGACGCCGGAAACCGAAGGCAGGGAAGAAAAAGGCCCAAGCGGTCTGCCATTTATCAATGATCCCGGCAACGAAGACCCGGGTTCGCTGATGGACGACGCGACGGTACCGCTCAACGACGCCGATGATGCGGGCGACGTAGGCAACACAGATTCTGAAACGGAGGAGGACGACGAACAGTGACCGGCGGTCTTTTTTATCGAACGCGTTCATCGTGCCAGCCTCGAAACATCAGGGCCTGCATTTCAAGCTCGATGAGAGGTGCCAAATGAACACTGATCCCAAAGACTCCGATATTGACGAAACTCCAGAGTATCCATTGCCGTCGCCCACCGATTCGTTGAGTCGTGATCAACGGCCGCCTGACGAGGCAGGCGTCGAACAAGTGCCGAGCGATAGCGATGATGCAAAGCGCGGTGATGTCGAGGTGGGCCCTGATGATCCTGACATTGCCGGAGACGACTGTTCGGGGGAACCGAGCTGACCCTCGCCCCTTGTGGACGCTCGTCGATTGAGTGGCACCCCGTCAATGGCGCAGGTGTCAGATCAGGTATGCAACTTTGAAAGGAGGTGCACCATGATCAGTTCAAAACTGATGGCGTTGACGGTGGCCGGTTTGTTATCGGTTGGTTCTTCGATGACGTTTGCCCAATCGTCTGGCAGTGGGTCGCCTGTCGACAAGGGTGGGATGCCACCCTCCACCGAAATGAACGCCGGCCAGTCGGGGCCGGAGAATGCGTTGCCACCCGGGTCGATCGGTGGTGGCAATGGTGGCGATGCGGATGGGAGCAGCACCAGCCCGGGAAAGGGGAGCGGGTCGATGAGCGGTGGCAGTTCAACACAGAGCGATTCTGGGCGTGGGTCTGGAGAATCAGGTAGTTCGGGAGCTGCTGCGGATGAGGAGGCTGGGGGGTAATTTGTCTATGCGTCAACCTTTATGACCCGGCCATACGCTGGGTTTTTCTTGTGTGATCTTTAAACGAATCAGCTGTGATTGAATGCACCGCCGAAAGCGGGCTTGGCGAAGGCAGGGGCCAGATAACATTGATGTCGTCTGATTCACTGCTATCGCGCCAGCCTGCTTCGTATTGCCGCGTCAGGCGCCAAAACCACCGTCGATCGTCAGGCTCGCACCGGTGATGTACCCAGCTTCCGGGCCAACGAGGTAAGCGACGAAACTGGCGATTTCTTCAGCTTTACCGTAACGACCCACCGCCATCAACGGGATCAGGCTGTCGGCGAAGTCGCCGTGGGCCGGGTTCATGTCGGTGTCGACCGGGCCCGGTTGCACGTTGTTGATGGTAATGCCTTGCGGGCCGAGGTCACGCGCCAGGCCTTTGGTCAGACCGACTAGTGCCGACTTGCTCATGGCATACGGGCCACCACCTGCAAAGGGCATGCGGTCGGCGTTGGTACTGCCGATGTTGATGATGCGTCCCCCTTCTGTCATATGCTGCGCGGCCGCCTGGGTAGCGATGAACACACTGCGCACGTTGATGGCCAATGTCTGGTCGAAGTCTTCGAGCTTGAAATCGGCCAGCGGAGCGACGGCCAGAACACCCGCGTTGTTGACCAGGATATCCAGGCGACCGAACGCCTCTACCGTCACGTTTACCGCGTTGCGAATGGCGTCGGCATCGGCGCTGTCCGCCTTGATCGCCAAGGCTTTGCCACCCAGAGAGATAAGGCTGTTTTGCAGTGCTTCGGCTTTCGCGGTGGAGCTGACATAGGTGAAGGCAACGCTCGCGCCTTCAGCGGCCAGGCGTTTGACGATGGCGGCGCCAATGCCGCGGGAGCCACCTTGAATCAATGCCACTTTGCCGCTGAGGTTCTGAGTAGTCATGTCGATCTCCAAAGTCCCGAGGCGAGATGTCCCGGTTGATGGAGCCTAGTATCGATTCTGGTTTACAGGCTGTGTAGACGGTCATTGCTATAGTCTGTGTAAACCAGAAGTTTATAGTGGTGTGTCATGGAAACCTTCAGCAGTATCGAATGCTTTGTGCGCAGCGCCGAAGTCGGCAGTTTCGCCGAAGCCGCGCGACGCTTGAGCCTGACACCGGCGGCGGTGGGCAAAAGCGTGGCCAAACTTGAAGCGAATCTGGGTGTGCGGTTGTTTCAGCGCAGCACTCGCAACCTCACCCTGACTGAGGCCGGCCAGTTGTTTTTGAGTCAGGTCAGCGCCAGCCTGACGACTATTCAGAACGCCGTGGCCAATCTGGCCAGCGCCGAAGGTCTCCCGGCGGGCACCTTGAAAGTCAGCATGGGCACGGTGTTCGGGCGGTTGTATGTCGTGCCGTTGCTCGGTGAATTTCTGCAGCGATATCCGGCGATCAACCCGGACTGGCATTTCGATAATCGTCAGGTTGACCTGATTGCCCAGGGGTTCGACGCGGCGATTGGTGGCGGATTTGAGTTACCCCAGGGTGTCGTGGCGCGCAAGCTGGCACCGGCGCATCGGGTGTTGCTGGCGTCTGCCGATTATCTTGCTCGGCGCGAAGCGATCAGGGAGCCCGATGATCTGCAACACCACGACGGCATCCTGATTCGCTCGCCGCAAACCGGACGTGTGCGTTCCTGGCAGTTGAGCGGACGCAGCCCCCAGCACTGCCGCCCATTGATGCTCAAGGCGCGAATGACCATGAGTGATTCGGATGCGGCTTGCGCTACGGCGGCTCAGGGTTTGGGGGTTGCGCTGGCGAGCATGCCGTTCGCGGTGAATTATCTGGAGGCGGGCACGTTGCAGCGTGTGTTACCGGACTGGTACATCGATGACGGTAACATTTCGATCTATTACGCCGAGCACAAACTGCTGCCGGGCAAGACTCGAGCGTTCGTCGATTTCATCATCGAGCAGTTTGCCGAGCTGGGGTTGGCGCAGCGGTTTAGTGCTGCTTGAGCAGC
This sequence comes from Pseudomonas sp. P1.8, assembly GCF_001269805.1. Classification (NCBI taxonomy): domain Bacteria; kingdom Pseudomonadati; phylum Pseudomonadota; class Gammaproteobacteria; order Pseudomonadales; family Pseudomonadaceae; genus Pseudomonas; species Pseudomonas sp. P1.8. Next base: position 132,695 of record NZ_LHVM01000010.1, read on the forward strand.
ACTCGAGACCGAAGTTGAATCGGGGTCAGCCCTTGCTGATGATGTTCCCGGCATGCAACCCGCATTCTTTCTGCGTGGCTTCTTCCCACCACCAGCGACCTTCGCGCTCGTGCTGGTTCGGAAGTACCGGGCGGGTGCAAGGTTCGCAGCCGATGCTGATGAAACCACGCTCATGCAGGCTGTTGTACGGCAGCTCCAGCATGCGGATATAGCCCCAGATCTCTTCGCTGGTCATTTGCGCCAACGGATTGAATTTGTACAGGGTACGCTCCGGAGTGGAGAACGCGGTGTCGATTTCCATTGCCGCGACGGCGCTGCGGGTGCCGGGGCTCTGATCCCGACGCTGGCCGGTGGCCCAGGCCTTCACGCCAGACAGCTTGCGGCGCAACGGTTCGATCTTGCGGATGCCGCAGCATTCGCCATGCCCGTCCTTGTAGAAGCTGAACAGGCCTTTTTCCTTCACGAAGGGTTCGAGTTTGGTGTAGTCCGGCGACACCAGTTCGATGTCGATCTTGTAGTGCTCGCGCACTTGATCGATGAAGCGGTAGGTCTCCGGGTGCAGGCGACCGGTGTCGAGGCTGAACACCTTGACGTTCTTGTTCAGCTTCCAGGCCATGTCCACCAGGACCACATCCTCGGCACCGCTGAAGGATATCCACAGCTCATCGCCGAACTCGGCAAAAGCCAGCTTCAGGATGTCCTGGGCGGATTTATTGGCATAGGTCGTGGCGAGTTCCACGACGTCGAACGTTGGGCTCATCAGGGCGGTTTCCTACAGGTCGGTGGCGCTGGGCGCTCTATATGGGGTCGATGGTAACAAAAAGCTGCGCAGATCGGGGCACCCTCTGCGTTGCGCAGGCCCGCCCGAGTCGCTAGAGTTCGGCAGTCTTTTTGCTCGCTCGACTCAATAATCAATACAAATGGGAGTGTCTTGTGGAAATTGCCTGTCTGGATCTTGAAGGTGTACTGGTCCCGGAAATCTGGATCGCCTTCGCCGAAAAAACCGGGATCGAAACCCTCAGGGCCACCACCCGGGACATTCCCGACTACGACGTGCTGATGAAGCAGCGCCTGCGGATCCTCGACGAGCACGGCCTGAAACTTTCGGACATTCAGGAAGTGATCGCCACGCTCAAGCCGCTGGACGGCGCCATCGAGTTCGTCGACTGGCTGCGCGAGCGCTTCCAGGTGGTGATCCTGTCGGACACCTTCTATGAGTTTTCGCAGCCGTTGATGCGCCAACTGGGCTTCCCGACCTTGCTTTGCCATCGTCTGATTACCGACGAAAGCGGGCGAGTGACGAGCTATCAGTTACGTCAGAAAGATCCCAAGCGTCAGTCGGTCCTGGCCTTCAAGAGCCTCTACTATCGGGTGATAGCGGCGGGGGATTCCTACAACGACACCACGATGCTCGGTGAAGCGGATGCGGGGATTCTATTCCATGCGCCGGATAACGTGATCGCCGAGTTCCCGCAGTTTCCGGCGGTGCATACGTTTGAGGCGTTGAAGCAGGAGTTCATCAAGGCTTCGAACCGGACCTTGAGCCTTTAATCGGCCGGACTGACGCTTTCGCTGGCAAGCCAGCTCCTACAAGGTCGTCGCCATCTTCGCGATGTACGCGATTCCTGTAGGAGCCGGCTTGCTGGCGAAGCTTTTAAAGGTTTTGCAGGGTGTCGAGCAGTACCTTCACCTTGGTGATCGATTCCTGATATTCGGCTTGCCACTCGGAGTCGGCCACTATCCCGCCACCGCCCCAGCAACACACCTGCCCATCCTTGACCAGCAAACTGCGAATGGCGATGGAACTGTCCATCTCGCCGCGCACGTCCAGGTACATCAACGAACCGCAATACAGTCCGCGCCGGGTCGGTTCCAGCTCGTCGATGATCTGCATCGCACGAATCTTCGGCGCGCCGGTGATTGAGCCGCCGGGGAAGCTGCCGGCGATCAGGTCCAGGGCATCACGGTCATCCGCCAGTTCGCCGGTCACGCTGCTGACCAGGTGATGCACGTTTGGATAGCTTTCCAGGCTGAACAACTCCGGCACCCGGACCGAACCGGTGCGGCAGGTGCGTCCGAGGTCATTGCGCAGCAGGTCGACGATCATCAGGTTTTCCGCGCGATCCTTGGGGCTGGCCAAGAGTTCGGCGGCGTTCGCTGCATCCTCTTCGGGGGTCGGGCCTCGTGGCCGCGTGCCTTTGATCGGACGGGTTTCAACGTGACGCTGGCTGACTTTGATGAAGCGCTCCGGCGACAGACTCAGCACTGCACCGCCGTCGGGCAGGGCCTGGAAACCGGAAAACGGCGTCGGACACGCGGCCCGCAATGCGCAGTAGGCTGCCCAGGAATCGCCTTGGCAGGGGGCGTGAAAGCGCTGGGCGAAGTTGACTTGATAACAGTCGCCGGCCTGAATGTACTGCTGAATGCGCTCGATCGCCCGGCGATACTCATCAATGTTGAGGTCGGCAATCATCGGGGTTTGCAGTTTGAAAGGCTCTACCGGCTCAGGCGCGGGCTGAGTGAACAGCGCGATCAAGCGTTGGCGCTCGCTGTCGGTCAGGGACGGGTGAAACACCAGTTGACTGCTTTTGTGCTGGTGATCGCTGATCAGTGCCCAGCCATACAAACCAAAACGTGCGTCCGGCAATTGCAGGTCATCCAGCGCCTGACTCGGCAGGCGTTCCAGATGCCGGCCGAAGTCGTAACTCAGGTAGCCGATCAAGCCACCGGCGAACGGCAGCTCATAAGCTTGGGGCAGGGATGCCTCGCCCAGTCGTGTCAGGTTATTGCGCAGGCGTTGCAGGAAATCGTTTCCACTTTCGTCAGGCGCTACCGTCAATTGCTCCAGCGGCCAGGCGCTGAGCAGGTCATAGCGGCCGCGGTCGGCGCTCGGCCGGCCGCTGTCGAGCAGCACGGCGCCGGGGGCATGGCGGATCGCCGCGAAATATTCAGCGGGGTTGGCGCGATAGGGCAGCGGGTGTACGGAACAGGTCAACATGGGCGGGGGAGATCAGCCATTGAGGCGGGGTGGCGATTGTAGTCCCCTCGGGGAATTGCTCCTAGAGGGATGTCGGAGATTGGCAGGTTGAGGTGGGATTGAAGATTGTTATGGCTGTAAAACCGCTATCGCGAGCAGGCTCGCTCCTACAGGGGGTAGCGCAATCCCTATGGAGCGAGCCTGCTCGTGATAGGCGTAAGCCGGTTCTGAATCAACCCTCGACCGGCGGAATATGCCCAAACATTTCCTGCACAAACGCTACGCGCTCTTCGACGGTTTCAGTCACGCCCCGGGCCTTGAGCTCTTCCAGCCGCGCTTCGACGGCGTGGGTGCGCAACGTCAATCCACAATCGTTGGCAATCTGGATGTTCAGCCCCGGCCGGGCATTGAGTTCCAGGATCAATGGGCCTTTTTCCTGATCAAGCACCATGTCGACTCCGATGTAGCCCAGCCCGCACAGCTCGTAACAGCCGGCAGCGAGTTTCATGAAACCGTCCCAGTAGGGCAATTGCACGCCGTCCACCGCGTTGGTGGTGTCCGGGTGTTTGGTGATGATGTTGTTCAGCCAGGTACCGCGCAACGTCAGGCCTGTCGCCAAGTCGACGCCGACGCCAATCGCACCCTGGTGCAGGTTGGCCTTGCCACCGGACTGGCGGGTCGGCAGGCGCAGCATGGCCATCACCGGGTAGCCCATCAGCACGATGATGCGGATGTCCGGCACGCCTTCGTAGCTGATGCTCTTGAAGATCTGGTCCGGGGTGACGCGATATTCGATCAGCGCCCGATCCCGATGCCCGCCGAGGGAGTACAGGCCGGTGAGGATGCTGGAAATCTGATGCTCGATTTCCTCATGGCTGATGATCTTGCCGGACACCGTGCGATAGCGGCCCTCGAAGCGGTCGGCAATCACCAGGATGCCGTCCCCGCCGGCGCCCTGGGCCGGTTTGATCACGAAATCGTTGCGCCCGCCAATGATCTTGTCGAGGTTATCGATTTCCTTCTCGGTCGAGATCACGCCATACAGCTCCGGCACATGAATCCCGGCGGCGATGGCGCGTTCCTTGGTGATGATCTTGTCATCGACGATCGGGTACAGGCTGCGCTTGTTGTACTTGAGCACGTAGTCCGCGTTGCGCCGATTGATGCCCATGATGCCCCGGGCTTCCAGGGCCTTCCAGGTCTTCCAGAAGCCGAACATCAAGCGTCAGCCTTTTTCAGGAAGGCCTTGAAACGCACCAGTTCAGTCAGGCGGTAACCGCGATAACGACCCATTGCCAGCATGAAGCCCACCAGGATCAGCAGGATGGCCGGGAAGGTGAAGACGAAGTACACCAGTTCGGGCACGCTCATGATCAGGTGCGCAAGAGATGCCGCGAATAGCGTACCGATGGCTACTTTCATCGCATGGCTGGCGCCGCGTTCTTCCCAGGTGATCGACAGGCGTTCGATGGTCATGGTCAGAATCACCATCGGGAACAACGCGACCGACAAGCCGCGCTCCAGGCCAAGCTTGTGGCTGAACAGGCTGATGGCCGCGATCAGCACTACCACGAAGGTCAGCACCACCGACAGCCTCGGCAACATCTGCAACTTCAGGTGTTCGAGGTAGGAGCGCAAAGACAGGCCCAGTGCGGTAATGATCGTGAACAGGACGATGCCAAATCCCAGCTGGGTTTCGCGGAACGCCAAGGCGATCAGCACCGGGGTGAAGGTGCCCAGGGTCTGCAGCCCGATCAGGTTGCGCAGGATCAGGATCACCAGTACGCCGATCGGGATCATCACCATGATCATGAAGGTCTGCTGGGTTTGCAGCGGCAGGCCGTACAGCGAGTATTCGAGGAAGTTGGCGTCGGTGTTTTCATCGGTCAGCTTGGCCAGGCGAATGGCGTTCATTTCGCTGTTGTTCAGGCTGAAGGTCACGTTGGCTTTCTTGCCGCCATCGACGGTGATCAGGTTTTCGTCACCGGTCCACCACAACAGGCGGTCGGTCGGCAGGCCCTGTTCGCCGGTTTCCGGGTTGAAGTACAGCCAGTCGGTGCCGTTGAAGCTGCGCAACCAGAGCTCCGGCATTTGCGGCTGGTCGGCCACCAGGCGGATGGTGTGGACCTTTTCCACCGGCACGTGGGCGATGGACAACAGCAGTTCGACCGTTTTCGCTTTATGCGCCGTCGACGGATCGCCGGCCAGCAGCAATTTCACGTTGTCGTCGCTGAGATTGTTGACACGCTTGATGGCTTCGCCGATGAAGGTCTCGACGTCGGCCGAGTGCTGGCGGATCGGCGCGAGCAGGGCTTCGGCGGCGATTTTTTCCGGGCCTTCGATGACCATGCTGTCGCGGAATGTCGGACCTTTGACCTTGAGTTTCTCGCCGGAGTAGCGCTTGGTCAGCACCAGGCGGTAATAGAGGGTCTGGTTGCCCTTGGCCCGGCGCGCCGACCAGGTGACCTTGCGGTTGCCGTCGACCCGGTTCACCGCCACGCCATAGTTGTTGGAAATGAAGCTTTCATTAAGGCTGACGAAGTCGCGGCTCAGGGGCGGCACGAACATCTGGATCTTGACCGGGTCCTTGGCGCTGGCGACGAACTCGACCTTGGCATCGATGTTCCACAGGTCGTCGGTGGCGTCTTCGGTCACCGGAATGCCCAGGACGAAGATCTGATAGGCCGTAACTGAAATGCCCAGCACCACCAGGATGGCGATCAGCAGTTTCAGATGAAGGGTAAGAGAGCGCATTGGAATTACTCTGCGGTATGAGCGTCGGTGGTGCAGGCGGGTTTGCCGGCAGCATATTTAAGGCTGGGATCGACCAGCGCATCGAATCGTTTGAGGGCTTCGGAGCCGATCAAGAGCGGGTATTGGAAGGCACTTCGGTCAGTAAGGTTCACTTCTATGCTGCGCAAAGCCGTGCCCATGCAGATATCCAGTTCGATGACCGGACGGGCGGTGTACTTCTTGCCTTCTTCTGGATCGTAGTCGCCGGCCCGACGCTTGATCTTGCTGACACGGGCCAGCGGCCGTTCGATCGGGTGCGAATGGGCGGCGTCGATGGCCAGGTAAAACCGGACCCATGACTCGCCATTGCGTTTGAAGCGCTTGATGTCCCGTGCACTTAAAGAAGCGGTTTTGGCGCCGGTGTCGAGTTTGGCGGCCACTTCCAGGTCGATGCCATTAAGGGAAGCGTATTCGTTGAGGCCATACACGGTCTTTTCCCCTGCCAGCGCAAATCCGGGCAAGCAAAGGAAATAAAGGAATGTGGGGAAGGGCTTGAGTCTCATAAATCCTGGTGCACAGCGGTCCGTACTTCGATTCAGGGCCCTGGCATCGCTGCGCAAGCTCCTTCGTATGCCTATCAGGGATTGATGACAGACAGTGCAGATGTGACAAACAAATGCGGGCGGCATTCTAGCACGGTGGTTTTATGGCGCCAGCGCTGGCCGACAGCTATAAAACAATGGCTTGCTTCATTGCAGGGCAACCGGTTATCAGAAGATTGTCGACAATATCTATTTATCCTTTGACTTGGTACCCTGTATTCGCTAATTTTTGCGGCACTGGCTTACAAGGTGTCGACAATCATGCTGGATCAACTCGATCCCCCGGTTTCTACGCAAGACGATACGGAGACGCTTTCCGAGAACGTCTTCCGCCGCATTCAAGCGGCCATCGTCAAGGGTGATATCGCTCCGGGCAGCAAAATTTCCGAACCGGAACTGGCGCGCACCTACGGCATCAGCCGGGGCCCGCTGCGCGAGGCCATCCACCGCCTGGAAGGGCAGCGTCTGCTGGTGCGCGTACCGCATGTCGGGGCGCGCGTGGTGTCGCTCAATCACGCCGAACTGGTGGAACTCTACGAGATCCGCGAGTCGCTGGAAGGCATGGCCTGCCGCCTGGCCGCTGAGCGCATGAGCCTGGAAGAAATCGACGAACTGCGTCGGGTCCTGGAGACCCACGAGCGCGATGCGGCATTTCAGGCCGGTGTCGGCTACTACCAGCAGGAAGGCGATTTCGACTTCCACTACCGAATCATCCAGGGCAGCGGCAACCGTACGCTGACCCAGATGCTCTGCGGCGAGCTGTATCAACTGGTGCGCATGTACCGCATCCAGTTTTCCACCATGCCAAATCGTCCACACCAGGCGTTTGCCGAGCACCACCGAATTCTCGATGCCATCGCCGACCGTGACGGTGAACTGGCCGAGTTGTTGATGCGCCGTCACATCGGCGCGTCCAAACGCAACATCGCCCGTCATTACCAGGACGGCGCCAACCCGACAGCCAAACGAGGTGAGTCATGAGTTTGAACAAGAGCACTCCAGGCCAGCGTTTCCGCGATGCGGTCGCCAGCGAGCATCCATTGCAAGTGGTCGGCGCGATCAATGCCAACCACGCACTGCTGGCCAAGCGCGCCGGTTTCAAGGCGATCTACCTGTCAGGTGGCGGGGTGGCTGCCGGCTCCCTCGGCCTGCCGGACCTGGGTATCACCGGTCTGGACGACGTGCTGACCGACGTGCGTCGCATCACCGATGTTTGCGACCTGCCTTTGCTGGTCGATGTCGACACCGGTTTCGGCTCGTCGGCCTTCAACGTGGCTCGCACCGTCAAGTCGATGATCAAGTTCGGCGCAGCGGCGATTCACATCGAAGACCAGGTCGGCGCCAAGCGCTGCGGTCACCGTCCTAACAAGGAAATCGTGACCCAGCAGGAAATGGTTGACCGCATCAAGGCCGCCGTCGATGCCCGTACTGACGACAGCTTCGTGATCATGGCTCGTACCGACGCCCTGGCCGTGGAAGGTCTGGAGTCTGCCCTGGATCGCGCCGCTGCCTGCATCGAAGCCGGCGCCGACATGATTTTCCCGGAAGCGATCACCGAGCTGGACATGTACAAGCTGTTCGCCAGCCGCGTGAAAGCGCCAATTCTGGCCAACATCACCGAATTCGGCGCGACGCCGCTGTACACCACCGAGCAACTGGCCGGTGCCGATGTATCGCTGGTGTTGTACCCGCTGTCGGCCTTCCGCGCCATGAACAAGGCTGCGGAAAACGTCTACAACGCACTGCGCCGCGATGGTACGCAGGCGAATGTCATCGACACCATGCAGACCCGCATGGAGCTTTACGATCGCATCGACTACCACACCTTCGAGCAGAAGCTCGATGCGTTGTTCGCCGCGAAGAAGTAATGATTAAAAGATCGCAGCCTTCGGCAGCGCCTACACCGACCTATTTCTCCTGTAGGAGCTGTCGAGTGAAACGAGGCTGCGATCTTTTCGGCAATACGCGATAGACCTGATGAATCAAATTTTGCCGATTCCCTAATAAATTCAAGATTGGAGACAGCAATGGCCGAAGCAAAAGTACTCAGTGGCGCCGGGCTCCGTGGCCAGGTTGCCGGGCAAACCGCACTGTCCACCGTGGGCCAGTCGGGTGCCGGTCTGACCTATCGTGGTTATGACGTTCGTGAACTGGCGGCTGACGCGCAGTTTGAAGAAGTCGCTTACCTGCTGCTGTACGGCGAACTGCCGAGCAAAGCACAACTGGCCGCCTACGTTGCCAAGCTGAGCAAGCTGCGTGACCTGCCGCAAGCGTTGAAAGAAGTGCTGGAACGCATCCCCGCCGACGCCCACCCGATGGACGTGATGCGCACCGGTTGCTCGTTCCTGGGTAACCTGGAGCCAGAGAACAACTTCTCCGAGCAGCACGACAAGACCGACCGCCTGCTGGCTGCCTTCCCGGCGATCATGACCTACTGGTATCGCTTCAGCCATGAAGGCAAGCGCATCGAGTGCGTGAGCGACGAGCAATCCATCGGCGGTCACTTCCTGCACCTGCTGCACGGCAAGAAGCCGAGCGAGCTGCACGTCAAAGTGATGAACGTTTCGCTGATCCTGTACGCAGAGCACGAGTTCAACGCATCGACCTTCACCGCCCGTGTTTGCGCATCGACCCTGTCCGACCTGTATTCCTGCATCACCGCGGCCATCGGTTCGCTGCGCGGTCCGCTGCATGGCGGCGCCAACGAAGCGGCGATGGAAATGATCGAGCGCTTCAGCTCGCCGGAAGCGGCGATCGAAGGCACCCTCGGCATGCTGGAACGCAAGGACAAGATCATGGGCTTCGGTCACGCGATCTATAAGGACAACGATCCGCGCAATGAAGTGATCAAGGGCTGGTCGAAAAAACTCGCTGACGAAGTGGGCGACAAGGTGTTGTTCCCGGTCTCCGAAGCGATCGACAAGACCATGTGGGAGCAAAAGAAACTGTTCCCGAACGCCGACTTCTACCATGCCTCGGCGTACCACTTCATGGGCATTCCGACCAAGCTGTTCACACCGATTTTCGTCTGCTCGCGCCTGACCGGCTGGGCGGCGCACGTGTACGAACAGCGTGCCAACAACCGCATCATCCGTCCAAGCGCCGAATACACCGGCGTCGAACAGCGCAAGTTCGTGCCAATCGAACAACGCTGAATGGTGGAGGTTTGACGCAGGGATCTGAATTCAACGCAGATCCCTGTAGGAGCGAGCCTGCTCGCGATGGTGTGTCATTCACACTGGTGTCGTCTGACACACCATCGCGAGCAGGCTCGCTCCTACAGTGGATCGTGTTGATTTCGAAGCCTGCGTCGGCCCCGCCTTTTGAAATTACCGTGACCGAGTCCTGACCGATGAACACAGAATTCCGCAAATCGCTGCCCGGCAGCAAACTGGACTACTTCGACGTCCGCGCGGCAGTCGAGGCCATTCAGCCCGGCGCCTATGACACCCTGCCTTACACCTCTCGCGTGCTGGCGGAAAACCTTGTGCGTCGCTGCGACCCGGCCACGCTCACCGAATCCCTGAAGCAATTCATCGAACGCAAGCGCGACCTCGATTTCCCGTGGTTCCCGGCCCGCGTGGTGTGCCACGACATCCTCGGCCAGACCGCACTGGTCGACCTCGCCGGCCTGCGTGACGCCATCGCCCTGCAAGGTGGTGATCCTGCGCAAGTGAACCCGGTGGTACCGACGCAATTGATCGTCGACCACTCCCTGGCCGTCGAGCGCGGTGGCTTCGATCCGGAGGCGTTCGAGAAGAACCGCGCCATCGAAGACCGTCGTAACGAAGACCGTTTCCACTTTATCAACTGGACCAAAAAGGCGTTCAAGAACGTCGACGTGATCCCGCCAGGCAACGGCATCATGCACCAGATCAACCTGGAGAAAATGTCTCCGGTGATCCAGGTGCGTGACGGCGTGGCGTTCCCTGACACCTGCGTCGGTACCGACAGCCACACCCCGCACGTCGATGCGTTGGGCGTGATCGCCATTGGTGTCGGTGGTCTGGAAGCCGAGAGCGTGATGCTCGGCCGTGCCTCGTGGATGCGTCTGCCAGAAAGCGTCGGCGTCGAGCTGACCGGCAAGCTGCAACCGGGCATCACCGCCACTGACATGGTGCTGGCGCTGACCGAGTTCCTGCGCAAGCAAAAAGTCGTCGGCGCATGGCTGGAATTCTTCGGCGAAGGCGCTTCCGCGCTGACCCTCGGCGACCGCGCAACCATCTCCAACATGGCCCCGGAATACGGCGCCACCGCGGCGATGTTCTACATCGACCAGCAGACCATCGACTACCTCAAACTCACCGGTCGCGAAGACGATCAGGTGCAGCTTGTGGAGCAATATGCCAAGACCACAGGTCTGTGGGCTGACAGCCTCAAGGGTGCGCAATACGAGCGCGGCCTGACGTTCGATCTGTCTTCTGTGGTGCGCAACATGGCTGGCCCGAGCAACCCGCACGCCCGTGTAGCGGTTTCCGATCTGGCGGCCAAAGGTATCTCCGGCCAGTGGGACGATGTTCCGGGTCAAATGCCGGACGGCGCGGTGATCATTGCCGCCATCACTAGCTGCACCAACACCAGCAACCCGCGCAACGTGATTGCCGCCGGCCTGCTGGCGCGCAATGCGAACAAGCTCGGCCTGACCCGCAAGCCATGGGTCAAATCGTCCCTGGCCCCAGGTTCGAAAACCGTGGCGCTGTACCTCGATGAAGCGGGCCTGACCGATGAGTTGGATCAGCTCGGTTTCGGCGTCGTGGCCTTCGCTTGCACCACCTGCAACGGCATGTCCGGTGCACTGGACCCAGTGATTCAGCAAGAAATCATCGACCGCGACCTGTACGCCACTGCCGTGCTGTCCGGCAACCGTAACTTCGACGGCCGGATCCACCCGTACGCCAAGCAAGCGTTCCTGGCTTCGCCGCCATTGGTCGTTGCTTACGCCATCGCCGGTACCATCCGTTTCGATATTGAAAAAGACGTGCTGGGCGTGGTCGACGGCAAGGAAATCCGTCTGAAAGACATCTGGCCGAGCGACGAAGAAATCGACTCGGTGGTCAAAGCCTCGGTGAAGCCTGAACAGTTCCGTCAGGTGTACATCCCGATGTTCGCCATCCACGAAGACACCGGCCCGAAAGTCGCGCCGCTGTACGACTGGCGCGAAATGAGCACCTACATCCGCCGTCCTCCGTACTGGGAAGGCGCGCTGGCCGGCGCTCGTCCGCTCAAGGGCATGCGCCCACTGGCGGTACTGCCGGACAACATCACTACTGATCACCTGTCGCCGTCCAACGCCATCATGCTCGACAGCGCCGCTGGCGAATACCTGGCGAAAATGGGCCTGCCGGAAGAGGATTTCAACTCTTACGCGACTCACCGTGGTGACCACCTGACCGCACAGCGCGCGACCTTCGCCAACCCTAAACTGTTCAACGAAATGGTTCTGGAAAACGGCAAGGTCAAGCAGGGCTCGCTGGCTCGCGTCGAGCCGGAAGGCAAAGTGATGCGCATGTGGGAAGCCATCGAAACCTACATGGACCGCAAGCAGCCGCTGATCATCATCGCGGGCGCCGACTACGGTCAGGGTTCGTCCCGCGACTGGGCCGCCAAAGGCGTGCGTCTGGCCGGTGTGGAAGCGATTGCCGCCGAAGGTTTCGAGCGCATTCACCGCACCAACCTGGTGGGCATGGGCGTGTTGCCGCTGGAGTTCAAACCGGGCACCAACCGTCACACCCTGGCCATCGACGGCAGCGAAACCTATGACGTGATCGGCGACCGCACCCCGCGTGCCGACCTGACGCTGGTGATCCATCGCAAGAACGGCGAGCGCGTCGATGTGCCGGTGACCTGCCGCCTCGACACCGCTGAAGAAGTGTCGATCTACGAAGCCGGTGGCGTACTGCAACGTTTCGCCCAGGACTTCCTCGAAGAATCGGCGGTTGCCGTTTAACACACGCTCTACACACACGGGACTTTGAGTCCCGTGTGTGTTTTCAGGCTAAGGAGTAAGCAAGACCATGGCTCATGCACCGCAAATCAAAATTCCCGCGACCTACATGCGCGGCGGCACCAGCAAAGGCGTGTTCTTCAGCCTTAAAGACTTGCCGGAAACAGCACAGGTCCCAGGCCCGGCCCGCGATGCCTTGTTGCTGCGCGTGATCGGCAGCCCCGATCCGTACGACAAGCAAATCGACGGCATGGGTGGCGCAACTTCCAGCACCAGCAAAACCGTGATCCTGTCAAAAAGCACCCAGGCCGATCACGACGTCGACTACCTGTTCGGTCAGGTCTCCATCGACAAGCCCTTTGTGGACTGGAGCGGCAACTGCGGCAACCTGACGGCAGCCGTCGGTTCGTTCGCTGTCAGCAACGGCCTGGTCGACGCCAGCCGCATCCCGCACAACGGCGTGGCCGTGGTTCGCGTATGGCAGGCCAACATCAGCAAGACCATCATCGCCCACGTGCCGATCACCAACGGTGAAGTCCAGGAAACCGGCGATTTCGAACTCGACGGCGTGACCTTCCCAGCCGCTGAAGTGCAGGTCGAGTTCCTCGATCCGGCAGCGGACGAAGAGGGCGGCGGCGGTTCGATGTTCCCGACCGGCAACCTCGTGGATGAGCTGGAAGTACCCGGCGTCGGCACCTTCAAGGCGACCCTGATCAACGCCGGCATCCCGACGATTTTCGTCAATGCCGAAGACATCGGCTACAAAGGCACTGAGCTGCAAGGCGCGATCAACGGCGATCCGAAAGCCCTGCTGATGTTTGAAACCATCCGCGCTTACGGCGCACTGCGCATGGGCCTGATTTCCAACGTCGACGAAGCGGCCAAACGGCAGCACACGCCGAAGGTGGCCTTCGTTGCCAAGCCGGCGGACTACGTATCGTCCAGCGGCAAAGCCATTGCGGCGGGCGATGTCGACCTGTTGGTGCGTGCATTGTCGATGGGCAAGTTGCACCACGCGATGATGGGCACGGCAGCGGTAGCCATCGGCACGGCGGCAGCGATCACCGGTACGCTGGTCAACCTTGCAGCGGGCGGCACCGAGCGTAATGCGGTGCGCTTCGGGCATCCGTCCGGCACCTTGCGCGTCGGCGCTGAAGCCAGCCAGGTGAACGGCGAGTGGACCGTGAACAAGGCCATCATGAGCCGCAGTGCGCGGGTGTTGATGGAAGGTTATGTGCGTGTGCCGGGTGATTCGTTCTGATTCACGCTCTGCAGGAGCTGGCTTGCTGGCGATGGCGTTCTTGAAATCGCCATCGCCAGCAAGCCGGCTCCTGCAAAGGATCGCATTTCAAAACAAGAAAGCAGCGATACACCGAGACGCCTGAACCGAGGTCCCATCAACGAACCACTTCATAGAGTGAATCGAACATGAGTGCCAACGTCGACCTGAACAACCGCCCCGACTACGACAAAGTCCTGCAGGACATTGCCGACTATGTCCTCAACTTCAAGATCGATTCTGCCGAAGCGCTGGACACCGCGCGCAACTGCTTGATCGATACCTTGGGTTGCGGCCTGCTGGCCCTGCGTTTTCCCGAATGCACCAAGCATCTCGGGCCTGTGGTCGAAGGCACCGTTGTACCGTTCGGGGCGCGGGTTCCGGGTACGTCTTATCGGCTTGATCCGGTCAAGGCTGCATGGGATATCGGCTGTATCGTGCGTTGGCTCGACTATAACGACACCTGGCTCGCGGCCGAGTGGGGGCATCCGTCGGATAACCTCGGCGGTATTCTTGCGGTAGCGGACCACCTGTCGCAAAAAAGTCTGGCCAATGGCGAGGCGCCGTTGACCATGCGCACGGTGCTTGAATCGATGATCATGGCCCACGAGATTCAGGGTGTGATCGCGCTGGAAAACTCGTTCAACCGTGTCGGTCTCGATCACGTCATTCTGGTGAAAGTCGCGTCGACGGCGGTCACCGCCAAGCTGATGGGCGCCAATCGTGAGCAGCTGTTGTCGGCGTTGTCCCACGCTTTTGCTGACGGCCAGGCGTTACGCACGTATCGGCATGCGCCGAATGCCGGGTCGCGAAAGTCCTGGGCAGCCGGTGATGCGTCCAGTCGTGGCGTGCGCCTGGCGGACATTGCGATGCGTGGCGAGATGGGGATTCCCGGGGTGTTGAGTGCCAAACAGTGGGGCTTTTACGACGTGCTGTTCAGCCACACCAATAGCGATCTGGCGCTCAAGCCTGAAGGCAAGCGCGCTTTCAGTTTCTCGCGGCCGTACGGCAGTTATGTGATGGAGAATGTGTTGTTCAAGATCAGTTTTCCGGCCGAGTTTCACGCGCAAACGGCCTGTGAAGCGGCGGTGATCCTGCATCCGCAGGTTCGCAATCGACTGCATGAAATCGACAAAGTGGTGATAACTACACAGGAATCGGCGATTCGCATCATTTCCAAGGTCGGGCCGCTGGCCAACGCTGCCGACCGCGATCACTGCATCCAGTACATGACCGCGGTGCCGATGGCCTTCGGCAACCTGGTTGCGGAGTACTACGAAGACGATTTCCACAAGGCGCATCCGATCATCGATGTGCTGCGCGAGAAAATGGTCATCGTCGAAGAGCCACGTTACACCCGTGAATATCTGGAAACCGACAAGCGTTCGATTGCCAATGCGGTACAGGTGTTTTTCAAGGACGGTTCCAGCACCGAGAATGTGGTGGTGGAATACCCGATTGGCCATCGTCGGCGTCGGGCTGAAGGTATTCCGTTGCTGGAGGGGAAATTCAAGGCGAACTTGCTGACACGTTTCACCGGGCAGCGCACTGAGGAGATTTTTGCGCTGTGCAAGGATCAGCAGAAACTTGAGGCGACAGCGGTGAACTGGTTTGTGGATTTGTTGGTTATTTAGACAGACCTCTGTAGGAGCTGCCGCAGCCTGCGGCAGCTCCTGCAGAAGCAGAAGTGTGACCCGAATTACTTGAACCGCCGCTCCACACCTTTCTCCACAAGGATTTTTGCGGAGATTTCTTCCACGGAAAAATCTGTGGAGTTGATGTGCGGGATGTTCTCGCGACGGAACAGGTTTTCCACCTCGCGCACTTCGAACTCGCATTGGGCGTAGCTCGAATAGCGGCTGTTGGGTTTGCGTTCGTTGCGGATCGCGGTCAGGCGGTCGGGATCGATGGTCAGGCCGAACAGCTTGTGCTGGTGGGCGCGCAGGGCGTTTGGCAGTTGCAGACGTTCCATGTCGTCTTCGGTCAACGGGTAGTTGGCCGCGCGGATGCCGAATTGCATGGCCATGTACAGGCAGGTTGGGGTCTTGCCGCAGCGCGACACGCCGACCAGGATCAGGTCGGCCTTGTCGTAATAGTGCGTGCGGGCGCCGTCATCGTTGTCGAGAGCAAAGTTGACGGCCTCGATACGCTCCATGTAATTGGTACTGGAGCCGATGGAGTGGGACTTGCCGACGGTGTACGAAGAATGCTCGGTCAGTTCCTGTTCAAGCGGCGCCAGGAACGTCGAGAAAATGTCGATCATGAAACCATTCGAGGTAGCAAGAATCTCACGAATGTCCTGATTGACGATGGTGTCGAAGATAATCGGACGAAAGCCGTCGGTTTCAGCGGCTTTGTTGATTTGTTGTACCATGGCCCGCGCTTTGTCCACGTTGTCGATGTACGGCCGTGTGACTTTGCTGAAGGTAATGTTTTCGAACTGCGCCAGGAGACTCTGGCCGAGGGTTTCGGCAGTAATGCCCGTGCCATCGGAGATAAAGAAAGCAGATCGTTTCATTTGCACCTTGGGCCTTAAGCTAGTGACGAATCTTGGATATGATAGGCGCGATTTGCTGGCCGCCAATGGCCTGCATTCTCACTTATTTTCCAGGTCCAGGCCATATAGTCGGCAAATGCTCCTTTAGAGCGCCGGCTTCTGAGCTTTTCCAACACAGTTAGTGGAGAGATCACCTTGGTAGAGTACGTAGTTTCCCTCGACAAGCTCGGCAAAGACGACGTTGAGCACGTGGGGGGCAAGAACGCATCCCTGGGCGAGATGATCAGCAACCTTGCGGGTGCCGGTGTATCGGTGCCCGGTGGCTTCGCCACGACCGCGCAGGCTTATCGTGATTTCCTGGAACTGAGCGGCCTGAATCAGCAGATTCACGACGCCCTTGATGCCCTGGACGTCGATGACGTGAATGCGCTGGCGAAGACCGGTTCCCAGATCCGCCAGTGGATCATGGAAGCCGAGTTCCCTGAAAAACTGAATGCCGAAATCCGTACCGCGTTCGCCGCGCTGTCCGCCGGCAACCCCGACGTGGCCGTAGCCGTGCGTTCTTCCGCTACCGCCGAAGACCTGCCGGACGCATCCTTCGCCGGTCAGCAGGAAACCTTCCTGAACATCCGTGGTGTCGAAAACGTCATTCGTGCCGCCAAAGAGGTGTTCGCTTCGCTGTTCAACGATCGCGCCATTTCCTACCGCGTGCACCAGGGCTTCGACCACAAGCTGGTCGCCCTGTCGGCCGGTGTGCAGCGCATGGTCCGCTCCGAAACCGGCACCGCCGGCGTGATGTTCACCCTCGATACCGAGTCGGGTTTCCGTGACGTGGTGTTCATCACCGGCGCCTACGGCCTGGGTGAAACCGTCGTGCAAGGCGCGGTGAACCCGGATGAGTTCTACGTCCACAAAGGTACGCTGGCCGCCGGTCGCCCTGCGATTCTGCGCCGCAACCTGGGCAGCAAGGCCATCAAGATGATCTACGGCGACGAAGCCAAGGCCGGTCGTTCGGTGAAAACCGTCGACGTGGACAAAGCCGAGCGCGCACGTTTCTGCCTGTCCGATGCCGAAGTCAGCGAACTCGCCAAGCAGGCGATGATCATCGAGAAGCACTACCAGTGCCCGATGGACATCGAATGGGCCAAGGACGGTGACGACGGCAAGCTGTACATCGTGCAGGCCCGTCCGGAAACCGTGAAGAGCCGTACTCAGGCCAACGTCATGGAACGTTACCTGTTGAAAGAGACCGGCACCGTGCTGGTGGAAGGTCGTGCCATCGGCCAGCGCATCGGCGCCGGCAAGGTCCGCATCATCAAGGACGTGTCCGAGATGGACAAGGTCCAGCCAGGCGACGTACTGGTATCCGACATGACCGACCCGGACTGGGAACCGGTCATGAAGCGCGCCAGCGCAATCGTCACCAACCGTGGCGGCCGTACCTGCCACGCGGCGATCATCGCCCGTGAACTGGGTATTCCAGCGGTAGTCGGTTGCGGTAACGCCACCCAGCTTTTGAAAGACGGCCAGGGCGTCACCGTTTCCTGCGCTGAAGGCGACACCGGTTTCATCTTCGAAGGCGAACTGGGTTTCGACATCAAGAAGAACTCCGTTGACGCCATGCCTGATCTGCCGTTCAAGATCATGATGAACGTCGGCAATCCGGATCGCGCCTTCGACTTCGCGCAGCTGCCGAACGCAGGTGTGGGCCTGGCCCGCCTGGAATTCATCATCAACCGTATGATCGGCGTGCACCCCAAGGCACTGCTGAACTACGACGGTCTGCCGCAGGACATCAAGGAAAGCGTCGACAAGCGCATCGCCGGATACGACGATCCGGTCGGGTTCTACGTCGAAAAACTGGTCGAAGGCATCAGCACTCTCGCTGCTGCGTTCTATCCGAAGAAGGTCATCGTGCGTCTGTCGGACTTCAAGTCCAACGAGTACGCCAACCTGATCGGCGGCAAGCTGTACGAGCCGGAAGAAGAAAACCCGATGCTGGGCTTCCGTGGCGCTTCGCGTTACATCAGCGAATCGTTCCGTGACTGCTTCGAACTCGAATGCCGTGCGCTCAAGCGTGTGCGCAACGAGATGGGGCTGACCAACGTCGAAATCATGGTGCCGTTCGTCCGTACCCTGGGCGAAGCGAGCCAGGTAGTGGATCTGCTGGCTGAAAACGGTCTGGCCCGTGGCGAAAACGGTCTGCGCGTCATCATGATGTGCGAACTGCCGTCCAACGCGATCCTGGCTGAAGAATTCCTCGAGTTCTTCGACGGTTTCTCCATCGGCTCCAACGACCTGACCCAGCTGACTCTGGGCCTGGATCGTGACTCCGGCATCATCGCGCACCTGTTCGACGAGCGTAATCCAGCGGTCAAGAAGCTGCTGGCCAACGCCATTGCCGCGTGCAACAAGGCTGGCAAGTACATCGGCATTTGCGGTCAGGGCCCTTCGGACCACCCGGACCTGGCCAAGTGGCTGATGGAGCAGGGCATCGAAAGCGTTTCGTTGAACCCCGATTCCGTACTGGAAACCTGGTTCTTCCTGGCGGAAGGTCAAGCTTCGGCCTGATGGTGTGTGAACGACTCGCTCACCTGCCTTTGTAGGAGCGAGCATGCTCGCGATGGACGTCAACGACACCGCGTTTATCCTGGATAAACGCGGTGTCCCGGAGGTCATCGCGAGCAAGCTCGCTCCTACAGGGGCGACGTAGTGTCAGTGAGCGGCCGTTTTAGAGATTCAAGCAGGGCGGGCTCCTCTGGATGCCGCCCTTTTTTGTGCAAGAGATTATGCAAAGCAGCAGCAATCTATTTCCTGTCGCTCTGATCAGCGCCGAACGGCGCGGTGATCTGAGCGAAGACGTCTACCGTTTGAAACCCGGTAACAGCCCAGACTATTCGGTCGAACTGGCTGTGACCCGCCTTGGCATGGCCGATGAACCGGCAACCCGTGGCGTGCCGGTGATCCTGCTGCATGGCAGTTTTTCCAATCGGCGGTTCTGGTTCTCGCCCAAAGGCATTGGGCTTGGCGCTCACCTGGCCCGTCAGGGGTTCGATGTGTGGGTTCCGGAAATGCGCGGTCACGGTTTGTCTCAGCGCAACCAGACCTACCGCAAGAACAGTGTCGCCGACTACGCCCGCTACGATTTGCCGGCCATTGGTGCGTTCGTGCGCGAGCAGAGCGGGCAAACTCCCCACTGGATTGGCCATTCCCTGGGCGGTATCACGCTGGCAGCTGCGTTGGGTGGTGAGTATATCGGCGAGCCGGTGGTGGCCTCTGCGGCATTTTTTGGTACCCAAGTCAGTCGTACCTATTGGCCATTGAAAATTCCGCCGGTGGAGTGGAGCGGTCGCTTCATTCTCAAGCGTTTTGCCCAGTTGTCCGGATCCAGGCTCAAGCGCGGCCCGGAGGACGAGCCGATCGGCCTGGCCCTGGAAAGCATGCGCTGGTTTGGTTTGTTCGGACGCTTTGGCGACGCTGACAAGGACTGGTGGGCCGGGTTGGCCGAGGTCAAGCTGCCGGTACTTGCCGTCAGCGCCGCGGGTGACCATCAGGATCCAGCGTGGGCATGCCGAAAGCTGTTCGATCAGGTCGGTTCCGAACACAAGCAATTCATCAACCTGGGGCGCGAGCAGGGCTTCACCGATAATTTCGGCCATGTGGAAATGCTCGTCAGCAAGGCTGCCCAGGCTGAAGTCTGGCCATTGGTGACATGCTGGCTGAAGGATCAGCAGACGCCATTACCGGGAGCACAACAGGATTTTGCCGCGGCAATCTGAGCCTGACGCTCTATCAAGGGCATTTCGCTCTGGTCGGCTTGCGGCTAAGATATGACGCATTGAGCTGTTCTGGTCATTTTCTATGACCGATTCATCAGTGATGTTCGTGCTGTTTCTCTCTTTTACAGGAGTTTCTCGATGAACCATTACCTCACGCCTGACCTGTGCGACGCCTACCCGGAGCTGGTGCAGGTGCTGGAACCGATGTTCAGCAATTTCGGCGGCCGTGATTCTTTCGGCGGCGAAATCGTGACCATCAAGTGTTTCGAAGACAACTCGCTGGTCAAGGAGCAAGTCGAACTCAAGGGTAATGGCAAAGTCCTGGTGGTCGACGGAGGCGGTTCACTGCGTCGTGCGCTGTTGGGTGACATGCTCGCCGAGAAAGCCGCCAAAAACGGTTGGGAAGGGCTGGTGATCTACGGTTGCATCCGCGACGTCGATGTCATCGCGCAAACCGATCTCGGGGTTCAGGCGCTGGCCAGCCACCCGATGAAAACCGACAAGCGCGGTATAGGCGATCTCAATGTCGCCGTGACCTTTGCCGGCGTGACCTTCCATCCGGGTCAATACATCTATGCGGATAACAACGGCGTGATCATCTCGCCAAGCCCGCTGAAAATGCCTGAGTAAAGCGCGGATTGACTAAAGGAGTGCGGATGTTCGAGGAAGAAAACGCGCAATGGGGGCTGGTGCATGCCCTGGTGCTGGACGGTAGAGGCGGCGCGCGTTCGATAGCCCGGACTGAACTGGATGACTTGCAGCTGCAGGCCCATGAAAGCCTGTGGCTGCATTGGGATCGCAGTCATCCGCAAACCCAGACGTGGCTGCGTAAATCCAGCGGTCTGAGCGAGTTCAACTGCGACCTGTTACTTGAAGAAAACACCCGCCCACGACTTTTGCAGTTGTCGGACAGTGAACTGCTGCTGTTTTTGCGTGGGGTGAACCTCAATCCAGGTGCCGAGCCGGAAGACATGGTTTCGGTGCGGATCTTCGGTTCTGCCCGGCGCGTCATTTCCTTGCGTTTGCGTCCGCTGCGCGCCACCGAAGAGTTGCTCGCGCAGCTGGAGGAGGGCAAGGGGCCGAAAACTGCTTCTGAACTCATCTTGTGTATGGCGCAATACCTCACCAACAAGGTGCAGGATCTGGTCAGTGAGCTCTCCGAAGTCGTCGATTCAGAAGAAGAAAAGCTTGATGCCGACGAACGGTATGCGCCAGAGCATGGAGCGGTTTTGCAGATCCGCCGCCGGGCCGCCGCGTTGAAGCGTTTTCTGGCTCCGCAGCGGGATATTTTCGGCCAACTGACACGGATCAAACTGCCCTGGTTTGTCGAGGATGATGGCGATTACTGGAACGAGTTGAATAACAGCCTGACCCGTTATCTTGAAGAGCTGGAATTGACCCGCGAGCGGGTCGGGCTGGTCCTGGAGGCCGAAGACCGACGGTTGAGCGTGCGCATGAACCGTACGATGTATCGCTTCGGCATCATCACCGGGATATTTTTGCCAATGAGTTTTCTGACCGGTCTTTTGGGGATCAATGTCGGGGGTATTCCTTTTTCCGAAAGCCCTTATGGCTTCCTTGTCGCTTGCATGCTGATGCTCTCGGTTGCGCTTGGGCAGTGGTGGTTATTCCGACGTTTGCGCTGGGTTTGAAAATGAAGCATGTGACCCGAGCAAAACTGACTGCGTCTTTCACAGACATCACGAGAGGTGCGTATGCACGATCCGTTTGAACAGTCTTTGCGCGACATGCTCAAGGCCTCGCCGTCCACCCGGGACGACGACGCGTGCCTTGGCCGTGTACTGAAAACCGCCAACCGCCAGGTCGGTGCCGGTGATTTGTTCAGTCTTCTGGGCCGCTGGTTGCCCGCGCTGATGATCGCCCTGAATAACGGATCGGCCCATGTGTCGCCGGTTTCCCGTCATCGTAAACCCGCTGCCCGCACTGCTGATAAGGCTGACTGAACATGGAACTTGATCTCTGGACTCAGAGCCTCGTCACTGCAATGACTGCGTTGTGGACCAAGGTTGCGAACTTCATTCCCAACCTGTTTGGTGCACTGGTTGTGCTGCTGTTGGGTTTTGTCGTAGCTAAATTACTGGATACGTTGCTCTCCAAGTTACTTGCCAAATTGGGACTTGATCGCCTGATGGGCGGCACCGGTCTGACCAAGTTGTTGGCACGTGCCGGGCTTCAGGTTCCGATCTCGACCTTGATCGGAAAGATCGTTTATTGGTTCGTCCTGCTGATTTTTCTGGTTTCTGCCGCAGAATCCCTTGGACTTGAGCGAGTTTCAGCTACGCTGGATATGCTAGCGTTGTATTTGCCGAAGGTGTTCGGTGCCGCGCTGGTGTTGCTGGTGGGTGTTTTGCTGGCGCAACTGGCCAATGGGCTGGTGCGCGGAGCGGCAGAAGGCGTAGGACTGGACTATGCTTCAGGACTTGGGCGAATTGCCCAGGGCTTGGTGATTATCATCAGTATTTCGGTTGCGATCAGTCAATTGGAGGTCAAGACAGACCTTCTGAACCACGTGATCGTAATCGTATTGATTACCGTTGGTCTGGCGGTTGCGCTGGCCATGGGGTTGGGAAGCCGGGAAATTGCCGGTCAGATTCTTGCGGGAATCTATGTGCGTGAGCTGTATCAGGTTGGGCAACAAGTACGAGTGGGCGAGGTCGAAGGGCAGATCGAAGAGATCGGCACGGTTAAAACCACATTGCTGACCGATGAAGGTGAGCTAGTCTCTCTTTCCAATCGGATTCTTCTTGAGCAGCATGTGAGTAGCCGCTAACCCGGCAAACCCTGCTAATGTATGCCGCCGCAAAATTCCAGCTGACGCTGGCTGCATTGACCTGACTGTCGGCCCGACTTGTTTTGAATAAAGCCCAATCGTTATCCATGCGCTACGACCCCCGCGAGCTCTCTGATGAGGAGTTGGTCGCGCGCTCGCACACCGAGCTGTTTCACGTAACGCGCGCCTATGAAGAACTGATGCGGCGTTACCAGCGAACATTATTTAACGTGTGCGCACGATATCTCGGGAACGATCGCGACGCAGACGATGTCTGTCAGGAGGTCATGTTGAAGGTGCTGTATGGCCTGAAGAACTTCGAAGGTAAATCGAAGTTCAAGACATGGCTATATAGCATCACGTACAACGAATGCATCACACAGTATCGGAAGGAACGGCGAAAGCGTCGCTTGATGGATGCTTTAAGTCTTGACCCCCTTGAGGAAGCGTCCGAAGAAAAGACGCCGAAACCCGAGGAGAAGGGCGGACTTGATCGCTGGTTGGTGTATGTGAACCCGATTGACCGTGAAATTTTAGTGCTACGATTTGTCGCAGAGCTGGAATTTCAGGAAATCGCAGACATAATGCACATGGGTTTGAGTGCAACAAAAATGCGGTACAAACGCGCTCTAGATAAATTGCGTGAGAAATTTGCGGGCATTGCTGAAACTTAGTTCAGCGCAAATATCTCTTACGTGTAGGCAAGTTCTGTTAGACTTGTCGCCGAGTTGTCCCCCGGTTTGCGGGACTGCTTCACAATCACCAGATGGGGATTTAACGGATGAAACTGAAAAACACCTTGGGCTTGGCCATTGGTTCTCTTATTGCCGCCACTTCGTTCGGCGCTCTGGCACAGGGCCAAGGCGCAGTTGAAATCGAAGGCTACGCAAAGAAGCAATATTTCGATAGCGACCGTAACTTCCGAAACGACGGCGTTCTGCCGGGTGGTTCGATCGGTTACTTCCTGACTGACGACGTTGAACTGCGTCTGGCCTACGACGAAGTGCACAACGCCGTTACTGACGACGGCCAGGACGTAAAGGGCGCCAACACCGCTCTGGACGCTCTGTACCACTTCAACAACCCAGGTGACATGGTACGTCCGTACGTTTCGGCAGGTTTCTCTGACCAGAGCATCGGCCAAAACGGTTCCGGCGGTCGTAACCGTTCCACCTTCGCCAACGTTGGCGGCGGTGCCAAGCTGTACTTCACCGACAACTTCTACGCTCGTGCTGGCGTTGAAGCTCAGTACAACATCGACCAGGGCAACACCGAGTGGGCTCCTAGCGTCGGTATCGGTGTTAACTTCGGTGGCGGTTCCAAGCCGGTTGCTCCAGCTCCAGCACCAGCTGAAGTCTGCTCCGACAGCGACAACGATGGCGTTTGCGACAACGTTGACAAGTGCCCAGACACCCCAGCCAACGTAACTGTTGACGCTGACGGCTGCCCGGCAGTTGCTGAAGTTGTTCGTGTTGAGCTGGACGTTAAGTTCGACTTCGACAAGTCGGTCGTTAAAGAAAACAGCTACGGCGACATCAAAAACCTGGCTGACTTCATGAAGCAGTACCCTTCCACCACCACTACTGTTGAAGGTCACACTGACTCCGTCGGTCCTGACGCTTACAACCAGAAACTGTCTGAGCGTCGTGCAAACGCCGTTAAGCAAGTTCTGACCAACCAGTACGGTGTTGAATCGTCCCGCGTTCAGTCTGTTGGCTACGGCGAATCCCGCCCAGTTGCTGACAACAAAACTGACGCTGGCCGCGCTGTAAACCGTCGCGTAGAAGCGCAAGTTGAAGCTCAAGCTAAGTAATTAGCTCTCAGCTTTGAGAAAAGCCCGGCTTAGGCCGGGCTTTTCTTTGTCTGCGATTTGGGTTTCTGGTGTGGAAAATATCGCAGCCGCGGGGATCGCGCTGGGGCAGACACCTTCTGCAGGGGCTGCCGAAGGCTGCGATTTTTTACAGGGCCGCGCTGCGGTGTACACCTTGCGAAGGCTGCGATCTCTTCATCGTGTCAGTAACAGCCACTGCACCGATCACAAGAATAGCCGGGCTCTTGAGCCCAAAGATGCAGGCGTCATCCTCCATTGCGATAAGACTGCTCCGGCATTCGCGCTGGTGGGGCAGGGAGGCGTTCTCAATCATCGCCACTGGCATGTCCCTCGCCATCCCACCTTTCAACAGTTGCTCGCGGATTTCACTCAGTTTCGCCACCCCCATGTAAACCACCAGGGTCGTGCCGCTTTGGGCGAGCGCCTGCCAGTTCAAACTGCTGCCATCCTGGGTGTGAGCTGTGACCAGCGTCACGCCGCGCGCCACACCTCGCAGGGTCAATGGGATGTCGCATTGCGTCGCGCCGGCCAGTCCGGCGGTGATGCCATTGACTAACTCAACGTCTACCCCGCGTTCACGCAACCACTGCGCTTCCTCTCCCCCCCGGCCGAAAATGCACGGGTCACCGCCCTTGAGTCGCACCACACATTTGCCGTGGCGGGCATAACGCAGCATCAGGCGATGAATGAACGCCTGCGGTGTTGAACGACAGCCGCCGCGTTTGCCTACGGGAATAATCCGCGCTTGTGCACAGTGCTCTAGCACCACCTCGTTGACCAGATCATCGATCAGCACCACATCCGCTTCCCTCAGCGCCCGTACGGCCTTGAGGGTCAACAATTCCGGATCGCCAGGACCCGCACCCACCAGCCAGACTTTCGCGCTCATAGCGTTTTCCTCACGGGATGACGGCAATCGGTTTTGAAGTATTCGATCAAAAGATATTCAGCCATGTAGCGACCAATACAGCAGAGTGAGATTGGCCAGCAGCGACACCAGTGCCAGTGTCCGCCAAACCTTTATCGGTTCGCGCTCAAGCAGTGGCCTGGGGCGTACACTCAGGCTGCGGCGTTCTCCTTGTTCCATCAGCAGCAACCACTCTTCTGCCGTTTCAAACCGATGGTCAGGGTCTGCGGCGACGGCGCGTTCCAGGCTTTGTACGACCCATTCCGGCAAGTCGGGTCGATAGCGTCCGGCGCTGATCGGTACACCAAAACGCGGGCGCTGGAATGCTTCGATTTCACCGTAGGGGTAATGCCCGGTGAGCAGGAAGTACAAGGTCACACCGACTGAATACAGGTCTTGTTTCGTGCTCGGAGCCTCTGCACGAAATGCTTCCGGCGCGATGTAACTCGGCGTCCCGGGCAGGGTGGTGAGCTGATCTTCGGAGAGCCCGGGACAAAAGGCGAGACCGAAATCCAGCAAGCGCAGCTCACCGTCGTCGCCCAGCAGCAGATTCTCCGGCTTGATGTCGCGGTGCAGGATTTGCCGGCGATGCAACATCCCGACTGCCCGCAACAGGCGTTCCACCAAGTCGTGCCATTGAGCCAATGGCAGTGGCCCGATGCGGTCGTAAAGCTGGGCCAGTGTCGACCCTGAATATTCGCGCATCACGTAGTACAAATGTTGGCGCTGGCCAGCGCAATGGACCTCGGGAAAATGACGTCCGGCCACGCGTTTGAGAAACCACTCCTCCGACAGCAAGGCCTGGGCGGCCAGAGGATCATCGTGCAGGCGGCCAGGCAGGGTCTTCAGTAACCAGGCCTGTTGATGAGCGTCGCGCACCCGATAGAGCAGCGATTGCTGGCTGTGGGCGAGTATCCCTTCGACTTGCCAGCCTTCAAAATCCTGTCCCGGTTTCAATGCCGGAGGCAGTGGCCATTGCTGCAGGTGAATCAACGCATCGCCAATGCTGGTCTCTCCCAAGGCATCGACCCGCACCAACAGCGCGCTGGCATTGTCCTGGCTGCCAGCCAGATGTGCGGCACTGACCAGGGTTTGCGCTGCGCTGTGCAGATCCGGTTGATCGCGGAGGATGGCGCAAATCGCGGTGTCGCCCAGCACGGCCCAGATCCCGTCACTGAGCAGCACGAAGCTCTCGTCGGCACGCAATTCGCCATCGAGGAAGTCCAGGACCAGGTGCTGATCCAGCCCCAGCGCACGCTTGAGGACATGTTGCATGCCTGGCTGGTCCCAGACGTGATCCTCGCTGATTCGCTGCAACTGATTGGCATGCCAGCGATAAACCCTGCAATCGCCCACATGGGCCAAGGTGAATCGCCTCCCTCGCAGCACCAGCGCGCTGACGGTGGTCAGCAGCGGTTGCCCGTTGCCATTGGCCTGTAGCCAGCGGTTCTGCGCCGATAGCAGGCGATCAAGTGCCTGAGCCACGCCCCAGGTTTCTGGCGTGGCGTAGTAGTCCAGCGCCAAGGCCTGCAAGGTCGAGCGAGCCGCCAGGCCGCCGTCGGCACATTGGCTGACGCCATCGGCGATGGCGAACAGGTAACCTTTGCTGGCCGCCAGCGCCGGGACCGGTGTGACCAGGCGCAGAGCATCCTGATTCTCCTCGCGCGGGCCGATGGCGCTGGCTTCGGCAAAACTCAGTTGCAGGCTCATGAGTGACTCAGACCCGAGCTGCGGTGACGGCTGCCGAACCCCAAGTGGTTCTCCAGCGTCGCTTCACGCCGTGCAGGCCAAACCAGGCGAGGACGCCGAGGCTGGCGAACAACCACAGCGCCATCTGATAGCTGCCGGTACTTTGTTTGATGGCGCCCATGCCTGCCGCCAATGCAAAGCCGCCGATGCCGCCGGCCATGCCGATCAGGCCGGTCATCACGCCGATTTCGCGACGGAAGCGCTGTGGCACCAGTTGGAACACCGCCCCGTTGCCTGCCCCCAAACCGAGCATGGTGCAGACGAAAAGTGCCAGCGCCGCGTAGGAACTTGGCAGGTTGAATCCGACGGCGGCGATGCAGATCGCTGCCACGGTATACATCGCGAGCAAGGTGCGAATGCCACCGAACCGGTCTGCCAGAGCGCCTCCCAACGGACGCATCAGGCTGCCACCGAACACGCAGGCAGCGGTGTAGTAACCAGCGGTGACCGGGCTCAAGCCGTATTGGTCGTTGAAGTAACCGGGCAGGGCGCTGGCAAGGCCGATAAAGCCGCCAAAGGTCACGCTGTAGAAGAACATGAACCACCAGCTATCCCGGTCTCCCAAGGCTTTGAAATAGTCAGCCATCGACTTGGCTTTCGGCCGTTCTGGCGCATTTTTGGCGAGCAAGGCAAACACAATCAGGGTGAGAATCAGCGGGATCACCGCGAAACCGAACACGTTGCTCCAACCGAATGCGGCTGCCAGCACTGGGGCAATCAGCGCGGCGAGCACGGTGCCCGAGTTGCCGGCACCGGCAATGCCCATCGCTTTGCCTTGATGCTGCGGCGGATACCACTGCGATGCCAGTGGCAGGGCCACGGCGAACGACGCGCCCGCCATGCCGAGGAACAGCCCCAGCACCAGGGCTTGCTCGTAGCTGTGGATGCCAAGCTTCCAGGCGCCGAACAGTGCGCAGATGACGATGACCTGGCCAATCAGGCCGGCGGTTTTTGGTGACAGTCGGTCAGCCAGCATGCCCATGCCAAAGCGCAGCACGGCGCCGGCCAGGATCGGCGTGGCTACCACCAGCCCGCGTTGTTGGGTGGTCAGTTGCAAATCGGCGGCGATCTGCACGGCCAAGGGACCTAGCAGGTACCAGACCATGAAACTCAGGTCGAAATAGAGAAAGGCCGCGAACAGGGTCGGGGTATGGCCGGATTTCCAAAAGCTTGAATTCATCGCGCACCTCAACTGATAGGAGTCTCGAACGGGAGCCAAAACAAAAAAACGCCGCCACCTGATTCGCCTAGAGGCAAACGAGGTGAGCGACGTCTTTGTCGTAGATTGGGCAACCGCCGTTGGTTACCTGTGGTGATTACTTAGCCAGATTTGTGCCACATGCCGATTTTTGTGGCTCAGGGGGAAGATTGCAGCCTTCGGCAGCTCCTACAGGGCGTGCGCATACCAATTGCAGGAGCTGCCGAAGCTGCAATCTTTTTGGGTCAACCCAACAACTCACTCATCGCAATAATCTGCTCCGCCACCTGAATCAGCTTCTGCTGACGGCTCATGGCCTGACGGCGCATCAGGGTGTAGGCCTCTTCCTCGTTGCAGTCTTTCATCTTCATCAACAGTCCCTTGGCCAGCTCGATGCGCTTACGCTCGGCCAGTTGCTGGTCGCGGGCATGCAATTGCGCGCGCAGGGCCTGATCGCTCTCAAAACGCGCCATGGCAACGTCTAGAATCGGCTGCAAGCGTTGTGCATGAATGCCTTCGACGATGTAGGCGCTGACGCCGGACTTGATCGCCTGGCGCATCACGCCAGGGTCGTGCTCGTCGGTGAACATTACGATCGGTCGTGGCTGGTCGCGGCTGACCAGCACCACTTGCTCCATCACATCGCGGCTCGGTGACTCGGTATCGATCAGAATCACGTCCGGACGCACTGTTTCGACGCGTTCTGGCAGGTCGATGGTCAGACCGGACTCGTCGATCACTTCGAACCCGGCCTCGATCAAGGCGGCCTTCAGGCGCCCGACTTTCTTCGCGGTGTCATTGATCAGCAGGATTCGCAACATGTTTGCAGTCTCCTGTCAGCGGCTGGCGAGAAGGGGCGAGTGGTCGCTCATGGCGTGCAGTTTGAAGCTGCGGGCATAACCGGCCGGGTCTGAACCATCCCAGACCTTTCCATCGATCAACTGGCTGCTGCGCATTTCCTTGTCCAGGCAATTCACACCGACCGCGCTGGCGGAATCCCGGTACAGGTCCAGTTGCTGAACTTGACGGGCCACCGCGAGGTAGTCCGGATCGTCGCGCAACAAACCCCAGCGGCGGAACTGGGTCATGAACCACATGCCGTCGGACAGGTAGGGCAGATTGACCGTTCCTTTGCCATGGAAACGCAGCGGGTGCGGGTCCTGCCATTGATGACCCAATCCGTCGGCGTAGTCGCCGAGCAAGCGCGGTTCGATACAGTCCACCGGAGTGTCGAGGTACTGCGGTGCGCTTAACAACTGCGCGGTACCACGACGGTTCTCGGCGCTGTCTTCGATAAAGCGGCTGGCCTGCAGAATCGCCATCACCAGTGCGCGGGCGGTGTTGGGGTATTGCTCGACAAACGCGCGGGTACAGCCCAGGACCTTTTCCGGGTGGTCGGGCCAAATGGTCTGTGTCGTCGCCAAGGTAAAGCCAAAACCCTGTTGAACGGCGGCGGCGGACCAGGGTTCGCCGACGCAGAAACCATCAATGCGGCCCGCTTGCAGGTGGGCGACCATTTGCGGCGGTGGCACCACCACGCTATCGACGTCCTGCAATGGATGTATCCCTTGGCTGGCGAGCCAGTAATACAACCACATGGCATGGGTGCCGGTGGGAAACGTCTGGGCGAAGGTGAGTTTTGGGCGAGTTTGGTGCACGTGCTGTTCCAGTGCCTCAGGACCGGTCACGCCCAACGCCTGCAAGCCGTGGGAAAGGTTGATGCTCTGACCGTTCTGGTTCAGGCCCATCAGCACCGCCATGTCGGTCGCTGCGACGCCACCGATGCCCAGGTGCACGGCGTATATCAATCCGTACAGACTGTGGGCGGCATCCAGTTCGCCACTGACCAGTTTGTCCCGCAGGCTCGCCCAGGACGGCTGGCGTTTCAGGTTCAGCGTCAGTCCGTAAGGTTGGGCAAAGCCCTGGGTGGCGGCAACCACGACCGAGGCACAATCGCTGAGGGCCATGAAGCCGAGGTTGATTTCGGTCTTTTCCGGGGCGTCGCTGCCATTGACCCAGGCCAGAGGGTCGGCTGATGGTTCGTTCATCGATTTCGCACCTTCAAAAAAAACGTCGCTCCCCGGCGCTTGTAGTTAAGGCCGGGTAACGACGCCGTTGTCCTTGCCCGCATTCCGCCGTTGGCCTGCGCGCTGATGCGTGAACGGGTGCAAGGCATATGCCATCCCCTGCTGATTTTATTGCGCGCCTCGCTTGCGACCCGCATGCGCGGCTATAATCGCCTTCCATTTCGCCGCCATTCGAGTCAAACCCGCCCATGTACACCCTGGCCCGTCAGCTGTTGTTCAAACTTTCTCCGGAAACCTCCCATGATCTGTCCCTGGACCTGATCGGCGCGGGTGGACGTCTGGGGCTCAACGGTTTGCTGTGCAAGGCGCCGGCGAAAGTGCCGGTGAATGTCATGGGTCTGGATTTCCCGAACCCGGTAGGCCTGGCGGCCGGTCTGGACAAGAATGGCGCGGCCATCGATGGCTTTGCGCAGCTGGGTTTCGGTTTCGTCGAAATCGGCACCATCACCCCGCGCCCGCAACCAGGCAACCCTAAGCCGCGCCTGTTCCGCCTGCCCGAAGCCGAGGGGATCATCAATCGCATGGGGTTCAACAATCTCGGCGTCGATCACCTGTTGGCTCGCGTGGCTGCGGCCAAGTACAAGGGCGTGCTGGGCATCAACATCGGCAAGAATTTCGATACACCGGTCGAGCGTGCGGTCGATGACTACCTGATCTGCCTGGACAAGGTTTACGCCCACGCCAGCTATGTGACGGTCAACGTCAGTTCTCCGAACACCCCGGGCCTGCGCAGCCTGCAATTCGGCGACTCGCTCAAGCAATTGCTGGCCGATCTGGCCGAGCGTCGGGCGGAGCTGGCGCTGCGTCACGGCAAGCATGTTCCGCTGGCGATCAAGATCGCACCGGACATGACCGACGAAGAAACCGCACAGGTCGCACAAGCGCTGATCGAAACCGGCATGGACGCAGTCATCGCCACCAATACCACCCTGAGCCGCGTGGGTGTCGAAGGCATGGAACACGGTGACGAGGCGGGGGGGTTGTCCGGTGCACCGGTTCGCGACAAGAGCACCCACACGGTGAGAGTGCTGGCGGCGGAGCTGGGCGGTCGCTTGCCGATCATCGCGGCGGGCGGCATCACCGAAGGCAAGCATGCGGCAGAGAAAATCACTGCCGGTGCGAGCCTGGTGCAAATCTATTCGGGCTTCATCTACAAAGGCCCTGCGTTGATTCGTGAGTCTGTCGACGCTATCGCTGCCTTGCGCTGATCCCAGGTAGGCGCTGTCGAAGGCTGCGATCTTTTGACTTTGAAAAAATCAAAAGATCGCAGCCTTCGGCAGCTCCTACAGGGGGATTGAGTTTCTGGCAGATATAAAAAGGGCTCCTTTAAAGGAGCCCTTGGGCCGGAGCCCGCCGTCCGGATGGGACGTGCGTGGTTAATTCAGTACAAATCAGATTGTCGTGTCGGAGTGTGTGCCCTGTAATTAGCCGACGGCGTGAAGTTCGTTGAGTCTGTGGATTCCCGCAGTGCCGGTCATACCGTCCCAGTTGTCGCCGCGTCCTTCTCGCCAGCCGTTAATCCAGGCTTGACGTACCGACGGTAGAGTAAATGGGCAAAGCTCACGGGATTTGCCACCAACGCCATATTGATATCCGCGCAAAAATGCTCTTTCCAACGGATCACGCTTAAGTCTTCTCATAGGGTGTTGCCCTCACTTGTTGACTGTATGTATCGCGTCGACCTCTATCGAGGTCAGGCAGAAAAACTCTGCCGTTGGGGCTCGTTGCCGGCGTGACGAGCCAAGGTGTTGGCGTCATTGCGGCGCCAACCTGTGTTGAGTTCTAACCAATGCGTCACATCGAGGGAATGATCGTTTTGTCATAAGGACGTAACCGTTAATGTGCTATGGCACTAAGTAACACGATGTTTGTGCCATATTTATTGACCAAACCCCGGTATGATCGGCCCTGCGTTGGAAGATCGGGTTAATCCTTTGGTGAGAATGGCTCCCGTTGCCGGGATGCACTATTCGACGAAGGGTCGACTTATGTCATTTTGTTGCATCAACTTTTTTATCTGCCTTTGCATCTAAGCTCATTTGACCCGAGCAGCAGGGGTGGAACGGCACACCTTCGTGCCACGCGGGCGCTCTTCGAGAAAAGCGCCTGATTGAAAACCGGACCGGCAATGCGTTGCCCGGTCACTTCGCTAAAGGTTCTGGAATTCCCATGTCCGATCGTTTCGAACTCTTCCTCACTTGCCCCAAAGGCCTTGAAGGCCTGCTCATCGAGGAAGCCGTCGGGCTTGGCCTTGAGGAGGCGCGTGAGCACACCTCTGCCGTGCGTGGCATGGCCACCATGGAAACCGCGTATCGCCTGTGCCTGTGGTCGCGTCTGGCCAACCGGGTACTGCTGGTGCTCAAGCGTTTCCCGATGAAGGACGCCGAAGACCTCTATCACGGCGTACTGGATATCGAGTGGCAAGACCACATGCTCAATGACGGCACTCTCGCCGTCGAGTTCAGCGGCCACGGCTCCGGTATCGACAACACCCACTTCGGTGCGTTGAAGGTCAAGGACGCTATCGTCGACAAGCTGCGCACTCCGCAGGGTGACCGTCCATCCATCGACAAGCTCAACCCTGACCTGCGCATTCACCTGCGTCTGGATCGCGGCGAAGCCATTCTCTCTCTCGACCTGTCCGGTCACAGCTTGCACCAGCGTGGTTATCGCTTGCAGCAAGGCGCGGCACCGTTGAAGGAAAACCTCGCGGCAGCGATCCTGATCCGTTCCGGCTGGCCCCGTATCGCGGCCGAAGGCGGCGCACTGGCCGACCCGATGTGCGGTGTTGGTACGTTCCTGGTAGAAGCAGCGATGATCGCTGCCGACATCGCGCCGAACCTGCGTCGCGAGCAATGGGGCTTCAGCGCCTGGCTCGGACATGTGCCGGCCCTGTGGAAGAAACTGCATGAAGAAGCTTGCGAGCGCGCTGCTGCCGGTCTGGCCAAGCCACCGCTGTGGATTCGCGGTTACGAAGCCGATCCGCGCCTGATTCAACCAGGCCGCAACAACGTCGAGCGTGCCGGTCTGAGCGAGTGGATCAAGATCTACCAGGGCGAAGTCGCGACCTTCGAGCCGCGCCCGGACCAGAACCAGAAAGGCCTGGTGATCTGCAACCCTCCCTACGGCGAGCGTCTGGGCGATGAGGCGAGCCTGCTCTACCTCTACCAGAACCTCGGCGAGCGCCTGCGTCAGGCCTGCCTGAACTGGGAGGCGGCGGTGTTCACCGGCGCGCCGGACCTGGGCAAGCGCATGGGCATCCGCAGCCACAAGCAGTATTCGTTCTGGAACGGCGCGTTGCCGTGCAAGCTGTTGCTGATCAAAGTGTTGCCGGATCAGTTCGTCACTGGCGAGCGTCGCACCCCGGAGCAGCGTCAGGCCGAGCGTGAGCAGGCCGCCTACGATGAGGCACCGAGCGAACCGCAAGAGCGCCAGTACAACAAAAACGGCAACCCGATCAAACCGGCTCCAGCCCCGGCTCCGGTGATCGAGCAGCCGCGCCTGAGTGAAGGCGGGCAAATGTTTGCCAACCGCCTGCAAAAAAACCTCAAGGCACTGGGCAAGTGGGTCAAGCGTGAAGGCATCGACTGCTATCGTGTCTACGATGCCGACATGCCGGAATACTCCATGGCCATCGACCTGTATCACGATTGGGTCCACGTCCAGGAGTACGCTGCGCCGAAATCCATCGATCCGGAAAAAGCCTCGGCGCGCATGTTCGATGCCCTGGCGGCGATTCCTCAGGCATTGAACATCGACAAGAGTCGCGTGGTGGTCAAGCGCCGTGAGCGTCAGAGCGGCACCAAGCAATATGAGCGCCAGGCGGCACAGGGCAAGTTCGTCGAGGTCAATGAAGGCGGGATCAAGCTGCTGGTGAACCTCACCGATTACCTCGACACCGGTCTGTTCCTCGATCATCGGCCGATGCGCATGCGTATCCAGAAAGAGGCGGCCGGCAAACGCTTCCTCAATCTGTATTGCTACACCGCAACTGCCAGTGTGCACGCGGCCAAGGGCGGTGCACGCAGCACCACCAGTGTCGATCTGTCGAAAACCTACCTGGACTGGGCACGTCGCAACCTGGCGCTGAACGGTTTTTCCGACAAGAACCGTCTGGAACAGGGTGATGTGATGGCCTGGCTTGATGCCAGCCGTGATGAATACGACCTGATCTTCATTGATCCGCCGACGTTCTCCAACTCCAAGCGCATGGAAGGCATCTTCGATGTACAGCGTGACCAGGTGCAGTTGATCGATCTGGCCATGGCGCGCCTGGCACCGGGTGGCGTGTTGTATTTCTCCAACAACTTCCGCAAGTTCGAACTGGAGCCGAACCTCAGCGAGCGTTACGCAATCGAGGAGATCACCGCTCAGACCATCGATCCGGATTTTGCGCGCAACCCCAAAATCCACCGCGCCTGGAAAATCATGGCACGTTGATCCGAGGATGCTGTAGGAGCGAGCTCGCTCCTACAGCACTGGTGAAATTAGTGGCTAATAGCTATAACTCATCTCAGGGCCAAAGGGCTTTCCCGCACCTGGCGTTTTGAGTTGCGTTTATGTCGTTGCACGCCGAGCGCCCCAAGATCCTGGGTTTTATCAGCGAAGACGCCTCGGCCTGGTGGGTCGCGTTGCTGGTATTGCTGATTGGCGCGATCCTTACGGGACTGCTTGCATGGTCAACGCTGAACCTGTTTCACCATCAATTACGGCAACGTTTTCAGCTACTGGCCAGTGAACGTTATAGCCGTATCGAAGAACGTTTCGAAGATCAGGAGCAGCGCCTCGACGGCCTGCGCCGGTTCTTCTCCAATTCCGACTCGGTGTCCCGAACGGAATTCGACGGCTACACCCGACCTTTATTGCACCGTACCCAGGCATATTCCTACGCCGCGCGCGTTAGCCGCGCCGAGCGCCCCGCGTTCGAACAGCGTGTACGGGATGAGGGCTCGAGTGATTTCACCTTTCGAGACCTCAACGCCGACGGCCAACTGCAACAGGCTGCCGAGCGGGATGAGTACGTGGTCGTCCTTTACAGCCAGACCCAAAGCAAGCTCGGCGCGGCCCTCGGTTACGACTTGCTGGCCCAGCCGATGCGTCGTGCGACTTTGGAACGGGCCGATCAACAGGGCAATATGGCGGTGTCGCAGCCAATGCACCTGGTCAGCATCGAGCCGGCTTATGCGCGAGGTGTGCTGCTGGTTGCACCGGTCACGCAACGTCATGGCCGGGACTTGGCGTCGACAAAATCTTACGGCTATGTGATGGCAGTGATCAGCATGCGTCAATTGCTGGCGGACGGTCTGCCGGAGGCGAGCCGTGACTATCTCTCTGTGCGCATTGTTGATTTGTCGATCGACGACCAGCACGAAGTGTTGTTCGAGTCTGCGAATCCACCGGCCATCAGTGATCTGGCATCCACTCGATTGCTGCGCCTGGCTGACCATGAATATCAAGTCGATATTCAGCCCAGTGAAGCCTTTGTGCAGGCCAATCACTCGTCTGTGACCAGCCTGGTGGTGCTGGGCAGTCTGCTCAGTGTGCTGCTTAGCGCGTTGCTTTATGTGTTGGTGAGTCAGCGACAACGCGCATTGAGTCTGGTCCAGCAACGTACTCAGGAGCTGCGTGATCGAGAGCAGGAGTTGCGTGGTACCCATGGCCAGTTGCGCGGTGTACTGAATGCCGCGACCCAGGTCGCGATCATTGCCACCGACCTGCGCGGGGTTATCAGCACTTTCAACGCCGGCGCCGAACAGATGCTTGGCTATACCAGCGACGAAGTATTGGGCCACATGACCCTGGAAAACCTGCATCTGCCCCGGGAGCTGGTGGCCCGTTCGGCAGAGTTGAGCGCGCGTTACGGCAAACCGGTGCCGACCTGTCAGGCAATGTTGGTCGAAGGTGATGTCGAAGGCGGGCATGAAGCGCGGGAATGGACGCTGGTTCGTAGCGATGGCAGCTATTTGATGGTCAACATGCTGGCAACGCCGGTGCTGGATGAGCAAGGCCTTTGGGTTGGGCATCTGGCGATTTGCATCGACATTACGGAGCGCAAGCGCGTGCACGAGGCGTTGGCCGCACGGGATTTGTTGTTGAAGAAACTCAGCGCCCATGTGCCCGGTGGTATCTACCAGTTCAAGATGGAGTTCGATGGGCGTTTGAGCGTGATCTATGCCAGCGACGGTATCCGCGAGATCTACGAGCTCGAGCCGGACGTACTGTTGCTCAATGCCGAAGCGATTTTCACCCGCATACATCCACAGGACACCACCCGCGTCCGCGCTTCGATCCGGGCCTCGGCCGACACCCTCAGCCCCTGGCGTGAAGAGTATCGCGTGCAACTGCCTTTGCGCGGCCTGCGCTGGGTGCGAGGTGAGGCGACCCCGGAGGAACTGTCCGGTGGAGGCGTACTGTGGCACGGCTTCATCTCGGACATTTCCGACATGAAACGGGTAGAAGAGGAATTGCGCGCGCTGTCGATCACCGATTCGCTCACCGGTATCTACAATCGCCGCTACTTCCAGGAACGTCTTACCACCGAAATGTCACGGGTGGAGCGTGGCGGTGGCGAGTTGTCGGTGATCATGCTCGACATCGACCACTTCAAGCGCATCAACGATCAATATGGTCATGCTGTCGGTGACCGGGTGTTGCAGGCGGTGTGTGAGCGGATCGGGCATCGTTTGCGTCGCACGGACGTGTTCTGTCGTCTGGGTGGCGAGGAGTTCATGGTGCTGTGCCCGGACATCAGTGGCGAGCATGCCCATGTGTTGGCCCAGCAGTTGTGGCAAGGCTTGCGCAGTTCACCAATCGACGGTGTCGGTACGGTCACCGCCAGTTTCGGGATTGCCAGTTGGCGGGTCGGGGAGGGCGCGGATGCCCTGCTTTTGCGTGCGGACTCGGGGGTTTATGCGGCGAAGCAGGCGGGGCGCGACAGAGTTGAAGCGCAGATGAATTGAAAAGATCGCAGCCTTCGGCAGCTCCTGCAAGGTTATGTGTATACCTGTAGGAGCTGCCGAAGGCTGCGATCTTTTGACTTTTGATTTAAAGCGTCGAAGCCGTCTGCGGCAATTTTGGCTGGCGATAGAGGTCCAGCAGCACCTGATCCAGCACTGATGAAGCGCCGAACGGAGCCTTGTCGTTGAGGATCGCCACCACCGCCCAGGTGTTGCCATTGACGTCACGGCTGAAACCGGCGATGGCACGTACGGTGTTCAGGGTGCCGGTCTTGACGTGGGCTTCACCGCGCATCGCGGTAGTCTTCAGGCGTTTGCGCATGGTGCCGTCGGTGCCGGCAATCGGCATCGAGCTGATGTACTCGGCGGCATACGGGCTGTGCCATGCGGCTTCCAGCATCGAGGCCATTTCCCGCGCACTGACGCGTTCGGCACGGGAGAGGCCGGAGCCGTTCTCCATCACCAGATGCGGTGCAGTGATGCCCTTTTTCGCCAGCCACTGACGGACTACGCGTTGAGCGGCCTTGGCGTCATCCCCGTCGGCGTCGGTGCGGAAGCGTTGGCCAAGGCTCAGGAACAACTGCTGGGCCATGGTGTTGTTACTGTATTTGTTGATGTCGCGGATGATTTCCGCCAGGTCCGGCGAGAAGGCCCGGGCCAGTACCTTGGCATTTTTAGGCGTTGGCGCCAGAACATCTTTGCCCTGAATGCTGCCACCCAGTTCCTTCCAGATTGCGCGCACCGCGCCTGCGGTGTACGTCGCGTGGTCCAGCAGCGACAGGTAAGTCTGCGAGCTGCAACCTTCCGCCAATTGGCCGCCGACCGTTACGGTCACGCTGCCATCGGGCTGAGCCACCGGGTTGTAACGCACGCCACCGGTGCATTGCTTGCCGTTGATGGCCTTGACCTGGTTGTCGACGCGGATGCTGGCAATCGGCGGTTCTACCGATACCAGTACCTTTCCCGAATCATTGCGTGCGACAAAGCGCAGTGCCTTGAGGTTGACCAGCAACGAGTCGGGTTTGACCAGGAAGGGTTTATTCTCGTCGTTGCCGTCGTCGTTGAACTCAGGCAGTTGCGGTTGCACGAAGAAGTTTTTATCCAGCACCAGGTCGCCGGTCACCTGGGTCACGCCGTTGGCACGCAGGTCGCGCATCAGCAGCCAGAGCTTTTCCATGTTCAGCTTCGGATCGCCACCACCCTTGAGGTAGAGGTTGCCGTTGAGGATGCCGCCGCTGAGCGTGCCATCGGTATAGAACTCGGTTTTCCACTGGTGATTCGGGCCGAGCATTTCCAGGGCCGCGTAGGTGGTGACCAGTTTCATGGTCGACGCCGGATTGACCGACACGTCAGCGTTGAACACCGTCGGGGTGCCGGGGCCGGTGAGCGGAATCATCACCAGCGAAAGGGCGTTGTCCTGCAACTTGCTGGCCTTGAGGGCCTTTTCGACATTCGGTGTGAGGGCGGTGTTGATGGTCGCGGCAGAGACAGGGAGGGCCAGGGGCAGAAGAAGACCGGCCAGAAACAAGGGACGCAAAGATTTGATCATCTGTAATAAAACCCTACAGCCGAGGGGAAAAAGATGAGGGCATGAAGATAAATTCCCTCAATGGTCATGAAAGTGTCGGCATTATGCCCCAAGGTGTCCCGGCTTGTGCCGTGCCTTGGTCCTCCAATCCGCTATTTTTTTACCGGCGGTATGTGTCACGGCCCAGAGAGTCGGGCAATCGGCGGCTTAAAATGCTAAAGTGCGGCCCGTTATTACTTAAGAGGATTGTTCCAATGGCGACTAACCGTTCCCAGCGTCTGCGCAAAAAATTGTGCGT
Source organism: Pseudomonas sp. P1.8 (assembly GCF_001269805.1). Lineage (NCBI taxonomy): Bacteria > Pseudomonadati > Pseudomonadota > Gammaproteobacteria > Pseudomonadales > Pseudomonadaceae > Pseudomonas > Pseudomonas sp. P1.8. Next base: position 171,851 of record NZ_LHVM01000010.1, read on the forward strand.
CGATGAATTTCAAGAGCTGGGTTTCGAACTGAACCTGGATTTCAAGGAAGATTTGTCCGAAGAAGCCATTGACGCTTTCCTCGAAGCCTTCATCAAAGAAGCCATGGAAGCCAATGGTCTGGGTTATGTTGGCGGCGACGACTTCGGTCTGGTATGCCTGCAGAAGCGTGGCTCGGTCTCCGAAGAGCAGCGCGCTGCTGTTGAAGCCTGGCTGAAAAACCGTTCCGAGCTGACCAAGGCTGAAATCAGCCCGCTGCTGGACGTTTGGTATCCGGAAAAGCCGATCAACGCGGCTAAGTGATACTGAAAAAAACGGCGACCTTCGGGTCGCCGTTTTTTTTCGTGGATTAAAAGATCGCAGCCTCGTTTCACTCAACAGCTCCTACCGGTGTACACCGTTCGTGTAGGAGCTGCCGCAGGCTGCGATCTTTGTTTTCAGGCTTTACGCCAATTCAAAATCAATAATGTAATAACCCCCGCGACAATCCCCCAGAACGCCGAACCGATGGAAAACAGCGTCAGCCCCGATGCCGTGACCATGAAGGTGATCAGCGCTGCTTCACGTTCCTTCGCCTCGCTCATGGCGATGCTCAAGCCGTTGATGATCGATCCGAACAACGCCAGTGCCGCAATCGACAGCACCAGTTCTTTGGGCAGCGCGGCAAACAACGCCGCGAGCGTCGCGCCGAACACCCCGGCGATCCCGTAGAAAATTCCGCACCAGACGGCGGCCGTGTAGCGCTTGTTGCGATCCTCATGGGCGTGGGGGCCAGTGCAGATCGCTGCACTGATGGCTGCCAGATTGATCCCGTGGGAGCCGAACGGCGCCAGCAGCAACGAGGCTATGCCGGTGGTAGTGATCAGCGGTGAGGCCGGCACGGTGTAGCCGTCGGCACGCAGCACAGCAATACCGGGCATGTTTTGCGAGGTCATGGCCACCACGAACAGCGGGATGCCGATGCTGATGGTCGCCGCCAGGGAGAAGCGCGGCGTCGTCCAGACCGGCGTGGCCACTTCCAGGTGGAAACCGCTGAAGTCGAGCAGCCCCATCAAGCCTGACAAAGCCGTGCCGATCAACAATGCCGCCAACACCGCGTAACGCGGCGACAGGCGCTTGACCACCAGATAACTGACAAACATCCCCAGTACCAGGGCGGTGCGGTGTTGCGCCGCGACGAAAATCTCACTGCCGATCTTGAACAGGATCCCCGCCAGCAGTGCCGCGGCCAGGGATGCCGGTATCTTTTTCACCAGCCGTTCGAAGCTGCCGGTCAGCCCGCAAATCGTCACCAGCACCGCGCAGGTGATGTAGGCGCCGATGGCTTCACCGTAAGTCACGCCACCGAGGCTGGTGATCAGCAGGGCGGCTCCCGGGGTCGACCAGGCAATGGTGATGGGGGTGCGGTAACGCAGGGACAGGCCGATGGAACATACCGCCATGCCGATTGAAATCGCCCAGATCCACGAAGAAATCTGCCCGCTGGTCAGGCCAGCCGCTTGGCCGGCCTGGAACATCAGCACCAGAGAACTGGTGTAGCCGGTCATCATGGCGATGAAGCCGGCGACGATGGCCGAGGGCGAAGTGTCGGCCAGAGGGCGAAGCTGCGTGTGCGTGGCGTCGTTCATGACGGCGGTGTTCCTTGTGCAGGTGAAGATGCCCGTCGTAACGCAGGCCCCTGTAGGAGCTGGCTTGCCAGCGAAGGTGTGTCAGTCGCCGTTGATGTTGCTGACAGACCGCTCGCTGGCAGGCCAGCTCCTACAGGGATAGCGTTAAAAAGGCGGATTCTGCGAACAAGCCTAAACTCAAAAGTAACCAGCCGTTGCGATACAGCCGAGGCAACATTCAGCCGTACAGTCGTGTTGCCACCATCCATTGTGTACAATCGCGGTGTTTTTTACGCGATACTTGCCAGCGACCCACTGTGCCGTATTACAGTCACCGTCAATTCGCCGCAGTTCTCCCGACTCGAGTGCCCATGAACGAACAGTTGCAGCCCCTCAAGAAACAACCGCGAGCAGGCAAAGCCGGCCGCAGCGGTACCCAGGACGATATTGTCTACGCGCACATTTTCGAGGCCATCCTTGAACAGCGCCTGGCGCCCGGCACCAAGTTGAGCGAAGAAGCGCTGGGGGAGATTTTCGGGGTTAGCCGCACCATCATTCGCCGCGCCTTGTCACGTCTGGCCCATGAGGGTGTGGTGTTGTTGCGTCCGAATCGCGGCGCAGTGGTCGCCAGCCCGAGCGTCGAAGAAGCCCGTCAGGTGTTCATGGCCCGGCGTCTGGTGGAGCGAGCGATCACTGAGCTGGCCGTTCAGCACGCCACGGCCGAGCAGATTGCCGAGTTGCGCCAGATGGTCAACGACGAGCGCGACAGTTTTTCCCGTGGTGATCGTGGTGCCGGTATCCGTCTATCGGGCGAATTTCACCTGAAACTGGCCGAGGCAGCGAAGAATGCGCCGTTGATCAGCTTCCAGCGCAGTCTGGTATCCCAGACCTCGCTGATCATCGCCCAGTACGAAAGCGGCAACCGTTCTCACTGCTCCTACGACGAACACACCCAGTTGATCGATGCCATCGAGGCGCGCAACGGTGAGCTGGCGGTGAGCCTGATGATGCATCACATGGATCACATCGACAGCAAACTCAACCTCGACGAGGAAAGTGCTTCGGATGATTTGCATGCGGTGTTCTCGCATCTTTTGCAGACCAAGAAGCCTGGGCGTTCGACTGCCAAGCTCTGAAAGATCACGTCGCGCCCCATCGCTGGCAAGCCAGCTCCTACAAGAGGGGCGTGAATCATTGTAGGAGCCGGCTTGCTGGCGATGACGTTAGGGCAGGCAATAAAAATCCCCCGGGCTGCAAAGCGCCGGGGGATTTTTTATGCCCGGAAAAACCTAGCGCTGATGCACCAGATTCCCCGCCGCATACGTCTGCTGTACCGTCCGGTCATCCCCCAGCGTCATCAGTACAAACAACGTCTCGGCAATATTATTGGCCTGCTTCAGGCGATAGCCCAGCAGTGGCGTGGCGTTGTAGTCCAGCACCAGGAAGTCGGCGTCGGTGCCCGGTTGCAGGTTACCGATCTTGTCTTCCAGGCGCAGTGCACGGGCGCCGCCGAGGGTCGCCAGGTACAACGACTTGAACGGACTCAAGCGCGCACCTTGCAACTGCATGACCTTGTACGCTTCGTTGAGGGTTTGCAGCAGCGAGAAACTGGTGCCGCCGCCGACATCGGTGCCGATGCCGACATTGAGCTTGTGCTTTTCGGCCATCGGCAGGTTGAACAGGCCGCTACCGAGGAAGAAGTTCGAGGTCGGGCAGAACGAGATCGCCGAACCGGTTTCTGCCAGGCGCGCGCACTCGTCATCACACAGGTGCACGCCGTGGGCAAACACCGAGCGCTCGCCGAGCAACTGATAGTGATCGTAGACGTCCAGGTAGCCTTTGCGCTCCGGGAACAGTTCCTTGACCCACTCGATTTCCTTGAGGTTTTCGCTGATGTGGGTCTGCATGTACAGATCCGGGTATTCGGTCAGCAGCTGGCCGGCCAGGGTCAGTTGCTCCGGGGTGCTGGTCGGTGCGAAGCGTGGGGTGACCGCGTAGTGCAGGCGACCCTTGCCGTGCCAACGCTCGATCAATGCCTTGCTTTCGACATAGCTGGATTCAGCGGTGTCGGTCAGGTAGACCGGGGCGTTGCGGTCCATCATCACCTTGCCGGCGATCATCCGCAGGTCGAGCTGCTCGGCGGCTTCGAAGAACGAGTTCACCGATTGCGGGTGCACGCTGCCGAATACCAGCGCAGTGGTGGTGCCGTTGCGCAGCAGTTCCTTGATGAAAATATCCGCGACCTGGTCGGCGTGGGCCTTGTCGGCAAACTGGCTTTCGCACGGGAAGGTGTAGGTGTTGAGCCAGTCCAGCAATTGCTCGCCATAGGCGCCGACCATGCCGGTTTGCGGCAGGTGGATGTGGGTGTCGATGAAACCTGGGGTAATCAGCGCATCCTGATAATGGGTGATCTCGATATCGGCTGGCAGGGTCGGCAGCAATTCGCTGGCGTGGCCAAGGGCACTGATTTTTCCGTTATCGACCACCAGCAAGCCGTCTTCGAAATACTCGTACGAGGCTTCGATGCCCACTTCGGCGGGGTCGGCGATGCTGTGCAGAATGGCGGCGCGGTAAGCTTTGCGAGTCAAAGGCATGTGAATTCTCAATGTCAGGCTTATCAGTTCGAGGCTGCTTGTTTGGCAACTTGGCTGCGGCGTGAAGCGGGCAGCAGTTTGGCAATCGGTTCGGCGCTGGACGTCTGCTGGCCGAAGTTCGCGTTATAGGTGGCGATGATTTCGCCGGCGATGGAGATGGCGATTTCCACAGGCAACTTGCCTTTGACTTCGCCGATGCCCATCGGGCAGCGCATGCGTTGCACGACACTCGCGTCGAAACCGCGATCACGCAGGCGGTGTTCGAACTTCACCCGTTTGGTCTTCGAGCCAATGAGGCCAAAGTAGGCAAAATCGTTGCGCTTGAGAATCGCAGCGGTGAGTTCGAGATCGAGCTGGTGGTTGTGGGTCATGACGATGCAGTAGCTGCCGGCGGGCAGGTCATCGATTTCATCCACCGGTTCTTCGCTGACGATCTTGCGCACGCCGTGGGGGATCTGCTCGGGGAATTCTGCCTCCCTTGAATCGATCCAGCGCACCCGGCACGGCAGACTGGCCAGCAACGGCACCAAGGCGCGCCCGACGTGGCCCGCACCGAACACGGCGATCTGCGCCTGTACCTGGCCCATCGGTTCGAACAGCAATACCGTGGCGCCACCGCAGCATTGGCCGAGGCTGGCACCGAGGCTGAAGCGCTCCAGATGCGTGTCCTGTTTGCCGCTGGCAAGCATCTCGCGGGCGATCTTCATTGCCTTGTATTCCAGATGCCCGCCGCCGATGGTGTCGAAGGATTGGCTGGCGCTGATGACCATTTTCGAACCGGCGTTGCGCGGCGTCGAGCCGAGCTCTTCGATGATGGTCACCAACACGCAGGGCTCGCTCCGGTTTTGCAGGTCGGCGAGGGCGTCGATCCAGTTGTACATAAACACCTCAACATCTCTGTTGTCTGTTCGGCCGTCTTCGCCAGCAAGCCGGCTCCTACAGGTTTCGTGTCGGTTGCAGAATCGCGATGCACCGCCTATCTGTAGGAGCCGGCTTGCTGGCGATACAGGCGCCTCGGTCTTAGAGCGAAGCCAACTCTGTCTCGGCCTCGACAGCCTTCGCCACCTTCAGCTGGCGCATCTGCTCGCAGCCCCACAACACCCGCTCCGGTGTCGCCGGTGCGTCGATCTTCGGTTGATGCCTGTAGTCACCCAGGCTGGCCACGGCATCCTTGATCGCACACCACGCCGCGATGCCGAGCATGAACGGAGGCTCTCCCACGGCCTTGGAATGGAACACCGTGTCTTCCGGGTTCTTGCGGTTTTCCACCAGCTTGACCCGCAGGTCCAGCGGCATGTCCGCCACGGCCGGGATCTTGTAGCTGGCCGGACCGTTGGTCATCAGCTTGCCTTTGTTGTTCCACACCAGCTCTTCCATGGTCAGCCAGCCCATGCCCTGGATGAAACCGCCCTCGACCTGGCCGATGTCGATGGCCGGGTTCAGCGAGGCGCCGACGTCGTGGAGGATGTCGGTGCGCAGCATCTTGTATTCGCCGGTCAGCGTATCGACCAGCACTTCGCAGCACGCCGCGCCAAAGGCGAAGTAATAGAACGGACGGCCGCGAGCCTGGCTGCGGTCGTAATAGATTTTCGGGGTCTTGTAGAACCCGGTGCTCGACAGCGACACCTGGGCGAAGTACGCCTGCTGGATCAGCGCTTCGAAGGTCAGGATGTGATCGCGGACCCGCACGTGGCCATTATGGAATTCGACGTCTTCTTCGCTGACCTTGTAATGGCGAGCGGCAAATTCGACGAGGCGTTGCTTGATGGTTTCTGCCGCGTTCTGCGCCGCTTTACCGTTCAGGTCGGCACCGCTGGAGGCAGCGGTCGGCGAGGTGTTCGGCACTTTGTCAGTGTTGGTCGCGGTGATCTGCACGCGGTCCATTTCCACCTGGAACACTTCGGCCACGACCTGCGCGACCTTGGTGTTCAGGCCCTGGCCCATTTCGGTGCCGCCATGGTTCAGGTGGATGCTGCCGTCGGTGTAGACGTGCACCAGGGCACCGGCCTGGTTGAGGAAGCTGGCGGTGAAGGAAATCCCGAATTTCACTGGGGTCAGCGCCAGGCCTTTTTTCAGGATCGGGCTGTTCGCGTTGTAGCGACGGATCGATTCGCGGCGCTCGGCGTACTGGCTGCTTTCTTCCAGTTCAGCGGTCATCTCTTCGAGCATGTTGTGCTCGACCGTCTGGTAGTAATGGGTGACGTTGCGCTCGGTCTTGCCGTAGTAGTTGGCCTTGCGAACCGCCAGCGGATCGAGGGCCAGATGGCGAGAGATGGCGTCCATCACTTCTTCGATGGCGACCATGCCTTGCGGGCCGCCGAAACCACGGTAGGCGGTGTTCGACGCCGTGTTGGTCTTGCAGCGGTGACCGTTGATGGTCGCATCGCCCAGGTAATACGAGTTGTCGGAGTGGAACATCGCCCGGTCGACAATCGACGCCGACAAGTCCGGCGAGCAACCGCAGTTGCCAGCCAGTTCCAGAGCGATACCGTGCAGGCGGCCGGTGCTGTCGAAGCCGACGTCATACTCGACGTAAAACGGGTGCCGCTTGCCGGTCATCAGCATGTCTTCGACACGCGGCAGACGCATTTTGGTCGGCTGACCGGTGAGGGCAGCGATCACCGCGCACAGGCACGCCGGACTCGCCGCCTGAGTTTCCTTGCCGCCGAAGCCACCGCCCATGCGACGCATGTCGACGACGATCTTGTTCATCGATACGTCCAGCACTTCGGCCACCAGTTTCTGCACTTCGGTGGGGTTTTGCGTGGAGCAGTAGACGATCATGCCGCCGTCTTCGGTCGGCATCACCGAGGAGATCTGGGTTTCCAGGTAGAAGTGTTCCTGGCCGCCGATGTGCAGGGTGCCCTGGATGCGATGTTCAGCAGTGGCCAGCGCCGTGGCCGAGTCGCCGCGTTGGTGGGTGTGGCTGTCGAGTACGAAGTGGCGCTTGCGCAGGGCTTCGACCACGTCCAGCACAGGTTCCAGGTCTTCATATTCGATGATCGCGGCCATCGCAGCCTTGCGTGCTGTTTCCAGGTCTTTGGCCGCCACGGCGATCACCGGTTGACCGACGAACTCCACGGTATCGATGGCCAGCAGCGGATCGCCCGGCAGCAATGGGCCGATGTCTTTCAGGCCCGGCACGTCTTCGTGGGTGATGGCGATGCGCACGCCTTCGAAGGCGTAGCAGGGCTTGGTGTCGATGCTGATGATTTTCGCGTGGGCGCGGTCCGACAGGCGCGCATAAACGTGCAGCTGGTTTGGAAACTCGAGGCGGTCGTCGATGTACTGCGCTTCTCCGGACACATGCTTGGCGGCGCTGTCGTGCTTGACGCTGCGGCCGACACCGGTGGTCAGGTCCTTGGCGAACAGTTCAGCCAGTTCGGCCTGGGTCTTCTCTACGGCGTGATGATTAGACATAAGCGGTCACCCGAGTCTCGATGTGCGGTGTTTGCAGTTCGATGAAGTATTTGCGCAGCAGGTTCTGCGCACTGAGCAGGCGATACTCCTTGCTGGCGCGGAAATCCGAGAGCGGCGTGAAGTCTTCGGCCAGGGCAGCGCAGGCGCGTTCAACGGTAGCGTTGTTGAACGGCGAACCGAGCAACGCGGCTTCACACGCAGCGGCACGTTTCGGGATGGCCGCCATGCCACCGAAGGCGACGCGGGCTTCAGCCACCACGCCGTTTTCCAGGCGAATGTTGAAGGCGGCGCAAACGGCCGAGATGTCGTCGTCCAGGCGCTTGGAGACCTTGTAGGCGCGGAACAGTTTTTCGACGCTGGCGCGAGGCACAATGATCTTCTCGATGAACTCGCTTTCCTGGCGCGCAGTGACTCGGTAATCGATGAAGTAATCTTCCAGCGCCAGGGTGCGGCGGGTTTCGCCTTTGCACAGTACGATCTGCGCGCCGAGGGCGATCAGCAGGGGCGGCGAGTCACCAATCGGCGAGGCGTTGCCGATGTTGCCACCGAGGGTGCCCTGGTTGCGGATCTGCAAGGACGCGAAACGGTGCAACAGTTCGCCGAAGTCCGGGTACTCGGCGTTCAAGGCTTCGTAGCAATCGGAAAGCGACGTGGCGGCGCCGATTTCCAGGCGATCGTCAAAGCGTTCGATGCGCTTCATCTCGGCGACGTTGCCGACATAGATCATCACCGGCAGGGTGCGGTGGAACTGCGTGACTTCCAGCGCCAGGTCGGTTCCGCCAGCCAGCAGGCGGGCTTGGGGATAGGCGTCGTAGAGGTCGGCCAGGTCGGCCACCGTCAGCGGCACCAGGCAGCGCTTGTCGCCACTGTTGAGTTCACCGATGTCGGTGGGCGCGATGGCTTTCAAGCGGGCGATGGTGTCGGCTTCGCGGGCATCGAACTGGTCCGGTTGCTTGCCGCAGCAGGATTGCTCGGCGGCTTCCAGAATCGGACGATAACCGGTGCAGCGGCACAGGTTGCCGGCGAGCGCTTCGTGGGCCTTGGCCTGATCCGGTGCATCGCTGTTCTTTTGCAGGGCAAACAGCGACATCACAAAGCCAGGGGTGCAGAAGCCGCACTGCGAGCCGTGGCATTCGACCATGGCTTTCTGCACGCTGTGCAGTTCACCCTTGTGCTTGAGGTCTTCAACGCTGATCAACTGTTTGCCGTGCAGCGACGAGACGAAGGTCAGGCACGAGTTGAGGCTGCGATAGCGAATGTGTTCGCGGCCATCGTCATCCGTTTGCAGTTCGCCGACCACCACAGTGCAGGCGCCGCAGTCACCGCTGGCGCAGCCTTCTTTGGTGCCGGGTTTGCCCACATGGTCGCGCAGATAATTGAGCACCGTCAGATTCGGGTCCAGGGCGTGCTCGCTACGGAGTTCCTGGTTGAGTAAAAACTGGATCACGGAAGGCCTCGCAGACTCATTATTGTTGTTAACCGATAGGACCGAATTTAGCAGGTCTGACTTTCCGGTCAATGATTTTCTGACTTAAAGGTCAGGAAAGTGCATTTTGTCGGTTAACGGCTCCTTTGTTCATTATTGACCCTCGATGGTCAGCCTGCTTTTTGCTTGAATCGTGCCAAAAACCACCGGGCAGGCTCTGCGCCATGACGTATCAATTGCGCTACACTGCGCCGCTTGTGCAGATCGAAGAGTTTGAAGGACAACCATGACGTTCAAGGCGCCGGACAGCCTCGCCGAGCAAATCGCTCACCACCTCGCCGAACGCATCATTCGCGGCGAAATGAAGCCCGGGGAGCGCATCCAGGAACAGAAGGTTACGCTGGCCCTCAATGTCAGTCGCGGATCGGTCCGCGAAGCCTTGCTGATCCTTGAGCGTCGGCACCTGATCGCGATACTGCCGCGACGTGGCGCCCACGTCACCGAGCTCACTGCACATAAAGTACAGAGCCTGTGCACGCTGATGAGCGAGATGTACATCCTGCTCGCCAATGCCGTGGCCAGTGGCTGGAAAGTCCAGGCCGACCTCGCGCCGTTCGTGCAGATTCAGCAACGCTTGACGGCCAGCTATGAGCGTCAGGACATCCATGCGTTTGTCGACGACAGTTTCAGTGTGATGCGTGCAACGTATCCGTTCGCCAACAACCCGTACTTGCAGGAAACCGTCGAGAATCTGCAGCCGGCCATGAGCCGTGCGTATTTTCTTGCCCTGGATCAGCGCAAGGCTTCGATGAGCGAGTACCTGGAACTGTTCGAACGCCTGCTCGCGGCGGTGATCGCCCGAGACTCTGCACAGATCCGCGAAGTGCTGACGGCTTACGCCCAGCGCAGCTGCGATCTGGTGATCTCTGCCCTGACGGATGCTTGAAGCGTGCGGCTAAAGTGCATCAAGCTGGCGGGGTTCAAGTCCTTCGTCGATCCGACCACGGTGAACTTCCCCAGCAACATGGCGGCGGTGGTCGGACCCAATGGGTGCGGCAAGTCGAACATCATCGACGCCGTTCGCTGGGTGATGGGCGAAAGTTCAGCCAAGAATTTGCGTGGCGAGTCGATGACCGACGTCATCTTCAACGGCTCGACCAGCCGCAAACCGGTAAGCCAGGCGAGCATCGAGCTGGTCTTCGATAACTCCGATGGCACGCTGCTTGGGGAATACGCGGCCTACGCGGAAATTTCCATTCGCCGCAAAGTGACCCGCGACAGCCAGACCACTTACTATCTCAACGGCACCAAATGCCGCCGTCGCGACATCACCGATATCTTTCTGGGTACCGGTCTGGGCCCGCGCAGTTATTCGATCATCGAGCAGGGGATGATCTCCAAGCTGATCGAATCCAAGCCCGAAGACCTGCGTAACTTTATTGAAGAAGCCGCGGGCATCTCAAAGTACAAGGAGCGCCGGCGCGAGACGGAAAACCGCATTCGCCGCACCCACGAAAACCTTGAGCGCCTGACCGACCTTCGCGAAGAGCTGACGCGTCAGCTCGAGCGTTTGCATCGCCAGGCCGAGGCTGCCAAGAAATATCAGGAATACAAGGGTGAGGAGCGTCAGCTCAAGGCGCAGTTGTCGGCATTGCGCTGGCAGGACCTGAACGATCAGGTCGGCCAGCGCGAAGCGATCATCGGTACGCAGGAAGTCTCTTTCGAAGCGTTGGTGGCCGAGCAACGCAATGCCGATGCGAGCATCGAGCGCTTGCGCGATGGTCATCATGATCTCTCTGAACGCTTCAATCTGGTGCAGGGGCGTTTTTATTCGGTCGGCGGCGATATCGCCCGGGTCGAACAGAGCATCCAGCACGGTCAGCAACGTTTGCGTCAGCTGCAGGACGATCTGAAAGAAGCCGAGCGCGCGCGCCTGGAAACCGAATCTCACCTGGGGCACGACCGTACGCTGTTGCTGACCCTCGGTGAAGAACTGGACATGCTCACGCCGGAGCAGGAAGTCACCAGCGCCGCGGCTGAAGAAGCTGCCGCCGCGCTGGAAGACTCCGAAACCACCATGCACGGCTGGCAGGAGCAGTGGGATACGTTCAACCTCACCGCCGCCGAGCCTCGACGTCAGGCAGAAGTTCAGCAGTCGCGGATTCAGCAGCTGGAAACCAGCATGGAGCGCCTGGCTGATCGTCAGAAGCGTCTGACTGAAGAGCGTGCCTTGCTTTCGGCGGATCCGGAAGACGCGGCGATCATGGAACTCAGCGAGCAGCTCGCTGAATCCGAAGCGACGCTCGAGGATTTGCAGACCAGCGAAGAAGCGCAGGTCGAGAAGCTTGAGCAATTGCGTCAGGAACTGCAGCAAGCGCTGTCGGCGCAGCAGCAGGCCCAGGGTGATTTGCAGCGGCTCAATGGTCGACTGGCCTCGCTGGAGGCCTTGCAGCAAGCCGCGCTCGATCCGGGTACGGGCACCGCCGAATGGCTGCGTGAACAGAATCTTGCGAATCGCCCACGCCTGGCTGAAGGCCTGAAGGTTGAAGCAGGCTGGGAGCTGGCGGTGGAAACCGTGCTTGGCGCCGATCTGCAAGCGGTGCTGGTGGATGATTTCAATGGTTTTGATCTGGCCGGGTTTGCCCAGGGCGACCTGCGTTTGCTCAGCCCGGCTGGCGATGGCGTGCGGGTGGCGGGCAGCTTGCTCGACAAGGTCGAGGCTCAGATCGATCTGTCGCCGTGGCTGGGGCAGGTCAAACCGGTCGACAGCCTCGAGCAGGCCCTGGCCTTGCGCGCTCAATTGACCGCCGGCCAGAGCCTGATCAGTCGCGATGGTTATTGGGTCGCTCGACATTTCCTGCGGGTGCGTCGAGCCAGTGAAGCCGAAAGCGGCGTGCTTGCCCGGGGTCAGGAAATCCAGCAGTTGGGGCTTGAGCGCGACGAGCGCGAAGCCACCGTCGAAACCCTGGAAACCCAGCTTCAGAATCTCAGGGCGCAGCAGCGTCAGCAGGAAAACGGTCGCGAACATCTGCGTCGTCTGCTGCAAGACGAAGCGCGTCAGCAAGGTGAACTCAAAGCGCAATTGTCTGCCGGTAAAGCCAAGGCGGAACAGTTGACCTTGCGTCGCACACGTCTCGATGACGAGCTCGTCGAGCTGGACGAACAGCGCGCGCTGGAACACGAAAACATCGGCGAAGCGCGCCTGCAATTGCAGGAGGCCCTCGACAGCATGGCGCTGGACACCGAGCAGCGCGAATTGCTGCTGGCCCAGCGCGACAGCTTGCGCGAACGTCTGGACCGGGTGCGTCAGGAAGCGCGTCAACACAAGGATCACGCACATCAATTGGCGGTGCGCCTGGGCTCGCTCAAGGCCCAGCACGATTCGACGCGTCAGGCGCTGGAGCGTCTGGAAATGCAGTCCGAACGCCTGACCGAAAAACGTGAGCAATTAAGCCTCAATCTGGAAGAAGGCGAAGCACCGCTGGAAGAATTGCGCCTGAAACTCGAGGAGCTGCTCGACAAGCGCATGACCGTCGACGAAGAGCTCAAGACCGCGCAGATCGCCCTGGAAGACGCCGACCGCGAACTGCGTGATGCCGAGAAGCGCCGCAACCAGGCTGAGCAACAGTCCCAACTGATACGCGGCCAGCTCGAAACCCAGCGCATGGAATGGCAGGCCCTGACGGTGCGCCGCAAGACCCTGCAGGACCAGTTGCAGGAGGACGGCTACGACCTGCACGGCGTGCTCACTACGCTGCCCGCCGAGGCCAACGAGAAAGACGCTGAAGAAGAGCTCGAGCGCATTGCCGCGCGCATTGCGCGCCTTGGTGCGATCAACCTCGCGGCCATCGACGAGTACCAGCAACAATCGGAGCGTAAACGTTATCTGGATGCACAGAACGACGATCTGGTGGAGGCTCTTGAAACGCTTGAGAACGTGATTCGCAAGATCGACAAGGAAACCCGCAACCGTTTCAAAGATACCTTTGATCAGATCAATGGCGGTTTACAGGCGCTTTTCCCAAAAGTTTTCGGTGGTGGACGCGCGTATTTGGAACTGACGGGCGAAGATCTACTCGATACAGGGGTAACAATCATGGCGCAGCCGCCCGGAAAGAAGAACAGCACCATCCATTTGCTCTCTGGTGGCGAAAAAGCCCTCACCGCATTGGCGCTGGTTTTTGCAATCTTCAAGTTGAATCCGGCGCCGTTCTGCATGCTCGATGAAGTTGACGCGCCACTGGATGACGCTAACGTTGGACGCTACGCACGGCTGGTGAAGGAGATGTCGCAAACGGTGCAATTCATCTACATCACCCACAACAAGATAGCCATGGAAATGGCTGATCAACTGATGGGTGTGACGATGCATGAGCCCGGCTGTTCGCGTCTGGTAGCTGTAGATGTGGAGGAGGCAATGGCGATGGTGGATGCCTGAGTCGAGGCTGCAGGATGATTGGTTGTGCTCTGTAGGACTTGATTGCGAGTATCAACTTGCTGGCTAATCGACATATTCGTTAAAGCCGGGGATGTAGACGGTGTAAAGTTGCCTTTGGTCGTGCTAGTTTAATGTCAATTTTTCGTATACGTGGGCAAAACACCTGTCAGAACATAGAGTTGGCGCCACGTTTTAAAGCGGTTTGCAGGTTGTAAACCCCTTATTTTTCAGCATTTTTTATAGAGGCACGGGATTACATGGAAATCGGTCTGCGCGAGTGGCTGATCGTCATCGGCATTATTGTCATTGCCGGTATTCTTTTTGATGGCTGGCGCCGTATGCGCGGCGGCAAGGGAAAACTGAAATTCCGCCTTGATCGAAACCTGTCCAGTCAGTCGGACGACGATACCGTCAGCGCCGAGGTGCTGGGCCCGCCGCGCGTGCTGGATACGCATAAAGAACCGCAACTGGACGAGCACGATCTGCCGTCGGTGAGCATGCCGGCCCGTGAGTCTCGCGAATCAGGCTCCAAGCGTGGCAAGCGTAGCCATGGCGAACCGTCACAGGGCGACATGAACCTCAGCCTGGATCTGGACGGCGGTCCGAGCTTCAGCAGTCGCGACGACGATTTTCCCGATGACAGCAAACCCGCGCCATCGGTCAGCGAAAGAGAACAGCCGCAGGCTGAAGAGGTGCTGGTGATCAGCGTGATCTGCCGTGATGCGGCCGGCTTCAAGGGCCCGGCATTGCTGCAGAACATTCTGGAGAGCGGTTTGCGTTTCGGCGAGATGGACATTTTCCATCGGCACGAAAGCATGGCGGGCAACGGCGAAGTGCTGTTTTCCATGGCCAACGCAGTCAAGCCAGGGGTGTTCGACCTGGACGACATCGATCATTTCAGCACCCCGGCCGTGAGCTTTTTCCTCGGTCTGCCAGGCCCGCGTCATCCGAAACAGGCCTTCGACGTGATGGTCGCGGCGGCGCGCAAATTGTCCCAGGAGCTGAACGGCGAACTGAAGGACGACCAGCGCAGCGTACTGACTGCCCAGACGATCGAGCATTATCGTCAGCGCATCGTCGAGTTTGAGCGCCGTGCCTTGACCCAGAAGCGCTAAGATCAAACGATCGCAGCCTCGTTTCACTCGACAGCTCCTACAGGATTGCGGATTGCCGTAGGAGCTGTGTAGGAGCTGTCGAGTGAAACGAGGCTGCGATCTGTTAAGCGCGATGAGATTTATCAGGAGCAGCCTCGGCTGCTCTTTTGCTTTATGAGAGAACACCCATGACTGCCGCCAAAAACCGCATTCTAGAACTGCGCGCCGAGCTGGATCAGCACAATTATCGTTATCACGTCCTCGACGAGCCGAGCATTCCGGACGTCGAGTACGACCGCTTGTTCAATGAACTCAAGGCTCTCGAAGCCGCCAACCCCGATCTGATCACCAGCGATTCGCCGACTCAGCGAGTAGGCAGTGCGGCGCTTTCGGCGTTTACCCAGGTGCGTCACGAAGTGCCAATGCTCAGCCTTGGCAACGCCTTCGAAGAAACCGACATGCGTGAGTTCGATCGCCGGGTGACCGAGGGCCTCGACCTGCCCGCCGGCGACCTGTTCGGTGGCGGCGCCACGGTTGAATACAGCTGTGAACCCAAGCTCGATGGCCTGGCGGTCAGTCTGCTGTATCAGGATGGAGTATTGGTCCGCGGCGCAACACGCGGTGATGGCACGACCGGTGAAGATATCAGCGTCAACGTGCGCACCGTGCGCAATATTCCACTCAAGTTGCATGGCACAGGCTGGCCGGCGACCCTGGAAGTGCGCGGTGAAGTCTTCATGTCCAAGGCCGGTTTCGAACGGCTCAACGCCACGCAGCTGGAAGTCGGCGGCAAGACGTTCGCCAACCCACGCAACGCGGCGGCAGGCAGTTTGCGTCAGCTGGACTCGAAGATCACTGCCAATCGCCCACTGGAATTCTGTTGCTACGGCATCGGCCAGGTGTCGGCGGATATTGCCGATACGCACATCGGCAATCTGCAGCAACTCCAGGCCTGGGGCATGCCGATCAGTCATGAGCTGAAACTGGCCAATGGCATCGCCGAATGCCTCGATTACTACCGCGATATCGGTGAGCGTCGCAACGCGCTGCCCTATGAAATCGATGGTGTGGTGTTCAAGGTCAACAGCATTGCCTCCCAGCGCGAACTGGGCTTTCGCGCCCGCGAACCACGTTGGGCCATCGCCCACAAATTCCCGGCCATGGAAGAGCTTACCGAGTTGCTCGATGTAGAGTTCCAGGTTGGACGTACTGGTGCTGTGACGCCAGTGGCGCGGCTTAAACCGGTCAAGGTTGCCGGTGTCACCGTGGCCAATGCCACGCTGCACAACATGGACGAGGTGGCGCGCCTGGGCCTGATGATCGGCGACACGGTGATCATCCGTCGCGCCGGTGACGTGATTCCACAAGTGGTGCAAGTGGTCATGGAGCGTCGCCCGGAAGACGCCCGGCCGGTGCAGATTCCGGAGCAGTGCCCGGTGTGCGGTTCCCATGTCGAGCGCACGCAGTTGATCAAGCGCAGCAAGGGTCGTGAGACCGTCAGCGAAGGCGCGGTGTATCGCTGTGTTGGCCGGCTGGCGTGTGGTGCACAGCTTAAGCAGGCGATCATCCATTTCGTCTCCCGTCGCGCCATGGACATTGAAGGCCTGGGCGACAAGAGCGTCGAGCAATTGGTGGATGAAGGCCTGGTCAGTTCGCCGGCCGATCTGTATGCCTTGAAGTTCGAGGACATTGTCGATCTGGAAGGCTTTGCCGAACTGTCGAGCAAGAAATTGCTCAGCGCCATCAAAGACAGCAAGAAACCGGGCCTGGCGCGTTTCATCTATGCCCTCGGGATTCCCGATGTCGGTGAGGAGACGGCCAAGGTTCTGGCCCGCTCGCTGGGTTCGCTGGAGCGGGTACAGCAGGCTTTGCCGCAGGTGCTGACGTACTTGCCGGATGTCGGTCTGGAAGTCGCGCATGAAATCCACAGTTTCTTCGAAGACGCGCACAACCAGCAGGTGATCGATGAACTGCTAAAGCATGGGTTGCAGATTCAGGATCAGGGTGAGCTGGGTGCCGAATTTGCGGCCAGCACCACTCTGGGTGGTTTCCTCGACAAGCTGCACATTCCATCGGTAGGGCCGGGCGGGGCGCAGAAATTGGCTGACCGGTTCGGCTCGCTGCAAGCAGTGATCGGCGCGGATTGGCTGGATATGCGCCAGGCACTGCCGGAGAAGCAGGCCAATTCGGTGCGCGAGTTTTTTGCGGTCGAGGAAAATCGACTATTGGCCGAAGCCGCCGAGAAGCAACTGGCCGATTTCGGCATGCACTGGAAGAGTGAAAAGAAAATTGTCGAAGGCCTGCCACTGGCGGGTCAGACCTGGGTGCTGACCGGCTCGCTGGAGCTGATGAGCCGCGATGTGGCCAAGGACAAGCTAGAAAGTCTGGGGGCGAAAGTCGCCGGCTCTGTGTCGGCCAAGACCCATTGTGTCGTTGCGGGGCCGGGAGCGGGGTCGAAGTTGACCAAGGCCAATGAGCTGGGCTTGAAGGTGCTGGATGAAGAGGCGTTTGTGGCGTTTTTGAGCACGCACGGTATTACCGTGTGATGCCCTACAGGTCTACGCAACCCTTGTAGGCGCTGGCTTGCCAGCGAAGAGGCCCGAAAGATTGGTGCAAGGCTCAAGACCGCCTTCGCCGGCAAGCCGGCTCCTACAAAAAAGGGGAACGTTCTTGAAGCGGGAATGATCTAGTCTCTGCAAGCCCCAGGGAGAGATCGCCATGTTCCGTTTCTTCGAGCAGCTCAGCTCGCGCATCGCCGCACCCTTCATGGGCGAAAACTCCCGTAACAGCAAGGTCTGGCCCTGTCGTTGCGGGCAATCGCTGTTCTTTCGCAACAGCCAGTGCCTGGCCTGTTCAGCGGCATTGGGTTATCAGCCTGAGCAGAGCCGTTTGTCCTCGCTGCAACCGGGTGAGCTAGCGCAAACCTGGGTGCTCGACGCCGACCCGGCAGCGGGTGCGTATCGTCGTTGTGCCAACCTCGATTCACCCGCCGCATGCAACTGGCTGCTTCCCGTCGACGAGTACGAAACGCTGTGCATCGCCTGTCGTCTGAATCGCACCATTCCCGACCTGTCGATGCCTGAGAATCACGAACGCTGGTGCAAGGTCGAAACCGCCAAACGCCGGATGGTCGCGCAATTGATCACGCTGGGTCTGCCGGTCATTGCTAAAACCGCCCACGAAGAAACCGGCCTGGCATTTGATTTCATCGGCGTGGACCTTGACGGAACACCGCCAACCACAGGTCATGCCAATGGCTTGATCACCCTCGATATCAAAGAGGCCGACGATGCTCACCGCGAACAGGTGCGGGTGCAGATGCACGAGCCCTATCGCACGTTGCTGGGGCATTTTCGTCATGAGGTCGGTCACTACTACTGGGATCGGCTGATCGCCAACAGCCATTGGCTGGAGCCGTTTCGGAGCCTGTTCGGTGATGAGCGTGCCAGCTACGCTGACGCGCTCGAACGGCATTACCAGCAAGGCGCATCGCTGGACTGGCAAGCGCGCTTCGTCAGCGCCTACGCCACCATGCATCCATGGGAAGACTGGGCGGAAACCTGGGCGCATTACCTGCACATGATGGATGCAGTCGACACTGCGCTGGGGTTCGGCATGAGTGCCCGGGAAATGGACTTCGACTACCAGCCGTTTGCGCTCGACACCCTCTACGATCCGCAGCATCCCGGCGGCGCGGCATTCCTGTCGTTCGTCAATGCATGGATCGAACTGGCCGGGATGCTCAACGAGTTGTCACGCAGCATGGGCCAGCCGGATTTCTATCCGTTCGTTCTGCCACCGGCGGTGATCGCCAGGCTGCACTTTATCCACCTGGTGATCCAGCAAGAGGGTGGGAGGGCTGATGTGGTGTTGCAGGACCTGTAGATAAAACGACGCAATGAAGCGAGTGTCCGTACAGGGGAATCGCTTCATACAGCGTTTTTTGCTGCCTCTGCTAGTCTCCAATTGCCAATGCTGCAATTTAGGACGCGTATCCTGAAATGGAGGTCTATTCATGCCAGCTTGCCTGCATCAGCACACCCCGTCATTAGTGGTATCGGATTCACGTGGCTTGTCTGTCCGCATGATTACATACCATCGCCAGGATGTTGAGGAGGATCAGGTTGTCAGGACTCATCGACATGTTCTGGATGCCAGTGGGCGTGTTCACCAGCAATGGGATCCGCGTCTGCTTGCGCTAAGCGAGGTAGAGGGCGGCGTTCGACCCAATCGAACCACGCTCTATAGCCTTAGTGGAAAGGAGCTGCAAGCAGATAGCGTCGATGCCGGCTGGTGGCTTGCCTGCAATGACGCCACGGGACAGTTGAGCGATACCTGGGACGGTCGGAAAACGCATCGAAGCTATCACTACGACGAGCTGATGCGACTTTCGGAGGTGCTTGAGCAAACCACCCACTGTGTGGAGCGTTTTGCCTATGCAGTCGCGAATGAGGAGGAAGCTCTCGTCAACCGCTGCGGCCGACTGATTCGCCATGATGATTCGGCGGGTAGTTTGTGGCATGAGTCGTATGGGTTGTCTGGCCAGCCTTTGGTTGAAGCGCGTCAGTTTTGCGCCTCACTGAGTGTTCCCAGCTGGCCGGCGTCCGAAGCCGATCTGGAGACGCGCGCCTTTACCACCCATTGGCGTCACGATGCGTTGGGCGGCGTGGTGGAACAAGTCGACGCTTTAGGTCACCGGCAAAGGTTCGAAGCGAATGTCGCGGGCCAGCCATTTGCTCTATATCTGGACGATGTCGCATTACTCAAAAGTTCGACCTACACCGCGTTTGGCCAGGTCGAGGTTGAGCAGGCCGGCAATGACGTAGTTACTACTGCTCATTACTCTGCGGAGGACGGCAGGTTATGCCACCTGAAAGCCAGCAGGTTGAGTGGCAAAGTTTTGCAGGATTTGTATTACCAATACGACCCTGTAGGCAATATCGAGTGCATTGAAGACCGCTCTCAGCCGGTGCAATGGTTCGCACAGCAGCGTATTCAGGCCGTGAGTACTTATACATATGACACCCTGTACCAACTAACGAGCGCTAGCGGTCGTGAAAACGCCAGCCAGACTATTCGCCCGGAGTTGCCGGAGTTGGAGATTTTTGGCACGAAAGACGACAGTCGGTGGCGCAATTATACCCAAACCTACACCTACGATCCTGGCGCAAATCTAACCAGGCTCAAGCACGATGCCGGGGCCGGCAACACTTATGTCCGTGAAATGGTGGTAGACGAGCGCAGCAACCGCAGCTTGTTCAAAGGCGACTCACCCATTGATTGGACCAAGGGATTTGATGCCAACGGTAATCAACTGGAATTGAGTGCGGGTCAGGTCATGCAGTGGAATGCCCGCAACCAATTGCAACAAGTGACGCAAGTGTTGCGCGACGAGGAGGATGGCCAGGACGACGATGTCGAAATCTATGTTTATGACGGTGGTGGCTTGCGGGTGCGTAAAGTGCGCCGAGTCAAATCCCGTGGTGGCGAACACATAAGTGAAGTGCGTTATTTGCCAGGACTGGAAATTCGGACGCGGACATCAGGCGAACACTTGCAAGTGGTCGTTGCGCAAGCCGGTCGTAATGGCGTGCGTTTATTGCATTGGGAAAGCGGGTTGCGCAAAGGCATTAGTAACGATCAGATACGTTATTGCCTGAATGATCACCTGAGCAGCAGTACGCTTGAATTAGATCATTACGCCGAGTTGCTCAGTCAAGAATATTACTACCCCTATGGCGGCACGGCGTGGTGGGCGGCGAAGAGTTCAGTCGAAGCGAAGTACAAGATCGTGCGATATTCGGGGAAGGAGCGCGATGCGACGGGGCTGTACTACTATGGCTATAGGTATTATGCGCCGTGGTTGCAGCGTTGGATCAATGCTGATCCGGCGGGGGATGTGGCTGGGTTGAACTTGTACTGCATGGTTGTGAATAATCCAGTGACACTGAGAGATCTCGATGGGTTGGCACCTGATGAAGATAAGCTAACAATTCATATTTTTTACCATGGGGCAGTACCTGCCGACGTATCGTCAAATATAGTCAATACAATTCAAAAAAGCTCACAGAGTAAGGTGTATCTTTGGTTTGATGGTCGAGCGAGAGAGGCATTCCCAGATGTCTCAGGTGATTTTTCAAACTTTGAAATCAAGGATGCAGGTGAGCTGAAATATATAAAGCCAAAAAATGATGAAATATCATTTAAAAACATCGAAGCTATTTACTCGGAAATTGAGGGGGCTGATAACGCAGGTAAAGAAAAATCCCTTTCGGATTTGGCTGAACTGTTGTCTCTTTATCAGTATGGCGGATTGTATCTAGACGCCGACGTGGTCGTTAACGAGGGGTTCAGCAAGAGCGAACTGTTCGGGGGTTCGGATTTTCGAACTCATTTGTCTATCGGTGATTCAGTAGCTAACGTTGATTTTTATGATGCATTAGGATTTGAGAAGGCATTTGATAGCGTTCTGGAGGAAGTGCTGAAAGAGTTGTCGTCTGACTATGAGGAGGGTTATTTGACGGGTGCTAGTGAGCCGGGAGAAATGGTTCGAATAAAAAATATTGTACAGTTGAAGTTGCATGGCTCACTGAGTGAGGATGAAATAGGTGATGCCCTCTCGGAAGATGTGATGCCTGATGAGAGTGTGAGTAATATAATTGAGGCGTTGATGAATATTGATATATCAGCGACGTTGAATGGGAAATTAATGTTTATGCCTATTAAGTTTTAGTATTCACCGGGCGAGATTGACAAAATTTGCGCCGCTGGTTGTTCGAGGAAACCTGGAAAATACATCAGGTACGCGGTCATGTCCCAGCAACTCCGAAAAGCGGCTCATGAGTTGCGGGTGTTGTCTCGCAAGACTGCGACGCCGGTGGCATTGTTTTAATGGTTAGCGTGATGCTCAGGGTTGCAGCTGAAATCCTGACGTCAATTAAGCATCCCTTTGAGTTAGCGCCGGCCATGGAAGGAAAAGGAGAATCGTGGTGGTATAGCCTGCCGCAGGCGCCACCCTTTTCAAGGCCATCGCATGTCCTTGACCATGCTCATATTTTTTATCTGTCCGAACGGTTGTAACTTTGCTTCAGATAGGTACAATGGCGCGGCTCGCCGACAGGTGAGCGTCGTTATGGTGACCCCATCGGTCCCCCCGCAACGATTACCCGTGAACCTGGTCAGAGCCGGAAGGCAGCAGCCACAGCGGGAACATTGTGTGCCGGGGTGTGGCTGGTGGGGTTACCACCTTAACGCTCTGTGAGCGTTTTTTTCCAACTCATACTTTCTCTTTTTCTGCCATGGATCTTGTCCGGGGCGGCATTTTGCTGTGCGCGTTTTTTGTGTGCGACGCTAGGGCTGGCCGATGTACAGCCGAATGATGTCATCGATCTCGCCGGACATTTTCATCTGTAGCAGGGTGCGCAGAATGCGTTGCACAGGCACTTGCGGGTCGTTGCGCACGTAGCAACCGACCTTTTGCTCCTGCAGTATCGCCACGCTTTGCAGCTGCTGCTTTGGCAGCAGGCGCTGGTTGAACCAGTCCAGCGTCCATTGATTGCTGACCGCATACTGATTGCGCCCGGCGTGGAGTTTTTCCAGCACCTGTTCCTGGTTGCGCGCATCGTCGCGACGCAGTTGCCGGGCATCGAACAGCGGTTGCAGGGTCGGATAGCTATAGCCGAGGACGGTGCCGATGGATTGGTGCGGCAAGTTCGCCGGGATAATCGCAGGTGCAGCGGCAGGACGGCGGATCAGCAGGTCGGGTTGGCTCCAGAGCAGAATGCTCCAGATGTAATCGCCAGATTGATTGGGCAGCCACGACTGGGCGGCGTAGCAGCGCACGTCGACCTCACCGTGTTCCATGGCACTCTGGACACGGGCTCGGGGTAGCACGTGAAACTCCGCCGCAACGCCGACCTGTGTGGCAAGGCTGAGCATCACGTCATACAGGATGCCCTGGGTCGGCCGGCCATGTTCAAGTTGGACCATCGGCATTGCCCAGCTGTCGGGCACGACGAAGCGCAGCGGGGGCTCGGCGGCTGTGCTATCCAGGCTGGTCAATAGCACTGCCCCCAAGGCCAGCCGCATAAACACTCCATTAAAGGCCTGCAAAACGCAGCCTCGCCAGAATACACGAGCGCGCCGGATGCAATTTGCGCCTTGCTCCGCTAGCATTAGCCGCTTCTGCTTCCTTCGCTGCGACGGTTTTCGATGAGTTATCAGGTTCTTGCACGTAAATGGCGTCCGCGCTCGTTCCGCGAAATGGTCGGCCAGACCCATGTGCTCAAGGCTCTGATCAATGCCTTGGACAGCCAGCGGCTGCACCACGCCTACCTGTTTACCGGTACCCGTGGGGTCGGCAAGACCACCATCGCGCGGATCATCGCCAAATGCCTGAACTGTGAAACAGGCATCACTTCCACGCCGTGTGGCGAATGTTCGGTTTGCCGCGAGATCGACGAGGGCCGCTTCGTCGACCTGATCGAGATCGACGCCGCGAGCCGCACCAAGGTCGAAGACACCCGCGAGTTGCTCGACAACGTGCAGTACGCGCCTAGCCGTGGGCGCTTCAAGGTCTATCTGATCGACGAAGTGCACATGCTCTCGAGCCATTCTTTCAATGCGCTGCTCAAAACCCTTGAAGAGCCGCCACCCTACGTCAAGTTCATCCTGGCTACCACTGATCCGCAGAAACTTCCTGCAACGATTCTCTCGCGATGCCTGCAGTTCTCCTTGAAGAACATGACGCCGGAGCGGGTGGTCGAGCATTTGACCCATGTGTTGGGGGTCGAGAACGTACCGTTCGAGGACGACGCACTGTGGCTGCTGGGTCGTGCCGCCGACGGTTCGATGCGCGATGCCATGAGCCTGACCGACCAGGCCATCGCCTTCGGTGAAGGCAAAGTCATGGCCGCCGATGTGCGGGCGA
Source organism: Pseudomonas sp. P1.8 (assembly GCF_001269805.1). Taxonomy (NCBI): domain Bacteria; kingdom Pseudomonadati; phylum Pseudomonadota; class Gammaproteobacteria; order Pseudomonadales; family Pseudomonadaceae; genus Pseudomonas; species Pseudomonas sp. P1.8. The sequence continues at coordinate 195,357 of NZ_LHVM01000010.1, forward strand.
TGCTCGGTACCCTCGATCACGGTCAGGTTTACGACGTTTTGCATGCGTTGATCGAAGGTGACGCCAAGGCATTGCTCGAGGCCGTCCGTCATTTGGCCGAACAAGGCCCGGACTGGAACGGCGTGCTCTCGGAAATTCTCAACGTGCTGCACCGCGTCGCTATCGCCCAGGCCTTGCCGGAAGGCGTCGACAACGGCCACGGCGACCGCGACCGGGTGCTGGCACTGGCCCAGGCCTTGCCGGCCGAAGACGTGCAGTTCTACTACCAGATGGGTCTGATCGGACGCCGTGATTTGCCGCTGGCGCCGGACCCGCGCGGTGGTTTCGAGATGGTGCTGCTGCGGATGCTTGCATTCCGGCCAGCTGAGACAGTCGACGCCCCGAGACAGCCGCTAAAGCCAGTGGGGATCAGCCAGGCCACGGTTGATTCTGCCAAACCAGTGGCTGCCTCGCCGGTTGTGGCGGCGGTGGCGGTTGCTCCGTCTCCAGCTCCTGTGGTTGCGCCTGCACCGGTCCCTGAGCCCGTTGCGCCGGTGATTGTCGCTGAGCCCGAGCCCGTCGCGGTCGAAGAAGTCATTGACCTGCCGTGGAATGACCCGGTAGAAACCGCGCCCGTTCAGCAACCCGCCATCGAGCCGGTGCTGGAAACCGCCAGCGAGCAACCCGAACTGCCGCCGATGCCACTGCCAACCCCAGACAGCGTGGTGCCGGATGCCCCGGAATGGGCGGCCGCGCCGATTCCCGAACCGTCGGTGGCCGAGGTCGATGCCGCGACACCGGGTATGGACGCGGACGACGAGCCGCCGCTGGACGAAGATTACATCGAGCCGGACATGGATTCGGCCTACAGTTACCTCGACGATCTGGCCAGTGAGCATGCGGCCGATCCAGCGCCGGAGCCCGAGCCGGAGCCCGCGGCAATGCCGGCCACGGGCCTGGCCCTGCAATGGCTCGAACTGTTCCCGAAACTGCCGATCTCCGGCATGACCGGCAGTATCGCCGCCAACTGCACGTTGATCGCGGTCGATGGCGACAACTGGCTGATGCACCTGGATCCGGCCCACAGTGCTTTGTTCAACGCCACTCAGCAGCGTCGCCTTAACGATGCATTGAACCAGTATCATCAGCGCACGCTGACCCTGAGCATCGAGCTGATCAAGCCTGAGCAGGAAACCCCGGCACAAGCGGCATCGCGCCGTCGCGCCGATCGTCAGCGCGAGGCGGAGGAATCGATCCACGGTGATCCGTTCATCCAGCAGATGATGCAGCAGTTCGGTGCAGTGGTCCGAAACGATACTATTGAACCTGTCGACGTCCTGGTCACTCAGGGCTAATAACTGAAGGCGTTCGGCCGCACAGGCCGAGCGCTGTTTTGATCCAAGTACTTTTGAGGTGATTCCCATGATGAAAGGTGGCATGGCCGGCCTGATGAAGCAGGCGCAGCAGATGCAGGAAAAAATGGCCAAGATGCAGGAAGAACTGGCCAACGCCGAAGTCATCGGTAAGGCCGGTGGCGATATGGTCACGGTGGTCATGACCGGTCGTCACGACGTCAAGAGCGTGACCATCGACCCGAGCCTGGTTGAAGGCATGAGCGAAGACGACAAGGAAATGCTGGAAGCGGTCATCGCCTCCGCCGTCAACGACGCCGTGCGCAAGATCGAAGCCAACAGCCAGGACAAAATGGGCAGCATGACCGCCGGCATGCAACTGCCACCGGGCATGAAACTGCCGTTCTGATTCGCTAAAGCGCGTCGGATGGGCTACAAAAAAATGCCAGGCATTGCGCCTGGCATTTTTGTTTCTGGCGTTTGGTTTGCGGTGTCTGTGAGATAACTATCGCGAGCAGGCTCGCTCTCACAGAGAATTTGGTGCTGGTCCCTTGTAGGAGCGAGCCTGCTCGCGATGGAGTCGACTCGGTCCCAGAAGAAACATCGAACGCCATACCGCCACAAAGGTCTGCTCCCCTGTAGTCACTCATCGATCAAAGGAGACGCCACTATGTCCGACCCCATGACCCTCAACCAACGCATTGTCCTCGCCTCGCGTCCGGTAGGCGCGCCGACGCCGGAGAATTTTCGTCTGGAGCGGGTGGCTCTGCCGGATCTGGCCGATGGCGAGGTATTGCTCAAGACGGTTTATCTGTCGCTGGATCCTTACATGCGTGGTCGCATGAGTGATGCCCCGTCTTACGCCGCACCGGTGGAAATCGGCGGGGTGATGACCGGTGGTGCTGTGAGCCGGGTCGAGCGCTCACTCAATCCCAAGTTTCAGGAAGGCGATTGGGTGGTGGGCGCCACAGGTTGGCAGAGCCATAGCATCAATGACGGTCGCAGCATCATTCCCGTTCCGAACGGATTGCCGAGCCCGTCATTGGCCCTGGGTGTGCTGGGCATGCCGGGCATGACCGCCTACATGGGCCTGATGGACATCGGGCAGCCCAAGTCCGGTGAGACGCTGGTGGTTGCGGCAGCGTCCGGTGCCGTGGGTTCGGTGGTCGGCCAGGTGGCGAAGATCAAAGGCTTGCGGGTAGTCGGCGTGGCGGGTGGTGTGGACAAGTGCCGCTATGTGGTTGAGGAGTTGGGCTTCGATGCCTGCATCGACCACAAGAGTCCGGACTTCGCCGATGAACTGGCCCGGGCGTGCCCCGAGGGCATCGATGTCTACTACGAAAACGTCGGCGGTAAGGTATTCGATGCCGTCGTTCCGTTGCTCAACCCCAAGGCGCGAATTCCGCTGTGTGGATTGATCGCTTCCTACAATGCTCATGAGGCGCCGAGCGGACCGGATCGCCTGCCACTGTTGCAGCGCACGCTGTTGACCAAACGAGTGCGAATCCAGGGCTTTATCGTGTTTGACGATTACGGTGACCGTCAGCCCGAGTTCATCAGCGCGATGGCGCCTTGGGTGCGTGAAGGCAAGGTGAAGTTCCGCGAAGATGTGGTCGATGGCCTGGAGAACGCTCCCGGTGCATTTATCGGCCTGCTGGAGGGGCGCAACTTTGGCAAGCTGGTGGTGCGCGTCGCTCAAGACTGATTTGACGCGTATTCGAGGCGCGGGTATAAACCGCGTCTCGTTGTTATGTCGGACTTTTCCACCATGAGCTTCAGCCCTTTGATTCGCCAACTGATCGACGCCCTGCGAATCCTGCCAGGTGTGGGTCAGAAAACTGCCCAGCGCATGGCGTTGCAGTTGCTTGAACGTGATCGCAGCGGTGGCTCGCGACTGGCACTGGCTTTGAAGCAGGCCATGGAAGGGGTGGGTCATTGCCGTTTGTGCCGCACGTTGACCGAAGATGACCTATGCCCGCAATGCGCCGACACCCGGCGAGACGATACCTTGCTCTGCGTGGTGGAAGGGCCGATGGATGTCTATGCGGTCGAGCAGACCGGTTTCCGTGGTCGTTATTTCGTGCTCAAGGGGCATTTGTCGCCGCTCGATGGGCTGGGGCCGGAGGCTATCGGTATTCCGCAGTTGATGACGCGGATTGAAGAGGCTGGCACCTTTGCTGAAGTCATTCTCGCCACCAACCCGACCGTAGAAGGTGAAGCCACAGCGCACTACATCGCCCAATTGCTCAGCAGCAAAGGTCTGATCGCTTCGCGCATCGCCCATGGCGTGCCGCTGGGTGGCGAGCTGGAGCTGGTAGATGGTGGGACGTTGGCGCATTCGTTTGCAGGGCGTAAGCCGATTACTCTCTGACTAAAGCAAAAGATCGCAGCCTGCGATCTTTTGATTCTCGGATTCATTGCTTGAAAACCAAGCAAGCGCTCGGTTAACTTTGCTGAAGCCTTCAGTGGAGTTCGCCGATGCCTGCCTTTCAGGAATACTTCGATCCCAGCCACCAACGGGTCCGCGACAGCGTCAGGCGTTTCGTCGAACGCGAGATTCTTCCGGATATTGATCAGTGGGAAGAGGCTGAAGGCTTTCCCCGGGAACTTTACCTCAAGGCTGGCGCAGCAGGGATTCTCGGCATGGGCTACCCGGAAACGTTGGGTGGCAGTCACGAAGGGGACCTGTTCGCCAAAATCGCCGCCAGCGAAGAGTTGATGCGATGTGGCTCTGGAGGCCTGGTGGCCGGGCTCGGTTCGCTCGATATCGGTTTGCCGCCGATTCTCAAATGGGCCAGGCCTGACGTTCGTGAGCGTGTGGTACCACAGGTGCTGGCTGGCGAGAAAATCAGCGCCCTGGCCATCACCGAGCCCGGTGGCGGTTCCGATGTCGCCAACTTGCAAACCCGTGCCGTGCGTGACGGCGATTTCTATCGGGTCAGTGGCAGTAAAACCTTTATTACCAGCGGCGTCCGTGCGGATTTCTATACCGTCGCGGTGCGAACCGGTGAGACGGGCTTTTCCGGCATCAGCCTGTTAATGATCGAGAAGGGCACGCCCGGTTTCGCCGTGGGGCGGTCGTTGAAGAAAATGGGCTGGTGGGCGTCGGACACGGCCGAACTGTTTTTCGACGATTGCCGAGTCCCCGCAGCAAACCTGATCGGTGCCGAGAACATGGGATTTGCCTGCATTATGGGCAACTTCCAGAGTGAAAGGCTGGCCTTGGCGCTGATGGCCAACATGACCGCGCAACTCGCCCTGGAACAGAGCCTGACATGGGCCAGAGAGCGGGAAGCCTTCGGCAAGCCAATCGGCAAGTTTCAAGTGATCAAACATCGCCTTGCTGAAATGGCCACGGCGCTGGAGGTGTCCCGGGAGTTCACCTACCGGCAGGCGGCGAAAATGGCGGCAGGCCAGAGTGTGATCAAGGAAATTTCCATGGCCAAGAATTTCGCGACGGACACGGCGGACCGGATCGTCAACGATGCGGTGCAGATTCTGGGCGGTTTGGGTTACATGCGTGAAAGCCTGGTGGAGCGGCTGTATCGCGATAACCGGATTCTGTCCATCGGGGGCGGGACGCGGGAAGTGATGAACGAGATCATCAGCAAGCAGATGGGGCTTTGAGTTTTTGCAGTGCGGCGACCGACGCCATCGCTGGCAAGCCAGCTCCTACAGGACGCGCTCGACTGTAGGAGCCGGCTTGCCGGCGAGGCGTCAGTACAGGCGCCGCTTACTTGTCGGTAAGGGCAAACTGCGTCAGGCAGAACGTCGGAATGCCCATGTCTTCCAGACGCTGCGAACCACCCAGTTCCGGCAGATCGATGATCGCCGCCGCTTCATGCACCCGCGCGCCCATGCGGCGGATCAGGTTCGCCGCGGCAATCAGCGTGCCGCCGGTGGCGATCAGGTCATCGAACATCACCACCGAATCGCCCTCGCACAGGCTGTCGGCGTGCACTTCAAGGAAGGCTTCGCCGTACTCGGTCGCGTAGCCCTCAGCCAACACGTCGGCAGGTAGCTTGCCTTGTTTGCGGAACAGCACCAGCGGCTTGTTCAACTGATAGGCCAATACCGAACCGATCAGGAAGCCACGGGCATCCATGGCGCCGATGTGGGTGAAGTCGGCCTCGACGTAGCGATGGGCGAAGCTGTCCATCACCAGGCGCAGGGCCGTCGGCGACTGGAAAAGCGGCGTGATGTCGCGAAAGATCACGCCCGGTTTCGGGAAGTCGATGACAGGGCGGATGAGGGATTTGATGTCGAAGAAGTCGAAGACCATCGTCGGGGTGTCCTGGCAGGCTGCAAACGACGCAGTATAACGGCGGCTGAACCGTTTCGCTCAGCCGCGATGGTTTGTATCAGCTTTCCAGCGAACCACCGGCCAGCGCGCACAGCTGGATCGGGTCAAGGATACGGATTTCCTTGCCTTCGGCCGCGATCAGTTCGTTCTGCTGGAAGCGGGTGAAGACGCGGGACACTGTCTCCACGGCCAGGCCCAGGTAGTTGCCGATTTCGTTGCGCGACATGCTCAGGCGGAACTGATTGGCGGAAAAACCCCGGGCGCGGAAGCGGGCCGAAAGATTGACCAGGAACGTGGCAATGCGCTCGTCGGCGGTTTTTTTCGACAGCAGCAACATCATCTGCTGATCATCGCGGATTTCGCGGCTCATCACGCGCATCAACTGGCGACGTAACTGCGGCAGTTGCAGGGCCAGTTCGTCGAGGCGCTCGAACGGGATTTCACACACCGAGGTGGTTTCCAGCGCCTGCGCCGATACCGGATGTTTTTCGGTGTCCATGCCCGACAGTCCGACCAGTTCGCTGGGCAGGTGAAACCCCGTCATTTGTTCTTCGCCGGTGTCGCTCAGGCTGAAGGTCTTGAGCGCACCGGAACGGACGGCGTAGACAGAATCGAAGGCATCGCCCTGGCGAAACAGAAACTCGCCTTTCTTCAGTGGTCGGCCACGTTTGACGATTTCGTCCAGCGCATCCATGTCTTCCAGATTCAACGAAAGTGGCAGGCAAAGAGGGGCCAGGCTGCAATCCTTGCAGTGAGCCTGATTGTGAGCGCGCAGTTTTACTGGCTCGGACATTTCTTCAATCCTTGTGGGAAATCACACATAAGACGTAAGGGTAACCCACCATAGGATATTCAGGCCAGCCTGTGGCGCTTGCTCGCACAATTAGATCACGCGAGAAAAGCGCTGGCGGCTGTGTTGTTCCAGGTACGCGTCGAACACCATGCACACCGATCGCGCCAGCAGCCGGCCGGCGGGCAGGATGGTGATCCTGTCGCGATCCAGCTCGATCAGCCCGTCCTTGGCCATGTCCTGTAGCTGGGGCCAGAGTTCGCCGAAGTAACCCTGGAAATCGATGTTGAATGCCTGCTCGATGTCGGAAAATTCCAGGCTGAAGTGGCAGATCAGTTGCTGAATCACTGCGCGCCGCAAGCGGTCGTCGGCATTGCACAGCAGGCCGCGAGTGGTGGCCAGTTGCGAAGATGCAAGGGCGTTCTGATATTGGTTCAAGTCACTGCTGTTCTGGCAGTACAGGTCGCCGATCTGGCTGATCGCCGATACCCCGAGGCCGATCAGGTCGCAATGCCCGTGGGTGGTATAGCCCTGGAAATTGCGTTGCAGGGTCGAGTCTTCCTGAGCAATCGCCAGTTCATCGTCGGGCAGGGCAAAGTGGTCCATGCCGATGTAGCGGTATCCGGCGGCGGTCAGTTGATCGATGGTGCGTTGCAGCATTTCCAGTTTCTGACTCGGTGTCGGCAGCTCGTTGCTGTTGATCCGCCGTTGCGGCATGAAGCGTTCCGGCAGGTGCGCATAGTTGAACACCGACAAGCGGTCCGGTTGCAGGCTGATGACTTCCTCGACGGTGCGGGCAAAGTTGTCCGGCGTCTGTCTCGGCAGGCCGTAGATCAAGTCAATGTTGATCGAACGAAACTGCAAAGTGCGGGCAGCGTCGATCACCGCACGGGTTTCTTCCAGGCTTTGCAGGCGATTGACCGCACGTTGCACGGCCGGATCAAGGTCTTGCACGCCGATGCTGACTCGATTGAAACCCAGTTCGCGCAACAGGCCCATGGTCGACCAGTCGGCCTCGCGTGGGTCGATTTCGATGCCATAGTCGCCGGAGTCATCGTCCAGCAGGTTGAAGTGTTTGCGCAGGTGCGCCATCAACTGGCGCAGTTCGTCGTGGCTGAGAAAGGTCGGCGTGCCGCCACCGAAATGCAGTTGCTCGACTTTTTGCGTGGGGTCGAGGTGGCAGGCGATCAGCTGGATTTCATGTTCCAGCCGTTGCAAATAAGGCAGTGCTCGCCCGCGGTCCTTGGTGATGACCTTGTTGCAGCCGCAGTAGTAGCAAATGTTCGCGCAAAACGGCACATGCACATACAACGACAATGGACGCAGGGCCTTGCGGCTGTCGCGCAAGGCATGGAACAGGTCGAACGTGCCGACCTGGCTGTGGAATTGAACGGCTGTCGGATAAGAGGTATAGCGCGGTCCCGCCAGGTCATAACGGCGGATCAGATCGGTGTCCCAACGAATGGCGTCGAGCATCATGCGGGCATTCCCCCGGATAGGCTGGCAGTGTCGGGCACTTTATGCGAGGGCGGGTGGGGGTATCTTGATTTGCATCAAGGGTCAAGAGTGGCGGGAGCTATGCGGCCTCATCGCGAGCAGGCTCGCGCTCACAGGGGAATGCATTTCAATTGTGGGCGCGAGCCTGCTCGCGAAAGGCGCGCCACCGATCTAATGCCCCATCAACCAGTGCTGATGCGGCCCCGGCAATGTCCAGATGCCGAATAGCATCACCAGCAACCCACCGGCCATGCGCACGCTGCGTTTGCGCAACAGCGCCGTCACCCGCTCGGCAGCCAGCCCGGTGGCCAACAGCACCGGCCACGTACCGAGCCCGAACGCGAGCATCAACAATGCGCTGTCCAGTGCGTTGCCCTGGCTGGCCGACCACAGCAGGGTGCTGTAAACCAGGCCGCACGGCAGCCAGCCCCAGAGTGCACCCAGCAACAGTGCGCGGGGAATGCTTGAGACTGGCAGCAACTTGTTGGCCACGGGTTGAATGTGCCGCCAAAGCCCGCGACCAAGGCTTTCGATACGGGTCAGCCCGCTCCACCATCCGGCCAGATACAGGCCCATGGCGATCAACAGCAGGCCGGCCAGAACGCGCATGAACATCGCCGCCGGACTGTTCGCCACCGCCCAGCCTGCGAGGCCGATCAACAGTCCGGCAGTGGCGTAGCTCAGAATTCGTCCCAGGTTGTAGGCCAGCAGCAGGCGAAAGCGCCGACTGCGCTGTTCTTTGGGAATCGCCAGGGTCAGGGCGCCCATCAGTCCGCCGCACATCCCCAGGCAATGCCCGCCGCCGAGCAATCCGAGGATCACCGCCGACACCAGCAGTGGCGCCAGTTCAAGCATGGGGCGGTGCCTTGTCGTCCGGTTTGGTCGTATGGCCGCTGGCTTCATCGACGGCAGCGGTGTGCTTCGGGTCCTGATCGTCGAACAGAATGCTGTGTGCCGGGCCGTCGAGGTCGTCGTACTGGCCGCTGTCGACCGCCCAGAAGAAGATGTAGACGGCGATGGCCACGATCAGCAGCGCGGCCGGGATCATCACGTAGAGAGCTAGCATCTGGACTCCATGCCCGTGCGGCTCAGGCCGGCAACGGGCGGGTTTCTGGCGTGGCATGGATAACCGGCACACTCGGCAGGCGAGTCAGGCGCAGGGCGTTCAATACCACGGTCAACGAACTGATGGACATGCCGACCGCCGCCCACACTGGCGTGATCCAGCCGAGGGCCGCGAACGGCAACATGAGGCCATTGTACAACGCGGCCCAAAGAAGGTTCTCGATGATGACCCGATGGGTGCGACGCGCCAGGCTGAAGGCTTGTACCAATGCATCGAGGCGGTTGGACAGCAACACGGCGTCGGCACTGGTTTTTGCAAGGTCGGTCGCCGAACCCATGGCGACGCTGATGTCGGCGGCGGCCAACACCGGTACATCGTTGACCCCGTCGCCGAGCATCAGCACCTTGCGGCCTTCCTTGTGCAGCTGTTGCAGGACTTGCAGCTTGTCGTCCGGGCGCAGTCCGCCCCGGGCTTCGTCGATGCCGAGCTCTGCCGCGACACTGGCGACCATTGGCGAGCTGTCGCCAGACAGCAACAGTGTGCGCCAGCCTCGTGCTTTGCAGGCCGCCAGCAGGGCAGGGGCGTCGGCGCGCAAGCGGTCATCGAGTACGAACCAGGCCAGCGGTCCGTGGTTGTCGCCGAGCAGCAGCCATTGACCGGCTTCGTCCGGCATCAAGGGTTGTTCAGCGCTGCTGAGTGCGCAGACGAAGCCCGGATGACCAATGCGCAGGCGTTGACCGCCAACCAGACCTTCGAGGCCGAGCCCCGGCGTGCTGTGGACTTCTTCGGCGGCCAGCGGTGCGCGACCAAACGCTCGGGCAATCGGGTGTTCGGAGCGGTTCTCCAGCGCGGCTGCGAGGCTCAGGCATTGATCGCTGTCGAGTGCGCCGAGCGGCCGGATGGCGCGCAATGCCAGGCGTCCTTCGGTGAGGGTGCCGGTCTTGTCGAATATTACCGTGTCGATCTGGTTCAAGCCTTCGAGCACATGGCCGCGAGTCAGCAACAAACCGAGTTTGTGCAGGGTTCCGGTCGCTGCGGTGAGGGCGGTCGGCGTGGCCAGCGACAGCGCACAGGGGCATGTCGCCACCAGCATGGCCAGCACGATCCAGAACGCCCGCGAAGCATCCAGCTCCCACCACAGCAGACCAATGGCCGCGGCGGCAATCAGCGATAACAACAGGAACCATTGCGCGGCGCGATCGGCGATTTCCGCCAGTCGCGGTTTTTCCGCCTGGGCGCGATCCAGCAAGCGGACGATAGCCGAGAGCCGAGTGTCCTGGCCGAGCGCCTGGACCTCGACCGTCAGTGCGCCTTCGACGTTCAGGGTGCCGGCGGTGACCGTATCGCCCAGGGTACGAGGTTGCGGGAGATACTCGCCGGTCAGCAGTGACTCGTCGACGCTGGATTGGCCGTCGATGATTTTGCCGTCGGCCGGGAGAATGGCGCCCGGATGCACCAGCACCTGATCACCCACGCGCAGTTCGCTGAGCAGAATGCGCTCGCTCTGGCCGTCGGTGCTTAACCTCAGGCACGAGGCGGGCAGCAAATTCACCAGCTGAGCCGTAGCAGCGGCAGTGCGTTCGCGGGCGCGTCGTTCCAGATAACGCCCGGCCAGCAGGAACAGCGCAAACATGCCCACGGCGTCGAAGTACAGTTCACCGACACCGGTGATCGAGGTCCAGATCCCGGCGATGTACGCGCTGCCGATGGCCAGCGACACCGAAACGTCCATGGTCAGGTGACGGGTGCGCAAGTCCCGCATGGCGCCCTTGAAGAACGGCGCGCAGCTGTAGAACACGATCGGCGTGGTGAGGAACAGCGCCACCCAGCGCAGGATCGTGTGCAGTTCGGGGCTGAGGTCGATGTTGAATTCCGGCCAGGTGGCCATGGTCGCCATCATCGCCTGGAACCACAACAGCCCGGCCACCCCGAGTTGGCGCAGGGCCAGGCGGTTTTCGCTGGCCAGTTGTTCACTGGCGCGGTCGGCTTGATAGGGGTGGGCGGCGTAACCGATGTGACGCAGCTCGCTGAGGATCTGGCTCAGGGGCAGTTGCGCGTCGGTCCAGCGTACATGCAGACGATGGTTGGACAGGTTCAAGCGTGCTTCGGCGACAGCCGGCAAGGTGCGCAAGTGCTTCTCGATCAGCCAGCCGCAGGCGGCGCAACTGATGCCTTCCATCAGCAATGTGGTTTCAGCCAGTTCGCCTTCATGGCGGACAAAGGGCTGTTGCACGTCGGCACGGTCGTACAGCGCCAGTTCGTCCACCAGTTGCACCGGCAAGGCCTCGGGGTTGGCCGAGGCTTCACTGCGGTGCTGGTAATAGCTTTCCAGGCCGCCGGCGACAATGGCTTCGGCCACGGCCTGGCATCCCGGGCAGCAGAATTCGCGGGCCTGCCCGAACACGACGGCGGTGAAGCGGCTGCCGGCCGGGACGGGCAGGGCGCAGTGGTAGCAGTGGAGTGGGGAGGTCATGAAGTGGAGTCTACATCGTTCAGGAGGGCCTCATCGCCGGCAAGCCGGCTCCTACAGAGTTCGCGTGATTCTGTAGGAGCCGGCTTGCCGGCGATGCGCGAAGCGCGGCTTTACTTCTTCAGGTCTTCGGCACCTTGCAGCGGCTCGTCACCGAGCAGCAAGTCCTTGTCATGGCTGACGAGTTCTTCTTCGAACATGCGCCAGATATGGTCGTCCTGAGTGCCGAGCAATTCGACAAAGCGACGGCCTTCGATCTTGTCGCTCAACTGACCGATGTAGCGACCCTGTTCGGTTTCGCTGCGGGTCAGGGTGATCTTGCGATCCTTTTCCGGTTGCGTCGGCGAGATCAGGTTGAGCTCCAGGGTCTTGGGCTGGCTGTTGCCGCTCAGGCGCAGGTCGACTTCGCCGGTCACGTCATCCAGGTGGACGCTGGCACGCATGAGCAGCGTCTGGGCCAGCAGTTCGCGGTCCAGGGAGCGGTTGATGCCTTTGCCGGCTTCGTAATAGTTGTCGTTGACCAGGTTGTCCGGGTTCTTCACTGCAATGGTCACCATGGACAAGGTCAGGGTCACCGAGCAGGCCAGGATCCCGATGATGATCCACGGCCAGAGGTGCTTGTACCAGGGACTTGCGGCGTTTGCTGCGGGCATGATCAGTTCTCTTAACGATTTTGTGGGCCGATGAATCGGCTCTTGGCTTCAATATGGACGCTGTCGTCATCGGCATCCTTGAGGATGAATTTCACCTCGTTGGTGCTCGACGGCAGTTTTTCCGGTGCGACGGACAGTTCGGCAGGCTGGCTGACGATATCGCCGGCCGCGACCTTGATCTCGCGTCGACCCTGCATCTTGAGATCCGGCAGGCCAGAGGCTTCGAGGATGTAGGTGTGGTCACGCTGGTCCTTGTTCATGATCTTCAGGCTGTAGACGTTTTCGATCCGGCCTTCGGCGTTCTCGCGGTACAGCACGCGGTCCTTGCTGACGTCGAAACCTACCAGCGAACGCATGAAGAAGGCGGTCACCAGCAAACTGATCATCGCCAGCAACACCACGGCGTAGCCGATCAGGCGTGGACGCAGCTTATGGGTTTTCTGCCCGGACAGGTTGTGTTCGGTGGTGTAGCTGATGAGGCCGCGCGGGTACTCCATCTTGTCCATGATCGCGTCGCAGGCATCGATGCAGGCGGCGCAACCGATGCACTCGATTTGCAGCCCGTCGCGGATATCGATACCGGTCGGGCAGACCTGTACGCACATGGTGCAGTCGATGCAATCACCCAGTCCCTGAGCCTTGTAGTCGATACCTTTCTTGCGCGGGCCACGGCTTTCGCCACGGCGCGGGTCGTAGGAAACGATCAGGGTGTCCTTGTCGAACATCACGCTCTGGAAACGTGCGTACGGACACATGTAAATGCACACCTGCTCGCGCAGCCAGCCGGCGTTGCCGTAGGTGGCGAGGGTGAAAAAACCGACCCAGAAATAGGACCAGCCATCGGCCTGGCCGGTGAAGAAATCGATGACCAGTTCGCGTATCGGCGAGAAATAGCCGACGAAGGTCATGCCGGTCACGAAGCCAATCAACAGCCACATCGTGTGTTTGCTGAACTTGCGCAGCAACTTGTTGGCGCTCATGGGCGCCTTGTCGAGCTTGATGCGCTGGTTGCGGTCGCCTTCGGTGACTTTTTCGCACCACATGAAAATCCAGGTCCACACGCTTTGCGGGCAGGTATAGCCGCACCAGACGCGCCCGGCGTATACGGTGATGAAGAACAGGCCGAAGGCGGCGATGATCAGCATCCCGGACAGCAGGATGAAGTCCTGGGGCCAGAAGGTCGCTCCGAAGATGAAGAACTTGCGCTCCGGCAGGTTCCACCAGACGGCTTGATGACCACCCCAGTTCAACCAGACGGTACCGAAATACAGCAGGAACAGCACGGCACCGCCGGTCATCCGCAGGTTGCGGAACAGGCCGGTGAAGGCGCGGGTGTAGATTTTTTCCCGTGAGGCGTAGAGGTCGACGCTGTTGTTCGCGTTCTTGGCGGGTGGAGTGACGTCGTGTACCGGAATCTGGTTGCTCATCAGTTGCATCCCACGGCAGTGGAAAAATTGCCCCGGCCAGTACGTGCCAACCGCGGTCAAAAAGGGGTGTCGCAATGGCGCAATGATACGCCTGTCGCTCTAGCTCGCGGGTGCGACCTTTGGTCACGTTTGGCAAAATCAACTGATGGTGTAATGACTTGAATCAATTGACTTGGGAATTATGGACGAGTTTTCGATGTGTCAGGTTCAATCCTGTTTCATTGCGTAACTCTGGTTTCCCTGTAGGAGCTGCCGAAGGCTGCGATCTTTCGTTCTTGTTAGCTGAAAATCTCGCGGCAATTCTTGTTTAAAAAATCAAAAGATCGCAGCCTTCGGCAGCTCCTACAGGGGGCGACTCGTGTGAAACAAAAACGGCCCCGCCAATTCACATTGGCAGGGCCGTCTTGTGTTGCCTCAAGCGTTTGCCTTACTGGGCATCTTCCGCCGGAGCCTTCTCGCCGTGAGACAGGCTGTAGACGTAAGCGGCCAACAGGTGAACCTTGTCGTTACCCTGCATGGCTTCTTGCGCAGGCATCTGGCCCTGACGGCCGTAACGGATGGTCTGCTGCAGTTGAGCGAAGCTCGAACCGTAGATGAACGCGCCCGGGTGAGTCAGGTCAGGTGCGCCCATGGCCGGAGTGCCTTTGCCTTGCGGGCCGTGACATGCCACGCAGTTGGCGGCGAACAGCTTCTGGCCGGCAACCGGATCGGCCTTGGCGCCTTCCGGCAGCTTGCGGCCGTCGAGGTTGGTCAGGACAAACGCGGCCACGTCGGCAACGCCTTGCTCGCCGATCACTTCAGCCCACGCCGGCATGACCGCGTGACGGCCACCCATGATGGTGGTCTTGATGGTTTCCGGCTCGCCGCCCCAACGCCAGTCGGCGTCGGTCAGGTTAGGGAAGCCATAGGCGCCCTTGGCGTCGGAACCGTGGCAGACCGAGCAGTTGGAGGCGAACAGACGGCCACCCATCTTCAAGGCTTGCGGGTCCTTGGCCACTTCTTCGATTGGCATGGCCGCGAATTTGGCGAAGATCGGACCGAACTTGGCGTCCGATTTGGCCATTTCCTTTTCCCACTCATGAACGCCAGTCCAGCCGGTCTGGCCGTTGGCGAACGCAGTCTGCTTTTCGTTATCCAGGTAGTTGTAACCCGGAAGCAGGCCCTTCCAGTTGCCCAAGCCCGGATACAGCGCCAGGTAGCCCAAAGCGAAGATGATGGTGCCCACGAACAGCATGAACCACCATTTCGGCAGCGGGTTGTCGTACTCCTCGATCCCGTCGAAGGAGTGCCCAACCGTCTGATCCGTCTGCTCGGTGCGCTGGCCCTTGCGGGTCGACAGCAGCAGCCAGGTCAGGGAAAAGATCGTACCGAGACTGAGGACTGTGACGTACAGACTCCAGAATTTAGTCATTCTTTGTTACTCCTAGAAGCTTGCTCGACGTGCTTGATGGCTTCGGGATCATCCGCGAAAGGCAGCAAGGTCGCGTCTTCGAACTCCGACTTGCGCTTGGGGCTGAATACCCACAACGCCAGACCGATGAAGGCGACCATCACAACGACGGTGCCCAGGCCACGAATCATCCCGATATCCATTTAGATCACCGTTTGCTTTTGATGATGGTGCCCAGGCCTTGCAGATAGGCCACCAGCGCGTCCATTTCGGTTTTGCCCTTCACAGCATCCTTGGCACCGGCGATGTCTTCGTCGGTGTAAGGAACGCCGAGCGTGCGCAAGACTTCCATTTTCTTGGCGGTGTCTTTGCCGTCGAGCTTGTTTTCCACGAGGAACGGGTAGGCCGGCATTTTCGACTCAGGCACTACGTTGCGCGGGTTGTACAAGTGCGCACGCTGCCAGTCATCGGAGTAACGACCGCCGACACGGGCCAGGTCCGGACCGGTACGCTTGGAACCCCACAGGAACGGGTGGTCCCAGACGCTTTCACCGGCGACCGAGTAGTGACCGTAGCGTTCGGTTTCAGCACGGAACGGACGGATCATCTGCGAGTGGCAGCCGACACAACCGTTGGCGATGTAAACGTCCCGGCCTTCCAGTTCAAGGGCGGTGCGAGGCTTCATGCCTTCGACCGGCTTGTTGGTGACATCCTGGAAAAACAGCGGAACGATCTGGGTCAGGCCGCCGATGCTGACGGCGATGACCATGAAGAAGGCCAGCAGGCCAATATTCTTCTCGACTGCTTCATGCTTCATCAGTGAGCTCCAACTACGGCAATCTGTTCGGCGGCTTTGGCTTCAGCCGGGTTCGAGGCGCGTACGGTACGGAATACGTTGTAGGCCATGAACAGCATGCCGGTGGCGAAGAATGCACCGCCCAAGGCGCGGACGATGAAGCCCGGGTGGCTGGCTTGCAGCGCTTCTACGAACGAGTAGGTGAGGGTGCCGTCATCGTTGATTGCACGCCACATCAGGCCCTGGGTAATGCCGTTGACCCACATCGAAGCGATGTAGAGCACGGTACCGATGGTCGCGAGCCAGAAGTGAGTGTTGATCAGGCCGGTGCTGTGCATTTGCGCGCGACCGAACAGTTTCGGGATCATGTGGTAGACCGCACCGATGGAAATCATCGCCACCCAGCCCAAGGCGCCGGCGTGTACGTGGCCGATGGTCCAGTCGGTGTAGTGCGACAGGGAGTTCACGGTCTTGATCGCCATCATCGGACCTTCGAAGGTCGACATGCCGTAGAACGCCAGGGATACCACCAGGAAGCGCAGGATCGGGTCGGTGCGCAGCTTATGCCAGGCGCCCGACAGGGTCATCATGCCGTTGATCATGCCGCCCCAGCTCGGAGCCAGCAGGATGATCGACATCGCCATGCCCAGCGATTGTGCCCAGTCCGGCAAGGCGGTGTAGTGCAGGTGGTGCGGACCGGCCCAGATGTACAGGGTGATCAGCGCCCAGAAGTGCACGATCGACAGGCGATAGGAATAGATTGGACGCTCGGCCTGTTTCGGCACGAAGTAGTACATCATCCCCAGGAAGCCCGTGGTCAGGAAGAAACCTACGGCGTTGTGGCCGTACCACCACTGGATCATCGCGTCAGTCGCACCGGCGTAGGCCGAGTAGGACTTGAACAGGCTGACCGGCAGCGACATGTGGTTGACGATGTGCAGCATCGCAGTCACGAGGATGAAGGCACCGTAGAACCAGTTACCGACATAGATGTGCTTGGTCTTGCGCTTGACGATGGTGCCGAAGAACACCAAAGCGTAGGTAACCCAGACAATGGCCAGCAGGATAGCCAGGGGCCATTCCAGTTCGGCGTATTCCTTGCTGGTGGTGTAACCAAGCGGCAAGGAGATACCAGCACCGACGATCACCGCTTGCCATCCCCAGAAGGTGAAGGCCGCGAGGCTGTCGGAAATCAGTCGCGTTTGGCAGGTTCGCTGCACGACGTAATAAGAAGTGGCAAACAGTGCACATCCACCGAAGGCGAAAATCACCAGGTTGGTGTGCAACGGGCGCAGGCGTCCAAAGCTCGTCCACGGCAGACCGAAATTCAACTCCGGCCAGACCAGTTGCGAGGCGATGAAGACACCGAGCCCCATGCCAAGGATCCCCCAGACCACCGTCATGATGGCGAACTGGCGGACTACCTTATAGTTATAAGCAGTCGGACTGATTGCTGTGCTCATTCTAAGGTTCCACGGTTTGGGTGTTTTATTAGGATTAAAAATCGGCCGCAAGTATGGAGAAAGCAGGGGGTCATTGCAACGCGCCATGACGTGGGTCAATGCTTTCAAATGCTGATTCTGCGGCCTTTCCATGCACCGCGTAAGGACAAAATTGCCCACGGGCAAAATGTCTTCGCGGAGGAAAAAGGCGAGGGGTTCAGGTCACATGTAACGGGGTGTGTTCAAACGCAACGACCGGGTGACCGAAGGCAATTGGCGCGACAGCCGGTATTCCCGGCCTTTGCAGCCTGTCATCGGGCAGAAACGGCGAACACATCGGTTAAGGTCGACCTGGAACCGGTG
Organism: Pseudomonas sp. P1.8; assembly: GCF_001269805.1. Taxonomy (NCBI): domain Bacteria; kingdom Pseudomonadati; phylum Pseudomonadota; class Gammaproteobacteria; order Pseudomonadales; family Pseudomonadaceae; genus Pseudomonas; species Pseudomonas sp. P1.8. Next base: position 212,885 of record NZ_LHVM01000010.1, read on the forward strand.
CTTGCCGGTCCGCATCGGAGCAAGCTTAGACCCGAATCCGGTGAACCGAAAGGAAGAAGCAATGAGGGTGCGACAATGCGTCGCAAAGGGAGGGGAGGCTGCCGCATCCGGATGAATGCGGCAGTAGAGCGGTCCGGATTTACTCGCCTGTGTCCTCGGCCAGCAAATGCTCGGAACGCGGAGCGTGAGACAAGCTGTACACATACGCAGCCAGCAACTGCACTTTGTCGTTGCCGAGCATTTCATTCTGCGCCGGCATATGGCCTTGGCGGCCATGGCGAATCGTTTGCTCAAGCTGCGTCAGGCTGGTGCCGTAGATGAAACCGGCCGGGTGCGTCAGGTTCGGCGCGCCCATCGCTTCCGTACCCTGGCCCTTGGCTCCATGACACGCCACGCACGTAGTGTTGAACGCTTGCTGGCCTGCTTGCAGGTCGGCCGTACTGCCGGCGGGCAGCGGCAGGCCGGCCAGGTCATGGCGAACGTAGGCTGCAACGTTCTTCACGCCACCTTCACCGAGGATCTCACCCCAGGCCGGCATGGCGGCCATCCGCCCGCCCAGAATGGTGGCCTTGATGGTTTCCGGATGACCGCCCCAGCGCCAGTCGTTGTCAGTCAGGTTGGGGAAGCCGAACGCACCTTTGGCATCCGAGCCGTGGCACACCGAACAGTTGGAGGCGAACAGGCGTCCACCCATTTTCAACGCTTGCGGGTCTTTCGCGACTTCTTCCAGGGGCATCGCAGAAAATTTGGCGAAGATCGGCCCGAACTTGGCGTCAGCCTTGTCCATTTCCTTTTCCCACTCGTGCACGCCGGTCCAGCCATTTTCATAGCCGGGCAGGATGCCTTTCCAGTTGCCCAGGCCCGGATAAAGGATCAGATAACCGACGGCAAACACCAGCGTGCCCACGAACAACATGAACCACCATTGCGGCAACGGGTTGTCGTACTCCTCGATGCCGTCGAAGCTATGGCCCATGGTCTGGTCGACACTGCCCTTGGTTTCGCCCTTGCGGGTGCTGAGCAGCAGCCAGGTCAGGCCGATCAGGCTGCCGATGGTCAGTACGCAGATCCACGTACTCCAGAAGGTGGTCATGACCGAGTACTCCTTGTTGCAGATTCTTCATTGATGTCGGCTTGCGGCTCATCGGCGAAGGGCAGCAGGCGCGCTTCGGCGAAATCCGGGGCGCGCTTGCCGTTGAACACCCACAGGGTCAGGCCGATGAAGGCCACGAACACCACGACAGTGCCGAGGCCGCGAATCATTCCAGTGCTCAATTCAACGACCATGGCTCACCTCTTGCTCTTGATGGCAGTGCCGAGCACTTGCAGATAGGCGACCAGTGCGTCCATTTCGCTCTTGCCCTTGAGCGACGCGGTGGCGCCGGCGATGTCTTCGTCGGTGTACGGCACGCCCAAAGTACGCATGGCCTTGATCTTGGTTTCGGTGTGACTGCTGTCGACCGGGTTTGACACCAGCCACGGGTAGGCTGGCATCTTCGACTCGGGCACGACGTTGCGCGGGTTGTACAAGTGGGCGCGGTGCCAGTCGTCGGAGTAACGCGCGCCAACGCGGGCCAGGTCCGGGCCGGTACGTTTCGAGCCCCACAGGAACGGGTGATCCCAGACGCTTTCGCCGGCTACCGAGTAGTGGCCGTAGCGCTCGGTCTCGGCGCGAAACGGCCGGATCATCTGCGAGTGACAACCAACGCAGCCTTCGCGGATATAGATGTCGCGGCCTTCCAGTTGCAATGCGGTGTAGGGCTTCATGCCTTCCACCGGCTTATTGGTGACGTCCTGAAAGAACAGCGGGACGATCTGTGTCAGGCCGCCAATGCTCACGGCCAGGATCATCAGCAGCAGTAACAGGCCGACGTTTTTTTCGATAGTTTCGTGTTTCATGGCGGACTCCTCAGGCCATCTGCGCGGCAGCGGCGACGTCGGCAGGCTGCGAGGCCCGCACGGTGCGCCAGGTGTTGTAGGCCATCAGGAACATGCCGCTGAGGAAGATCGCGCCGCCCACCAACCGCACGACGAAGCCAGGGTGGCTGGCCACCAATGTCTCGACGAAGGAGTAGGTCAGCGTGCCGTCCTCGTTCACTGCACGCCACATCAGGCCCTGGGCGATGCCGTTGACCCACATCGAGGCGATGTACAGAACGGTGCCGATGGTGGCGAGCCAGAAGTGCGCGTTGATCAGGCCGATGCTGTGCATCTGCTCGCGGCCGAAGACTTTCGGGATCATGTGGTACAGCGCGCCGATGGAAATCATCGCCACCCAGCCGAGCGCGCCGGCGTGTACGTGGCCGATGGTCCAGTCGGTGTAGTGGGAGAGGGCGTTGACCGTCTTGATCGCCATCATCGGCCCTTCGAAGGTCGACATGCCGTAGAACGCCAGCGACACCACGAGGAAACGCAGGATCGGGTCGCTGCGCAACTTATGCCACGCGCCCGACAGGGTCATCATGCCGTTGATCATTCCGCCCCAGCTCGGTGCCAGCAGAACCAGCGACATCACCATGCCCAGCGACTGCGCCCAGTCCGGCAGTGCGGTGTAGTGCAAGTGATGGGGGCCTGCCCAGATGTACAGGGTGATCAAGGCCCAGAAGTGCACAATCGACAGGCGATAGGAATACACCGGACGCTCGGCCTGTTTCGGCACGAAGTAGTACATCATCCCGAGGAAACCGGCGGTGAGGAAAAAGCCCACGGCGTTGTGCCCGTACCACCACTGCACCATCGCGTCGGTGGCGCCGGAGTAGAGCGAGTAGGACTTGGTGAAGCTGACGGGCAGTTCCATGTTGTTGACGATGTGCAGGATCGCCACGGTGACGATGAACGCGCCGAAGAACCAGTTACCCACATAAATGTGCTTGGTCTTGCGCTGCATGATCGTGCCGAAGAACACGATGGCGTAGGCGACCCAGACGATGGTGATCAGGATGTCGATCGGCCATTCCAGTTCGGCGTATTCCTTGGAGCTGGTGTAACCCAGCGGCAGGCTGATGGCCGCCAGCAGAATCACCAGTTGCCAGCCCCAGAAGCAGAACGCGGCGATTTTCGGCGCGAACAATTGTGTCTGGCAGGTGCGTTGTACCGAATAGAACGAGCTGGCGAACAACGCGCAGCCGCCAAAGGCGAAGATCACCGCGTTGGTGTGCAGCGGGCGCAAGCGGCCAAAGCTGGTCCATGGCAAATTGAAGTTGAGTTCGGGCCAGACCAACTGGGCCGCGAGAAAAACCCCGAGCCCCATGCCGACGATGCCCCACACCACCGTCATAATGGCGAATTGGCGGACCACCTTGTAGTTGTAGGCGGTACTGATAGAAGTGTTCATGGTTCCCCATCCACGGTTCAGCCGAAGTGAGCGCAAGCGGCGCGTCCTTCGCCTGGAGTTATAGGCAGACTAAAAGCGAGGCAAGCATGGACAAAGAGCACAAGGCCAGTATTGACGGGGATCAATGGGCGCAGTGCGTGCGGGATCATGGATGGCTGTGGAATGCCGCTGCCGGCAAGGCTTCGGCAACGCTGGTTCTTGCCCATGGCGCCGGCGCACCGATGGACAGCGACTGGATGACCGACATGGCTGCACGCCTCGCCGCGCAAGGCGTGAACGTATTGCGCTTCGAGTTTCCCTACATGGTGCAGCGACGTATCGACGGCAGTAAACGCCCGCCGAACCCGGCTCCGAAACTGCTGGAGTGCTGGCGTGAGGTGTATGCCGTGGTGCGACGCCATGTCACTGGGCCGCTGGCCATTGGTGGCAAGTCCATGGGCGGGCGGATGGCCAGTTTGCTGGCGGATGAATTGGGGGCGGATGCGCTGGTGTGCCTGGGTTATCCGTTTTATGCCGTGGGCAAGCCGGAGAAGCCGCGGGTGGAGCATTTGGCTTCTTTGAAAACCCGCACGTTGATCGTGCAGGGTGAAAGGGATGCACTGGGTAATCGCGAGGCGGTCGAGGGTTATGCGTTATCGCCGAGTATTGAGGTGTTCTGGCTGGTGGCGGGGGATCATGATTTGAAACCGTTGAAGGTTTCCGGGTTTAGTCATGTGCAGCATTTGGCGGCTGCGGCGCAGAAGGTTGCAGCGTTTCTGTAGGAGCTGGCTTGCCAGTGAAGGCGGCCTTCCAGGCAGTATCGTGTTTTGGTCAGTGGCGGGGGAAGTCGCGGTGTTTATTCAGTAAAGTTTTCGCCAGCAGTCAGGGCCTCATCGCTGGCAAGCCAGCTCCTACAAGGGATTGCGGTCTCTGTAGGAGCTGGCTTGCCAGCGATGGCGGTATCAAGGCCTAGCGGTTAAACCGCTCCACCAGCGAATATTGGGTATTGGCCGTCTTCGTCAGTTCCTCGCTCAACAGCGCCGAATTCTGCGCCTGTTCCGAGGTCTGGTCCGCCAGTTCCGAAATATTGCTGATGTTGCGGCTGATCTCCTCTGCCACGGCGCTCTGCTCTTCGGTCGCAGCCGCGATCTGGGTGGTCATGTCGGTGATGTTGGCCACCGCTTCGCTGATCCCCACCAGCGCCTGATCCGCTTCCAGCACCCGTGCCACACCTTCTTCGGCCTGACGATGCCCGGCTTCCATGGTTTGCACGGCGGTGCCGGCGGTTTGTTGCAGCTTGGCGATCAGCGCATGAATCTGCCCGGTGGATTCGCTGGTGCGTTGCGCCAGTTGGCGGACTTCGTCGGCCACTACCGCAAAACCGCGCCCCATCTCGCCGGCACGGGCCGCTTCGATGGCCGCGTTCAGTGCCAGCAGGTTGGTCTGGTCGGCGATGCCTTTGATCACATCGACCACGCCACCGATTTCGTTGCTGTCCTTGGCCAGTTGAGTCACGGTCTGACCGGTTTCACCCACCACCACCGACAGGCGCTGGATGGCTTCGCGGGTTTCCCCGGCGATGTCACGACCACGACTGGTCAGGCGATTGGCTTCCTGAGTGGCATCGGCGGTGCGCTGCACATGGCTGGCGACTTCCTGGGTGGTGGCGGCCATCTGGTTGACGGCGGTCGCCACCTGCTCGGTTTCGACGCGTTGGCGTTCCAGGCCGCTGGAGCTCTTGTGGGCCAGGGCGTCGGATTGTTTGGCCTGATCGGTCAGGTGCTCAGCGGTGTCCTGCAGGCGGGTCAGGCAGGTTTTCAGGCGTGCTTCCTGGCTGAGGATCGACATCTCCAGGCGCGCCTGGGCGCCGCGACTGTCGGTATACATCTGCGCGATCAGCGGGTCAGAGGTGGTCTGCTCGGCCAGGCGCAACAAACGCTTGAGGCCGCGCTGTTGCCAGCTCAGCCCCATCAGGCCCAGCGGCACCGAGAGGCCGGCAGCCAGAGCGAAGCCCCATTGGGAGTTCAGTGTCGCGCCGATCATGAAGCTCAGTTGGCTGACCAGAATGAACGGCAGCCAGTCCTGGAGAACCGGCAGCCATTTATCCGAGGAGGGAATGGCCGACTTGCCCTGGTTGATGCGTTGGTATAGCGCCTCGGCACGGCGGATCTGTTCGGCGGTGGGCTTGACCCGCACCGACTCGTAACCGATCACCTGATTGCCATCGAAGACCGGCGTGACATAGGCATTGACCCAATAGTGGTCACCGGTCTTGCAGCGGTTCTTGACAATGCCCATCCATGGCAAGCCTTGCTTGAGTGTGGCCCACATATGCGCGAAGACCGCAGCCGGAACGTCGGGGTGACGCACCAGGTTATGCGGCGCACGGATGAGTTCTTCCCGGGAAAACCCGCTGATTTCGACGAAATCGTCGTTGCAGTAAGTAATCACGCCCTTGGCATCGGTGGTGGAAATCAACCGTTGCTGAGCCGGGAAGGTCCGTTCACGTTGTGTAATGGGCTGGTTGTTACGCATGACTTGTTCAATCCGCAAGGCTTTGACGGGTTGTCGGCCGCGGTGCCCGTTTGTTGAATTTATTTTTTTTCGTCGGACGGCAGTCGGGAAACAATGTTCAACATTACGACGACGGGTCGCAATGTAACGCTTTGTAAGGGTTTCCCTAACGGGGCGCTCAGCGTATGATTTTGCGCCCCGCGCCGGGCCTGAAACGATTAGGCCGATGCCGGGTAAAAAGTGCTCCTAACAATAAATACAGAGTTACTACCCAACAGAATTCAGCAAGCCTCTCAACGTTTTGTTGAGCGCACGAAAGCGCTCGACGCAGCTATCGCACGAGGTGATGGCGGTTGCGCTGAGAATATAAAAAGGTGGAGATGTCATGCGTAAGAAAGTTGCAATTATTGGGGCTTCGTTCCGTTTTCCTGGCTCCACTTCCGCAACTTTCTGGCAGAACCTGCTGGAAGGGCATGATTTCATCACCCAGGTCGACCCGTCCCGCTGGTCCCATGAAGCGTTTTTTCATCCCGACAAGGCCAACCCCGGTACGACCTACACGCTGGCGGCTGGCACGTTGGGTGATATTTCCACCTTCGATGCAGGCTTCTTCAGTATTTCCCCCCGTGAAGCGGCGATCATGGACCCCCAACAGCGTCTGTTACTGGAGCTGGGCTGGGAAGTGTTCGAGAACGCCGGGGTCAAGCCATCGAGTGTGCGCGGCAGCAATTGCGGCGTGTACCTGGGCATTGCCAGCACCGACTATGCCTATCGCCTAGCCCATGACCTGTCACTGGTCGATGCCTCGACAGCCACGGGTAACACGTTCAGCATCGCGGCCAATCGTCTGTCGTACTTTTATGACCTGCACGGTCCGAGCATGGCGGTCGATACCGCCTGTTCATCGTCATTGGTCGCGTTCCACCAGGCTTGCCAGGCCATACAAAGCGGAGATATCGACCAGGCACTGGCCGGCGGTATCAGCCTGCACCTGCACCCGTTCGGCTTTCTGATCTTCTCGAAGGCATCGATGCTGTCGCGCAAAGGGCGCTGTAACGTCTTCGACGAAGCCGGTGACGGTTATGTGCGATCCGAAGGCGCCGGGCTGTTCTATCTCAAGGATTACGACAAGGCGGTAGCGGACGGCAACCAGATCCTGGCGGTCGTGGCGGGCAGCGCGGTCAATACCGATGGACGCAAGTCCGGGCTTACCGTGCCAAGTGCCGATGCCCAGGCAGCGTTGATGACTCAGGCCTACGCCAGCGCCGGCATTTCGCCGGCCGACATCGATTACCTGGAAGCCCACGGCACAGGCACGCCGGTGGGCGATCCCATTGAAAGCCGGGCCATCGGCCTGGCGTTGGGCCAGGTTCGCGGGGCTGACAAGCCGTTGCTGATCGGCTCGGTCAAAAGCAACATCGGTCACCTGGAGGCTGCCTCCGGGGTGGCCGGCTTGATGAAAGCGCTGTACTGCGTTACCGAACGCCAGGTGCCGGCCACTATCGGTATCAAGAACCTCAATCCGCGCATTCCTTTCGCCGACCTGAACCTCAATGTGGCCACCCGCAACCATGCGCTCAAGCCCAATGGCACGCTGGTGGTCGGGGTCAATTCGTTCGGGTTTGGCGGCGCCAACGCCCACGTCATCCTGCAAAGCCACACACCGGACGCTGCGCCGTGCGCGGTCGTGACCACGCCTGCGGCGGTGCCATTGATGGTCACGGCCAAAGACGGCGGTGGGCTGGCGGCGATGGCGCAAAGCATCGCGCATCACCTCAACGACAACCCGGCTTCCAGCCTGTATGACGTTGCGTATCAGGTGATGATGCGTCGTGACCTGCATCCGCAACGTGTGGTGGTGGTCGACAGCGACCTCCAGCACAGCGCCCAGGCGCTGCTGGATTTCGCCCTGGACCCGGCCGTCTCGGCCCTGAGCTCCGTGGTGGAAAGCGGTCGGGCGCTGGATCAGGCCAAGGGGCCGGTGTTTGTTTTCTCCGGCAATGGGTCGCAATGGCAAGGGATGGGCAAAGGGTTGCTCGCGGACCCGGTGTTCCATGCCGCCGTCGCTGAAATCGATGCGGTGTTCCAGCCATTGTCCGGCTACTCGCTGATTGCCGAACTGGCGGGTGAAAACGGGCAGGACCGGTATCATTTGACCGAAATAGCCCAGCCGGCCCTGTTCGCGCTGCAAGTCGGTGTCACCCGCATGCTGGCCAGCCAGGGAGTGGTGCCGCAGGTCGTGATGGGCCATAGCGTTGGCGAAGTCGCCGCCGCCTGGGCGTGCGGTGCCTTGACCCTGGTTGACGCGACCCGGGTGATCTACCACCGCAGTCGCTTGCAGGGGCTCACGGCCGGTTATGGACAAATGTCCGCCGTTGGCTTGTCGGGCAGCGACACCGCGAATCTGCTCCAGGAGTTGGGCCTTGACGATGTGGTCCTGGCTGGCGAAAACAGCTTCAAGGGCGCGACCGTGGCCGGTTCTGTCAGTGGCCTGGAGCGTCTTGAGCAGGTGCTGAGCGAACGTCAGGTATTTGTTCGTCGCCTTGCCCTGGACTACGCCTTCCACTCGCCGGCGATGAACATGATCGGCGAACAGGTGGTCGAGGCGTTGCGCGACATCGTTCCACGCAGCGGCCAGATCCCTTTGTATTCCACAGTCACCGGTGGCTTGCTGGATGGAAAACGTCTGGACGCCGAATACTGGTGGCAGAACATCCGTTTCCCGGTGTTGTTCCAGTCCGCCAGCGAAACCCTGTGCGAACAGGGCTACAACGTCTTTGTCGAGGTCGGTCCGCATCCGGTCCTGCGCAGCTATGTCAGCGATGCCTTGGCCGCACAGGGTCAAGAGGGCGTGGCGATTACCACACTGATGCGCAATGACGACGCCCCACAGCGGGTCACCCGTGCGGTGGCCAAGGTGCTGATCAGTGGCGTCGAGACTGATCTGTCGTGCCTGTTCCCGAGCACCGGGCAGTTCGTGCGCTTGCCCAACTACGCATGGCAGCGCGAGCGGCACTGGCATGGCGACACGCCGGAGTCGAGCCGGGCGCTTTACCTTGAGCGGCAGCATCCGCTGCTCGGTCATGCCGTTCCGGGGCATGAGCTGACCTGGGAAAACCGTCTCGATACACAACTGTTTGCGTCGCTGGATGACCACAAGGTCGGCGATGCGGTGCTGTTCCCGGGGGCCGGTTTCACTGAACTGGTCCTGGCGGCGGCGCAGTGCTACCAGCCGGGTCAGTACGTCGACATCGAAGAACTGGAAATCCACAATCCGTTGGTGCTGCATGCCGAGTCGAGCAAGCGCGTGCGTGTGCAGATCGACAGCAGCGATGGCACCGTCTCCATTGTGTCGCGCAGCACGGCCCAGGAAGAACCGTGGGCGCGACACGTGGTTGCCCGTTTGCCGGGCGAGGCGCGTGGTGTCCTGCTGAACGAACAGGCACCGGCACTGCCCACTCGCGCCCCGGATTTCAATCGCGCGCAACATTTGCAACTGACCTGTGCGGTTGGCCTTAACTACGGCCCGGCCTATCAGGCCATCGAAGCCGGCTGGATCGACGGTGACCAGGTGCTGGCGCAGCTCAGCGCTCCCCAGGTGATTGCGTCCGAACTGGCAACCTTGCACCTGCATCCGGCGTTGCTGGACAGTGCGTTCCAGCTGATCACGCAGTTGCTGAGCGCAGACCCCAAGGCGCGTAATGGCCTGGCGTTTATCCCGGTAAAACTGGGTCGGATCAATTTTGCCGCCGCAAGCCTGCCACCCTGCCTGGCGAAAGTGCGCCTGGTGCGCCGGTCGGAACATTCCCTGTTGGCCGACTTCACCCTGTACGACGCCCAAGGGCGCGCCGTGGTGTGCATCAAGGACGCGCGTTTCCGTGCGGTCAAATTGCACAAGGATCGCAGTGGCGACCTGAAGCTGGCGGATTTCGCCGGCATCGCCAAACCTTATCCCAATGCCGCCCGTGGGTTGCCGTTCAAACCCCCGGCCTTGCATCACACCTTGGTTCAGAGCCTGGCATCGGTGGCTGATGAGCCGACACAGCAGCGCTACAGCCAGGAAGTCGAACCGCTGCTGGACAGCCTGTGTGGCAGCTTTGTGCTGGAAGCCATCGAGTCCCTGGGTGGTCAGCTGAGCCTTGCCCAGCGGGCGACATGGCAAACCCAGGCGCAGGGGTACTCGGGGTATCTGGATCACCTGCTGGAACAGGCAGTGGACGACGGTAGCCTGATGGCCAGCGGTGGCACCTGGCAGGTGGCCGATCAGGGTGAGCGTCCGAGCGCCCAGGACATCTGGCAGGAACTGTTCCGCAGCTATCCCGAGCATTTCCAGATTATTCACTCGGTGGGGCGAATCGGTATCCACCTGTTGGACCTGCTCAGCGGTGCCCAGCAGATTGAAACGTTGCTGCCGCGCGAAACCTCGCCAGCCCAATTGTCCCGTCAGGTCCTGGGTGCCAGCGGTTATCACGCCTTGCTGGACGGCATCAGACAGCACATCGAGCAACGTCTGGCCGTGCTGCCGGCGGGGCAACGCTTGCGAATTCTCGAGCTCGGTTTCGGTGGTGCACCCTTCGCTGCGCAACTGTGCGCACAGCTGGACTTCGACCGTGTCGATTACCAATACAGCGCTGACGACCTGGACCCGGCAAGCCTGCTGCAAGGCGAGTTCCCGGACCTGCAATTGCTCAGCCTGGCGGATGCCGAACAGCTGCCGACCGTGCCTGCCAGCGGCTTTGACCTGGTCTTGGTCGCCGCGGACCTGGCGCCGCTGGAATCGATCAGCAAGAGCCTGGGCCACGCGGCTGTGCGCATGTCGGCCGGTGGGCAGTTGATGCTGCTGGCACAGCACCCGGCGCGCTGGGCGGACTTCGTGTTCGGCGCGCAACCTTCATGGTGGCTGACCGGCGAAGGGCAACGGAGCCTGTCGGTGCAACAGCGTCCGGGATTCTGGCAGCAGGAACTGCGTCGTCACGGCTTGAGCGTCGACGATGTACTGGAGTTTATGCCAGCCATGTCCAGCGGCAGTTATGTGCTGATGGGCACGACCGAAGGCGTGGTGGCATTCGATCCGCAACCATTGCCCGTTCAACACTGGTTGCTGGTGGCTGATCAGCAAGGCGCGGAAAACGCTTTCGCACAACAACTGACCCTGGCCCTGCGCGATCAGGGGCAAAGCGTTGACTGGCTGGCGCCGGCTTCGGCACAGGACATGGCCCTGCAATTGAGCGCCGGGCCAGCACCGCGGCACCTGTTACTGCTCAGTGGTTTATTCGGCACCCAAGGGCTGGATGGCCAGGCTGAGCGTTGCATGCTCGCCGCAGGATTGACCCAGGCTTGCGAACAGGCGGGCGTGAGCCCTGACTGCTGGTTGTTGACGCGCGGGGCGGCGGTGCACCTGCTGCCTGTGTCGTCGCAAGTGCCCGGTAATGTGTCGACCCTGGCCGATGCGGCGTTGTGGGGTTTTGGCCGCACGCTGGCCAACGAGGCCGTGGGCTGCCGCGTTCGTCTGTTGGACCTGGCTGAAGGGGCGGGTGTCGAAGCGTTGCTGCCGGCGCTGCTCAATGCCGATGAAGAAACCGAACTGGCGATCAGCGCGGAGGGTGATCGATACGTTGCCCGTTTGCGGGTGCGCCCGGATCAACTGGACCGCACAGCCGGTCAACAGGCTCCGACCCAGGTCAGCCTTGGCTTCGAACTGCCGGGCCAGTTGCGCAACCTGCGTTGGGAAGCCCACGACGCGTTGGTGCCGGCGGGCGATGAGCTGGACATCGAAGTCCAGGCCACCGGCCTCAACTTCCGCGACGTCATGTATGCGTTGGGTTTGCTGTCGGATGAAGCCATCGAAAACGGTTTTTCCGGCCCGACCCTGGGCTTCGAGTTTGCCGGTGTCGTGCGTGGCAAGGGCCTGCAGGTAGAAGGTGACTTCCAGCCGGGTGACCGGGTGGTAGGCTTCGGCCCGTCGAGCTTCGCCAACCGCCTGGTGACCAATGCCAACGCGGTGGCGCGGATCCCTGAGGGCATGTCCTTCGAAGCGGCCGCGACCATCCCTAGCACCTTCTTCACCGTGTACTACGCGCTGCATTACCTGGCGCGCCTGGAACCGGGCGAGAAAATCCTGATTCACGGCGCTGCCGGTGGCGTCGGGATCGCCGCGATCCAGATCGCCAAATGGTGCGGGGCCGAGATCTACGCCACCGCCGGCAGCGACGAAAAACGCGATTTCCTGCGCTTGCTCGGCGTCGAGCATGTGTTCGATTCGCGATCACTGGCGTTTGCCGACGAGATCCTCGCCATTACCGCTGGCCGTGGCGTCGACGTGGTGCTCAATTCGTTGGCAGGCGAGGCGATCAACCGCAACCTGCAAGTGCTCAAGCCGTTCGGGCGATTCCTTGAACTGGGCAAGCGCGATTTCTACCAGAACACCAAAATCGGTCTGCGGCCGTTCCGCAACAACATCAGCTACTTCGGCATCGATGCCGACCAGTTGATGAGCGAGCGCCCGGCACTGACCCGTCGCCTGTTTGGCGACATGATGCAGTTGTTCCGCGATGGCATCCTCAGCCCGCTGCCGTATCGTGAGTTCGACGCCAACGATGTCGTCGAGTCGTTCCGCTACATGCAGCAGGCGCGACAGATCGGCAAGATCGTCGTGACCTACCGCACGCCAATCCAGCAGGTGTTCAGCGCTCCGGTGGCGCAGGCGCAAACCTTGCAACTGTCGGTCGACGGCACCTATCTGGTCACCGGCGGGCTCAGTGGCTTTGGCCTGCGTACCGCGCAATGGCTGGTGGACAAGGGGGCTCGTCACCTGGCGTTGCTGGGTCGTCGGGGCGCGGCGACCGAGGAGGCGCAACCGGCGTTGGCGGCCTGGCGTGAGCAGGGCATCGCGGTTCAGGCGCTGGCTTGCGACATTACCGATATCGCGCAATTGCGCAGCGTGCTGTCGAGCCTTGAAGCTTCAACGGCACCGCTGCGGGGCGTTGTGCATGCGGCCACGGTGTTCGATGACGGTTTGATTCGCAACCTTACGCAAGCCCAGTTGCAACGGGTGCTCGAACCCAAAGCCAAGGGCGCGCAATTGCTGCATGAACTGACCGCGCATCTGCCGCTGGACTTGTTCGTGCTGTTTTCTTCGGCGACCACTCTGTTCGGCAACCCGGGGCAGGCCAACTATGTAGCGGCCAACCACTGGCTCGAAGCGCTGGCCCGTCACCGCCTGTTGCAAGGCTTGCCGGCCACTGCGGTGCTGTGGGGCGCCATTGACGATGCCGGTTTCCTCGCTCGAAACCAGGACATCAAGGATGCCCTGCAAAGTCGCATGGGCGGTGCGGCCCTGCAGTCGCAAGCGGCCCTCGACACCCTGGAAAACCTGCTGCTGCAAAAACGCTCCGGGCTCGGTGTGCTGGAGCTCGACTGGAAAGCGCTGTCGCGATTCCTGCCGGCAGCCGGATCGCCGAAGTTCATTGAGCTGGCGCGCCTGCACAGTGGTGAGCAGGAGGAGGAGAGCAATGTCGATGATATCCAGCGCCTGCTTCTGGAAATGAACGACGAGGAGCTCACCGAGCTGTTTGCTGAAATGCTCAAGCAGGAAATCAGCGAGATCCTGCGCATCCCTGCCAGCAAGCTCGACAGCAGTCGCCCGCTTCAGGAGCTGGGGCTCGATTCGCTGATGAGCGTGGAGCTGGTGGTCGCGGTCGAGGAACGTTTCGGTATTCGCCTGCCGGTCATGGAGCTGAGCGAAACCTCGAGCATTGCCAAGCTGACCATACGTATTCTTGAGTTGCTGCGTGGCAGCCAGGATGCCGAGGACAGTTTGCAGGCGCGGACCGCTGACTCTCTGGCGCGCCATGGCGTCGAGCTGTCCGAAGTAGAATTGACGCAAGTCGGTTCTGGCGCGAGCAGTCCCGATACCCAATTTTCCCGTTTGATCAATTGACCACTGACTATGACCTCTAATCGTTCACCAGGGCTTGGCGCTTCAATGAAAGACAAGCTGATCCAGCAAGCCCTGGAGCGACGCCAGCGGCAGACCGGCGATGACACGCCGCCGGTCTCGCTGGCGGACGTGAACCGCAGCGCCCGCACAGTGCCGGAGCAGTTTTACCGCTTCGATCTGCATCCTGGTTACCAGCAACTGCGAATCATGCACGACGGCGCGGCGCGCTTTGGCCTGGCCAATCCATTTTTCAAGCTGCACGAAAGTCTGGCTGGCGCCGAAACGACGATCCAGGGCCAGCGCTTCGTCAACTTCGCCAGCTACAACTATCTGGGCTACTCCGGCCATCCGGTAGTCGCCGAGGCGGCCAAGGCAGCCATCGATCACTACGGCACCTCGGTGTCGGCCAGTCGCCTGGTGTCCGGCGATCGACCGATCCATCGTGAGCTGGAGGCTGAGCTGGCCAGGCTGTACGAGGTGGATGACGCGGTTACTTTTGTCAGCGGTCATGCCACTAACGTCACTACCATTGGCTACCTGTTCGGCCCGCGGGATCTGGTGATCCACGACGAATTGATCCACAACAGCGTGCTGCAAGGCATCCAGTTATCGGGTGCGCGCCGCCTCAGTTTTGCCCACAACGACTGGGAAGCGCTCGACCGCTTGCTCGGCGATCAGCGTCAGCATTTCGAGCGGGTTCTGGTGGTGCTCGAAGGCATCTACAGCATGGACGGCGATTACCCGGACCTGCCGCGTTTCGTCGAATTAAAGAACAAGCACCGTGTGTTCCTGATGGTCGACGAAGCCCATTCGCTGGGCGTCATGGGGGTCAACGGCAAAGGCATTCGCGAACATTTCGGTCTGAAAGGCTCCGACGTGGACATCTGGATGGGTACCCTGAGCAAGACCCTGGCCAGCTGCGGTGGGTACATTGCCGGCGAGTCGGCACTGGTCGAACACCTGAAGTTCATGGCGCCGGGGTTTCTCTACAGCGTAGGCATGCCGGCTTCGGTGGCGGCGGCGGCGCTGGCCGCCGTGCGTTGCATGGCCCATGACGCCGAACGTGTGGCGACCTTGCAGGCGCGGGGCAAACAGTTTCTCGCCCTGGCCCGCGAGGCCGGGCTGGATACCGGTACCAGCACGGGGCTTGCGGTGATTCCGGTGATCACCGGCAGCTCGCTCAAGGCCACGCGATTATCCGGTGCCCTGGCGAAGCGGGGGATCAACGCCCAGCCGATCCTGCATCCGGCAGTACCGGAAAAGGCCGCCCGTGTGCGCTTTTTTGTGTCGTGCCTGCACACCTCGGAACAAATCGCCGACACCGTCGCCATCGTCGCGCAAGAGCTCGAGCGGTTGTAAGCGCGGCGAGCGCAGTGAGCCTTGAGGCTGTGCAGTATTCAAGACCGCCTTCGCCGGCAAGCCGGCTCCTACAGAGAAGGCGGTCCAAAGATCGACCTCTAGATCATCCCTTTGATGTAGCGGCCTACCTGTCGAACACGTGTGTATCGGTCGAGCAGGGCGGTGGTCGGGCGGGCGATGTGTTGTCGTGCCTGTTCCGGGCTGCAGGGCATGCCGCGTATCTGGGACAGGGTCCGTTCTTCGCCGTCGGCGGTTTGCAGTACGCCCGGACGAATACGCCATAGCGGTATACCCAGGGCTTCGGCACGGCGTTGCAGGTCGTGGATTTCGCTGGTGTGCCAAACCACTAGCCTGTCCGTTTCACGGGTCGCGGCCTGGATCAAGTCGGTGCTGTCGCCAGCGAACGTCAATCGCCCCCAGCGACTGTTGAGCAAAGCGCGGATCGTCGCCCGTTGACGTCGAGGCACTCCGACGACGGTCACGTTACCGGCGAACAGACTGTCCTGGTGCTTTTGTCGCGCCAGTTGGCGGGCCACGGTCATGACGTCGCAGCGCTGGTCCGTCAGCGGGTCGACGTAACGGCAATAACGGATGTAAGCGGCCGCCACGAGTTGTTCCAGGGTGGGGCGCGCCTGGCGGCGGGGGATGGGCAGACGGTCATCGGTCAAACCCCAGCCGGCATAGAACGGCAAGCCGAAGCAGGTCACCGGGATGCCCTGAATCAGTGCCTCAAGCCCGGCCTGACTGGTGCCGACATAGACACGCTGCGCCCGGCGAGCGAGGGACGCCCACGAAACATGGCGGCTTTCCAGCGGGATACCGCGCTGAACGGCGGCATCGAACAGGCAGCTTTTTTTATGGCCGTTGACGCAGTCCGGGTGAATCCGCACCCGCACATCCGCCTCGGGATTTTCCGCCAGCGCAGCATCGAGCATGCGGATGAAATCGGCTTCGCACAGTCCGCCACCGGGAATCGAAAAATCGCCATAGGTCTGGTCCACCACCAGGACCAATGGCTTTTCGCGGCCCAGCGCGTCGTCATCGCTCAAGTCCGGCGCGTTGTTGTATTTGCCGATGCCGCTGCTGCGCATCAGGGCAATCAACGCTGCTGCGGTGGCCAGTTCTGCACCGGTCAGGTCATGCGGCGTCTGCAGCATGTTTTCCAGCAGCGACGGCCGATCGGCGAGGTAATGAATACCGATGGGGTCGACCACCATCGACATCGGTGTATCACCCTCAACTCCCAGCGACGAAGAGCGCAAAAATCCGTCCTCCAGTGCTACATAGGGAATCCCCCAGCGCTTGCACAGCACTCGCGCATGGTCGGAGGAGCGCTTGTAGCCGATCCCGGAGATGGCCTTCAATCCCGCGGGCTTCTGTCGGCCGCGCCGCCACAACCAGTGCGGCGGTCCTTCGGGATCGAGGAACTCACTCAGGTGGAAGACCTTCCACATCACCCACTGCGACATGATGCCTACCCAGCCGGGACCTTCCACCAGGGACTCCAAGGCAACGGATCGATTCATTTCGGGGCTACTCATGACTTGGCGATACCGTACGACGCAGATTGATGATGGCGGGGATCGGCATCAGATGTTTGAGCCAGCGCAGGGCGAAGGTGCGTCTTGGCGAAAAGCCGTGGTGGGCGTAAAACGCTCGGGCCGGCAGATTGTTCGCCTGCACTTCCAGCTCTATTTTTTCATGATCAGTGTCACGCGCCTGAATAAGCACGGCGTGCAACAAGGCACTGGCAACACCCTGGCGGCGGGCGATTTTGCGAACGCGCAAGCCATACAGATAAAATCCGAAGTGCCACTCGCGCCATTCGCTGACAGCAAACATGCCATAGCGCAGTGCGCCACCGAGCCGGCCGAACTCACGCACGAATGGCTGCATGCCAGGGGAAAACGGTCCGCGCCGAAGGTGCTTGAAGGCGGCATAGCCAATAGCGGCATCCCCTCGATAGGCAACCAGCACCCGGTCCCAATTGATCCCGTCCGCCAACAGGCGATGGCGACAATCCTCGTCTCCGAGCATGAATGCCAGTGAACCGCGGCCTGAGGTGATCCATTTTGCAATCGCCGGGTCGCGCACCGAGTTGCTGGAGGCGAGGGCGATCTGCAAAGGTTCACTACGGGTCTGAGTCATTACGCGGGTGCCAACTGATCGACAAACGCCTTGGCCAGTTGCTCGACCCCCAGGTCTGCGAGCGGACTGCCGGTCGGCGCGGTGTTGGACCAGATGAAGTACTCGGTGTCGCCATCCGGCGCGCCGAGGACGCCATAAACGTCGGGCAGGATGGGCACATGGTCGCCAAAAAAACACAGCCCGGTGGGCGTACCGCGCGCCAGAAAGTGCCCGCGCAATTGGCCAAGCATGCGATCGGCGTTGCTCAAGTGGCGTACGTAAGGGGCGAGGTCGCGCAGGCCGTCCGGCAGGGGACGGTCGAACCATTGCGTGAGGTCGGCCGCTTCGACCGTCTCAAGGTGCAATGGGCCGTGGTTTTCCATGGTGATGGCATGGATGAACAGCGGCTGCGTACGGCCAGGGGCATCGAGCAGCTCGGTGATCTTGTCGGCCACGGCGCAGTCGCCGATAAACGGGCCGGCCTTCTGTTGTTCAGTGAAGCTGCGCACATCGATGAACTCATCGAAACCCAACGCCGGCAACACCTTGTCGCGACCATAAAAACTGCCTGCATAGGGATGCACGCACACCGTGCGATAACCCTGGCGTTTCAGTGCCAGGGCGATGCTGGCGACGCCTTGACGCGCCAGATGGCGATAGGGGTTGAAGCGGTGGACGCCGAGCTGGTCCACCTTGATGCCGGTGAGAAACGCGAACTCAGTGCGCACAGTGTTTGCACCCCAGGCCGCGACCTGCAATCGGCCTTGTGCCCGCGCTTCACTGCGCAAGGTGTCGAAGTGGCCCAGGACCTGCGGCCGAATGCCGGGCCACAAACGGCGGGCATCGAAAAACGACTCGCTCTGAACCGACACCAGATCCGCGAGGGTGACATCGATCATGGGTCGTGCCTGATCCTCTGCGAATGGCGAGTTCAATTGCGCCAGCGACACAGGGCGCCGGGCGGCGAAAAAATAGGTCCACAAACTCGCGGCCAGACCCCAGCGAACCAGGTCAAGGCTGGCGTCAAAGGTCGCTTGCAAAGGCTTTCGGCTGCCGAGCCACAGCAAGGCCAATCCACACAACAAGGCGCTCGACGCAACGACGCGGGCATCGGCGCCGACAGGTTCGAAATACAAACCGCAGGCCAGATAAACGACAAACAGCAGCGCCAGGCCTATGGCCTTGCCGATGCCGAAGAAGGGTAAATACAGGCGCGGAAAGCGCACGGCATCGCTGAAATACTCGAAGTCGGCGCACACGAAAGGCTCGCGCAGCGAATGGTATTTGGCATTGCTGACCAGCACGATCAATAGCCACAGGGCCAGTACGTTCACCGCACTGAACCAGGCGCGCCCGGTGATCAGGTACAGCAAGCCCACCGCGAAAACCCAGGCGCCTGCATGAAGCAGCCAGCTGCCTAATGGGCGACGCCATCCGGGACGAGGTATCAGCAACAGTTCGAAAGCGCAGGAAAGGCAAAAACCAAGCACAACCACCAGAACAAAAGCACTACTCAACAAATCAGGCACCGTAATCCAGCCACCGCAAAATGATCGAAGACAGCCGTGGCGGAATGACCCCCAGAGCCCAGCATCCAAGGTTCAGCGGGAAGGGAAAACTGATGCGCGCCTGGTTCGCCGCCAGGCCGCGCCGGATTCGTCGGGCAGCCTTGTCCGGCGTCCAGAGCAAAGGCTTCGGACCGGGCATTTCAAAGCACATTTTCGATTCGACATAGCCGGGCATGATCACGTTGATCTTTACCCCATCCACCGCCACCAGGTCGCGCATGGCCTCACCATAAGCCTTGATCGCCGCCTTGCTGGCGCTGTAGCTCGGGGTGGCCGGCAAGCCGCGCCACCCGGCCAGCGAACTGAACAGGGCGATCTGCCCCGACTTGCGTGCGCGCATGGCCGGCAGGGCAGCCTGCACCGTGGCGAGCGCTGCCAGTACGTTGATTTCGATCAGCGCCCGGGACAGCTCCCAGACTTCGCCTTCGCCATTTTCACCGGTCGAAGTATTGACCCCGGCACCTACGATGATCAGGTCCGGTTGCTCGCTGACGCTGATCTCACTGATCCAGCTGCGCAGGGCATCCAGGTCCTGGACATCCAGCGCTTTCAGCAACACCCGGGCGCCGGCGGCGCGGCATTGCGCGGCCATTTCTTCCAGGCGGTCCAGACGTCGGCCCTGCAGGATCAGAGTCACCCCCGGTGCCGCGTAGGCGGGCGCCAGGGCGCCACCAATTCCACCCGTGGCGCCGGTGATGAGAATGCAGCGTGGAGACTTTTGCAGCGTCATAGGTATTGTTCAATCTTCGAGGTCTTGGCCATCAACACTTCCAGGGAGTTGTTCACCGCCATGTCGATGCCACAGCGGGTATAGAAGCCGCCGTTGACTTGCGTGGTGTGAATGACTGTGCTGCGAAAGCGTTGGAACAGCGTGGAGTCGGGTGGCTCCGGGGAGTTCCAGAACTCGTCGAGGCCACTCTGGTGCGTCAGCCCCTTGAGGTTGTAGATCGGATCGCTCAGAGCAATGGTCGGTACGCTGTGCATCAGCGACGAACCGCCCACGGTGCTGTTGACCGTGACCACGCCGGCCACATGGGACAACAGTGTCGGCATGTGCCCGCTTTCCAGGAAGTCCACACGGTCGGCGATGCCGAGCTTGTGGGCAATGCGTCGCGTGATGCGGTGGTAATTGATGATCCCCGGCGTCAACGGATGGTTCTTGACCACCAGTCGCGCGTCGCTGCCGGCATGCCGGGCGAACGAGCCCATCACATGCTTGAGCACATCCTTCATGTGTTTGAACGGTGAGTGATCGCGGATCTGCGCATCGCTGTCCAGCTGCAGCGGCAACAGGAAGGTGCGATGGCGGTTGCGCGCCACCTCACTGATCACCTCGGAATCGCGCCCCTTGGCACTGACCAGGCGAAGCCCCTGGCGAATGTAACCCGCATATTCCACGGCCGCGTTGAACGGGGCGTGAGTCTTGTAATGGGGAAACACGGCTTTGTTCAACGCGCCACCGACGTGGTACATCACGTCATGAAAGGCCCGTGAAGCGAAGGACAGGCGGAACGAGTTGCCGTTGTGGTAACGCGGAATGTACTTGCCGACCTCCCGATACCACTCCGGATCCCGGGGCAGCAGCGAGTGATTGTTCACCCCGTTGCGCTCAAGGGTGATCCAGTACGGGCGGAAGTAGCCTTCCTCGAACACGTGCACGCGAATACCCAGGGACTTGGCCAGCTCCACCGCCGGTTGATGCACCGGACGGCAATCGCCGAACAGCACCACGTCGGTGATGTGGTCAGACTTGAAGCAATCGCTGTAGAAGTTCATCAACTGCTCGGGCCGCGCCGAATAAAACACGCGCGCGCCGCTGCCGTACAGGAGGTCGCCCATATTGAAATTGACGGATTTGACCAATTGCCCCTCGGTCCGCAGTGCTTGCACCAGACGCGAGAAAAACGGCGAACTGACGCCCTGCAGGAACAGGAACGAGTTGCGTGGTTTCACCGACACCACACGCCTGGAACGCTCTACCGGCACTACGACTTCCCTGGCAGTGTTCTCAAAGCGGTAGGGAGCAAACGCTGAATCATCTCTCGCCATGTTGGCGTTCTTCCTTGCGTAGGTACTTCATCCCAGTTCTGAATCTCGATTAGCGTGCGTTCGGGGGTGGTGAATTTTCGTGTGATTCGGCTTACGTAGGTCGGGTAGCGAATCAGGGTCCCGGCCACCAGTTCATCCAGGCTCAGGCGCCGACTGCGGCGCGCCTGGACATCGGCACTCAAGTCGCAATCCCGGGTCAGCCCCCAGCCGGCATAGAACGGCTGGCCGTAGGTGGTCACCGGAACCCCGCGCAACAAAGCCTCGAAGCCCGATTGCGAGGTCAGTACATGCACCTCGTCGACCTCGGACAGCAATTCGTGGAAAGGCACATCGCCCACCACCTGGTTGCACCAATCGCTGGTGCGTTCTTCGTGTTCACCGGCCTCGCGGGTGCCGGCCAGTACTTCAGGGTGCGGCTTGTACAACAGCCACGCCATCGGATGGCGCTCGCGCACCGCCTTGAGCAAATCAAGGTTGCGGCGGATCCGGTGCGCCCCATAACGGATCGAAGCGTCCGATTCCACCTGGCCCGGCACCAGAATCACCCGCTCGACACCGGCCGGACGTTTCCACGTCGAGCCCGGCAGGTTGTACTTGGTCACGCCGGCCGTGCAGATTGCCTCACGCAACGCCGCTGCCCGCTGCAACAGACCGGGCGGGCACGGTTCATTCTGCAAAAGGTGTTCCAGACGCGAAGGCCGGGTCGCGTCGTAATAGATGCCCAGGTCATCGAAGACCCAGGACAACGGCCGGGTTTTCTTCGCGCCCAGGCCGACGGAACGCAGAAAACCGTCTTCGACGCGGCCGAGGTGGTTGTCGATTTTCCTGGTCAATGGCACGTCGTGCTGGCAACCCCAAGTGATGATCGGGTCGATACGGCGACGGGAAAAACGACCGAGGAAACGAATCGTTGAACCATTGAAAAAATCCAGCACCAACGGTTGCTTCCACTTGCTGAAGCCAACCATTTGCAGGTCCTGAGGCAGCCGGCTGCGCATCCGTCGTTGCAGGCCCAGCCACTTCAGAACGGTTTCGGGCTCACAGGGCGCCCCTGTCTCCGGGTCGACATAGCGCGGGTATTCCACCAGCGCCGCGTGCAGCAATTGTTCAAGGCTTACGCGCTGGCGCCGTTCGGGGGCGGGCAGGGCATCGACAGTCAAGCCCCAGCCGGCATAGAACGGCATGCCGAAGGTGTAGACCGTCACGCCCCACAACAACGCATCGAAACCCAGTTGCGAGGTCATCACGTACACGGCCTGCACGCCGGACAACAACTCCGCCGGATGCACATCCTCGGCAATCACCCTCACACGAGGGTGTTTGCGCAGCGCCACCAGGTCGAAGTGGCCTTGCTTGCGCCCTGCCACCACATCGGGATGAACCTTCACAACCACGGTGCTTTGCGGGTGGCGGGCGAGCGCCGCGTCGAGCATGCGCTCAAAGTCGGCAGCGCTGGCACCCTGCAGCGATGCATCACCGCGTGTCTGATCCGCCACCAGCACGCAGGGCTGCGGCAAGTCGAGAGCCTTGATGCGGGCGCCGTTGTATTTGGACACCCGCTCCTCGCACCAACTGGCTTGCAAGGCACGGGCACGCAGGTTCTGAGCCTCGGTGAGCGGAACCGGGATCAACTGTTCGAGGCGAGAAGGACTGCTGGCATCGTAATAAATGCCAAGGGGGTCAACGACCAGCGACAACGGCGGCTCATCGGCTCCCAGGCCCACTGAGCGCAAAAAACCGTCTTCCACCGTGAGCAATGGCAACCCGGCCTCAACGCCGGCAGCCTCCGCACGCAAGGCGCTAGGCTTGCGACCCCAGGCAAGAACTTCATCGGCCTGGCCAATATCGCGCACCGATCCACACAGCAGCCGATACTCAGGCAGCAACGCGGGAAGGGTGGAGATCTGTTGCGCACCTTTGGACAGAATCAACAAAGAGCGACGCGATGGAGCGACATTGTCCATAAAAAACAGCGGTTATCCATAAACAGGCGCACGTATCCAGCCAGGCGCGATCAATGCGAACCTGACGGAAATGCTCGGTAGAATTTGGCGCAGATGATAATACAAATGGCAGCTTGCTACCGATAAAAATAGGATTATTCCTACAGGTTTTTCACCTCTTTTGTGGGTGCTCAATCTCAATGCGATTACCGGAGCAAATACTCCGATGAGCGGTGCGTTTGGCGGTTGCCAACGAGGTTGACAATATCTCGCTTTTCGTAAGCGCTTGCTTGCCAGCGAACCCGCCCTTACATCATGCCCTGCCTAAAAGAGCACCCTGTGCCAACAAGTACTCGTATTTCTGGTGCAACAGATCCAGCTTGCCGCGTTGCTGATAATCGGCAATTGTTTTGGGTCGCAGGAAATGCCAGAGGGAGTTCTGCAGGAAAAAGTAATCCATGTTGTGCAATGCACTCTGTTCATCGAATCGCTTGTCCAGCGCAGCAATATAGGACCGTAAAAAGTACTTGCGGATTTTTGTGAAGCGTGCCATGTCTACCTGGCGGAAAATCGCACTTAGGTACGCACCTCCATCAAACCCGATCCGACCTACTTTCACCTCGCTCCAGTCGATCATCTGAAAGCCTTCTGGCGAAGAAAAGAAATTCTTGGCCAGGTAATCCATATGACAAAAACAGCGCTGGCTATTACTTGCGCGTTTTTTTGCGAGTTTCAACGCGAGTTCCAACCCTGATAGCCGCTCATGAAGTCCCTGAAAGCGTGCGTCGTCGGGGGGCAGCTCGTTGAGAGAAGGCAGGTATCGCACAAAATTGAAGCGCCAACGCAACAAATACCACGGGCGAAAAAAATCCATTTCCCAAAAACGGTAGCGTTGTGCCCAATTTCCAGCTTGTAGGTGCAGGTTGGTGAGATGTTCTATTTCTGCGATGCCCAATCCAAGCTGCGTCGCTATTTTGCCCATTCGAGGTGGTTTTCCCCGGACAAAGCGTGTGAAGACCAGACTTTCCCAAGGGGTTTCGATAACACCCAGGCATTGCGGGTGTCGGAAGTGGGTACTGTTGGCCAGCACATTGCCCTCGCGATGGAAGCGCGATTCAAGGCTGGAGATGCCAAACAATTTGCGAATCGATTTTTCTACGACATCCAGCGAGGCGCCCGTCTGTCGATGGGTCAGGCAATGGTGGTGTACATGATTGACGAAGGAGGCATTGGAGGCCAGGTCCGAGGTGGTGATGCTGTACTCATCCAGCGCGAAACCGAGCACATGGCTCAAACGTTTTTCCAGAGTGGCCTGACGCCACCAGAAGACATTGTTGCGAGCAAACATCCCTTGTTTCTCTGATTCGGTATCCATGGGCTCCAACTGTGAACAACCGCTCGAATTCTGATCGGAAAAAGCAAGTCGTTCCCGGAGCACGCTGTGCCCGAAAAGAGTATTGGTCGATCAAACGAGGCGCGATATTACGGACTCTGACTTCTGATTACCATTGTCATGGTGAAGACAGGATCATTGCTATGCGTTGATCGGATGCGCGCACATCAAAGTTCCCTGCTGACGGCTCAACCGTTAACATACGCGCCACTCGAATCAAGGAGCGATCGCTACCTTCATGAATCGGCCAGCTGGCAGGTCAATTGCCTGTCGATCATGTAAAGGAGTCAAGGAAGGTCAATGTTAAGTATTAAGCACATCGTTTTCAGCCTCTTGAGCATGCATGCGTCAAGCGTTTTGGCTTGGGGTATCGAAGGGCACAAGACCGTCGCCCTGATCGCTGAATCCAGGCTGGACCCGGTGGCTAAAGCCGAAATTCAACAGCTGTTGGCGCAGGAAGGCGCAACCAGCCTGGGGGACATCGCCACTTGGGCAGATCAGATAAGGGGGACGGAACCCGGGCTGATCAGCCACACCGTTCGTATGCCTTTTAGTGCCACTGTGTATGAGCCAAAACGTGACTGCGGTCACAAACGCAAATGCGTGGTTTATGGGATAGAGCGATATGAAGCCATCCTTGGGCAAAAGGACGCTCCAGCTTCTGATCGATTGCGGGCTCTGAAGTTCGTCGTGCACTACGTCGGCGACATCCACCAGCCGCTGCATGCCATCAAGCAAACCGGCGGTGTGAAGGTCCAGTTCGGAAAACGCGAGTACACGCTGCACAAGGTCTGGGACACCATTTCCGTCCGTTCGTTGAAGATGCCTCCTGCCGAACTGGCAGCCGCTCTACTGGCCGCAAGCCCGAACGTTTCTCAGGGCACGCCCGAACAATGGGCAATGGAAAGTCATGAAATTGCCAGACGCTATATCTACAGCGACAACCTGCAACTTGCTGACTCAAAGTCGATGATGAGGTTGCCGAAAACCTATTTGAAAGACATATCCCCGGTGGTCAAGACAAGACTGACCGATGCCGGACTTCGGCTGGGCACTTTACTGAATCAGGTGTTGGACGCTTCGCCTACCTCCCTGTAAGCGCGCCACTTAACCAAGGACCCATGTTTTTCCCATGAACCACCTCCCAATTGCTAAAGATGCACTCAGCGCTCAAGCGCAAGCTATCAGCCAACTCGCAGAGCGTCTTGACGGTGAATTCCAGCGTGCTGTGGAGCTCATTCTGGGTTGCAAGGGGCGTGCGGCCGTCTGCGGCATGGGCAAGTCCGGACTGATCGGTCAGAAGATGGTCGCTACATTTGCTTCAACCGGTACGCCGAGCCTCTTCCTGCATCCGGCAGAAGCCTTCCATGGCGATCTCGGCATGCTCAAGCCAAGTGATGTGCTAATCCTGATCTCCTACAGCGGGGAAACCGAAGAAGTCGTCAAGTTGATCCCGAGCCTTAAGTCCTTTGGCAACAAAATCATCGCCATGACCGGTAACGGCCAATCGACCCTGGCCAGGCACGCCGACATCTGGCTCGATATTTCCGTGGATCGTGAAGTGTGCCCCAACAACCTCGCACCGACGACTTCAACGTTGGCGACCATGGCCATGGGAGACGCGCTTGCTGTAGCGCTGATTGCAGCGCTCGACTTCAAACCGATGGACTTCGCGCGCTACCACCCCGGTGGCAGCCTCGGTCGCAAACTGCTGACCCGTGTCAGTGACGTGATGCACACCAACATCCCGAAAGTGACCCGTGATACCTCATTCCATGATTGCCTGTTAGTCATGACGTCTAGCCGCCTCGGGCTTGCCCTGGTCATGGAAAGCGACAGACTCGTCGGTATCGTCACGGACGGCGACCTTCGCCGCGCATTGTTAGGCAATCCAGGTGTCGTCAACGAAAACGTCGACGCGTTCCTGACATCAAGCCCGCACACCGTAAAAGCCTCTGCGCAACTGTCCCAGGCAGAGGCGTACATGCTGGAGCACAAAATCCGCGCATTACCGGTGACGGACGATACAAGCGGTGAAGTGGTTGGGGTTGTCGAGATATTTGACTGATCCGAAAAATATTTGACTCCGCAAACTCAATGATGAGGGCGCGGGGGGTGGGATTTTAGTCGGTCAAGCAAGACCATCGAGTGCTGAACATTGTCAGACGCAACCAAACACAACATCACGGCCATCGTGCCGCTGGATCTGATGCACCGCCCCTTGGACATCATTTCCAAGGCGCGACAGATGGCCGTGGCTGCAAATCGCTCAAACGTAAAAGTCATCTTTGCTCACAATGATCGCGGCCTGTGGGTGGATAAGCTGTTCAGGCTCGTCATTGGCAGGTGCGAAGGTGCGTTTGCTGTTTCGAAACCCTTCTACACGGGAAACGTGAATGCGGCATTGCTGCGTAATGAAGCGTTCAAGCATGTTAAAGATGCCTATCTAACCTTGTTAGATGTAGATATCTGGCCTGATTTCGCGCTTATTGAAAAGTACAGGGCTAAGGTTGAATCTCGAGAGCGACCGTTTTACATGTTGCCGTGTCTGTACCTTACGAAAAAAGGGTCCAGTGATCTGAAACGATCAAAAGTTAATGTAAAACAGCTGACTCAACTTTTTTTTAACTTTTCGCGTAAAGAGTTCCTTCATCTGGCAAGCCCCTCATCTGTCATCATAATGCGCAGTAAAGACTACCCGCTCGTTGGTGGATTCAATGAAGCTTTTTCAGGCCATGGCTATGAAGATTTTGACTTCATGATGCGACTGGCTGAGGTTCATGGGAGTCTGCATAGGGCGCCGGATTTGTTGCTGGACAAAACAGCGAGGTCTCCTCTCTTTGCCCGTGGTTTTCGACGCTATCTCGGGGAAAGCTGTTTTGAGGCTTTGTTGGAAAAAGATGTGGCGTTTCACGTCTTTCATGAGAAAGTTGATGTTGAGGGTTATCAGGCAGCGCGAAAGAAAAATTACGAATTATTTGTTTCGCTACATGAAGAAAAAGCCATTGGAAAGGTGGTTGGTGATCCCACGTTGATTTCACTGTTTGCCCAGATGTGCGCGG
Organism: Pseudomonas sp. P1.8; assembly: GCF_001269805.1. Lineage (NCBI taxonomy): Bacteria > Pseudomonadati > Pseudomonadota > Gammaproteobacteria > Pseudomonadales > Pseudomonadaceae > Pseudomonas > Pseudomonas sp. P1.8. Next base: position 240,152 of record NZ_LHVM01000010.1, read on the forward strand.
ATAAAAATATTGACGTAAGCGATTACGGCATTCTTTTTGATAATAAGCCTGGTCATGTCGACAGATTTGACACTTTTCGGCGGCGTTTAAGGTTCTTATTAAATGAATAATGTTCAGCGGTTCAAGAAGCTTCGTAAATTTATAAAAGATCCGAATCTGTTTTTCTATGACATGTTCAGGAAGCGCGTTTTTAATGGGTTGGAAGTAGCTGTTTCTGCAAAAACGGATGCAGTGACAATGCCTGCGCTAATAGATCTTGAAATTATTCATCAGATTGGAGTGCAAGAATATTTGCGCAGGTCGATGGGCGCAGCGTATGGGGCAGAAGATGGAAGTGATAAAAACAGCATTTTGATTTGGTCAGGTTATCTATATCGTTTAATTAGCTTTGTAGCGGTACTGAAAGAGTCTTTATCGATGAATGTGACCGTCTATACAATGGGCGGAGCGTACAGTTACAGGTCTAAGGTTGGTGAAAGAGTCGATGTTCGTGGTGTCGTCGAGAAACTTGGTTCTCGACCAGATTTTGTTCTGGAGATGAGTAATCAGTTAGGCGTCTTGTATGTGCTTCGCATATATCAATATGATATCGATGCTGAAGGCTTTGCAAATGTTCGATCCTCCAAAGCATTGATTAAGAAGTTCCAGGTAAAAGAGCTTGATGCTATTTATTCTGGGGCACCAACGGGGTGTGGATATACGAGTCCAATAGATGCGGTTTATACATGGGTAAACCACGCCGATGAAGACTGGCAAAACTTCTGGCTGTCGACGTTTCCTAACGATGATTTTGATCCGGACAGATACACTTCAAATGACGAGTTGCGGTACTCTCTAAGATCTTTGAATAAGTATGCGCCTTGGTTGAATCGCATTTTTATTGTTTCTAACTGCAGTCAGCCAGAGTGGTTGAAAAAACATCCTAAAATTGTATGGGTTAAACACGAGGATATATTTCCGGTAGACTCAATGCTTCCAACGTTTAACTCACATGCTATTGAGTGCTGTTTGCATCGTATTCCTGAACTTTCAGAAAATTTCTTATATCTCAATGACGATTTTGTACTAGGTCAACCTTGTTTGCCGAGTGATTTTTTTGATGATATCGGGCGGTCAGTAGCCTATTTTGAATCCTATGGTATGGTGGACTCAAAAGCGGGCAGGGATGAGTCGTTGGATTATTTGGCTGCAGCCAATAACTCCAAAAATCTGTTGAAACTGGCATATGCGGAGTATGAAGCCAGGTGCTTGCATCGACATGTACCGTATTCATTGAAAAAATCTGTATTGAAAGAGATTGAAGATAACTTCTCTGACGCTATGGACGCTACGCGGCACGCTAAACGTCGATCCCTTGAAGATATCAACTTGACCTCTTTTTTCTATCATCATTATGCCTATGCAAGCGGGCGAGCCGTTAAGGGGGTCGCAAGTAGCTTGATCGTGCGCCCGGGCAATGTGGCGCAAGTAGTAGGTAAGGACGCATACAAATACAAACTGCTTTGCTTTAATGATGGCGATGGCAGCGCTGCGGACATTGCTTACAAAGAGCAAACGACTAAGTTTTTCACGCAGCGCCTAATCGAGCCTGCTGCCTGGGAGTGATGGCGGGTGCGATGAATGGTTTCGTATTGGTTTTTAATAATAAAAGTGGTTGATTTGTAATTAATTTAAATCTGTTGTTTGAATTGATTATTTGAAACGAGGTACGTATTTTGAAAATTGCTGTTTGCGCGATCTGTAGAAACGAAATTGATTATGTCGAAGAATGGATCTCATATTACAAAGTTATCGGTTTTGACTCTGTATATATTTACGATAATGTTAGTGATGATGGTACGTCAGAGTTATTGACAGCGCTTCATGGTATCGGCGAGATGACTCGAGTTCATTGGCCGAGACGCGATGGTATACCCCCTCAGCGAGATGCCTATGGTCATTTTATTGAGGAGTTTTCATCGGATTATGATTATGTTCTGATTTGCGATATTGATGAATTCCTGGTTGTCGAAAACGGTACCGTTAAAGAGCTTCTTGCTGAAGCTGAACACAAACATGGCAATGTTGGCGCTATAGCGTTCCCTTGGCTAATATTTGGTTCTAGTGGACTTGAAAAGTCATCGGGTGGATTGGTTGTCGATCGCTTTAAAAAGTGCGACAAAAAACCATCTACTGTTGTGAAGACAATGTTTTCTCCGAAAAATACTTACAATATGCGTACGCATATTTGTGATTTGTTGTCAGGCGCATATCTCGATAATACATTGGCAGTTGCTGATTGGAATCAGTCGATGCCGATCAAGTTGAAGGGATCTTCCATGGGGCGTGCAGTGGTGCATCACTACTACACAAAGTCTAGAGAAGAGTGGACAAGGAGACGCTCCCTGCCAAAAGCAGACCGCGCAAATCAAGAGCTGAAAAATATCGCGGAATTCGATAAGTTTCATAATCAAACGCACGAGCGAATGGGTGCAGAAATAGAAAGTTCGACCGTTGTTCGGTATATGAACGGGGTTAGACAGAATCTTGATGTTTTGAGGGCTAAAGTTGATGGCGCCCGAGTAGACTTGATTTCTGTAAACAAGGATTGGATATTTGGCGTTGTTTACGATCTGGCCTCAAGTGAGAGCGTAAAAATTAGAGTGATGGGCTCTACAGGTAAGGAAACAGTTGTTGCCACAAAGCCGTTGAGTAGCACTGTGCATGTCTTTACGGTTAAAACAAAGTGGAGAGACACTTTTTCCGAGGACTTTAATATTTCCATTGTGGGTGGTAGTTCAACGCGACTTTTTACAAGGCGAGACTGGCCTGATTCTGAGAAGTCTATAGAGTTGTTAGTAAAGTACTGTCCTGATGCGGAAGAGCATATTTTTTCTATTTTTCTTAATATGCTAGAAGAAAAGCCTGATGCCAGGATTTTGCAATTGGTTCGCAGTTTGAAGTTTGCAAAATATACAAAGTGTCGTGATTTTATAGCTGCATTGAGTGCTCATGTGGAGTCGCCGGCGCACGGATATCTCAAAGATTTTGCCAAGGTCTGCGGAGAGGATTTATTAAAGCAGATTGCTGATCCTACAAACAAAAAGCGTAAATACATCGTGAACGCTGTTCGTAGTTAAACAGTGCTCACTTTGGGTTTTTTGAAATCAGCGTATTGGTTTGGGAGAAAAGTTATTTTTTGAGTCGGTTTTTGTAGAGGGGCGGGCAGCAAAAAATTTAATGAGGGGGTAGTGGGTGAGTAGTCCCATTTAGCGAAAGCGCAGGCGCCGGAAAAATCTTGAAGTGGGTCTCGCTGGCTACACGTTCTGATTTAAATGGACGTTAGTTGGCGTGAAATATTGTAAGGTTCTAACGGACATATTAAAATGTTTCGGATTCAAATGGACCATCAAACTAAGGATTTTGTATGATCAAGAAATGCTTGTTCCCAGCAGCCGGTTACGGTACTCGCTTCCTGCCAGCGACTAAAGCCATGCCTAAAGAAATGCTGCCGGTGGTGAACAAGCCACTGATCCAGTACGGCGTTGAAGAGGCCCTGGATGCGGGCTTGACCGAAATCTCCATCGTCACCGGTCGTGGCAAGCGCGCCCTGGAAGACCATTTCGACATCAGCTATGAACTGGAAAACCAGATCAAGGGCACCGACAAGGAAAAATACCTGGTCGGCATTCGCAAGCTGCTCGACGAGTGCTCGTTCTCCTATACCCGTCAGACCGAAATGAAAGGCCTGGGCCATGCGATTCTGACTGGCCGTCCGCTGATTGGCGACGAACCGTTCGCCGTGGTGCTCGCGGACGACCTGTGCGTCAACCTCGACGGTGACGGCGTGCTGACCCAGATGGTCAAGCTGTACAAGCAGTTCCGCTGCTCGATCGTGGCCATCCAGGAAGTCGACCCGCAAGAGACCAACAAGTACGGCGTGATCGCTGGCGAGATGATCCGCGACGACATCTACCGTGTCCACAGCATGGTTGAAAAGCCAAAGCCTGAAGATGCACCGTCAAACCTGGCCATCATCGGCCGCTACATCCTGACCCCGGACATCTTCGACCTGATCGAACAGACCGAGCCAGGCAAGGGTGGCGAAATCCAGATCACCGACGCCCTGATGAAACAAGCCCAGAACGGTTGTGTGATGGCCTACAAGTTCAAAGGCAAGCGTTTCGACTGCGGCGGCGCTGAAGGTTACATCGACGCGACCAATTTCTGCTTCGAGAACTTCTACAAGACAGGCAAGGCTTACTGATAGCGCTTGAGCTGCTTGTGTTGAACTCGCCTCCACTGTCTGTTTAAAACCAGACGGATGAAGGCCCAGGCAAACGCCCCGACTTGTTCGGGGCGTTTGCTTTTGTGCGAGCCAAAAGGCAAAGCATTTCAGCCATCTGCATTTTCAGATCTGTCCTACATCAAATCTTTTTCCGCTTTGTTAGCGTGCTCCGCAATTCGAACTTGATCAGGCTAGGTATGGCTTGGGCATTGTGTTTGTCTCCTTTCAGAGATTCAGGACAAACCTGGTTCGCGCCGGCCAACATTGCCGAAAAGGAGCTGTATGAGCGCAGATAGACTGGCGATGGTCGATCGCCTGGCACAGGCCGACCGTGCCGCCAAGGCGATGCCGCATGAAGATATCAATAGCCCCTTGACCCCTTGCCCGGCCCACCAGCCGGTACTGTTCGTGGTGCCGGTGCGTTATGCCCTGGGGGAAGAAAACGCCACCCAGGCCTGCTGCCAGCCCGGGGTTGGCACGCAGAGTCATCCCCTGGCGACACGGCGCCTGCGGGCCGGTTTTCTCTACCTGTGGCAAAACAACGGTCCGTTGAAACGCTATGCGGTCGCGGCAGATGGTTTGCTCAGCGAGCAAGCGCTGGAGGACGAGACGACCCTCTTGCAGAAGGGTAACGTGGCGGGGCTGGCCCTGGAAAAAATCCACGACGCCTGGATGCTCTACAGCGAGTTCCCGCTGAACGCCGAGCACTGCCAGTCGCTGAGCGACAGCCATGCCCAGCGCGCAGCGCACATGCGCCACGTGGCCTTGCGCACGGTGGCCGACGAGCTGCAAGCGCCCCATTGCCCGCCGCTGGCGAGCGCCGATCAAGTGCTGGCCGAACTCATCCCGGACACCTATGCCCGGTCGATGAAAGCGGATCAAAAACAGGGCGGTGAAGACACCGGCGCGCTGGGCGCCACGGCGATGAAAGCCCCGACCCCGGCCAACATCAAGGCCTACACCGACGCCATGCACCGCGCCCGTGAGCGCGAACGTATCCTCGCCGAGTACCCCGACGCCAGCGATCAGCCGCCGGGTCAGTGGAGTGCCGAGCCGTGGGACGGGCAGGGCACCCGGGACTGGCTGGACCGCGCCAGATCCCAGGCTGGGCCCTTGTTCAGCGTGTTCGCCTGCCTGGACGACGATCTGGGCGTGCTGCGGGACATCAACCATGAGCAAGAGTGGCTGGAGGCGCGTCACGAACAGTGGCTGGGCGACAACAACTTGCGCCTGAGCATCGGCGGGTTCATTCGCAGCCTGATCAGCGAAGACGGCGCCGAGCTGGCCGGCACGCTCAGCTACCGATACAAGGATCGCGACATCAGCCTCACGCCCGAGCAGGGCGAGGTGATGCTCAAGGCCCAGCACCGGCTGGATGAGGAACTCAAGGCCGAAACCCGTGCCCGCCAGTACGGCGGCCAGCCCACACAGGCCGAGGCGGCCGCCCGCGATGCGCGCATCGCCGCCATCGTCGCCCCGGTGCGGGCGTTTATTCCGGCGGACTTGTACACCGAAGCGGAATTCGTCGTCCGCGAGTACCGCGCGCAAAAGCACGCCAACCTCAACAACCATTTCTTGAGTGATAAAGTCAGCGAGTACATCGACCTCAAGGCGATGAACACCTGGCTCGAAGAGACCGCGCCGGCGCACTACCAGCAGATCGAGCAGCGTCACACCGCGTTGTTCGCCGACCGCGGCCAGTACCTCAAACGCTCGCGCAGCGGCACCTGGTTTGTCGATTACGACGACCTGGAGACCCGCCAGTGGCTGACCGAACTCGCCACCGGCTGCCTGACCGCCCAATGCATCCGCGCCCAGGGGGCCGAACAGTACGCCGACTATGTGCGCGCGGCGGACGTTGGTGCGCTGACGCACCTGTTCAACGCATGGACACCCACGATCGACGCCGCCGTCAATAACGTCAGCCGCCTGGGCGAACTGATGGCGGCACTGGCCGACGACAACCTCAATGCCACGCACCTGGCGCTGGCGCCATTGAGCAAGCCGATCCTGCACGACATCGCGGCCATGGCCCGTGACGTCGGCAGCGCGTGGAGCGTGCTGGTCAAGCGGCTCGCGGCGGCCTTGCTGGTGCTCAAAGGCGATAAAGCCTTCAGCAATGCCTGGCTGGGCATTTTCGTCGCCGCGCGTCTGGGCAGCGATGCGCGCTTGCAGTTCGGCGTCGAAGGGAGCCGGCAGCTGTGGAAACTGCTGGGACAACAGGCCGACGCGTTGGACGGCTGGGTGAAAACCACCGGCAAGGCCATTGGGGCCGGGCGGGTGGAGCGGATCGTCAACTCGCCGGCGGTGGCCAACAGCGGCGGCGTGGTGCCAGTGGCGGCGTTGTTGTTGAACGTGCTGAATGCGCAGAACTATTTGAGCGAGGCTGGGGTGGTGGAGGGGATGGACAGTCGACGGATGTATGACACGGTGTCGGCGACGTTGTATGCGGGGGCGGCGTTGGTGGCGGTGATTGATCATCAGGTGCGGAAGGGGTTGGGGAAGGATAGGTTTCACTTCTTTGGTTCAACTGCGCCGATGCTTACGTTGTTTGGTGGGGTGATTGGTGGGCTATCTGGCGGTGCAGCATTCGCAGAGTTCAGGTCTCTGCAAGTACAGCTGGAAAACGCCCAAAGCCGGGTCGATCCATGGCTGGAGATGCGCCAGAGCGTAGTCGGTGGACAAATCGCGGCCTTTGGCGCCCAAGCGTTGTTAGGGTTTGGCTACACTGCCCGCGCCTTGGCAGGTTCAATAACCGTCGAAACCGCCATCTTGCGCTACACGCTGTACCTGGGGCCGTTGAATTGGCTGATTGCCGTGCTGGGCGTGCTGCACTTGATCACTTGGGTGTTCGAGCAAACCCCGCTGCAAAACTTCCTCAACTTCTGTTGCTGGTCAAAAGCCCGGGCGCTTGACCTGGCCCCCATCGCACCCAAAGCCCAAGAGGAAGAACTCGATAGGCTGTACTTCATCCTGTATGCACCTCGGGTCAGCATGCAAAGCAGCACGGAATCGACCCTGGGTAGTGGCGCGTCGGGCCTTGCCTTCGTCAGCGCCATCGAGGCCCTGACCATCGATTTACCGGGGGCCGAGCCCGGCAGTGCCTACCTGGAGCTGAGCATGATCGGTGATCCCGTGGATACCCAGGCTTACCGCCATCTGATCAAGAACAGCCCCAACCAACATTTCAAGCCGCCGCGTCCCTGGCGGGACATGACGCCGCACTGGCTGGTCAGCAGCGTTTGCGAGTGGATACCGTTCAAGGACGGTCAGGGTCTGCGCCTGAGTGGTCCCTTCAAGGCGCTACGCGATGTCTTGGGCACAACCCCCAGCAGCGTTTCCCTGCGGTTGCGCTATCGCACGCCACTCCTCGCCATGCTCGGCGCCCCGACCTTCATCGGTGGCGAAGCAGGGCTGGCCTTTACCTTGAGCGACAGCACCGGCGTGATCGCGCTGCGGAACGACCCGACGCCTGAGCTGGATCGTGTCCCGCGCTACCGGCTCGGCGAGGATCATCCCGGCGCCTCTTACCTGCAACCCAAGGACAAACCATGAGCACGCCCGAGGCAGGCACCACAAAAAAACGGCTGTTGTCGCGCAATGATTATTTGGCGCCGCTGCCCATCCCTACCGGAGAAAAGCCGTGTGATGTGCTCAACATCATCTGGCGCAAGAACGAGGTGTTTCTGGATGTCGGCAACTACAGCATCGGTTCGGCGGTGATGACCATTTGGCCGGGGGTGATGCTGTTTTTAGCCATGTCTTTTTTTACTCGAAATCTCGACATTGAATTCAGTCAAGAGATTTTGATATTGGGCGCAGTTATTATGGGCATTCCTATCTGTTTGGTAATCCAAGGCCTCTTCCGCGAAGTCCCCTTACCCATACGCTTCAACCGCCAACGCCGCGAAGTCTGCGTCCCACGCGATAACGGCGAATACTGGCTCGTCCCCTGGGAAAGCGTGACCGCCGCCGCCACACAGCACTCTTCCGTCAGCCAGGCTGGCCGCAACACGATGGGCTTGCTGGTCATCGGCTTCGAGAATCCGGATCCCCACGCCGAGGAAGACAACAAGCACTTTTCGCTGGGTTTCAACTGCGGCGGCGGCACCACGGCGATGGCGTTGTGGGAGTGCATGCGCAGCTACATGGAGATCGGGCCGGCAGCAGCGCCGGAGGCGGCTGCGCTCAACTCGGGAGCGAACCTGCGCTACTACATCGATTACATGAGCGACAAGGCCAAAGAGCGCGGTTGGATTTTGACGCTGTTGTGGGAGGGCGTGTTCGGCGTATTCATCTTCAATGCTCCTCTCGCCACCTATCTGCAAAGGAAAAAGCTGTACCCACCGCCCGACCTGCTCTATCCCGACATCATCGAATGGTCCAAACCACTCCCCCCGGAACAATGGGCCAAACCCTCCCCGAAACTCGAAGCCGCCATCGCCAAACGCGAGGCTGAGCTCGCTAGCCCGCAAGAGCGAGAGCCGGCGTGACGACAAATCCTCAAGGCCGGTTGCCCGGCAGCGTTTCCCTGCGGTTGCGCTATCGCACGCCACTCCTCGCCATGCTCGGCGCCCCGACCTTCATCGGTGGCGAAGCAGGGCTGGCCTTTACCTTGAGCGACAGCACCGGCGTGATCGCGCTGCGGAACGACCCGACGCCTGAGCTGGATCGTGTCCCGCGCTACCGGCTCGGCGAAGATCATCCCGGCGCCTCTTACCTGCAACCCAAGGACAAACCATGAGCACGCCCGAGGCAGGCACCACAAAAAAACGGCTGTTGTCGCGCAATGATTATTTGGCGCCGCTGCCCATCCCTACCGGAGAAAAGCCGTGTGATGTGCTCAACATCATCTGGCGCAAGAACGAGGTGTTTCTGGATGTCGGCAACTACAGCATCGGTTCGGCGGTAATGGTGCTATGGCCGATGGTGATGCTGTTTTTAATCATGGCGTACTTCACACGAAATATCGCCTCTGGAGATTTTAGCCAAGACATATTGATAGCTGGCTCAATCATCACTGGCATCCCAGCGCTGTTTCTGATCCAAGGCCTCTTCCGCGAAGTCCCCCTACCCATACGCTTCAACCGCCAACGCCGCGAAGTCTGTGTCCCACGCGATAACGGCGAATACTGGCTCGCCCCCTGGGAAAGCGTGACCGCCGCCGCCACTCAGCACTCTTCCGTCAGCCAGGCTGGCCGCAACACGATGGGCTTGCTGGTCATCGGCTTCGAGAATCCGGATCCCCACGCCGAGGAAGACAACAAGCACTTTTCGCTGGGCTTCCACTGCGGCGGCGGCACCACGGCGATGGCGTTGTGGGAGTGCATGCGCAGCTACATGGAGATCGGGCTGCAAGTTCTCCCGTTAACCAATGATTTTGAAGGGGAGCGAGAGAGACTGCGTGGAAGGAATGTTTTCTGGGGTGTTTTCTGTGACTACTTGAATGGCATCAGACAACATCTGGCAGCCTGGGAAATTGACAAGGCATTGTGGCTTATCATCGGCGCCGTACTGTTCGGGGCACCGCTGGCAATGATGCTGCAAGCGTGGAAATTGTCACCGCCACCCGCGTTGAGCCACCCCGACATCATCGAATGGTCCAAACCACTCCCCCCGGAACAATGGGCCAAACGCTCCCCGGAACTGGAAGCCGCCATCGCCAAACGCGAGGCTGAGCTCGCTACCCAGCAAGAGCGAGAGCCGGCTTGACAACACCCGCCAGAATCCAAAAAAAACCCCGCAAAAGCGGGGCAATAAGGGGTGCAGCAGTCATGCTTTAGGACGTTTATCCAACACGTGGCAAGCCTTGCCTTCCGATCGCTTGATCGAATGGAGCGGCTGCAAAACGATCCGTGAACTGATCCCGATGTACGTCTTGATGTGCTTGCTCAACTCCCCGCAAACAGCCTTCTGCTGTTCATCGCTCAGGTGCTGGTGCTCAGCCTTGAGTTCGACATGCACATCAACGCTGTCCAGGTTGCCATTGCGATACAGATGAATCTCGTAGCACTCGGCAAGTTGTTTGACTTTCAGTACCTGCTCCTCGATCTGCGTCGGGAACACGTTGACGCCGCGGATGATCAGCATGTCATCGCTGCGCCCGGTGATCTTGTCGATGCGTCGCATCGGCCGTGCAGTACCCGGCAGCAGTCGCGTCAGGTCGCGGGTGCGGTAGCGGATCATTGGCAGGGCTTCTTTGCTCAGGGAGGTGAACACCAGTTCGCCCATCTGCCCGTCCGGCAGCACTTCGCCGGTGATCGGGTCGATGATTTCCGGGTAGAAGTGGTCTTCCCAGATGGTCGGGCCGTCTTTGGTTTCGGCGCATTCCATCGCCACACCCGGCCCCATGATTTCCGACAGACCGTAGATGTCGAGGGCGGTGATGCCCAGGCGGTTCTCGATGGCGCTGCGCAGTTCGGCGGTCCAGGGTTCGGCGCCGAAGATGCCCAGACGCAGGGCCAGTTTGTGCGGGTCGATGCCCTGACGCTCGATTTCATCGGCGATGTTGAGCATGTAGGACGGCGTGACCATGATGATGTCCGGCTGGAAATCCTTGATCAGCTGCACCTGTTTTTCGGTCTGGCCGCCGGACATCGGGATCACCGTGCAGCCCAGGCGTTCGGCACCGTAATGGGCGCCGAGGCCACCGGTGAACAGGCCGTAGCCATAGGAAATGTGCACCTTGTCGCCACGGCGGCCACCGGCGGCGCGGATCGAACGCGCCACCACGTTGGCCCAGGTGTCGATGTCGTTCTGGGTGTAGCCGACCACGGTCGGTTTGCCGGTGGTGCCGCTGGACGCGTGCAGGCGCACGATGTCGTTCATCGGCACGGCAAACATGCCGTAGGGGTAGTTGTCGCGCAGGTCGGACTTGGTGGTGAAGGGGAACTTCGCCAGGTCGTCCAGGGACTTGATGTCGTCCGGGTGCACGCCCAGCGCATCGAAACGCTGACGGTACAGCGGCACGTTGTTGTAGGCGTGGTTCAGGCTCCAGCGCAGGCGCTCCAGCTGATGCTGGCGCAGCTCGTCGATGCTGGCGGTTTCCAGCGGGTCCAGCACAGGATTGAGCTCTGCTTGGGCTATTGGCATGTTCATGTGTTCACTCGAATTGTTTTTGTGTTCCAGCCCTTTTGCACAAGGGCTTTGAGTGCATGTCCCAAGGATACCTCTCGGCTCCTCGGGAATCGCGATTCTTTAGTGGGATAGACGTTCGATGATCAGCGCGATCCCTTGGCCGACGCCGATGCACATGGTGCACAGGGCGTAGCGGCCATTACGTTCCTCCAGCTCATGCAGGGCGGTGGTCACCAAGCGCGCGCCGCTCATGCCCAATGGATGGCCCAGGGCAATGGCGCCGCCGTTGGGGTTGACTCGCGGGTCGGTGTCGCTCAGGCCCAGTTCACGCAACACGGCAAGGCCTTGGGCGGCGAAGGCTTCGTTGAGTTCGATCACGTCCATGTCGGCCAGGCTCAGGTTGGCTACTTCCAGCACTTTGCGCGTAGCCGGGACTGGGCCGATGCCCATGATCCGTGGTTCGACGCCAGCGGTGGCCATGGCGACAACGCGGCCCCGGGCGGTCAATCCGTGTCGTTTGGCGGCTTCGGGGCTGGCCAGCAGCAGCGCGCAGGCGCCGTCGTTAACGCCAGAAGCGTTGCCGGCGGTGATGCTGCCGCCTTCGCGGAATGGCGTGCCGAGTTTGGCCAGTTGCTCAAGGGTGGTGTCGCCGCGCGGGTGTTCGTCGTGCTCGACCACTTTGGCCGGGCCTTTGCGCTGGGGAATTTCCACCGCGACGATTTCCTTGGCCAGGCGTCCATTGGCCTGGGCGGCAGCAGCACGTTGCTGGCTGCGCAGGGCGAAGGCGTCCTGGTCGGCTCGGGAAATGTTGAATTGTGCGGCGACGTTTTCCGCCGTTTCCGGCATGGAGTCGATGCCGTAGGCCTTTTTCATCAGCGGGTTGACGAAGCGCCAGCCGATGGTGGTGTCGAAGATCTCGGCCGACCGGGAAAACGCCTGCTCGGCCTTGCCCATCACCAGCGGTGCGCGGGACATGGATTCAACGCCGCCCACCAGCATCAGCCCGGTTTCGCCGCTGCGAATGGCCCGGGCGGCGGTGCCGATGGCATCCAGCCCGGAGCCGCACAGGCGGTTGAGGGTGGTGCCCGGCACACTGACCGGCAGCCCGGCCAGCAACGCCGACATACGCGCCACGTTGCGGTTGTCTTCGCCGGCCTGGTTGGCGCAGCCGTAGATCACGTCGTCGACGCTGCTCCAGTCCACTTGCGGGTGACGGCGCAGCAATTCACGCAACGGCACCGCGCCGAGGTCGTCGGCACGCACGCCGCTCAGGACGCCGGCGTAGCGGCCAATCGGGGTGCGGACTGCGTCGATGATCAGGGCGTCATTCATTCGGATTCTCCCGCGTCAGCACCGGGCCGCGCACTTTGTAGGATTTGCCATGGAACAGGGCGATCAACTGGCCCTGCTGATTTTCAATGCGTACGTCGTAGTTGCCGGTGCGCCCGGAGCGGCTTTGTTCAATGCAGTCGGCGTTCAGTGTGTCGCCCAGGCGAGCTGGGGCGATGTAATCGATGCTGCAACCAATGGCCACGGTCGCTTCGTTGTAGCTGTTGCAGGCAAAGGCGAATGCCGAGTCGGCGAGGGCGAACAGGTAGCCGCCGTGGCAGGTGCCGTGGCCCTGGACCATGTCGGCCCGCACGGTCATGCCCACGCGGGCGCAGCCGGGACCGGCCGAGAGCAGGCGCATGCCCATCCCCAGGCTGGCGGCGTCACGCTGGAGCAAGGCCTGGGCGCATTCGCTGGCCAACGTCATGGCTTCATGGTTAGTCATGGAAGTTTCTCCCTTCGGCGACGCGACGGCGCAGCAGCAGCGACGGCCGGTAGCGTTCTTCGCCGTAACTGGCTTGCAGGTTTTCCAGGGTTTGAAGAATGTGCGGCAGGCCGACGGCATCGGCCCAGGCCAGCGGCCCCTGTGGATAATTGACCCCGGCGCGCATCGCCAGATCGATGTCGGCGGCGCAGGCCACGCCTTGCAGCAGCGCGTCGGCCGCTTCGTTGGCGAGCATCGCCACGGTGCGCAGGACGGCGAGGGCAGGGCTGTCACTGAGCAGGCTGACTTTGCAACCAGCCCGCTGCAACAGGGCGACGCCTTGTTCGAGTGCGACCGGATCGATGCCAGCCGAGTGGCTGATGGCGATGCGTTTGGCCTGTGCATAATCCGCCGCCAGATCCAGCAGGATCAGGTTGCGCAGTCCATCTTCCCTGGCGCGCTGGCAGGCCATGCGCCCGTCACTCAGGGCCATTACGGCATCGCCGACTCGCAGCAAGCCTTGCCCGTCACGCCGGATGATTTCGATGCCGTGTTCCTGCAAGCGTGGAATCAGGCCTTGGGCGATGCCCAGATCACCTTCGATCACGCAAGCCTGGATGGCCGCATCGCTGCTGATTTCGGCAGGCTGCGGCCGCACCGCGCCCTGTGCATAACTGTAGAAGCCCTGACCGCTCTTGCGTCCAAAGCGTCCACCGTCCACCAGCTCTTTCTGGATTAGCGACGGCAGGAAGCGAGTGTCCTGGTAATAGGCATCGAACACCGAACAGGTCACGGCGTAGTTGACGTCGTGGCCGATCAAATCGGTCAGCTCGAAGGCGCCCATGGCAAAGCCGCCGGCCTCGCGCATCAACGCATCCAGTGTCGGGCAGTCGGCCGCGCCTTCCTGAAGCATCCGCAGGCTTTCGGCATAGAACGGCCGTGCCACGCGGTTGACGATAAAGCCCGGTGTGGAGCGGGTGTGCACCGGTTTTTTGCCCCAGGCCTTGGCGGTGTCGTACAGGCATTCGGCGAGTGCCGGATCGCTGGCCAGACCGGAGACGATTTCCACCAGCGCCATGACCGGTGCCGGGTTGAAAAAGTGCAGGCCGAGCAGGCGTTCTGGATATTCGAGTTGTGCGCCAATGCTGGTGATCGACAGCGAAGAGGTATTGCTTGCGAGGATGCAATGCTTGCCGCAGATGGCTTCGAGCTGGCGGAACAGGGCGCGCTTGACCTCAAGGTTCTCGACGATGGCTTCGATGATCAGGTCGCAATCGGCCAGGGCTTCGATGGCCTGCGCCGCTTGCAGACGTGCAATCGTCGCGCTGCGCGATTCGGCCGACAGCTTGCCGCTCTCGACTCGTTTGCCCAGTTGCCGGTCGATGCCTTCAATCGCTTGCGCAGCAGCGCCGGGACGATTGTCCAGCAGAAGCACCGGGTGCCCGGCCTGTGCCGCGACCTGGGCAATGCCCGCGCCCATGGCGCCGGCGCCGATCACCGCAATGCGTGCAGAAATGTTCAGTGCGGTCATGACTCAGCGTCCCTTGAAGCTTGGGGTGCGTTTTTCCATGAAGGCGCCGACACCTTCGCGGTAGTCCTCGCTGCGCCCGGCCAGGCGTTGCAGGTCGCGTTCCAGCTCCAGCTGTTCGTCGAAACTGTTGCTCATGCTGGCGTTGAGGCTGCGTTTGATCAGCGCCAGGCCGTAGGTCGGCTGAGTCGCCAGATGGCGGGCCAGTTTCAAGGCTTCGTCGCGCAATTGGGCGTCGTCCACGCACTGGTAAATCAAGCCCCATTGCTCGGCTTGTTCGGCGCTCAGACGGCTGCCCAGCAGGGTCAATGCCTTGGCGCGGGCCATGCCGACAAGGCGCGGCAGGGTCCAGGTGCCACCGGAATCAGGGACCAGGCCGATCTTGCAGAACGCCTGGATGAAGCTCGCCGAACGCGCCGCCAGCACCAGGTCGCAAGCCAGCGCAATGTTGGCGCCAGCCCCGGCCGCAACGCCGTTGACCGCGCAGATCACCGGCATTGGCAGGTCGCGCAGTTGGCGGATCAACGGGTTGTAGAACTTCTCGATGGACTCGCCCAGGTCCGGCACGGCGCTGCCCGGCGCGACATTGCGGTCGCTCAGATCCTGGCCGGCGCAGAAGCCGCGGCCTTCACCGGTCAGCAATAACACACGCACGTCCGGGTTCTGCCGCACTTGCTTGAGCGCTTCTTTGACTTCGCCATGCATCTGGGTGTTGAAGCTGTTGAGCTGCTCCGGCCGATTGAGGCTGAGCAGGGCGACGCCGGCGTCGATGGAAAACAGGATGTGTTCGAAGTTCATGGTCTTGGCGTTCTCTTGGCAGTCGTTCGAATTCGGATGTCGTTGGCCGCTTTATTGCCCGGTGAAAGTCGGGCTGCGCTTTTCCTGGAAGGCTGCAATGCCCTCGTCGCGGTCGCGGGTGCCGGCCAGCACGGTGAAGGCGTGACGCTCGAAACGCAGGCCGCTGGCCAGGTCGGTGTCCATGGCCTTGAGCAGTGCTTCCTTGGCCAGGCGCGCTGCCAGCGGTGCCTTGGCCGCAATGCTGCGGGCGATGTACAGGGCGCGCTCGACGGTGAATTCCGGTTGCGTCACTTCGCTGACCAGCCCGGCGCGCTGGGCCTGGCGGGCGTCGATTGCCTCGCCGGTCAGGACCATCTGCATGGCCATGGATTTTCCGACGGCGCGCAGCAAGCGTTGGGTACCACCGGCGCCGGGCATGATCCCGAGGTTGATTTCCGGTTGCCCGAAGCGGGCATCTTCGCCAGCGATAATGATGTCGGCGTGCATTGCCAGTTCGCAGCCACCACCGAGGGCGAAGCCGTTGACGGCGGCGATGAGCGGTTTGCTGAAGCGGGTGATGGTTTGCCACGAAGCCTGGCGCGGGTCGTCGAGGATGCCGACCAGATTGCGCTCGGCCATTTCCTTGATGTCAGCCCCGGCGGCGAAGGCCTTGCGGCTACCGGTGAGGACCACGGCGCGGGTGTCGGGGTCGGCCTGCGCGGTGCTTAGCTCAGTGGCCAGTTCGCCCAGTAACTCGGTGGTCAGAGCGTTCAGGGCTTGCGGGCGCTGCAGGGTAATCAGGCGGACGCCAGGCTCGATCAATTCGACGGCAAGGGTCAGAGGCATGGCGATGCTCTCACGGTTCACGCTCGGCGTGGCGCCGGCTCGTTATTGGATCGGCCGCAGGGGCCGGTTTTGCCGAAGTATAGCTATAACGTGATACGTAAAAGCAATGCTGAAATGTATTTAATGTGTCTTATTGGGGGGTGTTTGTATTTCATTGTGGCCTGTTGAAGGGGTGGATTTAGTGGATTTGGTCCTGAATATATTGGGGTTTATGGCGGTTTTTGGGGCGAATTGGCATTCGTCGGAAAGGTGCATTTCAAGTGATACGCTTTTTAATCTTTGTGATGTTAAAAGTGATGTGATACAAAATGAGTCATTATCCGCATCGCTTTGTGAAGGAGCCGTCCATGACCTGCTACAGCCTTGATGGCCTGACCCCGGTGGTTGACCCGAGTGCTTATGTGCATCCGTCCGCCGTGTTGATCGGTGACGTGATCATCGGCCCGCATTGTTATGTCGGGCCGCTGGCGAGCTTGCGCGGTGACTTTGGGCGGATCGTGCTGGAGGAAGGCGCCAACCTGCAGGACACCTGCGTGATGCACGGTTTTCCCGACAGCGATACCGTGGTCGAACGCAACGGCCACATCGGCCATGGCGCGGTGCTGCACGGTTGTCGGATCGGGGCCGACGTGTTGGTTGGCATGAATGCGGTGGTGATGGACAACGCGCGGATTGGCGCACGCTCGTTCGTGTCGGCGGCTGCCTTCGTCAAGGCCGGTTTCGAATGCCCGGAGCAGTCGCTGGTCATGGGCGCCCCGGCCAGCGTCAAACGCACCCTCAGCGATCAGGAAGTCGCGTGGAAGCTGGCTGGCACCCGGGAGTATCAGCAACTGGCCCAGCGTTGCCTGACACAGATGCACGTCTGCGAACCGTTGAGCGAACCGGAGCCGGATCGCCCGCGGATCAGTGACAGCGGGTTGCGGCCCAAAGGCAGCAGCCTGTGAACACAGAGCCCCAGTAGGAGCCGGCTTGCTGGCGAAGCTGTGTCAGCTACCTTGGTGTCGACTGACACACCATCGCCAGCAAGCCGGCTCCTACAAGGGATTGGTCTTAACCAGTTGGCTTTCGGTATATTCCTTTTCTTTTTTCGCACGGAACGCCCATGTCGTCCCTGACGCCCTTGAACCATCTGATTACCCGCTTCCAGGAGCAGACGCCGATCCGCGCCAGCTCCTTGATCATCACGTTGTACGGGGATGCCATCGAACCCCATGGCGGCACTGTCTGGCTGGGCAGCCTGATTCAGCTGCTCGAACCGATCGGCATCAATGAACGGTTGATCCGCACCTCGATTTTCCGCCTGACCAAGGAAGGCTGGCTGACCGCCGAAAAAGTCGGTCGTCGCAGCTACTACAGCCTGACGGGCACCGGCCGTCGCCGTTTCGACAAGGCCTTCAAGCGGGTCTACAGCACGACGATGCCGGCCTGGGATGGTTCCTGGTGCCTGGTGATGCTGTCGCAACTGACCCCGGACAAGCGCAAGCAAGTGCGCGAGGAGCTGGAATGGCAAGGCTTCGGCGCGATTTCGCCGGTGGTGCTGGCGTGCCCGCGCAGCGATCGTTCCGACGTCAACGCGACGCTGCTCGACCTCGGCGCCCAGGAAGACACCATCGTTTTCGAAACCACCGCCCAGGACGTACTGGCCTCCAAGGCGCTGCGCCTGCAAGTGCGCGAGAGCTGGAACATCGAAGAGCTGGCGACCCATTACAGCGAGTTCATCCAGCTGTTCCGTCCGTTGTGGCAGGCACTTCGCGAACAGGAAAACCTGCAACCGGCCGACTGCTTTCTGGCGCGGATCCTGCTGATTCACGAATACCGCAAACTGCTGCTGCGCGACCCGCAACTGCCGGATGAATTGCTGCCCGGCGATTGGGAAGGCCGCGCCGCCCGGCAGTTGTGCCGCAACATTTACCGTCTGATTTACGCCAAGGCCGAAGAGTGGCTCAACAGCGCACTGGAAACGGCCGATGGTCCGCTACCGGATGTCGGTGAAAGTTTCTATCGGCGTTTCGGCGGACTGAAGTAACACGTCATTGTTCAGGGAGCGGTGCGGTTCAGGAGACTTGAAGCATCCCGATGTCGTGTGGATTGACGTAGACAATAAAAATAAGCCTGCGTGAGGCCTGACATGATTTTTACCACTGCACAGCGCCATGATGGGTTCGATCAATGGATCCATCAGATCAACCAGATCTGTGGCGCCTTCAACGCACAGCCCCTGGGTAGCGAGTTTGCCGGGCGCATCCGCGAATACCAGAGCGACGCGCTCAGGCTCAGTTTCGTCGACGTGTGCCAGGCCCGACTGTTTCGCACACCCCAGGAAGTCGCGGCGGGCGAGGGCGGCAAGTACTTTGCGGTGTTCCAGCTCGAAGGCTCGGCGGGCATGGCCCAGGGTGACGACAAGGTGTTGCTGGCGCCCGGCGACATCACACTGATCGATGCCGCACGGCCCAGCGATTTCACCTACAGCGAAAACTCCCGACAGTTGTCGCTGATCCTGCCGCATCAAGTGGTCGAACAAACCCTGCGCTTCAACCAGGTCAAGTGCGGTCACCGGATTGCCGCGTCATCCCCCATCGCGATGTTGTCGCACCGACTGATCCTCGATGCTACCCGCCAGCAGCACCTGACCCGGCAGGAAAGCGAAGCGACCCTGGAAGCGATTGTGAGTCTGCTGCGCCCGGCGATCAGTCAGGGCGAAGAGTGCACCGATGCGCATGAGCGCCTCTTCCGCAAGACCTTGAGCTTCATCGACGCGAACATTCGCTCCGAAGAGTTGTGCCCGGAGTGGCTGGCGCGTGAAATCGGCATGTCCACCCGTGGCCTGTACCGGATGTTTGCCAGGAAGGGGTTGGTGGTGGCGCGTTACATCAAGAACCGCCGCCTGGACTTGTGCGCCGAATCCCTGCGTGGCTTGGGCAAGGAACAGAAGCTGTCGGTGCTGGGGTATTCGTGGGGGTTTTCCGATTCGAGCTACTTCTCCACGGCGTTCAAATCACGCTTCGGCATTGCGCCGGGGGAGTATCGCAAGCGGCATGCGTGATTGTTTGCCTGACGCTGCTTGACCCTGTGGGAGCCGGCTTGCTGGCGAAGGCGGCCTTGAGGTTTGTGTTGTTCTTTCGGCCTTAAAAGATCGCAGCCTTCGGCAGCTCCTACATTGACGGTGTGGAAACCCGATCCTGTAGGAGTTGCCGAAGGCTGCGAGCTTCTTGTGTTTACTTCGGTGCGTTGAGGTTCAAGGTCGGCGTTTCATCGAAGAAGTTCCACGGCTTCAATAGCACATGCACCCACTCCGTCGGCATGATCGGCCATTCCTCGGCACGGGCGATGTGGGTGGTGCCGGTGGTCAGCCAGACCACGTCGTCGGTGTTCTCGATGGACTGGTTGTCCTGGGTGAACTGCCCCAGGCCCGAGTCTTTATCCGAGCGGTTCGGGTACTTGCCTTCCGGGTATTTTTCCTCAGGGTTGTACTGCGTCACCCACAACTGCTTGTCCATGAAATTCAGGCGATGGTAGAGCCATTCATCCTTGCCGAAGTTGGCGCCCTTG
Organism: Pseudomonas sp. P1.8; assembly: GCF_001269805.1. Lineage (NCBI taxonomy): Bacteria > Pseudomonadati > Pseudomonadota > Gammaproteobacteria > Pseudomonadales > Pseudomonadaceae > Pseudomonas > Pseudomonas sp. P1.8. Next base: position 259,949 of record NZ_LHVM01000010.1, read on the forward strand.
GCCACCGGGTGCGTACCGCCGGCATACGGAATCAGCTGATAGGAAACGGTGTTGCCTACCTTGTTTTCCTTGCCGGGGTTGCTCAGCAGGCGCACGGTCGACGGGTCGAATTTCTGCGCCGCTTGCTGCTCGGTGGTGACCACTTTGGTGTCGGTCTGCATGGTACTGGTGCGCGGGCCGCCACGGTCGTTGGGCAACACCACCGGGTTCACTTCAACTAGCGAGTTCTGCTCGCCGTCCACGTCCATATCGAGGCGGAAGTTATAGATGTGCTGGTGCGTGGTGCCGACGATATTGTGGTCCAGCAAGGTGCCGTAGCGGGTATCTTCCTTGGCAGTGTCTTCGTGCATGGTTTTGGACTTCACGCCCTTGACCGCTTCGATGCCGGTCGCCCCGGTGTCGATGCCGATGGTGCCGTTCTGCTGGAAGACCCAGTCGAAGATGTAGTCGTAGTTGCCGACGGTGCTGATCCAGCGCACCACCAGTTCACGACGCTCGGTGCTGAGGTTGGGCTGGCCCATTTCCTGGTGTTTGTATTCCGGGCCGGCATAGCGTTCGAACACCGCCATGGCGCGCGGGATCGCGGTCGGTGCGCCGGTGTAGTCGGCGATAGTGGCGTCCAGCAACACGGCGTTTTCCGGGGCGTCTTTGCCACGGGCAATCGGCGAGGTCAGGGTGCCCATGCCGTAGTCGCCGGAATCGAGATACGCCTTGAAGTACCAGCCCACATCGGGATCGCCGTAAGGCACGATCATGCCGCCCAGCGAGCCTTCGTACATGATTTTGCGTTTCTTGCCCTTGTCGTCATAAGTGACGGTGGACAGGATCGGCCCGACCCGCGAGTCGAGGCGAACGTGGAAATCCCAGTTCTGCCAGTGAATGCTGTTGCCGGTGATGGTGTAGTTCTTGCCTTCGGGCTCGGTGATTTCCAGCGGCTTGACCGCCACGCCTTTGCGTCCGCGGCCGTCATACGGCGTCGGTTTCATCGGCACCGGAATGAGCGCATCGTCTTCGATCTTGATCAGTTTTTTCTGTTCCAGATCGACAATCGCCACCAGACCTTCGATCGGGTGCGCCCAGTAGTTGCCGTCATCGACATTGAGGTAGCTGACGATTTTCAGCAGGCGTTTGTCCTGGGCCAGGCCGTCCTTGCCGTCGAAATAGCCGACGGTCAGCGGCGTGGCTACAACTTTTTTCACGTCATTGATGCCGCGCTTGGCCAGGGCTTGCGCGTATTCCGGACTGGTTTCCACGGCGGTTTGGACCGCGATGAAATCGTCCAGGAGCACCATGCCGTGGGCGCCTTCGATCGGCTTCCAGGACTTGAGCTGTTTGCTGTCCAGGTCTACCAGCGCTTCAATCACATGCTTGCCGTCCAGCACCACAATATTGGCCTGGCGCGGCTGCGTGACGTTTTGTCCGGTGTAGACGAAATTCCACACCTGATCCTTCGGCGGTGTCTTGACCGAGATTTCGGTGAAGCGAAAACCGGGCTTGTAGTTTTCCGATTGCTTGACGATGTCCACCGCTGCCGTGATTTCAGCGGCGCTCAGCGGGTTAAGCGGGCTGGGGCGGGTTTCGACGACAAAGGTCGTGTCCAGTCCGGACTGGAACACCTGATTGATGAAGTCCTTGGACATGAAGGCCGTCTTGTCCTTGAACACCACCGGCACCGTCAGCTCCATACGCTTACCGTTGAGCATGGCCACTTTGCTGTTCGGCTTGACCTTGAGGTAGACCCCGTCCTTGGCGATGGTGAACAGATTGGCATAGTCGTCCCACTTCACCGTGGCGCCAAACTCCTCAAGGCCTGCTTGCAGCGGCACCATTTCGGCGTGACCGCCGTGGGCCTGGGCATTGCTTGCCCAGAAAGGCAGGCCGATGGCGCTCAGGGAGATAGCCAGGGCGAGCCGGGCAAAGGGTGATCTTTTGGGCGACGCTTTGGAGCTGAACATGTGGGAGATCCTGGGAAAAGCCGGGTACGGGCATTCCTGCACTTTGTTACAACCGGTCAATGACTGCATTTGAATGCCTGCCAGATTTCTTTGCTTCTGTGCCGTCATCCAGCTTTGCTGACGGATGGCGCAATGGCAAGCAGACAAAGTGTGGGGCCAATGGGCCGCAAGTCATTGCTTCGCGTTAATAGGAAGCATTACTATTCGCGCCCCGTCCTCACAGCACACTGCAATGACCCTCAAGTTGCCCCGCAGACACGGCTTTTTCGAGCATTACGAAGAGTTGGTTGGCACCTGGACCCGTCGCCTGAGAAATCGTCAGCAGGCCGAGGACCTGGCCCACGACACCTTCGTGCGTGTGCTCGAGTCGGATTCGGCGAAGGTGGAGCAACCACGGGCGTATCTGCACCAGACCGCGCGCAATATCGCGGTCGATGGTTATCGGCGCGAGGATCGACGGGGCGCCATGGAGTCCGAGGCGATTGATCTCAGTGAGTCGCCCAACGGCGACCCGGAGCATTTCATGCAGGCGATCCAGTTGGCCGACTCCATCGAACGGGCGCTCACCGAGCTGCCGGTCAATTGCCGCAAGGTGTTTGTCTGGCAGAAAATCGAAGGCCTGACCCAGGCTGAAATCGCCGAACGCCTGGGACTGTCAAAGAACATGGTGGAAAAGTATATGATCCGCACGCTGCGGCATCTGCGCGACCGCCTTGAAGGACTGCAATCATGATATGCGGTGGCTTGTGTAGGCACTGGCGAAGCCTGCGATCTTTTGGCGGCATTGAAATCGCTGAAGATCAAAAGATCGCAGCCTTCGGCAGCTCCTACGCCCTTACGCGGCGTGAATTCCCTTACCCAGCCAAACAGGAACTTCCATGATGGATACTCGTGATTGTGCGTGCGGGAAAACAACGGTTCGCGATGAGGCGGCGCAGTGGTTTGTGCGGTTGCAGGAGCCTGTCGTCGATGTCGATATGCGCCGCCGGTTCCAGGACTGGCTGGACGAACATCCCCAGCACCGAACCGAATTCGATCTGCTCCAGGGTTTGTGGAAAGCCGCCGACCTGGTGCCGGCCGCGCGGTTGCGGGCTTTGTGTGAACCGCCGCCGGAGCGTCGCCAGCGTCGTCCAGTGTTGCGTTACGCGGTGGCGGCGAGTGTTTTGGCTGTGGCCCTCGGGCTGGGGTTGTTCAGTGGATTGAATCGCCCAACCCCTTACACCGCCGAGTTTTCCACAGCCTTGGGCGAGCGGCGTCAAGTGGCATTGCCGGATGGCTCGGTGGTCGACCTCGACAGCCGCAGCCGGATTCAGGTGCGCTTTGAAGAGGATCGTCGCAGCGTCGAGTTGGCCGAAGGCGAAGCGATGTTCAGCGTTCAGCACGACACCAGCCGGCCCTTTGTGGTCGAGGCCGGGAGCGGCATGGTCACGGTCACCGGTACGCGCTTCGATGTGCGCCGAGGCAACAGCGATACCCGGGTTGTCGTGGAGCAGGGCACCGTCAAGGTTCAGGGACGTGAAGCCGCCGACAGTGATTTCATCAATCTCACTGCAGGCCTTGGCACCCATGTCGACACCCAAGGCAAGGTCGCGGCCGCTTACGCGGTCAACCCGGCCGAACTCACGGCCTGGCGCAGCGGCAAACTGGTGTTCAACAACGCCAGCCTGGCCGACGTCGTGGAGCAGGTCTCGCGTTATCGCCAGAAGCCACTGAAGGTCGGCAACCCGGCGGTGGGCAATCTGCGCCTGACCAGCGTGTTCAAATCCGACAACACCGACGCGCTGCTCAAGGCCTTGCCGAACATCCTGCCGGTGGCCGTGCACACCCTCGATGACGGCAGCCAGGAAATAATCTCAAAATAAAATTCAGGTTTTTTTCGAGTTCATCGTCTTCCTGTTCAACTGCAACTGGTTTGCATTAACAATGCGCACACTCTTGCGATCCACAGGACTACGTTCGACGTGAAGAAATCCACCGCTAAAAACAACAAACCCACCTGGTTGCCCTTGGCCCTTGCGCTGGCGGTCAACTTCGCGCTGCCTCAGGCCTATGCTGGCGAAGCGATCCACATTGCGGCGCAACCGCTGGGGCAGGCCTTGAGCCAGTTGGGCCAGCAGACTTCGCTTCAGGTGTTTTTCAGCCCTGATCTGGTGGCCGGCAAGCAGGCGCCGGCGGTGGACGGTAATATTTCTCCGGAAGAAGCGCTGCGTCAGCTGCTGCAAGGCAGCGGATTGCAATACCAGATCGATGAAGGCTCAGTGACTTTGATGCCGGTAACGACCTCGGCGGCCAACGGTCCACTGGAACTGGGCGTGACTGACATCAAAGTGGTTGGTGACTGGCTCGGCGATGCCGATGCCGCTGTGGTGCAAAACCATCCGGGCGCACGGACGGTGATTCGCCGCGAGGCCATGGTCGAGCAGGGCGCGATGAACGTCGGCGACGTGCTCAAGCGCGTTCCGGGCGTGCAGGTGCAGGACGCCAACGGCACCGGTGGCAGCGACATTTCCCTGAACGTGGGCGTGCGCGGCCTGACGTCGCGCCTGTCGCCACGCTCCACCGTGCTGATCGACGGCATCCCGGCGGCGTTTGCGCCTTACGGCCAGCCGCAACTGTCCATGGCGCCGATTTCCTCGGGTAACCTCGACAGCATCGACGTGGTACGTGGCGCCGGCTCCGTGCGCTACGGGCCACAGAACGTTGGCGGCGTGATCAACTTCGTGACCCGTGCGATTCCGCAGCAAGCTTCTGCGGAAATCGGCACCACAATGGAAACCTCCCAGCACGGTGGCTGGAAGCACATCGACACCGCGTTCATGGGCGGCACCGCCGACAACGGCATGGGGGTGGCGCTGTTGTACTCAGGCGTGAACGGCAACGGCTACCGTGAAAGCAACAACGGCAACGACATCGACGACGTGATCCTCAAGACCCACTGGGCGCCCACTGATTACGACGACTTCAGCCTCAATTTCCACTACTACGACGCCAAGGCCGACATGCCCGGCGGCCTGACCCAGGCGCAGTACGACGCCGATCCGTTCCAGTCTGTGCGTGACTACGACAACTTCAGCGGCCGCCGCAAGGATGTGTCGTTCAAGTGGACGCGGCAGATCGATGATCGCACCCAGGCCGAAGTGCTGACTTACTACACCGACAGCTTTCGCGGCAGCACCATCGCCGCCCGTGACCTGAAGACCCTCAGTTCTTACCCGCGCACCTATTACACCTTCGGTATCGAGCCTCGCGTGTCGCACATTTTTGACGTGGGCCCGACCACCCAGGAAGTCAGCGTCGGTTATCGCTATTTGAAAGAGGGCATGCACGAGGAGGCCAGCCGTGTGGCACTGGTCAACAACGAGCCCGTCGTGCGTCCGGGTTCGGACGGCCATGTCTATCAGGACCGCACAGGGGGCACCGAGGCCAATTCGATCTACATCGACAACAAGATCGACGTGGGCAACTGGACTGTTACGCCGGGTATTCGCTTCGAGCACATCAGCACCGACTGGCATGAGCGTCCGGTGCTCGACACCGCCGGAAAACCGGTGCAGGAGAAGAAGCGCAGCATCGAAAGCAACGAGCCACTGCCAGCCCTGAGCGTGATGTATCACATGTCCGAGGCCTGGAAACTTTTCGCCAATTACGAGACTTCGTTCGGCGCCCTGCAGTATTTCCAGTTGGGTCAGGGCGGTATCGGCGACAACACGGCTAACGGCCTGGAGCCGGAAAAGGCCAAGACCTATGAAATCGGTACGCGCTACAACGATGACGTGTGGGGCGGCGAAGTGACGCTGTTCTACATCGACTTTGACGACGAGCTGCAATACATCAGCAACGACGTGGGCTGGACCAACCTGGGCGCGACCAAGCACCAAGGCATTGAAGCGTCCGTGCATTACGACATGGCCGCGCTGAACCCGATGCTGGACGGCCTCACCGCCAATGCCGGTTTCACCTACACCCGCGCCACCTACGAAGGCGATATTCCGGGCTTCAAGGGCCGTGACCTGCCGTTTTACTCCCGGCAAGTGGCCACCGCAGGCCTGCGCTACGACATCAACCGCTGGACCTACAACCTTGATGCATTCGCTCAGTCCAAGCAGCGCTCGCCGGGCACCGGCGTGAACGCTGACGGCAGCTTCAATGGGAACTACATCACCGAAGGCACGGCTGACGGTCAATTCGGCGACATCCCGGGGTACGTGCTCTGGAACGCCCGGGCCGGCTATGACTTCGGCCCGCAGGTGTCGAACCTGAAACTCGGCGCGGGTGTGAAGAATATCTTCGACAAGCAGTACTTCACCCGCTCCAGCGACAACAACTCGGGCATGTACGTCGGCGCGCCGCGCACGTTCTTTGTGCAGGCCAGTGTCGGATTCTAAAAGCCTTCGCCCGCTCCCTCAGGTGTACACAGTTCCTTGTGGCGGGCTTGCCCGCGAAGACGGCTTAACAGCCGACGAAAATGTTGGCTGACCCACCGCTTTCGCTGGCAAGCCAGCTCCTACAGTCGCCCGGGGTGTGAGCAGGTTTGGATTGCGACACAGATCCCTTGTAGGAGCCGGCTTGCCGGCGAAGCTTTTCAGACTTTCAACACCTTCCCGCCAACCGCCACCGCCACCAACAACAACGCCATCAAGGCAAAGGCAAAACTCAAGCTGCTGCCATGGGCGATGAAGCCGATCAGCGCCGGCCCCGCCAGAATGCCTGCATAACCCAGCGTAGTAATGGCTGGCACGGCAATGCTCTCAGGCATGACGGTCTGTTTGCCCACGGCCGTGTACAGCACCGGCACAATGTTCGAGCAGCCGGCCCCCAGCAGTGCATAACCCACCAGAGCGGCTTCCCAGTTCGGCGTGAAGGTGGCCAACAGCAGTCCTGCCGCAGCAATCAACCCCCCGAACACCATCACCCGCGTCGCGCCCAGGCGTCGCACGATCTTGTCTCCGGTTAAACGCCCGGCGGTCATGGTCAGGGCAAACGCCGCGTAACCCAGCCCCGCATAAGCGGTGTCGATGCCGCGTTCCTGCGCCAGGAACACCGCACTCCAGTCCAGTGCCGCGCCTTCGGCAAGGAACACGATGAAGCACATCCCGCCGATAAACAGCACGATCCCGTGGGGAACGGCAAATGCCGGCCCCGAGCTTTCGCTGCCATAGGGCAGCATGTGCGGGACCGCTTTGGTCAGCGCGATCAGCAACACCACGATCACCACCAGCGTTGCGCCCAGCGGTGAAAGGCCGAGGCCGAGCAGGGCGCTGACGCCCGCAGCGCCGACGATCCCGCCCAGGCTGAACAAGCCATGGAAGCCCGACATCATGTTCTTGCCACTGGCGCGCTCGACGATCACCGCTTGCAGGTTGACCGTAGAATCCACCGTGCCGAGTCCCGCGCCGAACATGAACAGCGCCGCGATCAATGCCGGAATCGACGACACCGTCGCCAGCAGTGGCAGTGCGGCGCAGATCAGCAATGTTCCACCGGTCGCCACCCGCCGACAGCCGAAGCGCGTCGCGAGGATTCCGGCCAGCGGCATTGCCAGAATCGAACCCACGCCAAGGCACAACAGCAACAGCCCCAGGGTGCCTTCATCCAGTGCGGCCCGGGTCTTGGCATAAGGCACCAGCGGCGCCCACGCGGCGATACCGAACCCGGCGATAAAAAACGCGATGCGCGTGGACATCTGTTCCAGGCGCCCGGGAACGAATGTGGTCTGGGTGTTGAGGCTGGTCATATCAATCCTTGGCAAAAAACGTCGCGTTCCCAAGGGACAGGGATTGAACGGCGAGGTTCGATCTCTGTCCGGGCGGTTTCGCGGTGATACAGGGCGACATCGTTGCACAGCCGCCGTCTGTTTCGCGATATGTTGAGGCCATTCAATGACACGTAGGGGGCGTCATGGCGCAAAGATACGATGCACGGGGCAATATCTACATCGTGGTGGCGCCTGATGAATTGCGCCGCCAGGGAATCGATTTGCCCGACCACGCCAGCGATGCAGCGCAGTCGCGTGAAACCTGGGCGCTGGCCGCCATCGAGGCTTGCTGTGGCTGGGCTCCCGGCACGCAACCGGCCGGTGCCAAGGAACATCGCAGCGATGGTTTGCTGGTCGGACCGTTTCAAAACGCGTCACCCTTCGATCTGCTGATCGTCAACACCGATGGGACCTTCGCTGAACGCAGTGGCAACGGGCTGACGATTTTCTCCCAGGCCCTCAGCGATCAAGGGTTGTTGAACGAAGGCTGTGAACTCAGGGTTCATCACGACAAGGCCGATACGCCGTCACCGGGGCAAACCTCGGTGAAAGCCGCCCAGGTCGACGGCGTGAACGGTTTCTGGCTTGATCTGGGCCGACCGGGTTTCGGGCCGACGGCGGTCAGTGCCCATGGGGTTGAAACAGTGCTGTTGAACGGTCGCGAACTCAGCCACGTTGAACAGTTGTCGGCGCTCAACGGTGCCTGGTCGTGCAGTCAGTTCGCGCGGGTTGGCAATCCCCATTGCGTGACGCTGGTGGAAAGTGCCGATGATCTGCCGAGCAACGAGCAGATGCGCGAGCCGGCACTGGGTGAGGGGCTGACACGGATTGCCTACGCCATGCCGGTCGGTGCAGGCAAACCGTGTCCGGCGGGAATCAACCTGCAATGGGCAATGCGCTTGTCCGAAGGGCACATCGCCGCGCGGGTATTCGAGCGGGGCGAGGGGCCGACGGCATCTTCGGGGACCAGCGCCAGCGCGGTGGCCTGTGCGGCCTGGCGGGTGGGCTGGGTCAGCGCGGGTGAGATCAAGGTGACGATGCCGGGCGGTACGGCGCCGATTTTGCTGGAAGAGGAGCGGGGGGAGTTGAGTCGGGTCAGCCTGTTTGGTACGGCCCGAATGAGTGATTGACCTGGAGTTTGCTATCGCGAGCAGGCTCGCTCCTACAGTGGATGTGTGTCAGTCACAAAACCTGTAGGAGTGAGCATGCTCCGGGCGGCGATCCGACGATGGGGCCAGCCCAGTCAATGCATAGCTCAGCTCAAACCACTGAACTCCACCACCGGCATCGTCCGTTTCATCAACACCTTGCCATCGCGCACTGAATACAGGGGCAAACCCTGGCTGCGAATAACTTCATAGTCGCTGTCGGCGGACAGAATCAGCAGGTTCGCCGGACGCCCGCGCTCCAGTCCGTAACGCTCGCCCAGGGCCATGGCCTTGGCACTGTTGTCGGTCACCAGGTCCAGCGCGCTTTGCAAATTGCGGTAACCGAGCATGTGACAGATGTGTAAGCCCGCTTCGAGCACCCGCAGAATGTTGCCGTTGCCCAGCGGGTACCACGGGTCGACGATCGAGTCCTGGCCGAAGCACACGTTCATCCCCGCTTCCAGCAGCTCGTTGACTCGCGTCACGCCCCGGCGCTTCGGGAAGTTGTCGAAGCGGCCTTGCAGGTGGATGCTTTCGGTGGGGCAGGAGACAAAGCTGATTCCCGAATGCCCGAGCAGGCGAAACAGCTTGGCGCAGTAGGCGTTGTCATAAGAGCCCATGGCCGTGGTGTGACTGGCGGTGACCCGCGAACCCATATCGCGGCTGCGAGCCTCTTCGGCCAGCACTTCAAGAAAACGTGAATGCGGGTCGTCGGTTTCGTCGCAATGCACATCCACCAGGCAACCGCTGCGCTCGGCCAGGTCCATGAGGAACTTCACCGAGCTCACGCCCTGATCCCGGGTGTACTCGAAGTGCGGGATGCCGCCGACCACGTCTGCACCCATGCGGATCGCTTCTTCCATCAGTTCACGGCCATTGCGGTACGACTCGATGCCTTCCTGGGGAAACGCGACGATTTGCATGTCGACCAGGTGCCGGTTTTCCTCGCGCACCTCGAGCATGGCTTTGAGCGCCGTCAGTTGTGGGTCGGTGACGTCGACGTGAGTGCGCACGTGCTGGATGCCATGGGCGGCGAGGCTCTGGATGGTTTTACGGGCGCGGGTCTTGGTGTCTTCCTCGGTGATCGTCACCTTGCGCTCACCCCAGCACTCGATGCCTTCGAACAACGTACCACTCATGTTCCAGCGCGGTTCGCCGGCGGTCAGGGTCGCGTCGAGGTGAATGTGCGGCTCGACAAACGGCGGCACCACCAGGTTGCCGCCGGCATCCAGATCTTCGGGCCCCAGGGTCGGGGCCTCCGTCTGGCGGGCGATGCTGCTGATCAGGCCGTTCTCCAGGTACAACTCATGCAGGCCTTCCTGGTTGCGCAGACGGGCGTTGATGATGTGCATGAGATGAGTCCTTTTGGAAGATCGTGTAGTCGATACGTTATCCCGACTACGGCGTTCCCCGCCAGTGACATTGATCACTGTAGAACGACTGTGGGAGCGAGCCTGTTCGCGATAAGCGTTTGTCTGTCACATTGATGTTCAATGTGCCGACGCTATCGCGAGCAGGCTCGCTCCCACAGGGATATTGCGTTTGTTTGCCGGGTTATTCGCCGCGATAGATGCAACCGCTGGTGCACGTCTCGTGGATGCGGATCGCGCTGAGTTCGGGCAACAACGGCTTGAGTTCTGCCCAGATGAATTTGGCCAGCACTTCGCTGGTCGGGTTTTCCAGGCCGGGGATGTCGTTCAGGTAGTTGTGGTCGAGGCGCTCGTACAGCGGCTTGAAGATCGCCTTGATCTCCGAGAAGTCACGAATCCAGCCAGTGTGAGGATCGAGATCGCCGCTCAGGTGAATCGCCACTTTGAACGAGTGACCGTGCAGGCGCCCGCACTTGTGGCCGTCCGGTACGTGGGGCAGGCGGTGGGCGGATTCGAACGTAAATTCCTTGAAGATTTCCACAGTGTTTTCAGCTCTGTTGAGGTGGCGTCGCCGCAGCGATTCGGGCAGGTGGCGAGTTTAACAGCTTGTCCTGACTAAAGGGTCAGCAAGCGCTCGCCAAGTCGACCGTTGGCGGCCAGTTCGAGGAACTCGTCACCCAGGCGACGGCTTTCATCCATCGTCACGCGCCAGTATTTCTGCCGGCTCGGGGCATCGCCCATGAAACGCTTGAAGTCATTACGGTCCGGCAGTTTGCCGTAGGGCAGGCGCGCCAGGTATTCCTTCGAAGGCGCCAGCAACAGCACATTCTGCAAGCGCTTGGGGCAGGCGCGGCGCCACGGCAGGGTCTTATCGAACCAGCCGGGTACGACCCGGTCGGTGAAGTGCGGATAGAGCACGATGTCTTTGCCGCTGTAGGGCAGGTCGAGGTGATAGTCCAGCAGACCGCCGTCGCGAAACGTGCCCGCGCCGGCACCTGGCAGGTCGCGCACGCCTTCCATCACCATCGGAATCGAGCCTGAGGCCAGCAGGGCCTGGCGCAGGTTGCCGGTGTTGAGGGCGATGAAGCGCGAGGGAAAGTCGTTCAAGGCCTCAACCGGTGGTGCCCGTCGCGGGTCATGGAGGATCAGGCGTTCGAAGTGTCGGGCCAGGCGGGCGCGACCGCGCAGGTTGTCGGCGATCACGGATGAAAGGCCCAGGCCCAGTCGGCCGCGATGATCGTCCGCGAGCAAACCGTGGCTTTTGACCACCATGATGTTCAGCCGGTAATCGTTGTTGTCCAGGATCGCAGCATCGCGGCCCTCAAGCAGGTCATCGAGCATGCGCTGCGAACTCAAGCTGATCTGCGCCATGGTCACGCCTTTGGCGAAGTTCTGCTCGGTATACAACTTCCCGAGACGGCGGATGCCTTCGGCGGCGTCCGGCAGGCAGGCGCTGGCGAAGCGCCAGGAACCCACCGAGGCACCGATCAGTGAACGCTCCCGTGGCGCCGACGGCAGCCATTCACCGAACAGCGCCAGGTCCAGACCTTGAATCCCCAGTGCCTTCGGCCCGCCCGCCGCGCCGGGCAGGGTGCCGACGTCGGCAGCGTTCAGGCCGTTTTCACGGATGCGCGCCAAGGCACGAGGACCGGCCTTGAGCGTCAGGGAGGGAAACTTGATGTGGATGGCGGTCATACCGGTCTCTGTGTCTGTGCAGGAGCAGCCGAAGGCTGCGATCTTTGGAGGTTTCGCCTGACGACTCAAGTGAATTCGAGAAAAAGATCGCAGCCTGCGGCAGCTCCTACAGGTTTTGCGGGGTGGCCAATGATGGCCATTCAGTTTCAATTAAGTTCACCCAGTTAACGTGGCTCGCGTACGCAACACCGAAAAGAATATGGAGATACCCATGAAAACCCTGACTGCCCTGTTCACCGCGTCCGTCATCGGCCTGACCGTCAGTGTCGCCCATGCTCGCGACCTCGGCCCCGATGAAGCCCTGAGATTGCGCGACGCTGGTACCATTGTGTCTTTCGAGAAGCTCAACGCCACCGCACTGGCCAAACACCCAGGCTCGACCGTGACTGAAACCGAACTGGAAGAAGAGTACGGCAAGTACATCTATCAGGTGGAGCTGCGCGATCCGCAGGGCATTCACTGGGATGTGGAATTAGACGCGGTCAGCGGGCTGGTACTCAAGGATCATCAGGATTCGTAATGAAGGTGTTTTTTTCCAAGCGATGTGCCGGCGCTCGAATCGCCCTGGTGCTTCTGGCGTTTTGCTCGGTGGTGATGGCCCGCGACCTGGATCAGGACGAAGCTTTGCGCCTGCGTCAGCAAGGCGTGATCCTGCCGCTGGAACAATTGCTGCAACAGGCACTGGACCGCTACCCCGGCGCGAAACTGCTGGAAGCCGAGCTTGAAGAGAAACACGACGTCTACATTTATGAAGTCGAGTTACTGACCACCGAAGGCGTGGTCCGTGAACTGGACATCAACGCCACCACCGGCCAACTGATCAAAGACAAGGAAGATTGACCGATGCGTTTGCTTCTGGTGGAAGACCATGTCCCCCTGGCCGATGAACTGTTGGCCGGCCTCAACCGTCAGGGCTACGCCGTGGACTGGCTGGCCGACGGGCGCGATGCGCTGCATCAGGGCAGCACCGAACCCTACGACCTGATCATCCTCGACCTCGGTTTGCCGGGGGTGCCGGGGCTGGACGTGCTGGCGCAATGGCGGGCGGACGGACTGGCGACGCCGGTGCTGGTCCTTACCGCACGCGGCTCCTGGGCGGAACGTATCGAAGGTCTCAAGGCTGGCGCCGACGATTACCTGACCAAACCCTTCCATCCCGAAGAGCTGCACTTACGCATTCAGGCCCTGTTGCGCCGCTCCCACGGCCAGGCCAACCAGCCGACCCTCAAGGCCGCCGGGTTGCATCTGGACGAAGGTCGCCAGTGCGTTGTCCGCGACGGCGCCGACATTCAACTGACAGCCGCGGAATTCCGCCTGCTGCGTTATTTCATGCTGCACCCGGAGCAGATCCTCTCCAAAAGCCATCTCGCCGAGCATCTTTATGATGGCGAAACCGAGCGCGACTCCAATGTGCTGGAAGTTCACGTTAACCATCTGCGGCGCAAACTTGGCAAAAGCGTGATCGAAACCCGTCGTGGCCAGGGTTATCTGTTCGGTGGGCTGGCTCAGTGAGATCAATCCAGCGGCGCTTGAGTCTGGGTCTGATCAGCGTGATGGTGATCGTCGGCCTGGTGCTGGCGCAATCGAGTTCATGGCTGTTCGAAATGGGGTTGCAGCGCTACCTCGAAGCCGGGCTGCGCAACGACAGCGAAAGCCTGCTGGTGGCGCTGGTGCGTGGGCCGCAAGGCTTGCAGCTGGATGAGCGGCACTTGTCCCCGGCCTACCAGCGGCCATTTTCCGGGCATTACTTCCGCATCGATTTCGCCGACAACCATTGGCGTTCCCGCTCATTGTGGGATCAGGAGTTGCCAAAACTCGATCAGCCGGGCTTGCACAGCAATCTGCAACTGGGGCCGGAAGGGCAGCAGTTGCTGGTGTTGCGCACTGACTACCGGCGCCTTGGCCAGTCGATTTCGATCAGCGTCGCCCAGGATTACACGCCAGTGCGCGAGAGTTTCCGGCGCATGCAGCAACTCGGTCTGGCCCTCGGACTGGCAGGGCTGGTGCTGATTCTGCTGCTGCAACGGTTCACCGTGCGCCGCGCTTTGCGACCGCTGGAAAAGGCCCGCGAGCAGATTGCCCAGTTGCAACAGGGCCAGCGTTCGCAACTCGATGATCAAGTGCCGGTGGAGCTGGAACCGCTGGTGGCGCAGATCAACCATTTGCTGGCGCACACCGAGGACAGTCTCAAGCGCTCGCGCAATGCCTTGGGCAATCTCGGTCACGCCCTGAAGACACCGCTGGCGGTGTTGTTGAGCCTGGCCTCCAGCGAGCAACTCGACGCTCACCCACAACTGCGCAAAGTCCTCCAGGCGCAACTGGAGCAAGTCCAGCAACGGCTCAATCGCGAGCTCAACCGGGCGCGGCTGTCCGGCGATGCGCTGCCGGGCGCGCTGTTTGATTGCGACGCCGAACTGCCGGGGTTGCTCGCGACCTTGAACATGATCCATGGCGAACACCTGGCGCTGAGCTACCGGGCGCCGGCCGGATTGCAGTTGCCGTGGGATCGCGAAGACTTGCTGGAGCTGCTGGGCAACCTGCTGGATAACGCCTGCAAATGGGCGGATGCCGAAGTGCGTTTGAGCGTTGTCGAGACGACTGATGGGTTTGAACTCAGCGTTGAAGACGACGGGCCGGGCATCCCCGAAGACCGTCGAGATCAAGTCTTCAGTCGCGGTGCGCGGCTGGATGAGCAAACCGATGGGCATGGGTTGGGGTTGGGTATCGTGCGCGACATCGTCGATACCTGGGGCGGCCGGTTATCGCTGGTGGAGAGCGAGTGGGGTGGGTTGAAAGTGGCTATCGAGTTGCCAAAACGCGGCTGAAGCCGCACCGCAAAACCTGTAGGAGCGAGCTTGCTCGCGATGGCGGTCTGACCGTCACATCAATGTCGAATGTGCCGACGCTATCGCGAGCAAGCTCGCTCCTACAGTGAACTGTGTTGTGCCAGGTTCAGGTGTGATGAATCTCCCGATCCTTGGTTTCAGGCATGAAGAAAATCCCCAGCACGGCCGTCATCACCGCGATGACGATCGGATACCACAGGCCGTAGTAGATATCCCCCGTGGCCGCCACCATGGCAAACGCCACCGTCGGCAGAAAGCCACCGAACCAGCCGTTGCCGATGTGATAAGGCAGTGACATCGAGGTGTAGCGGATGCGCGCCGGGAACAGTTCCACCAGCCAGGCAGCAATCGGCCCGTAGACCATGGTCACGTAGATCACCAGGATGGTCAGGAGCAGCAGCACCATCGGATAGTTGGTTTTCGCCGGATCGGCCTTCTCGGGATAACCCGCTTCCTTGAGCGCTGTGGCGAGGGTCGCGGTAAAGGCGTCGTTTTGGGTCTTGAAGTCGGCGGCCGGCATGCCGGTGCCCTCGAAACTCTGGATCACTTTCTCGCCAATGCGCACCTGCGCCACGGTGCCCGGCTCGGCGCTCACGTTCTTGTAGGGGATGGCCCGTTTGGCCAGTATGGTCTTGGCCAAGTCGCAGGAACTGGTGAATTTGGCCTTGCCCACCGGGTCGAACTGGAAGGAGCACTGATCGGGGTTGGCGACCACCGTGACCGGGTTCTTCTCCTGCGCGATGAATACATCGGGATTACCGTACTGAGTCAGCGCATGGAAGATCGGGAAGTAGGTCAGGGCCGCGATGATGCACCCGGCCATGATGATGCCCTTGCGACCGATGCGGTCGGAGAGGCTGCCGAATATCACAAAGAACGGCGTGCCGATCAGCAGCGAGCCGGCAATCAGCAGGTTCGCGGTCTGCGGGTCGATCTTCAGCGTCTGCAACAGGAAGAACAGCGCATAGAACTGCCCGGTGTACCAGACAACGGCCTGGCCGGCGGTGCCGCCGAGCAGGGCCATGATGACGATCTTCAGGTTATCCCAGCGGGCGAAGGATTCGGTCAACGGTGCCTTGGACGACTTGCCTTCGGCCTTCATTTTCAGGAACACCGGCGACTCGTTGAGCTGCAAGCGGATGTACACCGAGACGATCAGCAACAGGATCGACAGCAGGAAAGGGATGCGCCAGCCCCAGGCTTCAAACGCTTCTGTGCCCAGAACGGTGCGGCAGGTGAGGATCACCAGCAGCGACAGAAACAGGCCCAGGGTCGCGGTGGTCTGAATCCATGAAGTGAAAAACCCCCGTTTGCCTTTGGGCGCATGTTCGGCCACATAAGTCGCCGCGCCGCCGTACTCACCGCCCAGCGCCAGACCTTGCAGCAAGCGCAGGGTGATCAGAATGACCGGGGCCGCCACGCCGATGGTCGCGTAGCCGGGCAGCAAGCCCACCACCGCCGTCGATACGCCCATGATCACAATGGTGATGAGGAAGGTGTGTTTGCGGCCGATCATGTCACCCAGGCGCCCAAACACAATCGCCCCGAAAGGCCGGACGGCAAAGCCTGCGGCGAAGGCGAGCAGGGCGAAGATGAAGGACGTGGTCTCGTTGACGCCGGCGAAGAAGTGCTTGGCGATGATCGCGGCGAGTGAGCCGTACAGGTAAAAGTCGTACCACTCGAACACGGTGCCCAAGGACGAGGCGAAGATGACCTTGCGCTCCTCCTTGGTCATCCCTCGGTTGGGCGTGCTGCCCGTGGTTGTATTGTCGATTGCCGCCATGAGTGTTCTCCGTGGTTCTTGTTTTAGGCCGGAGCACCTCTCAATTGTTGCCGCACCCTGGCCCTGGGGCTGATGTCATCGGATTACCAGTCTTGCAGACAAGTGACGCCTCGGAACGTTGCAAGGTTCCTAGAAGCTTAATCAGGTTCTGGTAGATATCCACTCGCCATCATTGAGTGCGGACAAAAACCTGAAGGAGCGAGCTTGCTTGTGGAAATCGTCAACAATACCGCGGGGAATCTGACTCCCCGCGGCGCCCTCGGGTTTTTCGCGAGCAGGCTCGCTCCTACAGGGGATGTTTTTGCGGGTGCTTAAACGCGGAACTGATCCATCAAACTCTGCTGCTGATTGGCCAGACTGTTGAGCGACTGGCTGACCCGCGCCGATTCGTTGGCCTGGCCGGACAAAGACTCGGTCACGTCGCGAATGGTCGCCACGTTGTTGTTGATTTCCTCGGCCACCGCGCTTTGTTCTTCGGCGGCGCTGGCGATCTGCATATTCATGTCGTTGATCACCGTGACTGCGTCACCGATCTGGCGCAGCGCCGTCACGGCCTGGCCGACTTGCTCGACGCTGCCCTGGGCCTGGCGATGGCTGTTGTTCATCGAACCCACCACCTCCTGAGTGCCGCTTTGCAGTTGCTCGATCACCACGCGGGTTTCTTCCACGGACTCCTGGGTTCGTCGCGCCAGATTGCGCACTTCGTCGGCCACAACGGCGAATCCGCGGCCGGCTTCTCCGGCCCGGGCCGCTTCGATCGCGGCGTTGAGTGCCAGCAGGTTGGTTTGTTCGGCGATGGCGCGGATCACTTCCAGCACTGAGCCGATTTTTTCGCTGTTGGCTGCCAGGCCTTCGACCTGGACCATCGCCGCGCTCATGTCGGCGGCGAGGTTGTCGATGCTGGCGGTGGTGCGGTCGATCACGGTCAGGCCCTGGCGCGTCGCCTGATCGGCGTCGCGGGCGGCGTGGGCGGCTTGCGCGGCGCTGCGGGCGACATCCTGGGCGGTGGCACTCATTTCGTGGGACGCGGTCGCGACCTGATCGACCTGACGGTACTGCTGCTCCATGCCGGCGCTGGTCTGGGTGGCAATGGCGGAGGACTGGTCAGCGGTGTCACGTGCGTCCTGAACCGAGCGTTTGACGTCGGCAATGATCGGTTGCAGTTTGTCGAGGAAACGGTTGAACCAGCCGGCCAACTGGCCCAGTTCATCCTGCTTGTCATAGGCCAGGCGGCGAGTCAGGTCTCCTTCGCCGCTGGCGATGTCTTCGAGCATGTGCGCGACGCCGAGGATCGGCTTGGTGACGCTGCGAGCCATTAACCACACCATCAACAATCCGATCAGCGCCGCGAGCACGCCCAGGCCAAGTTCCATCAGGGTGCCGGCGGTGTTGCTTTCATCCAGTTGCTTTTTCAGCACTTGCGCGGGACCGACCAGGACCTTCTCCGGTACGTCGAGCAGCACGCCCCAGGATTTTCCGCCCGGAATCGGCTGGAACGGCGCCAGTACTTTCAGTTGGTGATTGCTGTGCAGGCTGGTGGTTGTGCTGCTGGCGGTGAGCAGGCGCAGCAGCTCGGCACCGCTGGTCCTGTCGACGGTATCCAGGCGCTGGCTGAGCTTGCCGGCGTCGGGGCTGTAACCGGCCAGTAAACCGGCGGGACTGATGATGCTGACGTTGGTCTGGCCGTCGTAAAGTTTTTTACTCGCGCTCTGACTGAGGGTTTGCAGGCTGTTGAGGTTGATGTCCACCGACAGCGAGGCAATGACTTTGCCGTTGACCAACAACGGGAAGACGATGCTGGTCATCAGCACGTTCTGGCCGTCGATCTCATAGAAGTAAGGTTCGATCACGCACGGCTTGAGCGTTGTGCGTGGGCAGGTGAACCAGGCGTTGGCCGCTTCGCCGCTGGGGCCGGTGCGGGTGTCGGCCATGTCCGATTCCGGCAGCGCCATCGACGTCACTTTTCCTGGCGTTGGCTGTGACCAATACAGGGCAAAACGGCCCTTGTCATTGCTGCCCAGTTCGGCCTGGCCGCTGAACAGTTCGTCCTTGCCGTCCAGCCCATTGGGTTCGAACACCAGCGACAGGCCGAGCAGTTCCGGATTGGCTTGCAGGGCCGACTTGACCTGGCGGGTCAGGTCTTCACGCAGGTCGAAGGCATCGAGGAAGCGTTTTTCGGCTTGATCACGCAAAAACAACACCTGCCGTGAAAAGCCATGGCCGTACTGATAGGCGTCCATGAATTGTTGGCGAATGCCCAGCGCCTGGTTTTCGCCCTGGGACTCGATCCGCGCCTGGGCCGCGTCGGTCAGCATCTCCATGCTCGAGGCTTTCACCAGCGCAGAGCTGTGCTCCATGCGATACAGCGAAAGACCCACCAGCAGGGTCACGACACCGGCCAGGCAGAGCCCGGTCAGCAGGGTGATTTTCCATTGAATGGAAAGTTGTCTGAGCGACATGGAGGCGTCCTTTATTCGATAAATATCTGAGACTTTGCACTGTAACGGCCGTCATCCGGCTTTCTTTATGCCGTCCCTCGAATATCCCATCTCCCCCCGTAGGAGCTGCCGCAGGCTGCGATCTTTTGATGTCAATTCTCTGGATACCGCTAAAGATCAACAGATCGCAGCCTGCGGCAGCTCCTACGAGGATTGGGTTGGCTTTGACACCGCGTGCACTCTGCGGCAAAGTGCGCGCCCTCTAATAAAACCCATTATTCAATCCGCTGGCGGCTCACGCAGACTGCCGGCCGGACTCTTTTCGCTTGCCCAGAGGTAACGATGATTAATGCAGTAATTGCCGCGGTTGGCGTCATGCTGGTCCTCAGCCTGTCCCGCGTGCATGTGGTGATCGCGCTGATCGTCGGCGCGCTGGTGGGCGGCCTGACCGGTGGCCTGGGTATCGAGGCGACCCTCAAGGCATTCAACGGTGGGCTGGGCGGTGGCGCGACAGTTGCGTTGTCCTACGCCTTGCTTGGTGCGTTTGCGGTGGCCATTGCCAAGTCCGGGCTGGCCCATGCACTGGCCGACAAAGCCCTGGCGATGGTTGACCGCCAGCACGCAACGGGCGGCGGCCAGGTCAAGTGGCTGTTGATCGGTTTGCTCTGGGTGGTGGCCATCGCCTCGCAGAACATCTTGCCGATACATATCGCCTTTATCCCGTTGCTGGTGCCGCCGCTGTTATACGTGCTGACCAAGCTGCAACTGGACCGTCGCCTGATCGCCTGCGTCATGACCTTCGGTCTGATTACGCCTTACATGTTCCTGCCGGTTGGCTTCGGCAACATCTTTCTCAATGAAATCCTGCTGGCCAACGTCGCCCGCAGCGGTGTCGACATCAGCGGGATCAACGTGACTCACGCCATGGGCATCCCGGCACTGGGCATGGTGGCGGGCCTGTTGATCGCTTTCATCAGCTACCGCAAAAAACGCGTTTATGACCTGGCGAAAATCGAGCAGGTCGAACAGGTGGCGGTGCAGTACAACCCGCTGAGCCTGATTGTCGCCGGCGTGGCTATCGCCGCGGCGTTCATCATTCAGCTGCTGCTGGACTCGATGATCATCGGCGCGCTGGCCGGGTTCCTGATTTTCTCGGTCTCGGGCATCGTGAGGTGGCGCGACACCGACGATCTGTTCACCGAAGGCATGAAGATGATGGCGATGATCGGTTTCATCATGATCGCCGCCTCGGGGTTTGCCGAAGTGATGAAAGCCACAGGTGACGTTCAGACGCTGGTCGAGTCGTCGGCTTCGTACATTGATCACAGCAAAGGCATGGGTGCCTTGTTGATGTTGCTGGTGGGTTTGCTGGTGACCATGGGCATCGGCTCGTCGTTCTCCACCGTGCCGATTCTGGCAGCGATCTTCGTGCCACTGTGCGTGCAACTGGGCTTCAGTCCGTTGGCGATCGTGTGCATTGTCGGCACCGCCGGCGCGCTGGGCGATGCCGGTTCGCCCGCTTCGGATTCGACCCTCGGCCCGACCTCCGGCCTGAACATCGACGGTCAGCACCACCACATCTGGGACACCGTGGTCCCGACATTCCTGCACTACAACCTGCCATTGCTGGCGTTCGGCTGGGTGGCCGCGATGGTCCTGTAACCCGGTTCCACCTTGCAGGAGCGAGCTTGCTCGCGATGGCGGTGAAACCGTCAGCAGCTAATTCGCTGACAGACCGCAATCGCGAGCAAGCTCGCTCCTACAGGTATGTGCATAGCCGTCAGGGTCTGTCCCAATACGGAATGTCTCCAAAACACGCCACAAAAAAATCGATCACCGTCCTGACCTTCACCGACAAGCGTCGGCTGCCCGGCCAGAGCACGGCGATCTGTTGCGGTTCAAGACTGTTGGATACCTGATAGTCCTCCAGCACCGGTACCAACGTGCCGTCTCGTACCGCCTCGCCAATCAGCCATGACGGAAACATCACCAGCCCCAGGCCTTGTTCGGCGGCTTGGGTCAGTGTGTCGGCGTGGTTGCCGGTGATCGGGCCTTTTACCGAATACGCCGTCCATTCCTGAGCCTGGCGGAAAAACCAGCGTTGCTGCCCGGTCGCGCCTTTGTAGGCCAGGCAATGGTGAGCGAGGAGGTCGCTGGGGTGTTGTGGCGTGCCGTGACGTTCAAGGTACGCGGGGCTTGCCGCCACCTGAAAACGATGGGGGGCCAGAATCCGCGCCTGCATGCTCGAGTCGTGCAGCGGACCGATGCGAAACAACAGGTCGGCGCCTTCTTGCAGTGGGTCAACGTAATGGTCGGTCTGTTGGATATCCAGCTGCAGTTTCGGGTAGCGCTCACACAACTGGCCCAGCCACGGTGTCAGGTGCCGTTGGCCGAAAACCACCGGCGCATTAATGCGCACCAGTCCGCTGGGTTCGCTTTGCTGCTCTTGCAGCGCCTGTTCGGCTTCCTCTAATTGCACCAGCACCAGTCGTGCATGTTGACCGAGCACGCGCCCCGCTTCGGTGGGGGTCACGGCGCGGGTGTGGCGGTAGAGCAATTGCTGGTTCAGGGCCTGTTCCATCAACTGGATTTGTCGAGAGATCGAAGAGGGCGCCAGGCCCTCGCGGCGCGCCACTTCGGAAAAACTGCCCTGATCGAGCACCGCGACGAACAGCCGAAGTGCCTTGAATCCCAGTTCATTGAAGCCGTGCATAAACATTCCTGCTGTGCGAGTTACGCAAAAGTGTTGTCAGGATGCTCCCATTTATCGCACAGCTATGCCAATCGATAATGCGCGCCATTGTTCACTTCCTCAGGAATTTCCCATGCAGTCTTCTTCATCCATTGAGGTCGACACGTTGCCCGCAACGGCCGTCAAACCCGGTCTGCGCTTATTGCTGTTGCCACTGGTGATCCTCGCCGGCATGGGGTTGTCGGTAGAGGCCGGGTTGCTCGGGCCTCTTGGGGTTCAGGTTGGGCATCTATGGGCCACGTTGAGCATTTTTGGTGTTGGCTCGGCGATTCTGTTTTTACTGTTGCTGTTCAGCGGTCCGCAGCGCGGTCCAGCCTTCAGTGAATTGCCGCGCTGGCAATTGATTGGCGGATTCCTCGGGCCGATGTACGTGGTGGTGCTGACCTTGGCCACGCCCCATATCGGCATCGCGATGACCATGATTGCGATCCTGTCCGGGCAAGTCGGCAAAAGTGTGTTGATCGACCACTTCGGCTGGTTCGGCGCCCCCCGGAAAAAGGTCAACGCTGAACGTTGGCTAGCCTTGCTGCTGATTGTCGCGGCTCTTGTCCTGATTGCTCGGGGTTGATGATGAACCTGATTATTTTGTTGGCTGTGGTGGTTGCGGCCGGTGCGGTGTTGAGTGTGCAGGCGGCGATCAATGGGCGACTGGGTGAAACGGTCGGTGTATTGCGAAGCAGTTTGCTGACCTTTGTGGTGGGCGCCGTGAGCACCGGGTTGCTGATCCTGTTTGTCGAACCGGCCCATGCGGTGAGCCTGTTGGATGTGCCGAAATGGCAACTCGGCGGGGCGCTGTTCGGCGTGGTTTACATGATGGTAATGGTCGGGGCGGTACCGCGAGTGGGTACAGCGGTGGCGACCGTCGCGGTGATCGTCGGGCAGTTGGGAATGGGTATGCTGATTGACAACTTTGGTTGGCTGGGCAACCCGCCGATTGAATTGTCCGGCAGTCGGATGCTTGCAATGGTGTGCCTTGGCCTGGCCTTGGTGTTCATGTATCGCAGCAGTGTGCGCCAAGTGTGAGTTGGCGCCTGACTTCTACACTGGTACTACGGGTCGCATTGTCGAGACCCCGACGACCACCACCCAGAGGAGTCGACTCCATGACCGATGACCGCACCTGTGACTGTCCGAAATGCAACTGCAAGCTCGGTGAGCATCCGATCGTGCGACATGGCAAGCACTATTGCTGTGAAGCTTGTGCCAAACATCATGAGCACGGTGAGGAATGTGTCCATCAAGGATGCAAGTGTGCTCACTGACCGCCTGAATGAAAGTGGAGCCTGTTCAGGTTCCACTTTTCGACGACTGCCGGGCACTAGTTAGCCGGACGCCACTTGACGTTCTCCACGCCGAATTTCTCCGCCATTGGCTTGCTGGTCTTTTGCACCTTTTCACGGCCAAAGCGAGGGATGCGCCCCACACCCGCATCACAGCTCGCCCAATGCCAGGCGTCCGCGTTGTCCATTTTATCCAGTCGGATAATGAACGACTTGGGCGTGCCATGAAGGGTGTATTCAATGACGAAAAGTTTTGCGCTGTTCATAAAGCCCCTGTTCCTCCCTGTTGTACATAGAAGGATCGTTTGCCACTCGGAAAATTCATTCGGATTTTCAGGCGGTGTCGGTCGCTGGCGGCAAGCGGGGTGCATCGTTACCATGCAGACTCCTTCAGCCCCAATGATTATTGACCATGGCCCTTGCCACGCCACCCGACCTGAGTGACACCGACGTGCCCGTGCAACCGCTGGCGCGCACCTATCCGCGAGGGTTGTTCATCGAGCCCCATGAACATGTCTGGGGACAGTTACTGTATGCCATGAGCGGCGTGATGTGGGTCGAGACGCCGCAGGAAGCGTTTGTGGTCCCGCCCCAGCGAGCCGTCTGGTTGCCACCCGGTATTGCCCACGGCATTCGCGTGGTGTCGGACCTGCAGATGCGCAATATCTACCTGCGCCCGACACTGGCGGCGACGCTCGATGACAGTGTTCAGGTCATCGAGGTCGGCGGCTTGCTGCGCGAGCTGATCGTCGGGCTGGTAGAGCAGGGCGATGACGGTTCACCGGAGTATTACGAGGCGTTGGTTGGCCTGGCGCTGCTGGAGCTCAAGCGGGCGAAGCGCTCACAGCTGAACATCCCGCTGCCGGACGATTCCGACCGACGGCTGATGAATCTTTGCCAGGCCGTCATGGCCGCACCGTCGCTGGACATACCCTTTGAGCAACACGCGCAAAATGCCGGGGCCAGCGTGCGCACCCTGGCGCGATTGTTCAAGGACGGCCTGGGCATGGGCTTCGCCGAGTGGCGGCGACAGGTGCAATTGGTGACAGCGGTGGCCGAGCTGATTCAGGGCGTGCCGGTCAGTGTGATTGCCCGGGAGCTGGGCTACTCGCCAAGCAGCTTCAGCGACATGTTCCGCCGCGAACTGGGGGTCGCGCCTTCGCAGTTTTCCTCGGCGCAACGCCAGGGCTGAAGGTGCCGGCAGGCTGCTTTGGCCGACATCCAGAAGTACTTGGCCGATGCACGCCAGCGCCAGTCTCTAGACTCGGCGCATCCCTGTTTGATGGAAATAGCCATGAAAGCATTGCAGTTCGACAAAACCGGCGACCTCTCGGCCTTGCGCTACGTTGAAGTAGCCACGCCCGTTCCTGGCGCCGATGAAGTATTGGTCGAGATCAAGGCGGCGGGCCTCAATCCCAGCGATGTAAAGAATGTGCTGGGGCGTTTTCCCTACACCACGTTGCCACGCATTCCCGGGCGTGACTTTGCCGGTGTAGTCGTGGCAGGCCCGCAGGCGTTACTGGGTCAGGAAGTTTGGGGCACGGGCCGGGAGCTGGGCTTTTTTGCCGACGGCTCCCATGCGCAGTTCGTCAAACTGCCGGCCAATGGCGTCGCACTCAAGCCTGCGCAGCTGAGTTTCGCCCAGGCCGCCAGCCTTGGCGTGCCTTACACCACGGCATGGGATGCGCTGGAACGCAGCCTGGTAACGACCGGGACGAAGTTGTTGGTGATTGGCGGCGGGGCAGTCGGCAGTGCCGCACTGGCGCTGGCTAAAGTACGGGGAGCCACGGTGTTGGCAGCGGCGCGGCGACCGGAGCAGGTCAAAGACTTGCAGGATCAGGGCTACCAGACGATCCAGCTGGACAAGCCTGAAGACCTTGGCGCGCAGGTCAACGCCGTGTATGCCGGTGGCGCCGAGGTGATTTTCGACACCACCGGTTTCTGGCTGCCCGCATCGGTCGCGGCCCTGGCAACCTTCGGCCGCATCGCGATCATCGCCGCGCCGGTGGACGGGTACGTGCAACTGCCGGCACTGGGGTTGTATCGCAAGGGCGGTTCGGTAGTCGGGACCAACACATTGTTGTATGGCGTGCAGGCTTGCGCGGCGATGCTTGATCAGTTCGGCCAGTTCTTCGATGAGGGCTTGTTGCCGTTGCCGCAAGGATTGCTGGAGTCGCCATTGGCAGAAGGGCTGGAACGTTATGCCGAGGTGAATCAGGGACGCGGGGACAAGGTGATTCTGCTGCCCTGATTTGAACCCTGTGGGAGCGAGCCTGCTCGCGAAAGCGGTGTATCAGGCACATCGATGCTGGTACCGCATTCGCGAGCAGGATCGCTCCCACAAGATGGCGCGGGCGAGCAACGCCTTGGCGTGCCTCGCTCTGCTAGAATCGGCCTCATTGACCCAATGAGGCACCCCTGATGAGCGAGCCGATTCGCCTGACGCAATACAGCCACGGCGCTGGATGCGGTTGCAAGATTTCCCCACAGGTGCTGGAAGTGATTCTGGCCGGCAGCGGGGCGCAGAACCTGGACCCGAAACTCTGGGTCGGCAACGCCTCGCGTGATGACGCCGCGGTCTACTCCATCGATGAAGAGCGCGGCGTGGTCTCGACCACCGACTTTTTCATGCCGATCGTCGACGATCCCTTCGATTTCGGCCGTATTGCCGCCACCAACGCTATCAGCGACATCTACGCCATGGGCGGTGATCCGTTGATGGCGATTGCGATTCTGGGCTGGCCGGTGAACGTGCTGGCACCGGAAATTGCCCGGGAAGTGATTCGCGGCGGGCGTTCGGTGTGCGACGCAGCGGGCATCCCGTTGGCGGGTGGACACTCGATCGACGCACCGGAGCCGATCTTTGGCCTCGCCGTGACCGGCCTGGTGGAAAAGCGCCACATGAAGCGCAACGACACGGCCACTGCCGGTTGCCTGCTCTATCTCACCAAACCCCTGGGCATCGGCATCCTCACCACCGCCGAGAAGAAGGGCAAGTTGCGCAATGCCGACATCGGCCTGGCCCGTGACTGGATGTGCACCCTGAACAAGCCCGGCAGCCGCTTCGGCAAACTCGACGGAGTGACCGCCATGACCGATGTCACCGGGTTCGGCCTGCTTGGCCATTTGGTGGAAATGGCGGACGGCAGCCAGCTCACCGCACGTATCGAATATGACCGCGTGCCACGCCTGCCGGGGGTCGAGTACTACCTCGAACAAGGCTGTGTGCCAGGCGGGACGCTGCGTAATTACGACAGTTATGCCAGCAAGCTCGGCCGTCTTCAGGAGCTGCACAAGCGCGTGCTCTGCGATCCGCAGACCAGCGGTGGCTTGCTGATTGCCGTAACCCCCGAGGGCAACGAGCAGTTCCTCGCGGTGGCTGCCGAACAGGGCCTGAACCTGGAGCCCATCGGCGAACTGGTCGAGCGACAGAGTAACGCGGTCGAGGTGTTTTGATGTTTGCCGACTACACCGATTACCGCGACATCTTTCTCAACGACCGGCCGATGATGGACGCCCGTGCGCCGGTCGAGTTTTCCAAGGGGTCGTTTCCCGGCGTGGTCAACCTGCCGCTGATGAACGATCACGAGCGGCAACGCATCGGCACCTGCTACAAGCAACACGGTCAACAGGCGGCCATTGCGCTGGGGCATCAATTGGTGTCCGGCGAAATCAAGGCCGAACGCCTCCAGGCCTGGACCGAATTTGCCCGGGTGCATCCGGATGGCTATTTGTACTGTTTTCGCGGCGGGCTGCGCTCGCAGATTGTCCAGCAATGGCTCAGGGACGAGGCGGGTATCGATTATCCGCGCATTGGTGGCGGCTACAAGGCCATGCGTACGTTCCTGCTCGACACGCTGGATCAAGCCGTTGCCCAGTGCGATTTCGTCCTGCTGGGCGGCATGACCGGCACCGGCAAGACCGAGGTTCTGACGCAACTGTGCAACGGGTTGGACCTTGAAGGCCACGCCAATCACCGCGGCTCCAGTTTCGGCAAGCGCGCCACCGGACAGCCTTCCAACATCGATTTTGAGAACCGCCTCGCCGTGGACGTGCTGAAAAAGCGTGCCCAGGGCATCGAGCAGTTCGTGCTCGAAGACGAGAGCCGCGCCGTCGGCAGTTGTGCGTTGCCGTTGCCGCTGTATCAGGGCATGCAGCAATTTCCGATGGTCTGGCTGGAAGACAGCCTTGAAGGGCGGGTCGAGCGGATCTTGCGCGATTACGTGGTGGACTTGTGCGCCGAATTCATAAGTGTGCATGGCGATCAAGGCTTTGCGCTGTTCTCTGAGCGCTTGCTGGAGAGCCTGAACAACGTGCAGAAGCGCCTCGGCGGTGAGCGTCATCGACGGATGTTGATCTTGATGGAAGAGGCGTTGGCCGAGCAGGGGCGCAGCGGTGCGGTGGATTTGCACCGGGGCTGGATCGAAGGGTTGCTGAGTGAGTACTACGACCCGATGTATGCCTTTCAACGGGAGAAGAAGGGTGCGCGGATCGAGTTCGCCGGGGAGCGCACGGCGGTGCTGGAGTATTTGCGGGAGCGGGGCAGCCAACGGGGGTGATGGTGTTCTACCGACCTCGTCGCGGGCTCGCTCGAGATGAGGCCCACTCAAGCAATGCAAAAACTCAGGTAGGGCAAGTCTCCTGCCCATTGTTCAGCCCTTGCTGATAGGTACGGCTCTCCAGGCTGGCCTTGCCGTTGTGCCAGGTCAGGGTGAGCACATACAGCGAGTCATAGTCGCTGGATTCCCAGTCCTCGGTGATCTTCATCTTTTTGCCCACGGCGTCACCTGCAACCTTGTTGATCAGCTCCGGCAGGTAACCGTGGGACCAAGCGGTGTAAATGACCGAGTTGTGATACTTGTCGTGCAGCAGTTCATCGGCCAGGTCACTGGTGTCATTGGCCGAGAATTTGATGTTCACCGGCAGGCCAAGCTTGATGGCGCTGGGGCTGATGGTCATCAGCGGGCGGATATAGCTATAGGAGTTGTCCAGCTCTCCTTCCTCGACGTTGCGTGTCGGGTTCGCGGCGAACACGTAGTCGGCCTTGCCGAATTTTTCCGGGAGCAGGGTGGCCAGGTCGATGGCGCGGTTCAGGCCTTGGCAATTAAGCTGGCCGAGACCGCCGGCGGGCTTCTCGCCATGACGCAGGAACACCAGCGTCTGCGTGCCATCCATCGGTTGGGCGCGGGTATGGCTGGATTCCAGCGACAGAAACACCGCACTGACCGCCAACAAGGTGGGAAGCACAATATAGGCGCGATGTTTGAGACGTTTGGCGAATTTCAGCGGGTTCATCATCGAAAAGGGTTCTTCAGCGCAATTCGGTTAAGGCTGACAAACCTTTACACCACGCGTTTCCTGCGTCGGGTGTTTTCCATGTCGTTGAACCGGTCCGTTTCCAAAGGAGTGGTGCTCAGAGTCCTCTGACACTCATTTGGTTCGATACCGGTCGAGAGCGCAGCAATTTACCGGTAACCATCAACAGATTGCAGTCTAGGTTATCGACAGGATGTTGCGGAATTGTGGACACCCTACCGTTGTCGGTGTGAAAAGCGTGTGAACTCTGATGATCTCCACCATCAGCGATATTGATGGCAACAGGCGTCGCAACCCGCGCTCTCTCCATTATGATCGGAGTTCTCAATTTTCTCGTGGATCCTTCCCATGACCGATTTGTCCGTGTTCCCCATCACTCGAAAATGGCCGGCCCAGTACCCGGAGTGGATTCAGCTGTACTCCTTGCCGACCCCCAACGGCGTCAAGGTCTCGATCATGCTCGAAGAGATCGGCCTGCCCTATGAGTCGCATCGCGTCGGTTTCGACACCAATGACCAGATGTCCCCCGAGTTCCTGTCACTGAACCCCAACAACAAGATCCCGGCCATCCTCGATCCTCATGGCCCCGATGACCAGCCTTTGGCGCTTTTCGAGTCCGGGGCGATCCTGATCTACCTGGCCGACAAGAGCGGGCAGCTGCTGGCCCAGGAATCGGCCGCACGCTACGAAACCATTCAATGGTTGATGTTCCAGATGGGCGGCATCGGTCCTATGTTCGGCCAGCTCGGCTTCTTCAACAAGTTCGCCGGTAAAGACTATGAAGACAAGCGCCCTCGCGACCGCTACGTCGAAGAAAGCAAACGCCTGCTCGGCGTGCTCAATTGCCGGCTTGAAGGTCGCGACTGGATCATGGGTGAGCGCTATACCATCGCCGACATCGCGATCTTTCCGTGGGTGCGCAACCTGATTGGTTTCTATGAGGCTGGCGATCTGGTGGGCATCCAGAACTTCACGAACGTCACGCGGGTGCTGGAGCGCTTCCTGGCGCGGCCGGCGGTGGTACGTGGTTTGCAGATTCCAAGCCCCGTTTCCAGTTAAACACCTTTCCCTGTAGGAGCGAGCTTGCTCGCGAATACGATGGGTCAGTCACTTTGCTGTTGCCTGACACTACGCCATCGCGAGCAGGCTTGCTCCTACGGGGGATGTGGTGTTCTCAGGGTAGGCCGAAGAACGGCCGAATCCCGTGATCACGGAAATACCGCTCGATCACCTTCGGGTCTGAACACGTTTGGGCAATCGCCACATACGTGTCCGGCCGCAACAGGTAAAAGCCGTTACGCCCAAGGCCCGCGGATTCAAACGCCGGGCGCCAGCTGAAGACATGCAGGGGTAGATGATGCTCTTGGCACCACGCAATCATCTCCTCGCTGGTGTCTCCGTAGACATGCACTTGCCAGGTCGGGCACTTCAGCGATTCAAAATTATCCCCCTCATCGTCGTGAGCCCATGGCAAGCGGTCACCGCCATGCACGTGCCCGGCGACGCCGGTGCTCAAGGGCATGCCGCGATAGTTCAAGGTGATTTGCGACACCGTGCGAAACAGGAATTCGCGGGAGGTTTCGAACGAGGCCATTTTCGGAATCAGGAAGGGCGCGAGACGTGTGCGCAGCAAGTCGGCCATGCGCCCTTCGGCGGTAACGAAGGTGAACACCCGGTCGGTGGTGGCCACCAGTTTGCGGGCAAACGCGATGCGTTCGGGTTCGTAGGTGTCGAGTAATTTGAGTTCGGCTTCACCGCTCAGCACGGCGGCGAGTTTCCACGCCAGGTTGATGGCGTCGCCGATCCCGGTGTTCATGCCCTGACCGCCCGCCGGACTGTGTACGTGGGCGGCATCGCCCAGCAAGAAGGCGCGACCGGTGCGAAAGTGATCCGCTACCCGATGATGCACGCGGTAGGTCGAGAACCAGTTCAGTTGCTCGATATTGACGTTCATGTGTTCGATGGCCCGGCTGCTGACGTCTTCGAAGCGCAATGTCTCGGCCTGTTCGGTGCGTTCGTCGCGCACAGTGCCGATCAGGCGTGCGCGGCCCGAACCTGCCAATGGAAACACTGCGAGAAAGTCGGCTTCATCCAGGTCCACGTGCAGTTCGCCGTTGAACGTCGGGCCGCTGGCCTGCACATCGGCGACGTAGAAAATCTGCTGATAGGTGCCGCCGGGAAAACCGGTGTCCAGGTTCTTGCGCACGATCGAGCGGGCACCGTCGCAACCGGCCAGATAGCAGGCCTGGCAGGTTTCATGCTGACCGTCCGGCAGGCGCAAAATGGCCGTGATGCCGTCGGCGGTTTCCTCGAAACCCAGCAGCTCGGTGTTGCGTTCAACCGTGATAGCGAAGGTTTCGAGGCGGTCGATCAACAACCGCTCGTGCTCGTCCTGCGGGAAAATTTCGAGAAATGCATAAGGCGTCAAACCTTCGCCAACGCGGCTCAGCGGCAAGCGCGCCACGGGTTCGCCTTTGACCCAGAAATTGGCCGCCGCGACACGATGGCCGTTTTGCACAATGGTGTCGGCCAAGTCGAGCTGGCGGTACAGCTCCAGCGTTCGTGCCTGCACCGCCAACGCCCGGGACGTGGTGCCGGGCGCCGAAGACTTGTCGATGATCCGCACCCGCACGCCAAGTTTGCTCAACCACAACGCCAGCACCAACCCGGTCGGGCCGGCACCGGTAATCAACACGTCGCTACGTTGCATGGGGCCTGTTCTCCTCGTTCGTGGGACAAGTATGGCCCACTGGAACAGGACAGCCGGCTTGTGCGCCCAACGGAAAAACATTGTAGGAGCCAGGGATTTTTGCGGTTGGCAGATTTTGTGTACTGCCCACAACACTGTAGGAGCGAGCCTGCTCGCGATGGTCGTCAACGATGACACGGGCTTTCAGGATGCACGCGGCGGGTTTGAGTCCATCGCGAGCATGCTCGCTCCTACAGGGATTTTTGTTGCGTCGCTGATGTTGTGGACAACCCACAACACTGTAGGAGCGAGGCTGCTCGCGATGGTCGTCAACGATGACACGGGCTTTCAGGATGCACGCGGCGGGTTTGAGTCCATCGCGAGCATGCTCGCTCCTACAGGGATTTTTGCGGTTGGCAGATTTTGTGTACTGCTCACAACTCTGTAGGAGCGAGCCTGCTCGCGATGGTCGTCAACGATGACGCGGGCTTTCTGGAAGTACGCGGCGGGTTTGAGTCCATCGCGAGCATGCTCGCTCCTACACCGAGTTGGCGGTTAGAAGTCGATGGTGCCCGACAACTTCGCGGATCGTGGTTCGCCTTGGGTCAGGTAGCCGCCCTGGGCCGATTCCCAGTAGCTTTTGTTGGCAACGTTTTCCACGCCGAAACGCACGGTCACGTCTTTTTCCTGAACCTTGAATGCGTAACGTGCACCGGCGTCGAAGCGGTTCCAGGTTGGCAAACTGAGGTTGTTCGCCGCGTCGGCGTACTGGCCGCCGGTGCGCAACATACGACCGTTCAGGGCGACGCCTGGCAGGCCCGGCACGTCCCAATCCACACTGGCGTTGAACTGGAAGCTCGGCACGCCGATGGCCTGATTGCCGTCGTTGAGACCGTCCTGGGTATTCTTCAGTTCGGTGTCCATCACGGTCACACCGCTGAGCAAGCGCAGGCCGTCGATCGGTTCGCCGAACACATTGAGTTCCACGCCTTTGTTCACCTGTTCACCGTCATGAATGAACTCGGCGGTCGTTTCGTCGATGACTTGCGTGTAACCATTCGCCGGTTGTTCGATGCGGTACACACCCAGCGTCGCACCGTAGGTACCCATGTCCACTTTCACGCCGGCTTCGATCTGTTTGGAGCGGGCCGGGGCAAAGACTTCGTTGCCGTTGATCACGACACGCGAACCAGACGTGGTCGGTGCCGTCGGCCCTTGGGCCAACCCCTCGATACGGTTGGCGTAGAACGACACGTGGTCCCACGGTTTGAACACGATGCCGTACACCGGCGTGGTGATTGATTCGTCGTAGTTGGACGTGCGCTCTTGAGTGTTGTAGTCGTAGCCCTGGACGACCAGTTGTTGACGCCGCACGCCGAGGGTGACCAGCAGGCGATCATCGATAAAGCCCAAGGTGTCCGACACGGCGGCACTGCGCATGAAGGTTTTGCTGGTGATCCCCGGGTCACCCAGATCGCCACCGGAAAAACCCGGGCCTGGCGCCGGAACGTCAATCGGATGGTAAATGTTGTTCGGGTAACTATTGGAGTCGAAATCGAAGGCGTTGCGCTGTTGGGTCCAGATCCCGGCCAGGCCGAAATTGAGTTTATGGGTAACCGGGCCGGTGGCGAAACGGCCATTGAGGCCGGTCATGGCACTGGTGTTGTCTTCGTCGTGGGGAATGAACGAACCGCTGGTCACCGAGCTGCCATCGTTGCCCACCAGCGTGGTGGAGTCGTAGTTGCCGACTTCACGGCTGTGCTTTGCGCCACCGGCGGCATAGGCGGTCCAGCTGTCGTTCAGGTCGTATTCGGCGCGCAGCATACCGAAGGTGTCTTCGATCTCGCTGTAGCCCCATTTCTGCGCGTAGTTGGTATCGGCCGAAGGCGCATCCGGAATATGCGTGGCGTCACCCAGGTTGACCGAGCTGCGGCCACCGTTGATGCGTTCTTTCGAATAGATGAAATCACCGGAAACGCGCAGGGCATCGCCACGGTAGTCGAGGCCGAGGGCGAACAGCTTGGAGCGCTGGTTTTCATCGTCGATGGCAGTATCGCCTTCGCGTTGCGACAAGTTGAGACGTGCGCCGAATCGGTTGTCTTCGCCGAAGCGCTGGCCGATGTCCAGGTGTTCGCCGATGCGCCCGTCATCGCTGATGTCGGTGCTGAAACGACGCAGCGGCACGTCATCGGCGCGCTTGGGTTGCACGTTGACGCCACCGCCGATGCCGGAGCCGGTCGGGGTTACTCCGTTGATGAAGGCATTCGGGCCCTTGAACACTTCCACACGTTCCAACGCATCGGTGGAAACGATCTGCCGCGGCAGGATGCCGTACAGGCCGTTAAACGAAATGTCGTCGCCATTGAGCGGCAGGCCGCGGATCATGAACGTCTGCGCCTGGTTGGAGAAACCCGAGGCCTGGCGCACAGACGAATCATTGAGCAGCACGTCGCCGATGGTTTCGGCTTGCTGGTCGCGGATCAATTCTTCGGTATAGGCCGTCATACTGAATGGCACATCCATGATGTCCTGATTGCCCAGAACACCCAGTTGACCGCCGCGTGCGACTTGGCCGCCGGCGTACACGGGTGGCAGGTCGAACGATGTCGGGGCCTGGGCGCTGACATTGACGTCGCCCAGCACCAACGGCTTGCCTTGAGTTTCGGGCGTTTCAGGTGTTTCGGCATGGGCCGTTACGGACAGGGAGCAGAACAGGGCCAGTAACGTTGCACGAAAAGGCACGCGGAGTCGGGCTGGAGGGGTCATGTTTCGTTCCTGAGCGGCGCGCGGCCGATTGGAAAAGGGGGCGGCGCGGGAACTCCTTGCGCTAATACGACTCCAGACACAAATGGTAGTTGTTCTCAGTAACGTCGTGCAATGCGTTTTCTGCAAGGTACAAAGGAAATTCCGGTCGGTGCAGAAATCGGCCATTGGTCGTATGGTGACGGCGGCTTAACGGATTTGATGGAGCAACATGCAAGCCATACGATTGATTTCAGGCGTCGTCGCATTACTGTTGCTGGCCGGTTGCGCCAGTCAACGGAGCCAGGAACCCGCGCCGCGCAATCCCGACGAAGTTCGCGCCGAGATAGTACGTTTGCTACCGGCCAAGACCGCCGACCGACAGGGCTGGGCCACGGATATTTATGCGGCATTTGCCGCGCAAGACCTCTACCCGAGCACTCAGAACCTGTGTTCTGTACTGGCCGTGACCGAGCAGGAATCAACCTTTCAGGTGGACCCGACGGTACCCGGCCTGGGCAAGATTGCCCGTGATGAAATCGATCGCCGTGCCGCTACCGCGCACATCCCCGGATTGCTGGTCAGTGGTGCGTTGCGGCTCAAATCGCCCAGCGGCAAAACCTACAGCGATCGCCTCAATGCTGCGCGCAGTGAAAAGGAGTTGAGCGGGATTTTCGATGACTTCATCGGCATGGTGCCCATGGGCAAAACCCTGTTTGGCGGCTTCAATCCGGTGCATACCGGCGGACCGATGCAGGTCAGCATCGATTTCGCC
Organism: Pseudomonas sp. P1.8; assembly: GCF_001269805.1. NCBI lineage: Bacteria > Pseudomonadati > Pseudomonadota > Gammaproteobacteria > Pseudomonadales > Pseudomonadaceae > Pseudomonas > Pseudomonas sp. P1.8. Next base: position 294,493 of record NZ_LHVM01000010.1, read on the forward strand.
GAGCAGCATGCCAAGGGCTATCCGTATCCGGTAAAGGGCTCGATCCGTCGTGAAGTGTTCACGCGGCGCGGGGGCATGTATTTCGGCATCGCCCATTTGCTGGGTTACCCGGTGAGTTATCAACAGCCGCTGTATCGCTTCGCCGATTTCAACGCCGGTTGGTACGCCAGCCGCAATGCGGCCTTTCAGAACGCGGTAAGCCGGGCTTCGGGAATCCCGCTGGCGCTGGACGGCGACCTGGTGCGCTACGATTCGATCATGCCCGGCACTACGGAGTTGGCCGTGCGCAGCCTCGGCAAGCGCCTGGATATGCGCAACCCGACAATTCGCGATCAACTGGAGAAGGGTAATAGCCTGGCGTTCGAGGACACTACGTTGTACCGGAGGGTTTTCGAACTGGCCGAACAGGCAGAGGGGCGGTCGCTGCCGCGTGCGGTGTTGCCGGGCATCGTGCTGCAAAGTCCGAAAATCACCCGCAAACTCACCACGGCGTGGTTCGCCAAACGGGTCGATGAGCGTTATCAGCGTTGTATGGCGCGGGCCGGGAAGTAATCCCATGGGGCAGGAGCGAGCTTGCTCGAGATGGACGTTAACGATAACGCGTGTTTACTGGTTAAACGCGTCGTGCATGAGTCCATCGCGAGCAGGCTCGCTCCTACAAAAGCGGCGGGGTGAGGCGGGGTTGTCGAGGCTATCGGTAGAACCATTCATTCAGGCAGCGCGGTTTTCGATCAGGCGATCGGAGGCACCTTCGGCGACACGGTTTTCGATCAGCTTGTCGGAGCCGTCAGCAGCGACACGGTTTTCGATCAGCTTGTCGGAGCCGTCAGCGGCGACGCGGTTTTCGATCAGCTTGTCAGAGCCATCAGCCGCCACACGATTCTCGATCAGGCGATCCGAATCACCCTCGGCCACGCGGCTTTCAATCAGACGATCCGAGCCGCCTTCAGCGACAACCGGGTGAGCAGAGGTAGCAGCGAAAGCGTTGACTGCAAAAACCGAGAAAGCGATGCCGAGAAGGATTTGGCGTTTCATGAGTGTGTGCTCCAGGGTGCTTACGGGTGGGTATGGACCCGATGTTACGCCGCGGATTTTTTATGAGAACTTCATTGACGTGATGGTGAACATCGATGGCAATGATGAGCGTTGTGCAATACCTCCTGTGGGTTTGATGGTGCGGTCGTCGGATGGCCACGGCGAGGCAGGTGGCGGCTTCTACACTGGATAGCTGGCGCTTATGCCCATGCGATTGTCATGACGGCGGATTTGATTGGGGCACCGGGTGCTTGTGATCTGCTAGGAGATGTTTATGTACCAACTCTACGGCCATCAGAATTCCGGTGCGGCGGCGATTGAGGCCGCACTGGAGCTTTGTGAGATTCCTTACCGTTTTATTGATGTCGAGGCCTCAACGGAAGCCGCTCAGGCGCTCGAGAAGCTCAATCCGCTTAAACAGATTCCGACATTGCAGCGGCCCGACGGCGGTGTCCTGACCGAGAGCGCGGCGATCCTGATTCACCTCGGGCTTACGTTTCCCTCATCGGGGTTGTTGCCGGACGATCCCGCAGAGCGCGACCAGGCAATCCGGGGCATGACGTATATCGTCGCCAATTGCTATGCCGCCATCGGCATCATCGATTACCCAGAGCGCTGGCTGGCCGAGGCCGATGAGTCGTCGAGGCACAATCTCATGGCCGGCACGCGTCGACGTTTGCACTGGAGTTGGGAGGTGTTTGCCGATCAGTTTTCGGGGGATTTGTATCTGGGCGGTGAAACGCCTGGTGCGCTGGATGTGCTGGCGGCGGTGATATCGCGGTGGGCGGGTAGCCGGGAGCATTTGCGCAATGCCCGGCCCGGGTTCTTTGCCTGGCTGGAGCGGATTGACCGGCACCCGGTGCTGGCGCCGGTGTTTGCGCGGCATTGGCCCGCCTGAGAACTCCGTCGATCCCCTGTGGGAGCTGGCTCGCCAGCGAAAGCGGTGGGTCAGCCAACTTCGATGTTGAATGATCCATAGCAATCGCTGGCAAGCCAGCTCCTGCAGGGCTTGCATTAGTCGCCGCGAATGTACTGCTCCAACTGGCGGATCAGTTCAGCCTGCTCGGCGATGGCTTCCTTGACGAGGTCGCCGATGGAAAGCAGGCCGATCAACTTGCCATCCTCAACCACAGGCAAGTGACGCAGGCGCTTGTCGGACATGATGCCCAGGCACGTGTCGACGGTTTGGTGGGTGTCCACGGTAATCACCGGCGACACCATGATGTCGCGCACCGGAGTGCCCACCGAAGAGCGTCCATGCAGTACCAGTTTGCGCGCATAATCCCGCTCGCTGATGATGCCGAGCACTTCATCATTGTCCACCACCAGCAAGGCGCCGACGTTCTTTTCGGCCATCTTCATCAGCGCTTCCAGCACCATGTGATCGGGTTTGATCTGGTGCACTTCCTGATTCTTCTGATCTTTGAGCTTGAGCAGTTGGGCGACGGTTTTCATGGTGGTTACTCGGGTGTTGTCGTTGTTCCTGAAGGATCATAGACCCAAGCGCTGAGGGCAAGGGCGAAAGCGGCAGATAACACGCAAAAAACGCCATTTGGCGGTTTTTCTTCTGCAATCCTCGAAAAGATCGCAGCCTTCGGCAGCTCCTACGGGAGATCACATAATCGCGCAGGAGCTGCCGAAGGCTGCGATCTTTTCCCGGCCGGCGGCTAAGTCTGGGTGATCACGGGTAGAATCATCACCTTGAATCAAATCTGAGGTTTGCAGTGGTGGATTTAGCGCAGGGATTCGTCCTGACCCGGCATTGGCGCGACACCCCGGCCGGCACGGAAGTCGAGTTCTGGCTGGCGACCGACAGCGGGCCCCGGCGCATCCGCCTGCCTCATCAACCGTCGGTGGCGTTCATACCCGCCGAGCAGCGAGCGCAAGCCGAAGCGCTGCTGCACGACGAGAAAAACGTCGAGCTCAAACCCTTGGCGTTGCAGGATTTCGAGCACCGTCCGGTCCTGGGGCTGTATTGCCAGCAGCACGGTCAGTTGATGCGCCTGGAAACCGCGCTGCGCAAGGCTGGCGTTGAGGTGTACGAGGCCGACGTGCGGCCGCCGGAGCGTTACATGATGGAGCGCTTCATCACCGCGCCGGTACGGTTTCATGGCTCGCCGGGTGACGATGGCCTGCTGCTCGACGCCCAAATGAAACCCGACCCGACGTACCGGCCCAGCCTCAAACTGGTGTCCCTGGACATCGAAACCACAGCCCAGGGCGAGTTGTATTCCATCGCGCTGCAAGGTTGCGGCGAACGCCAGGTGTACATGCTCGGTTCGCCGAACGGCGACGACAGTGAGGTGGATTTCCAGCTCGAGTATTGCGATTCTCGCGTGGCATTGCTGAAAAAACTCAACGAATGGTTTGCGCGTTTCGACCCCGACGCGATTATCGGCTGGAACGTCGTGCAGTTCGATCTGCGGATCCTTCACGAGCACGCCCGCCGCCTGGCGGTGCCATTGCGGCTGGGGCGTGGCGGCGAGGAGATGCAGTGGCGCGAGCATGGCAGCGGCAACCACTATTTCGCTGCCGCTGCCGGAAGGCTGATCATCGACGGCATCGAGGCCTTGCGTTCGGCGACCTGGAGTTTTCCGTCATTCAGCCTGGAAAATGTCGCGCAGACCCTGCTTGGCGAGGGCAAGTCGATCGACAATCCGTACCAGCGCATGGACGAAATCAACCGCATGTTCGCCGAGGACAAGCCGGCGCTGGCCAGGTACAACCTCAAGGATTGCGAGCTGGTCACACGGATTTTCGCCAAGACCCAGTTACTGACGTTCCTGCTGGAGCGGGCCAGCGTCACCGGGTTACCGGCCGATCGCATGGGTGGTTCGGTGGCGGCGTTCACCCATTTGTACATGCCGCTGATGCATCGCCAGGGCTTCGTCGCGCCGAACCTTGGCAGCAAACCGCCGCAAGCCAGCCCCGGCGGGTTCGTCATGGATTCGCAACCCGGGTTATACGAATCGGTGCTGGTGCTCGACTACAAAAGCCTTTATCCCTCGATCATCCGCACCTTTCTGATCGACCCGGTGGGCTTGATCGAAGGCCTCGCGCACCCGGATGACAGCGAGTCTGTACCGGGTTTTCGCGGGGCGCGGTTTTCCCGCAACCGGCATTGCCTGCCGTCGATCGTCGCGCGGGTCGCCGAAGGCCGGGAGATCGCCAAGCGCGAAAATAACGCGCCGCTGTCCCAGGCGCTGAAAATTATCATGAACGCGTTCTACGGAGTACTCGGCTCCAGCGGTTGCCGCTTCTTCGATACGCGCCTGGCGTCGTCCATCACCCTGCGCGGCCACGAGATCATGTTGCGTACCCGGCAGTTGATCGAAGCCCAGGGCCACGCGGTGATTTACGGCGACACCGACTCGACCTTCGTCTGGCTGCGCCGCGCCCATGGCCAGGAGGAAGCCGCGCAGATCGGCCGTGCCCTGGTGGATCACGTCAATCAGTGGTGGCGCGAACATGTGCAGGAAGAATACGGCCTGCAGAGCGCCCTCGAACTGCAATACGAAACCCACTACAAACGCTTTCTGATGCCCACGATCCGTGGTGCCGAGGAGGGCAGCAAGAAGCGCTACGCCGGACTTGTGACCCGCACCGATGGCAGCGAGGAAATGGTCTACAAAGGCCTGGAAACCGTGCGCACCGACTGGTCGCCGTTGGCCCGGCAATTCCAGCAGGAGCTGTATTTGCGGATTTTTCAGCGCCAGCCGTATCAGGACTATGTGCGCGACTACGTGCACAAAACCCTCGCTGGAGAGTTCGATGACCGGCTGATCTACCGCAAACGCCTGCGTCGAACCCTCGACGACTATCAACGCAACGTGCCACCCCACGTGCGGGCGGCGCGCATCGCCGACGACTACAACGACCGCCAGGGCCGCCCACGGCAATACCAGAATGGCGGCTGGATCAGTTACGTGATCACCGTCGCCGGCCCTGAGCCGCTGGAAATCCGCAGCGCGCCAATCGATTATGACCATTACATCACGCGGCAACTGCAACCGGTGGCGGACGCGATACTGCCCTTTGTCGACGACGATTTCTCAACCCTGATTGGAGGGCAACTGGGCCTTTTTTGAATCCATCAGCTCCAGGGTCCATGCGTCCAGAATGCCGTGGAAATACCGATTCAGGGCTTGATGGAAGAGGCTGTCGTCGGGCGCGACCTGGGCAAACAAGGTCATGGATGAATGAAATTTCAGGTCGTCCGGATGGCCAAATATCTGCGCTACCGAAGCCTGTGTAATGTTCAGCACATCTTGTGTACAGGCGCGCAACCTGGCGCCCAGCAATGGATGATCCAGATAGGCCTGGGCTTCTTCCCTGGAGCGGATGGCAAAATGTCGCGACATCTCGCTGCCTCCCAGCCCGGAAAATTGCGGAAAGATGAACCACATCCAGTGACTGCGCTTGTGACCTGCATTCAATTCGGCCTGGACCCGGTCAAACACGGGGTCCTGCGCCTGAATGAAGCGTTGCAGATTAAAGGCGTCCAGCGGATCGGTACTTCTCATGCCGAAATCCTCTGACACTCCGCGATGGCTCAGACCATGGCCAGCCGCTGCTTGTGTTGTGGCGCGCGAAACGCTTGGTCCAGCGCCTCCAGGTCCCCGGGTTCAAGTTGCACACCCGCCGCTTGGGCGTTGAGTCGCACGTGCTCGGGACTGACCGCCTTGGGGATGGCGATCACGCCATCCTGACGCAGAATCCATGCCAGCGCCAGTTGGGCCGGCGTCACACTGTGACGGGCGGCCACTTGTTTAAGCGTAGCATTGGCCAGCATTTTGCCTCCTTGGCCAATCGGGCAGTACGCCATGACGGCAAGCCGTTGCTGCTGGCTCCAGGGTAACAAATCAAATTCTATGCCGCGTTCTTCCAGGTTGTAGAGCACCTGATTGGTGGCACAGGCGGGGGCGGCCAGTTCATGCAGGTCGTCGAGATCAAAGTTGGACACGCCCCATCGACCGATCTTGCCCGCTTCGCGCAGGCGCTCAAAGGCCTCGACGGTTTCTTCAAGGGGATACTGGCCACGCCAGTGCAGTAAATAGAGATCGATGTAGTCGGTGCCGAGGCGCCGCAGACTACGTTCGCACGCTTGGGCAACCCCTTGACGGCTGGCGTTGTGCGGGTAGACCTTGCTGACCAGGAAGACACTGTCGCGATGCCCGGCGATGGCTTGGCCCACGATTTCTTCGGCCGCGCCTTCAGCGTACATTTCCGCCGTGTCGATCAGGGTCATGCCCATCTCGATGCCCAGGCGCAGCGCAGCGACTTCCTGTGCCTGTCGTGAGCGGTCTTCGCCCATCCGCCAAGTGCCCTGGCCGATGACTGGCACGTTGGCGCCAGCCAATTGGAGAACGCGCATGTCTACCCCCGTGGTGAATCTGTCGATACTTCAGTGCGCAGCAGAATAGACCATGGATTGCTGTTCAGGCGTCTGTCGCAAGCGGCGATTTTTCGATCCGCGACGTGTCCAGTGATCGATTGGTGTCGGCCGGCACTGCACTTTTTGCAAATGACTGGCTCTATCCTTGGCAGCCCGCGGCGATCCCCACCGTCGGCCCATGCCCAAGTTCAAGCAATCATGGCCACAGCGTTACCTTTCATCTGCGCACTTTTCAAAAGGCATTGCTGGCTGCCAGCCGCGCTGTCGATGTTGCTTTTTACCGGTTGCAGCCAGCAGCAGGGCAGCGACATTTTTACTCAGATGCGTGAAGGCAGGCCCCAGGAGTTTTTGCAAACCAGTGTTGACCGCATGGCGACCCTGGCGATGCGCGACAACCTCGACAGCCTTTATCTGTTGATGGGCAAGCTGTACTTGCGTAACCCCGAAGAACTCAAAAAGTCCGGTTTCCTCGATGCCCGCACTGCAGGCAAGCAAGTGCGCATGGCCATCGAACGGCAGGAGCCGTTGCCCACCCTCGGTGGCAAGAAGGACCTGGCGGCGCTGCGTTTTGCCATGAGCCCGGAGTTCCTGGGAGATCGGGTCGGGGCGTTTATCTACGCCATCGGCAGCATGCTGGTGACCGCTCACGGCGATCGCCTGGAGTTCTACATGACGGATGCGATCAATCCGGTGTTCGTCAGCAACGCGGCGCGCAATATCGAGATCGCCACCTGGATTTTGAGCCAGCGGCAAAACAAGGAGGGCCAGCCGTTGCTGTTCTCCAATGAGATTTCGGAGGAAGGCAGCAACCTGAGCTTCGCCGTGGAATTTGGCAAGATCGTCGCCCGACTGGATCTGCTGACCCAGATGCTCGACGAGCGCTACCGGCGTATCGGGTTGAATTATGCGCAGAGCCTTTTGTTCCTGAATTTCCTGCCGGTGCAGTAGACCCTTGCTCGCGATTACTGTGCGTCAATAGACCAAGGGTTGACGGGCACTCAGTCTTCGAGAGCAGGCTCTTCTTACAGAGCGCTGATGAGGTTCGGGTATAAAGATAGATCGTATCGATATAACTGGTTATAAGAAATATCGCTATGCTGCGGGCCGGATTTCCCTGCGATCTTTGTGGACGTATCAATGGATTTAGTGAACATCGGGTTGGTCATTGCAGGGTTGGTGGTTGGTTTTATCGTCGGCATGACTGGCGTAGGTGGTGGATCGTTGATGACCCCGATCCTGCTGTGGTTCGGCATCAACCCGGCCACTGCCGTCGGCACCGATCTGCTCTACGCGGCTATCACCAAATCCAGTGGGGTGCTGGTTCACCGAAAGAACAACAACATCGATTGGGCGATTACCGGTTGGCTGACCCTGGGCAGTGTCCCGGCGGTGGTGCTGACGTTGTGGTTCCTCAGCACGTTGCACGAAAGTCCCGACGCGATGAACGCCATCATCAAGCAGGCCCTGGGCTTTGTGTTGTTCGCTACGGCGCTGGCAATCCTGTTCAAAAAGCGCTTGCTGGATTTCGCTCACAAGCGCGCCGGTGGCAACTACAACCCGAGTGGCCCGCGCCTCAATGTCATGACGGTCATTACCGGCCTGGTCCTCGGCACCATGGTTGCACTGACTTCCATCGGCGCTGGCGCCCTGGGCACCGTGGCACTGTTCATCCTTTATCCGTTGTTGCCGACTCGCCGTCTGGTGGGAACGGAAATTGCCCACGCCGTTCCGCTGACGCTGGTCGCCGGTCTCGGCCACGCAAGCATGGGCAACATGGATTGGCAGGTGCTGGGTTACTTGCTGGTCGGTTCGTTGCCGGGGATTTATCTGGGCAGCCACCTGACCGGGCGTATCTCCGATGAAATGCTGCGCCCTTGCCTGGCAACCATGCTGATGCTGATCGGCTACAAGCTGGCGTTCTGATTCGATCCGCTGCGCCAATCTCATTCGCGGGTGAATACTGTCCGGCAGATGCTTGTCCAGGACATCGATATACACCCGCTGCCTCCCGCCCGAGATTGCTCCGACCTGTTGCGCAATGACCGCGCTGACCTAAGCTTGGGGCAAGGCAAAGCACATTTGCCAAGCGTCACCGGAACGAACGCCGCGATGCGCAATCATTAGAGCGTGGATATCAAAAGGAGAGGCGCATGCTCATCAGGTCACTGACCCTGGCTACCCTGCTGGCAATCGCCGGCCCCCTGTTCGCTGCCGATGGCGACTCACCACTGGACATGGACAAGGGCCGGTCCCGACCGCTGATTGTCATCGCCCCGAGCACCGTTGACCCAATGTGGGTCAGCCTGAAACAGTCGCTGGATGAGCCGGCCAATCGCAAGGGTTTCACTGATCGCAACATGGTGCTGTACACCGTGCTCAACCTGATGGGTCAGCGCGAAGGCAAGGACCTGGGGCCGCAGGACACGGCGGCATTGATCCGCTCGCTGAAATTGGGGGCAGGGGCCAAGACCAAGGTGATACTGGTTGGCAAGGATGGCGAAAAGAAGCTTGAACAGTCGGAGAACATCAAGCTGGCGGATATTTTCACGGCCGTCGATCAATTGCCGGCAGCCGAGAAGGAAGCCCCGCCGCCAACAGTGGCCACTCCGGAGCCTGAAGCGCCCGCGGCCAAAGGCGCCAAGGGCACCAAACCGGGCAAGGCGGGCAAACCCGTCAAGCCACCTGAAATGCCTGATGACTGACCAGGGGCGGGCTTTTCTGTGGGAAATTCCATGTTTTTGGGGGAACCCCCGAGCATAGAATCTGGCTTGTATTCGTTTTGATTTGTCATCAAGGCAAACAGTACCCGAGCCGACCAATCTCATGGCCTTCCCGAGCGAGAATCATCCCGATCGCCATGCGCACGACGGCGTGGTCATCAACCCACAGCACTTTCATGGATCAGCCCTCATGTCCTGTTCAGCGTAGTCCCGAAGCTATCTGAAAGCGTCGCAGGCCTGATGCGTGGCGTTGTGTCGGGATTACTCGGCCAGCGTACTCAATACCTGATGAGCAATCTTGACGCGCTCCGCATTGGGATAATTCTTGTTGGCCAGAATCACAATGCCAATGTCCTTTGACGGCACGAACGCGACGTACGCGCCGAATCCACCGGTCGAGCCGGTCTTGTTCAACAGTACGTTCTCTGGTTGCGCTTGTGGTGGGTTGAGCCACTGAACCTTGTGCGCCTCCATCGCCATCGGCGTCGAGTTGCCCGCCACCAATCGATCCAGGGTGATCGGGTAGCGATAAAATTCCCAGCCCAGGCCCTGGGTCATGTCGCCAACGGTGTAGTAGCCGGTGTGGGTCAGCGCGATAGCCTGTTGCAGCGGTTTATCCAGACGCGAGGGTTTCATGTTGGCTTCGACATAGGCGATCAGGTCTGCCGCGCTGGTCTTGACCCCGTACGCCTCGGAATCCAGTGCGCCGGGCCCGACTCGCACGGGTTTGCCGTTCTTGTCATAGCCTTGCGCGTACAGCGCGATCTGATCTTGCGGCACCGTGAGGTAGGTGTGCTTCAAGCCGAGTTTGGGCAGCAAGGTGTTTTCAATGGCCTCATCGAACGGCTGACCCATGCGTCGTGCGGCGAGGTAGCCGGACAACCCGATGCTCGGATTTGAATACTGCCGTTTGCTGCCGGGCGCGCTAACCGGCTTCCACTGTTTGAAGTAGGCGAGCATTTTATCCGGCGAATCTGACTGGGCAGGGAATTGCAGAGGCAGGCCGTCGCCACTGTAGGTGGTCAGTTGGAGCAGACTGACGTGATCGAACGCGCTACCACGCAACGCTGGCAACACGTCACTGGCCTTTTCGGTCAGAGATAGTTTGCCGGTGGTCTGTGCGTAGGCAACGAGGGTCGCGGTGAAGGTTTTGCTGACGGAGCCGATTTCGAACAGGGTGTTCTGATCAACCGGTTTACCGTCTTCTTTGCTGGCTACACCGTAGTTAAAGTAATGCTGCCTGCCATTCTGCGTGACCGCGACAGCAATGCCATTGATCTTTTGTTGCTGCATGACAGGCTTGATGGCGGCGGTAACCACGTTTTCAAGTTGTGCGTCCGTGGGCGTAGCGGCAACGCAGTGACCGGCGCCGAGGAAAAGTCCGAAAGTACTGTAGGACAATGCCTTCTGAATGTTTAGCGTGAACATTTTCAAGTCACATTCCCTGAGTTTTGATTATTGTAGCTGACGTGCCTTGGGCGCCCTCTCGTCTGGGGGCGCTGAAAGGCGAGCCAAATCTAAGCAGTTCAGTCACGCTCGACAAACGACGATAATTCGCACGAGTCATTAGAAAAACTAGGGGGTTAGCATGATCCGGCCTCAGTTGCCATTGAATGCACTTCGCGCCTTTGAAGCCTCGGCACGGCATTTGAGCTTCACCCGGGCGGCGATAGAGTTGTGTGTCACTCAGGCTGCCGTCAGTCATCAGGTCAAAGGGCTTGAGGGGCAGCTGGGCGTCACGCTGTTCAAACGCTTGCCCCGTGGCCTGATGTTGACCAGCGAAGGCGAGACCCTGTTGCCGGTGTTGCGCGATTGCTTCGACCGAATTGCCGAGACCCTTGAGCGGTTTGAAGACGGGCACTACCGCGAAGTGTTGACGGTCGGGGCGGTCGGAACGTTTGCGGTGGGCTGGCTGCTCCCTCGGTTGGCGGATTTCCAGGCACGATACCCGCTGATTGACTTGCGTCTGTCGACCAACAACAACCGCGTGGACGTGGCCGCCGAAGGGCTCGATTACGCCATTCGCTTCGGTGCGGGGGCCTGGCACGGGATCGAAGCGTTGCGCTTGATCGAGGCGCCATTGTCGGTGCTCTGCGTGCCGGACATTGCCCGTCGATTGGAAACACCGGCCGATTTGTTGCAACAGACGTTGTTGCGCTCATATCGCATGGATGAGTGGTCACAATGGTTCCACGCAGCCGGTTTGACCGATCAGGCGGCACCGCCGCGCAGCATTGTATTCGACTCTTCGCTGGCAATGATGGAGGCGGCTATTCAAGGTCTCGGTGTGGCATTGGCCCCCCCGATGATGTTTGCCCGGCAACTGACGGAACAGAGGATCCGTCAGCCGTTCGCAATTGGCATCGTCACCGGCAGCTACTGGCTGACTCGCTTGCAATCCCGCCCGGAAACCGCCGCGATGACGGCGTTCCGTAGCTGGCTTGTCGACGCCGCGCAAAGCCAGGCCTTGCGCGACTGTTGATGTCAGCGTACCAGCACGGCCGCTTGTGATCGAACGTCCAGCCCGGGATTAAAAACTGCATCGCCACGCTGGCGTCCCGCGCCCCCATGTCTTTGTCATGATCGCGCGAACATGCCAATTGCCGGAGCTCACCTTTACGATCAGACACTGGCCACCCGAGCCACTGGCTTGCGCTCCAGATTCAACGCCAGCACACTTGCCAACACCACCAACGCCCCGCTCACAATCATCAGTGTCGGCCGCTCGCCAAGGGCAACCGATGCAATGACCATTGCCGTCGGCGGCGTCAGATATAGCGTCATGGTCGCCCGGCTCAGGTCGACATGCGCCAGGACATAGGCCCAGGCCAGGTACGCCAGCGCACTCGGGAAAATTCCCAGGGCAACCACCGCGAACTGCACTCGCAGCGGCGCAATCGCCACCTGATCCGCCAACCCCGGCAAAAAAAGCAACAGCAATACTGTCCCGGACCAGACCGTGTAGCAGACCAGCGTCAATCCGTCATAACGCCCGGTGTGATGCTTTTGCAGGGCAAAATAGAGACTCCAGGAAACCGCCGCCAACAAAATCAGCAAGCCGTGGGCGTCGATGCTGGCCAGCCCGTGATCCCCCGTCACCACAATCACCGCGCCGATCAGGCCGAGCAAGACACAACCCCAGCGCCACAGAGTCACCCGGTCCTTGAACACGAAGCGCGCCAGTAGCGTACTGAACAGCGGTGTCGTTTGCGCCAGGACACTCGATGCGCCGGCGCTGACCCCTTGTTGCCCGAAGTTGATCGCCACGTGATGCAGGCTCACGGCAAAGAAACCCAACCCGAACAGCAGGGGCAGATCGCGAAGGGTCGGCAGGCGGATGCCTCTGAACACCGCTACCAGCGCCATGAACCCGGACGCGATCAAAAAGCGCAGCAGCGCCAGATGCCCTGGATCATAAGCTTGCAAACCGATATGGATGCCGGTGGGGGAATACCCCCAGCAGGTCACGACAAATGCCATGGCCAGGATGATTTTCAATGGGGAGGGGCTGAGCGGCTTCATGGTCGTGCACCAGTGGGTGAATGCAGCCAGTATCAGAATGCATGTTGCTCACCACAACTGACTTATACTGCGTCAAACGTTCACTTTGGGTGATGTATGGAGTTGGCGCAGATTCGCATGTTCAAGACCGTGGCCGAGCAGGGCAGCATCGCGCGTGCCGCCCAATTGCTGCATTGCGTGCCGTCGAATATCACGGCACGGATCAAGTCGCTGGAAGCGGAATTGGGTGTTGCGCTGTTCCTGCGCGAGGGGCGCGGACTGCGCATCAGTCCGTCGGGTCAGACGTTCCTGGCCTACGCCTCGAAAATTCTCGCGCTGACCGCTGAAGCCAAACGTGCAGTGGACCCTTCGGCCGAACCTTCAGGACCGCTGCGCATTGGTGCCATCGAGTCTTCGGCCACCGGTCGTTTGCCTCGGTTGCTGGCCAAGTTTCACAAGCGATACCCCGCTGTGGCGCTGGAACTGACCACCGGCAGTTGGGGCCAGTTGCTCGACGACACGTTGAGCCATCGACTCGACGGTGCGATTGTCGCGGTGGATGTCGAGCGTCCCCACCTCAAGCGCACGCCGATGTACCGCGAAGATCTTCTGCTGATTGCCTCTACGTCGTTGGGGCCGGTGCGCGACATGACTGATTTGCACGACAAAACCGTATTCATGTGGCCCCAGGGTTGTCCATATCGGGCGGCCCTTGAGCATTGGTTGTTGCGGCAGGGGCTAGCGTTGCCGATTGTCAGTCTGGCCAGTTATGGCGCGATTGTAGGGTGTGTCAGTGCTGGCGCCGGTGTGGCGCTGGTGCCCAAAGGTGTGTTCGATCAATTCGCCAAAGGCGCCGGTTGTGTAGGCTATGAGTTCCCCGAACTGACGGCGGTCGAGAACTTGTTCTACTGGCATGAAAACGCCGGGGTGCACCCGGCGCGAGAGGCGTTTGTGGCGATGCTGCGCGAAGAGTTTGTCTGACGCAGTTCCTGCGCAAGCGCGCAGGCGATGTGCCTGTATGACAGGCGCCACAACCCGAATTACAGCCACAAAAAAGGGGACTGGCGTCCCCTCGCAATGTTGCGTTGTACAGTCCTAATCCATCAGTAAATGTCCTTCGACAACAACGTAAACGGTGTCTTCACCAGGATCTTTACATCCAGCCACAACGACCAGTTGTTGATGTACTTGAGGTCGATCTCGACACGCTTCTGCATCTTGTCGATGGTATCGGTCTCACCCCGGCAACCGTTGATTTGCGCAAGACCGGTAATGCCCGGCTTGATTCGGTGGCGCGCCATGTAGGCGAGGATTTTCCCGGAGTAATAGTTGTTGTGCGCGATGGCATGTGGGCGCGGACCGACCAGCGCCATGTGTCCTTGAAGCACATTGAACAGCTGCGGCAACTCATCCAGCGAAGTGCGGCGGATGAAGCGCCCGACGGCGGTGATGCGCGAGTCGTTACGGCTGGCCTGCTTGACTTCATGATCATCGTGCACACGCATCGAACGGAACTTCCAGACCTGAATCACCTTGCCATTCCAGCCGTGGCGGTCCTGCTTGAAGAATACCGGGCCCGGTGAATTGATCTTCACTGCCAGTGCAATGACCAGCAGCACCGGGCTCAGAAAGATGATAGCCAACAGCGCAACGCTTTTTTCCACCAGGCTCTTGCTCAGCGCAGCGGTAGGCCGGCTGGTCAGCGGGCTTTCGTTGAGGTAAATCGCTGGCAGGCCGTCCACGACTTTCACCGAGTGATTGAGCAGCGTCAGGCTGTTCAAGTCCGGCACCCAGACCACGTCTACGTTGGCATCCAGCAGATCGACGTACATGGCTTCGATCTTTGCCGCTTCCGAGAGCGGCAAGGTGATGTACAAACGACGAATGTGGTGGGCTTTGATCAGATCCAGCAGATCTTCCTGGGCGCCGACGATGGGCGGTGCTCCTGGCTCCAGAGTGGGGAGGGCGCCGTTGCTGACCAGGCCTACCAGTGGAAGGTTTTCTAGGGTGCTCAGCTTGTTTGCCAACCCCAGAGCCAATTCGCCAGTACCGACGATCAGGGTTTTATGCTCGCTTTTACGCGAGCGTTGGTAGAACTTCGAGAACGCATGCAGGGGCGCATACAGCAGCGCCTGTCCGAGGAAGCCATACACCGCCCAGCTCAGGATCACCTGCCTGGAAAACAACTCATCGGCCTTGCAGATAAACGCAATGCAGGCCAGCGCTGCCATGGTCATGGACCAGCCCATGAGCAAACGTCCCAGGCCCGTCAGGTAGTTGTCCCTTTTTCGATACACGCCGCTGAATGTGTAAGCCGGAACCGAGGCCAAAACAGCCAGCGTGGCGCACATTCGGTAATAGAACTCGACTGTGCCCGTTTGTTGCTCGGCGAGGGTAAACAACAATGAAACAACAAAGCCCTGCGCCAGCGCCCATTGCCCCCAAAAGGTAAGTCCCTTGAGGCCGGTGTTTCGATTGATGCGAAGAGTAAGATCCATAGATATCCCCAAAAGACGTCCATCCAGGTTTCAACAGTTGAAAACCGAGTTGTTAAGTAGACTTATTATTGTTGTTAGAGCGAGTGTCCTGAGGTAACAACGTCGATAGGCCGAACTGTCGTCAGTCAATAGACTAAGTTATTGGTGGGGATGCTGTCTGACGAGTTCTAACAAGGTGGCACAATGCCAACTATTAAAGTTGTTGAAAAGGTTGGGTGTTAGAAAACGTCGTAGAGGATAAGGTGAATAATAAATATTGTATTGATATTGTAGGGGCGGGGGATAGAGTCAACTGGAGAAGGAGGCCAAACAGAGTGCTTTTTTTATTGTTGTAGTCGCACTTTTCTGTTTGTTTTATTTATCAGCAGTACGGGCTCAGGCTACGACTTCCTGGATCAGGCAATAGCCACGGTTGCGTACGGCACGAAACAGTCGCTCACCGTTACTGGCACTTTTGAACTTGTCCTGCAGGCGACTCAGGCACATTTCAAGTCCGCGATAATGTTCCGGTTCTCTACCGATGCTGAGTATCAGTTCGTCTCGACTGACGACACGCTCTTCGTGGTGCAGCATTTTCTTGATCAGCGCGGCTTCCAAACCAGTCAAGCTGACCTCGACACCCTCTTTGACCAATACGCTTTGATCGTTGTCGAGTTGCCAGGCTTTGCCGCATAGCGCGTCATCCTCGATTGTTCGGGAGGTATGACTGATGTCACCTGTTATTGCCGGCAGGCGATGGAAGGGATTCGGAGGTTGTGCAGCCAGCCATTCGGACTCAAGTGTCGCCAGTATTCTTTGTGTGTCGTGTTCGATACTGCGCGCGACATTTTTCCTTGAAACGCTTGGGTAGGTGAATTCCATCAGCACCGGAGCGTTAGAGGGCGGAGCAATACCTTCAATAAACATTTGTGCCTGGGCGGTGCCAAACGAGTTGAAGCGCTCACTGGACAGGATGGTTTCGAGTTCACGCTGCGACGTAGTGCTATGGGTCACGACCACAAAATATTTTCTTGGAAGGGTTGTACTGGTTTCCATGTCTCTCTCCTAACGTACACACCAAATTTGGCTAAAAGATGATCGGCAGGGGAGTAACGACTCCCACGGAAGTAATCGAAAGGCAGGGTCTGGGCCCAAAATTGGCCCTCGATAGGTTCCACTCGATCTGCTGCAATAGAATAAACTTTTATTGTTATGGTTCGGTGTTGCTACGGTCACGGAGGCGATAAATTCCCATCAAGTTTGAAGTGCCGGATAAACGATGATGCCGATATCTTTGTATCGTTGATTTTATCTGGCTAATTGATATCAAAGTGCCTTGCCAGGTTGGCGTCAGGTGGTCGAAATCAGTCCTCTCATCAAGCGGTACCCATGCCCGCGAATGCTCTGGATCGCGTTCGTGCCGTACATGTCCTTGATTTTTCCGCGAAGACGACTGATCGATTTTTCCAGCGCTCTGGGGTCATAAAAGTGACTGTTCAGACCCATGATGTTGGCGATTTCGTCATGGCTAAGTATATGGTTGCTGGTTTGCGCGAATGCTTCCAGGATCTTCATTTCTGCAAAAGAAATGTCCAGCCTCTTGCTGGTGCCCAGTAAGCAAATTCGTGTGGGGTCCAATGTCAGGTTGAGGTCGCTTTGCCATTCTTCACTATTGAAGAATTCGGCAAGCAACTCGGAGCCTTCGTCGGAAAGAGTATTGAGTTTGATACAAAAGTCGGCCCCAGCAAGATAGTACTTTATCTTGTTGAAGGCGCCCCGCCCCGTGATGACCGCGCAAATGATGGGTTTCAAGTTGCCGGTGCGCAGGTTCTCCACCAGCGCCAGGCTTTCTTCGAGGGCCTGGGGGCTGTCGATGATGATGAAGATGGCTCGATACGAACCGAGGTGTTCATTGTTCTTGGGTGAACTAATGTACGAATGGGCTTCTAGTGCGATATCGGTCCGCACATGCCTTGCGACTAGCGCTCTAAAGTGTTCAGCCACGCCACGGGTACGACCCAGAGTGAGAACACCGGGTTCATCGTTTGTCTGGCGCTGGCTTCTAGTCGCTAAGTTCCCTGTAAGCATCATGCATTGACTCGAATAGGTGCTGACATCGGGATGTTAAAGCACCGGTTCTCATCTGTGACTGACAATTGGTAACATTTACGCGGATTTTAGACGTGGCTCCCGAGTTTTCTAACAATAATTAAGCTTTTCAAGCTTTTAGTTGCTTTTCTCGGCTGGCTGAACTAGTGAAATAGCCATCGTTAGATGGTGGCATTATGGAATTGTGCCACTATTTTGCATTGATGGCGATTTGTTTTTATGTCGTTTTGCCACTGTTGATCTCTCTGGGTGTCCAGGATGAAAAGTCCAGTGTGAATTCTGAATGTGTGAGAGCGGTCACATTTTATCAGGCGCAGAGACTTTTTCCACTCAGCACTAAATTTTTCAAAAGTTGTTCGTAGGTGGACGATTAATAACATGGCTTGAGTATTTGTTTGGGCAGGGCATATTCTGCCGCGCCAAGTCAGGTAATGGCCGCGGGTGTAGCGATTGATTTATTTGAGCATCTCAACATCTGAGTGCAGTTGAGGGGCCGTTTTTTTATAAGTGACCTGATGGAGGAGTAATGGATTTCTGGACCCTTTTCAAAGTGTTGATTTTAGGTGCTGTAGAAGGCTTGACTGAGTTTTTGCCCATATCAAGTACAGGTCACCAGATAATTGTTGCAGACGTGTTGGCATTTGGCGGTGAACGCGCCATGGCGTTCAATATCATTATTCAGTTGGGCGCCATTCTGGCTGTGGTTTGGGAGTTTCGTGAAAAAATCTGCACAATCATCAAAGGTTTGCCGAACCAACGCAATGCACAACGTTTTACCCTCAACTTGCTGATCGGTTTTCTTCCGGCTGTTGTGCTGGGCGTGTTGTTCGCTGACGGGATTCATGAGTATCTGTTCAATCCGATCACTGTGGCTGTTGCATTGGTCGCCGGTGGCATCGTCATGTTGTGGGCTGAGCGGCGCGAGCATGTTGTACGCATCGATCATGTTGATGACATGCGCTGGTCAGATGCCTTAAAGGTAGGTTTCGCGCAATGCCTGGCGATGATTCCGGGTACTTCCCGCTCCGGATCGACGATTATCGGTGGCTTGCTGTTTGGCCTGTCGCGCAAGGCTGCCACGGAGTACTCGTTCTTTTTGGCGATGCCAACGATGGTCGGTGCAGCGGTGTATTCGGGCTACAAGTACCGGGACCTGTTCGAGGGGAGTGATCTGCCGGTATTTGCCCTCGGTTTTGTTACAGCCTTCTTTTTCGCGATGATCGCTGTTCGAGGCCTGCTGAAGTTCATTGCGAACCATAGCTATGCAGCATTCGCCTGGTACCGGATCGCTTTTGGATTGTTGATCCTGGCAACCTGGGCGTTCGGTTGGGTGAGCTGGACGTCGGCCGCCGCAGCAGGCTGACGGCAGAACCAGGCGGATCATACCGCCTGGCTGGAGGGCTTATCTGCAGCGCATCAACGCCCTTCAAGCAACTCCGCTGCCTGATCCAGCAATGCCAGAGGCTCTTTGGCCTTGTGAATATCCACCGACAACAACTGGCGAAACTTGCGCGCCCCCGGGAACCCGGTGCCCAGCCCGAGCACATGGCGAGTGATGTGGTGCATCGAACCGCCCGCATCAATGTGCGCAGCGATATAAGGCCGTAACTGCGCCAGCGCTTCGGCGCGAGTAATGATCGGTGACGTACTGCCAAACAGCTGCTGATCAACTTGCGCCATGACATAAGGATTGTGATACGCCTCCCGACCCAGCATCACCCCGTCGAAGGTCTGCAAATGCTCGTGACAGGCTTCGAGTGTCTTGATGCCGCCGTTGAGTATGATCTCCAGCTCCGGAAAATCCGCCTTCAGCTGTGCCGCCACGTCGTAACGCAGGGGCGGAATGTCACGGTTTTCCTTCGGCGACAACCCCTCCAGAATCGCAATCCGCGCGTGCACGGTAAAACTGGTACAGCCGGCATCCCGAACCGTGCCGACGAAATCACACAATTGTTCGTAACTGTCTCGCCCGTTAATCCCGATCCGGTGCTTCACCGTCACAGGAATCGACACCGCGTCCTGCATGGCCTTCACGCAATCGGCGACCAATTGCGGATGCCCCATCAGGCACGCGCCGATCATATTGTTCTGCACCCGATCACTCGGGCAGCCGACGTTCAGATTCACCTCGTCGTACCCATGCTCCTGAGCCATGCGCGCGCAAGCCGCCAAATCCAGCGGAACACTGCCACCGAGCTGCAACGCCAGCGGATGCTCGGCCTCGTCATGGCGCAGGAAACGTTCGTGATCCCCGTTGAGCAAAGCACCGGTGGTGACCATTTCGGTATAGAGAAGAGCGTTTTTCGACAATAAGCGCAGGAAAAACCGGCAGTGGCGATCGGTCCAATCCATCATGGGCGCCACGGAAAAGCGGCGGGAGAGCGGTGCGGGTGTGGCGGTGGTTACGGACATGGGGGATCTGGAATCGGTGAGGCTGGGAGGTGGGGAGTTTATCAGGATTGGGTTCAAGGGGTGGAGGAGAGACCGGCGGGTTGGATTAGTACCTGAACGGCAGCTGTCACATCGCAAGGTTTCATCGTGCCTGGCAATGACGCGGCGCAGGATGACTATCGCTGCCCACCCTCCACAGGAATCTGAAAATGATCGAAAGCCTCGTCAAAGTCTCGTTGGTTGCCGGCGCTTTGCTATTGAGCGCCTGTTCGGGGGTGAGCTCCCATCGGGATTATTCGGCCGACTCGGTGCCGTTTGCCGGTTTTGGGCCAGGGCCAGCCAACAGCAACTCCAGCCGGATGAATTTCCACGGTAATGCGCTGAGCAATAGCTTCGGTGAGTACAGTTGCGGGTTACTCCATGACGACTGATACATGGCCCGCAATGAACAAGGGCGCTCCAACAGGATCGCCCCTTTTTTTGCATAAAAAGGCCTGTTACTTCGCCTCAGGCACTGCCACCCACTGACCCAGAACTTTCTGGTAGTTGCCCGTCACCTTGGCCAGGTGCAGCCACTGGTCCACATACAGCTTCCAGGTCATGTCATCGCGGGGTAGCAGGTAGGCCTTCTCGCCGTATTGCATGTACTGCGTCGGGTTGACCGCACAGAGTCCAGGTTTTTGTTTCTGCTGGTACAGGGCTTCCGAGGCATCGGTGATCATCACGTCGGCTTTCTTGTCCAGCAGCTCCTGGAAGATCGTCACGTTGTCGTGCAGCTGCAGCTGCGCCTTGGGCAGGAAGGCGTGGACAAACGCTTCGTTGGTGCCGCCAGCGGGTTCGACCAGGCGTACCGACGATTGGTTGATCTGTTCGATGGTTTGATACTTCGACTGGTCTTCGCAGCGCACCAGGGGAATTTTGCCGTCGACGTCGAGCGGGGTACTGAAGAAGGCTTTCTTCTGCCGTTCCAGGGTGACCGAGATCCCGCCCATGGCGATGTCACATTTGCCGGCGAGCATGTCGGGCATCAGGTTTTTCCAGGTGGTCGGGACCCACTCGACCTTGACGCCGAGGCTGTCGGCCAGTGTGCGGGCCATGGCGATATCGATACCGGAGTACTCGCCGTTCTCCGCTTTGGCGGTGTAGGGCTTGTAGTCGCCGGTGGTGCAAACGCGCAGTTGGCCTTGTTGCATGACGCTGTCCAGATGCGAGGGTGCTGCCTGAACGCCGCAGGAAAAAGCGAGCAGGCCGCCGAGCATCAAGGTGCTTTTTATGTGGTTCATGGGTCTCGGGCTTCTGTGATGGAATTTTTTGGGTCACGGGGAAAACAAACGCTGAACACCGTGCCGTTTTCTGCACTGGAACTGACCGAAACATCGCCGCCATGGGCCTGGGCGATTTCCCTGACGATAAACAATCCCAGCCCTACGCTGCGCAGTTCGCTGTCACTCTCGGTGCCGCGGGTCATGGGCTCGAAGAGCACGTCGATCAACGATTGCGTGATCGCTGGCCCTGCGTTGTGCACGGACACCGACGCCACGTCATCGTCAATTCGCGAGATGATTGTGATGGGCTGTTTCAGGTCGCCATAGGCCACACTGTTGGCGACGAGGTTGCCAATGATTTGCTGAACACGGTCGGCATCCAGATGGGCGCTGCCATTGCCCAAGGTGTTGTGGATCAGGCTGGCCTTTGGAAATGCGACGCGCAGTTCGTCAGTGCTTTGGTCAGTAACAGTGTGCAGGTCGATGGGCGATGGCGAGATGCCCAGGCCCTGACCGACGCGGGCGAGCGCGAAGTCGAGCAGGTCGGCGATCATGCGTTGGGCGCGCTCGGACGATTGGCTGATGTGGCCGAGCAGTTGGGTTTCCTTGGCTGTGCGCTGGCCTCGGGCGAGGATGTCCGAGGCCATCTTGATGGCGGTCAGCGGGTTTTTCAGGTCATGGCTGACAATGGCGACCATTTGCTCAGCGAACAAGGCGCGGCGCTGGGCTTTTTCGTAGGCCAGGTTGAGTTCGGCCTGCGCGTGCTGGAGTGCGTTTTCGGCGACGGTTTTTTCGTGCAGCAGCGCTTCGGCGAGTTTGCGGGCGTTGAGTAGCTCGCGTTCGTACTTGTCACGGTCGGTGGTGCCGAATAGCGCCAGTTCATAAAACGCGCCGTTGGCGTGCTCGCGCCGTACGCCGTTAAGCAGCATGGTCAGGGCATGGCGGTCGTGATGGATTAGGTCGAGCTTCACCTCGGCGACCGAGCCCTGCATTTGCATCAGCGGCGCCCAATGGGTCTGATGAAAAATACGCCCGCCCATGGTTAGCAAGTCCTGGAAGCGTCGGCCGCAGAGCTCGTTCTGGCTGTAACCGAGCCAGTGGCTGAAGGTCAGGTTGACCCGCAGGATCGTGCCGTCCTCTTTCGTCACCACCAAGGCGCATGGCGCGTTTTCGAACAGGGTGTGCGAATCGGGTAAGGGTGGTTGGTCAGTCGACATGGGCGTTTTCCCAAGGCGACAGGAAATCGTTCATGGCCTCGGCGCAGGCTTGCGGGGCGCTCATGTGTGGGCAATGTCCGACATTGCTGACCAGGCACAGCGTGCTGTCGGGCAAGACGTCATGCAGGTATTCACCCACGGCCACCGGGGCAATGATGTCGTCGCTCGATTGCACAATCAGTGTTGGCGTGGGCAGCCCGGCGACGTCCTGGCGATTGTCGGACATGAACGTCACTCGGGCAAATTGTCTGGCGATCTCGGGTTCGGTGCGACAGAAGCTGTTGGTGAGCGCTTCACCCAGGGCCGGCTGCCCTGGTGCCCCCATGATGACCGGGGCCATGTTGCTGGACCAGCCGAGGTAGTTGCTGTCGAGGGTATCGAGCAATGAGTGGATGTCCTCGAGCTTGAATCCGCCGACGTAGTCGTCGCGATCGATGTAGCAAGGTGAAGGGCCGATCATCACGTGGGCAGCGATTCGACCCGGCGACTGGCGATCGGCCAAGGCACCGATCATGGCACTGACGGAGTGGCCAACCACGATCGCCGGGCCACTGGCGAACTGATCGATGATCTCTCCCAGGTCTCGGGCATAGCCGGACAGTGAGCTGTATTTTTGCCTGTCGTAGGCGCCCAGATCTGACTGGCCGGCACCGACCAGGTCATACAGTACGATCTTGAAGCGTGCGATGAAGTGCGGGAGCAGATAGCCCCACATGGTCTGGTCACAACCAAAACCGTGGGAAAAAATCAGTGTCGCCGGACCGTCGCCCATCACGTTGATGTTGTTGCGATGTTGAAGGTCCATGCAGAGGTTCCCGATGGCGAGTGAGTATTGATGCCTCCGGGAGTGTAGATAGTCAGGCTCATGCGGTCACGCGTTGTACCGACCGTCAGCCTCGACGACACGTTCAACAGGCTGACGGCGGAAACCGATGCCCCCACTTCAAGATGCACCTTCGTCAAAGGTGTGGCCATTGGCGGGCTCGGTTTTGCCAGGTGGATGGCTGATTATTGGCGAGAGGTGGTCTTGTCCGATGACGCAACGGTGTCGCCGCCGCAATTGATGTACGAAGACGATTTCAACCAGCGTTGGTCCGGGTAATAGGAGAACAACAACTGGCCGTCTTTCATCGAGTCGATCAGCTGGTGTGCAATCGCCGGTCTCACCGCCGGGCAACCCAGGCTTCTGCCGATCCGCCCATTGGCGCGGGCCAGCACGGGGCTGACATAAGGGGCGCCGTGAATGACGATGGCCCGGTCAAAAGCGTTATCGTTGAAGCCGGGCTCCAGGCCTTCCATGCGCAGCGAATAACCGTTCTGGCCGCGATAACTCTGCTGCGTGCGGAACAATCCGAGGCTGGTGGCGTGGCTTTCGTTCTGGTTGGAGAACAGGGTGGCCATGTTTTCGCCACTGTTGCGACCATGGGCGACCAGTTCGTGAAACAGCAACTTGCGTCGTTTAAGATCGAACACCCACAGGCGTTGTTCGGTCGAAGGCAGGGAGTAGTCGATCACTGCCAGTCGTTGGGCCGCAGGCTTGCCTTGGGCACGACTGCATTGGGAGGCACGGACGGCGAGGGCAATGACTTTGGCATTGGCGTCTGGTGCGGCTTTGACCAGCGCGTTTTCAAGCGAATCGGCGTAGGCTGACGTTACTGAAAGGCTCGTCAGTAAAATGGCAAATAAAAGGCCAGAGCGGATTAGCGCCATATTCGGGTCTCATCGTGATAATTTCGAGTCTAGCAGCGAGCAGGAAGCAAGCCGTTTGAAACGGGAGATTAAGGATTATCCATGGTGCAATTAACAAGGTTATTCGTCATAAGCCGCATGTTTTTTATGGGCTTTCTGATCAGCGGTGCAGCGATCGCGCAAACTTCGCCGATTGAGCCGGTATCTCCGGCAAGCAACGAAATTGATGCCGCAGCGCCGGATGATGCAATCGGCCAAGCGATCCAGGCAACGCTGGAACCGCTGCGCTCGGCGTTTCCACCAGTGCTCACGGCCCGACGCCATCAGCGTGTGGATGTCGATCGGGTGGTCATGGACTTTTACATGCATCGCCACTATCGCGCGGCGTGGACGGACGACCGCGATGTGACGCAGTTGCTCAAAAGCCTCAACGACACCCAGATCGATGGTCTGAATCCGGCGGATTTCAGCATCACGGAGTTGGCGCAGGCCCATGAGGCGCTGGTGGCGGCGATGCCTTCGACGACCCAGCGGGCAATGTTCGACCTGGCGGCGACCCGCAGTTTCATTACCGCGTTGCTTCAGTTGCGCAGGGGTAAAGTTGATCCGTCGCGGCTGGACATTCACTGGAACTTTGACCCGGCCGGTGTCGATCCCCGCGAGGACATGAACAATCTGTTCGCCGCCCTCGATGCCCATGACGTGGCACGTGCATTCGCCCAGGCGCCTCCGCAAGAGATCATCTACCGCGACCTGCGTGAAGGGCTGGCGAAGTTGCGTCAGGTTCGCAGTGCCGGTGGCTGGCCAAAAGTCACTGAGGGCCAATCGCTCAAGCCCGGTATGGACGGGGTGGCGGTCGGACAACTGCGTGCGCGCCTGGTGGCGGGTGGATATCTGGCGCCTGGCGCGTCGAAAAAAGCCCTCTACGACGACAAAGTCATCGCAGCGGTGAAACAGTACCAGACCGAGCAATACCTGGGCGCTGATGGTGTGGCGGGGGCGGCGACGCTGGCGGCGTTGAACGTCCCCGTCGAGGCGCGGATCGATCAGGTGCGAGTCAATATGGAGCGTGCGCGCTGGCTGTTGTACAAGCTTCAGGGCACGTTCGTCATTGTCGATATTGCCGGGTACAAGGTGGCGATGTATCGCGATGGGCTGCCGATCTGGCGCTCGCGGGTGCAGGTTGGTAAACCGGTACGCAGCACGCCGGTGTTCCAGGCCGAGATCACCTACATCACGTTCAACCCGACCTGGACCGTCCCCCCGACGATCCTCAAGCAGGATGTGATTCCGAAGATTCAAAACGACCCGGGCTATCTGGCTGCCAACCGCATTCGTGTGCTGGATCGCCAAGGCAATGTGCTCAGTCCGTCGAGCGTCGACTGGAGCAATCCGCGGGGCATCAGCCTGCGCCAGGACGCCGGGCCTGACAGCTCGCTGGGTCAGGTGGTGATTCGCTTCCCCAACGACTATGCGATTTATCTGCATGACACCCCCCATCGCGAATTGTTTGCCAAAACCGTTCGGGCCACCAGTTCGGGCTGTATCCGGGTGGAAAATCCGTTGCAACTGGTCGAGTTGTTGTTCAACGACCCGGTACGCTGGAACCGCGCAGGTATTGAGAAGCAATTGGCCAATGGCAGAACCGAGAACATCCGGCTACCGGTAAAAGTGCCGGTACTGCTGGCTTACTGGACCGTAGACCTGAGCAACGAGGGGCGGGTGACCTTCAAGCCGGATATCTACGATTACGACGCCCGGGTCCTGAAGGGGCTGAATGTGCCGACCAGATTGCCGGCGCTGGATCTGCGCAACGCGCAGACTCCGCTGGTGGTGACGGGAGAAAACAAGCCATAGCACAAACCTGGGTGCGGCCACCCAGGGTGCCCTGACCATCGCCGAACAGTCGATAACATTGCGGCGGCAGCCACACCGGCTCGCCCAATGGCTGCGTGACGGTCAGCCTCGGCTGCTATTCGTTTGTGCCGACGGGCCGAGACAACATCGACGTGTTCATCCAGCGAGCGGATGCGGCGCTGTATCAAGCCAAGCATTCGGGGCGAAACCGAACGGCCACATTGTCCATGGATGTCGCTGCCGAGGCGCTGATGCGCTCGGATCGTTAAGGCGCATTTTTCGCGCTGTTTCATTGTCTTTACACCTGAAGGGCCAGTCGTCCGTCTGTCATTTTCTCGTGAATTGATCGTCTAGAGTTCCGTTAGCGCCGCCGACCCAGGCTGCACTCCCCAACGCACGGACGATCGCCAACATGTTGATCCCTCAAACATTGACAGCCGTTGCTCTAACCGTCGCCGTTTTCGCTGTTTTTCCGCTCGCCAGCCACGCTCAATCGAAACTCACAGCTGAAGAAGCTCATGCCATCGGCGTGGATGCCTACGTGTATTTCTATCCGTTGTTGACCATGGACATCATCCGCAAACAATTCACCAATATCGAGCCGGGCAAGGAGTTCGGCAAAGGTCCGATGAACATGTTTGTGAGCGTGCCGCAGTATCCACCTGCGGATTTCAAGGGTGTGGTGCGCTCCAATTTCGACACCCTGTATTCGATCGCCTGGCTCGACTTGACCAAGGAACCGTTGGTGATCGCGGCGCCGGACACGGATGGACGTTTCTATCTGCTGCCAATGCTCGACATGTGGAGTGAAGTGTTCGCTTCGCCCGGCTGGCGCACCACCGGAACCGAAATGGGGCAGTTTCTGGTGACGCCGCCGGGCTGGACCGGCAAGGTGCCCGACGCAATGGATCATTTGCCGGCGCCGACGCCGTTTGTCTGGGTCATCGGTCGCACCAAGACGGACGGCGCGGCCGATTACGCGGCAGTGCACAAGATCCAGGCCGGCTACACCGTGACGCCGTTATCCCGAGTGGGTAAGGAGCCTGAAGCGGTCAGTGTGAAAGTCGACCCGGCAGTGGACATGAAAACGCCGCCGAAGATACAGGTCGATACGATGTCAGCGGCCAACTACTTCGCCTATGCGGCCGAACTGCTGAAAGTGAACCCTCCCCACAGTACCGATCAACCGATGCTCGCGCAGATCAAGCGTATCGGCATCGAGGCGGGAAAACCGTTCGACATGGAGGCCCTGGACCCACAAATCAAAGCGGCGTTGCAGACCGTGCCCCAGGATGCGCAGGCACTGATGACCTGGAAAGTCCCGACCCTGGCCCGCGTCGTCAATGGCTGGTCGATGAACACCGACACCATGGGCGTTTACGGAAACTACTACCTCAAACGCGCCATCGTGGCGCAGGTCGGGCTAGGTGCCAATCTTCCCGAGGATGCGATTTATCCGTTGAATATCGGGGACAGCAACGGCAAGCCACTCAACGGTGCGAACAAATACATACTGCATTTCAACAAAGGCGAGACGCCGCCGGTGAATGCCTTCTGGTCAATCACCTTGTATGACCCTGAAGGGTTTCAGGTCGCCAACTCGCTCGACCGTTTTGCGCTCAGCAGTTGGATGCCGTTCAAGACCAACGCCGATGGTTCGCTGGATATCTATTTCCAGAACGAAAGCCCCGGCAAGGATCTTGAGGCCAACTGGTTGCCCGCGCCCAAAGGGCCGTTCAATCTGACCATGCGCTTGTACGGTCCGAAGCCTGAAGCGTTGAATGGAAAATGGGACCCTGCACCGGTCAAGCAATTGTGAAACGTGGGTAAGAAGGCAGCCGATGTTCATCCTTCATCGGTTGCCTTCACGCGTTCAGCTACCTGTCCCGCCACCCGCTCCACCCGTCCCTCCACCTGCTCCGCCAGTCCCGCCACCGGCGCCAGAACCGGACCCGGACCCGCTGGAGCCAGTGTTACTGCCGGAACTGCCGCTGGATGAGCCGGTCGCACCGCCGTCTGCTCCGCTGCCACCGGAAGGGGATGCGGGGGTGTTATCCGGCGGCATGGCCGAGCCTTTGATCGAGCCTGATTGCGCGCCGGTCGCGTCAGCGCCATCGCCGGACGCCGCAAAGGTCGTCACGGACGCGGCAGACAACAAACCGGCCAGAATCAGGGAAGTCACTCTGATGTTCATCATGGTCCGTCTCCCGGAATGAGTCGTTACCTGATGTTGGTCTGAAGGGCGGGGTGGTTGGTGCCCGCCGGATGACGAGTGGTGTCTTCTGCGTAAAGCCTGCACGCGAACCGGACGAGACACCAAACGCAACCACCGAAAGGGGCTAGTGTCAGACATTGGGCATCTCGTGCTCAGGAGAGTCCGCTCATGAAGAAGTTGCGAATCGCGACATTCAACGTCAACGGCATACGCGCCCGGCTGCCAAACCTGTTGGCGTGGCTCGAGCGCGAGAAACCCGACATTGCCTGCTTGCAGGAGCTGAAATCGGTCGACAGTGCCTTCCCGGTCGCTGAACTGGAAGCGGCCGGTTATGGCGCGATCTGGCACGGTCAAGCGTCGTGGAACGGGGTGGCGATTCTGGCGCGCGAGGTGCAACCGCTGGAAAGCCGGCGTGGACTGCCGGGCGACGAGGGCGACAGTCACAGCCGTTATCTGGAAGCGGCGGTTCACGGCGTGTTAGTGGGCTGCCTGTATTTGCCCAATGGCAATCCGCAGCCGGGGCCGAAGTTCGATTACAAGCTGGCCTGGTTCGAGCGCTTGATCCGCTATGCCGAGTCTCTCCAGGGGCGCGAGCACCCGGTTGTGTTGGCCGGCGACTACAACGTCGTACCCACCGACCTGGACATCTACAATCCGCGCTCCTGGCTCAAGGACGCATTGCTGCAACCGCAGAGTCGCGAGTGCTATCAGCGTCTGCTGGACCAGGGCTGGACCGACTCGTTACGCCACTTGTATCCAAACGATCGGCTCTACACGTTCTGGGATTATTTTCGTCAGCACTGGCAGAAAAATTCCGGTTTGCGTATTGATCACCTGCTGCTCAATCCTGCCTTGAGTCCTTATCTGCAGGAGGCCGGTGTTGATGCGTGGGTACGCAACGAACCTCACGCCAGTGACCATGCGCCGACCTGGATCCAGTTGAATTCGCGTAAGCGGCGTTGATTTTTCCGTGCGGGGTGATTGGCTAAATCAATTGTCGGTGACACCGCTTCATCCCTTATACATAGCGGCCAATGACGGAGCGATCCGTCGCTTGCGTGCATAAGGATTGAACGATGAGCGAACCACATTTGACCCACCTTGGGCTATACCTGCAACGCCTGGGCTTCGATGCGCCCCCGGCACCGACCCTGGAAAACTTGCGACTGCTACAGCTGCGCCACACCGGCGCGTTCCCGTTTGAAAACCTCACTACGTTGTCCGGCGAGCCAGTACTCATCGACCTGCCGTCGATCGAGCAGAAAGTCCTGCACGAGGGTCGGGGCGGCTACTGCTACGAACTCAATAATCTGTTCCTGGCCTTGCTCCAGGAACTGGGCTACGACGCGCGGGCCATCAGCGGCCGGGTAGTGATGGGGCAGCCGGAGGGTGCGTGGACGGCGCGGACTCATCGCTTGAGCCTGGTCATTATCGATGACGTGCGATACATCTCTGACGTCGGCTTCGGCGGCATGGTGCCGACCGCGCCACTGCTGCTGGACTCTCGAATCGGGCAGTTCACGCCTCACGAACCCTATCGCATCGATCAGCATGTCGACGGCTACACCCTGCGCGCCAATGTCGCTGGCGAATGGCGCCCGATGTACATATTCGATCTGCAACGCCAGGAAGACATCGATTTCACTGTCGGCAACTGGTACGTCTCGACCCACCCCGAATCTTCATTCGCCCGGCAACTGATGGTGGCGCGCACCGGGGAGGGTTGGCGACGCACACTCAACAACGGCAGCTTTGCCATTCACCGGGTCGGCGAGGACAGCGAGCGACGGCAGCTGAGTGATGTGCAGGAGTTGATTGAGCTGCTGCAGGCCGAGTTCGCCATTCGTGTGCCGGAGCATGGGCAGTTGCGGCAAACGCTTGAACGATTGATCGCGGCGCCGAAACAGGCTTAGCCCCATGAGCTAAAAATCGGGCTGGTCTGGTTGATCGGCCCGTTTTCGTTTCAAGGCCGAGCGTTTTGGCTCCATCATGGGTTGAATTTCTCGTAGCGCTTGCGACAGTTTTTGCTGGAGGCTTTTCAGCTCGTCGCCAGGAGTCCAAAGACTGGTAAGCCGAGCGCGCCGAGCGTTTGGGGATGTATTTCAAGGTTTTAGGCGGTGCTTCGCTGGAGGATGGTCAGGAGAAATGGACAGGTATCCATTTTGTGACCGGTAAGTTGTATACAACTCTATAGACATTTGTCCTGTGTCTTGCATACAGTGTGCGCATAACAAAAACCAGGGAACCCCCTAACATGAAAACGCCCCATGTTTCACACCAACGGCCCGAGGACGAAAACCTAGGGATCGGCGCGAATATGGCTTACGGCCTGCAACATGTTCTGACCATGTACGGTGGCATCGTCGCGGTGCCTTTGATCATTGGTCAGGCTGCCGGGCTGTCGCCGGCGGACATCGGTTTGTTGATTGCTGCTTCATTGTTTGCGGGGGGGCTGGCCACGCTGCTGCAAACCCTCGGTCTACCGTTTTTTGGTTGTCAGTTGCCGCTGGTGCAGGGCGTGTCTTTCTCGGGTGTCGCCACCATGGTGGCGATTGTCAGCAGTGGCGGGGAGGGTGGTTTCCAGTCGATTCTCGGGGCAGTGATAGCCGCGTCATTGATTGGTTTGCTGATCACACCGGTGTTCTCGCGAATCACCAAGTTCTTTCCACCGCTGGTCACGGGCATCGTGATCACCACCATTGGCCTGACGTTGATGCCGGTGGCCGCACGCTGGGCCATGGGCGGCAACAGCCATTCCCCAGAGTTCGGCAGCATGGCCAATATCGGCCTGGCCGCAATGACGCTGGTGTTGGTGCTCTTGCTGAGCAAGATCGGCAGCGCGACCATCTCACGTCTCTCGATCCTGCTCGCAATGGTCATCGGCACGGTCGTCGCGGTGTTCCTGGGCATGGCCGATTTCTCATCCGTCAGCGAAGGTCCGATGTTCGGCTTCCCGACCCCGTTCCATTTCGGCATGCCGACGTTCCACTTCGCGGCCATCCTGTCGATGTGCATCGTGGTCATGGTGACGCTGGTGGAAACCTCGGCGGATATCCTGGCGGTCGGTGAAATCATCGACACCAAGGTTGACTCCAAGCGCCTGGGCAACGGTCTGCGTGCCGACATGCTGTCCAGCATGATTGCGCCGATCTTTGGCTCCTTCACCCAAAGCGCCTTTGCCCAGAACGTCGGGCTGGTGGCGGTCACCGGGATCAAGAGTCGCTACGTGGTTGCCACCGGCGGTCTGTTCCTTGTGCTCCTGGGCCTGCTGCCCTTCATGGGGCGGGTCATCGCAGCGGTGCCGACTTCGGTGCTGGGTGGTGCCGGCATTGTGTTGTTCGGCACGGTGGCGGCCAGTGGCATCCGTACGCTGTCCAAGGTCGACTACCGCAACAACGTCAACCTGATCATCGTCGCTACTTCGATCGGCTTCGGCATGATCCCGATCGCGGCACCGAACTTCTATGATCACTTCCCGAGCTGGTTCGCCACGATTTTCCATTCCGGTATCAGTTCCTCGGCGATCATGGCGATCGTTCTAAACCTGACCTTCAACCACCTCACGGCGGGTAACTCCGAGGGGCAGTCGGTGTTTGCGGCGGGTACCGAGCGGGTATTGCGCTATCAGGATCTGGCGGCGTTGCGCGAAGGGGACTACTTCAGCGACGGAAAACTGCATGACTGCGATGGCAAGGAGATTCCAGTGGTTGAGGTAGACCACGGGCATGGCGAGCCGCGCGCGGTGCATGCGAAAAACAGTGAACATGTCTGACGTTTCAAACGCATGAAAAAAGGCCGATCTGTCGAGTGACAGATCGGCCTTTTGCATTCATGTGGTCTCTATTGCTCGCTTTGCGCCCAGCGCCCCATCAGCGTATTGGATGGCAGTTGTTCATCCAGCAGCTTTCTCGCCGTTTCCACCCCCGCCACCGGCAGTCCTTCAGGGTTCAACAAGCCAATTTGCACCAACACGCTGGCCTGATCCCAGTAGATATGTTCGTGGTACAGCTTGTCCCCGCGGAACTTGATCACGCCCAGCATCGGAATCTCGACGTATTTTCCGGTCGGTGCCACGTTGGGCAGCATCCAGTCGATTTCGGTGCTGTGTGTAAAGCACATGATGAATTCGTCGACGATCTGAAGGGCGCCGATGGTGCGGGAGATCGGGATGAGCTTCATGTCCGGCGGGTTGCCGTGGACAAAATGGTGTTGGTAGAAGCGGCTGAGTTGTTTGGCGCCGACGCCGCCGGTCATGGTGGGAATATGGTTGACGTAGGGCTCGGCGACCATGGTTGCCATGGTGGCAGGTACGTCGCGGGTGTCGAACTCGTGGCGGATGTGGTCTTCCCACAGGGCTGACAGGTTGAAGTGGGGACCGATCTCACGCTTGAGGGCGGCGATACTGCGTTCATGGGCCATCAGCGAGGCCGGTTTGTCGTAGTGTGAACTCCCGGCCCGGGCGAAGGCGTGGTCGACGCCCGGGTACACGTAGATTTCGGCCTTGTCGTTGCCGGCCAGGTGTTGGCTGATTTGGGCGCGGGCACTGGCGTCGCAGTAGCCATCGTTTTCGGCAAAATGCAGGACCAGGCGGCCCTTGAGGTTTTCCGATTCGTGCAGCAGGTGTTCGATGCCCATGCCGTAGTAGCCGACGGCGCAGGCCACGTTGGTGCGCGTGGCGGTCAGCCAGGCCAGCTTGCCGCCCATGCAGAAGCCGACATAACCCAGACCCGCGCCTTCAACTTCAGGCAGTGCACGCAGGGCGTTGAAACTGGCGTCGATGTCAGTGACGGCCTTGTCCACATCCAGGCGCTGGAACAGGTCGATGGCCCGCGCAAAATCGGCTTCGGTGTAGCCCAGGTCAATGCCCGGTTGCAGGCGCCAGAACAGGTCGGGCACCAGCGCCACATAGCCTTCCTCGGCATAGAAGTCGGCGACTGCGCGCATGTTCGCGTTGACCCCGAAAATCTCCTGCCCAATCACCACGCCGGGGCCTTTGCCGCTGGCCGGCAGGGCCAGGTAGCCGCTGAACGTGGCGTTGCTGTCCGTTGCCCGGATCTCGATCATCTTGCCCATGTCATCTACCTCATTCGGTTATCAGATTTATTGGCTGTCACGGTGTTGTTGGAACCACACGCGCGGCGACACGCCGCGGTCTGGTCCGAGAATCGAAAAGCCGCCGTCCACGGGCACGTCGACACCGGTCATCCAGCCCGCACCGGCACTGCACAAAAACGCCACCACGCTGCCGACCTCATGGCCCCGGCCGATGCGCCCGAGCGGATGAAAAGGGGCTGCGACCCGATCGGCCAGTTGCGGATCGTTGTCGCTGAACTCTGCGACGCTGGGCGACCAGGTCCAGGCTGGGGACACGCTCAGCACCCGGATTTGCTCCGGGGCCAGGGTCATCGCCAGGTTTTTCGTCAGTTGCAGGATGCCGGCCTTGGAAGCTGGATAGAGCGCCCGCCCGGCCGCACCGAACTTGCCGCCGGTACTGCCGATGTTGATCACCACGCCGCCGCTGGGCAGGTGCACGGCGGCCTTCTGGGTGAAGATAGCCGCCGACACGAGATTGACGTTGAGTGTTTTCAGCCATTGCGCGCGATCCGAAGCCAGCCCCTGATCGGCGTAGAGGCAAGCGTTGTTGACCAGAATGTCGAGCCTGCCGAAGCGGGCGAGGGTGGCCGTGATACAGGCGTCGATGTCTTCGTCGCGCTCCACGTCGCAGGCGGAAAACCCGCAATCCAATGATTGCGCCAAGGCCTGACCACTGTCGGCGTTGCGCCCCACCAGCATCACCCGAGCACCCTCAGACAACAGCTGCCGAGCGATGTCCAGACCCAGCCCCTGGGTACTGCCGGTCACAATCGCCACTTTGCCTTCGAGCATCATGACAAGTCCTCCAGAGCTTCGTTGACGTGACTGATACGGGCGATCAGCGCCATGCTCGCCAGCGAGGCCGCGTGTGCGCCGCCGTCCGCGCTGGCGCAGGCATCCGCTGCGACCGTCACTTCGAAACCGCAATCCACCGCATGGCGCACGGTGCTTTCCACCACCGAGTGGGTTGCTACGCCGGCGATCAACAGGTGCGAGGGATTGAACCGGCGCACCACGGTTTCCAGCGGTGAGCCATAAAACGCATTGATCCGGTTATGGGTGACGACGAACTCCTGACGGCTGTTCAGTGGAGCCAGAGCGCTGAGGAACTCCGCGCCCCAACTGCCTTCCCGGACCGCGCCAAGGGTGGCGACCGTGCGCAGGATCGGCGCGTTCTGGATCAGATCGGCGTAGTCCGGTCGGAACGCCACGCGTACGTGGACGATCGGCCAGCTCTTGGCCCGTGCCCCTGCGAGTAATCTGCCGGCAGCGTCGAGCACTGCATCACGCACGCTGTCATCGTCCCCCAGCCCGACCCGAATCTTGCCCTCGGGGTGCAACACATCGTTCTGATAATGAAGTGCGATCACCACCGGCACGTTCATCACACGAATACCTCAAGGTTGGCAAACACGTCGTTGCAGTTGATGAGGTCCACGCGCTTGAGCTGGATCTGCCAGCCACCCGCATCCTGAGCGGCCAATTTATAGGTGTAGCGACCGGCGAGTTGGCGTTGTTCCAGACGCCATTCGCTGTACTGGAAGCTGGCGCTAACCACCAGCAAGCCTTGGGCGTCGAGACCTTCGACCATCACGTTGCCGACCAGGTGCGCGGTTTGGGTCTGCGGTTGCTGGGACCAGTTGCGGGCATTTTCCACCCGCCGGATCCGCACTTCGCGCAGCATGCGGTTTTCCCAGAACAGAGAGATATGGTCGAACGGGTTGGCTTGCTCGTGCTTGTGTGGCACCCAGTACATGCCGGTGTCGGTGAACAGCTTGTCCCACTCCCAGAAGCGCCGCTCATCCAGAAGGCGCGCCTCTTGATAAAGAAACTGTTCGATCTGGCGCAAGGTCTCGGCAGGGACCTGGGCAGGGGTCAATTGGCGGGTGTCGACGTCGATTCGGCGGTCAAGCAGCATGGGTGCTCTCCTTGGCGATCAGGATGGCGGTCATGTACTGTTTCCAGGCGGCGAACTGGTTGCGCATAGGCAGTTCGCTGGTGCCGTTGGTGGACACTGCACCGTCTTCCAGCACTGTGTCGGTGCCGGCGTAGCGGTGCATGCTGATCCACTCGCCACCCCGAGTCATGTTGCCTTCCTGGCAGCGAGCATAGACTTCGACGTCGTCGGGCATCACGTTGGAGGAGGGCGAATTGATGACGTTGGCGTAAGTCAGCGCGCGGTCGAACACGGCATCCGGAGCACCCTTGCAGCGGAAGGTCTGGATCTCGACCAGGGTCTGATCCACGGCGATGGGGCGGATCACCCGGAACTGCATGAACACGGTGTGCGGCGAACCGCTGCCGTAGATCACCGTGTTGTGGCGGTTCATGCCCAGGATTTCCTTGGCGCGCTGTTCACCGTAGGCCTGGCTCAGGCATTCGAAGTGAGCGCGAGCGACCTCGTCGCGTTCGGCGGCGCCCGGGTCGAAGATCGCTTCCATATAACCGTGGCCGTTGTGGTAGGCGCGCAGTTCGAGCTTTTCCCAGAAATCGTAAGGCTCGCCATTGCCGTCCATAATCAGCAGCTCGAAGGGCATCTCACCGATGGCTTCGGCTTCGCCACGCGCAGCATCTACCGATGATTCGTGAGTTACGCGGGCGTGCATGGTGTCGTGCAGGTTCTCGTAGAACACTTTCCAGTTCGAGCGCTGCTGGACGCGGAAGATGCCACCAGCCACTTCGACCTCACCGACCGGTGAGCGCTCGCACAGGTTGTCGATGGAGGTGATGACGCCGCCCAGGAATGATTTAAGGTCCGGTCCGAACGCTGCCTGACTGGCAAACACGAAGCCGCGATAGGCCTCGACGCGGGCCACGCTGACCATGGAGAAATCCGGGTGTTTGGGGTCGTAGCAGGTGCCTTCGAAACCGCTCTTGAGCGGTGCCGACAGATGCTGGCCATCAAGCTTGAATGTCCAGGCGTGGTACGGGCAGCGGAAGAACTTGCCAACACTGCCGTCACCGTCGGCCACCAGTTTTGCGCCCTTGTGCGGGCAGCGGTTGTACAGCACGCTGACCTGCTGGTTGGCACCGCGCACCATGATCACATCCTGATCGCCGATGCGCGTGGTGTGATAGTCGCCGGGGTTCTTGACCTGGCTTTCATGGCCGACGTAGATCCAGGCGTTGCCGTAGATGCGCTCCATCTCCAGCTTGAACAGGGTCGGGTCGGTGTAGACGCTCTTATGCACGCTGTCCTCGCGGATCAAGGCAGCGATTTGCTCGTTTGTCGGTATCACGGGATGTCCTCGGCTTGTCACAGATCGAGCACCAGCAGCGCGCTGCTGGCACGGGAGACGCAGGTACAGAAACTGCCGCTGGCGCGATCGCGCTCCGACAGGCAGATGTCGCGGTGATCGGGCTGACCGTCGATGACCTGGGCGACGCACACCCCGCAGTCACCCCGTCGGCAGTCGAACATCGGGTCCAGGCCGGCCTGGAGCATGGCGTCGAGCACACTTTGCCCGGCGGCCACTTGCAGGTTCACGCCGCTTTCGCGCAGGTGCACCTCAAAGCCTTGATCGCCGGCCACTTCCAGGGCACCGCTGAACAGTTCGTAATGCAGGTGATCTTCTGCCCAACCCTGTTCGCGAGCGCAGGCCAGCACGCTGTTGAGCATGGCGCTCGGGCCGCAGATGTAGAGGTGCAGGCCGGGTCTCGGCGCGGCCAGAATCGTGGCGGCAGGGAAGCGCTTTTGCGGGTCGCCGCCGCTGATCCAGCAATGGCTGTCCAGGCAGGCGCGGACCTCTGGCAGATAGGCCATCTGTGCTTCATCGCGACCGGCGTAGTGCAGGGTGAACGGCTTGCCGGCTGCTTGCAGCGACCGGGCCATGCCAAGCATGGGCGTGATACCGATGCCTCCAGCGATCAGCAGGGCATGCTCGGTGTTTTCACACAGTGGAAAGTGGTTGCGTGGCGCATCGGCCAGCAGTTCATCGCCGACCTTGAGTGAGTGCACCCAACGCGATCCACCGCTACTCGCTTCTTCAAGCTGGACGGCGATCTCGTAGTGTTTACTGTCGGTCAGGTTGACCAGCGAATAGGCCCGGCGTTGGGCGCGACTGCCCGGTACATGCAGCTCCAGATGGGCTCCGGCAGTGAAGTCCGGTAGCGGCTGGGCATCGTTGGACACCAGCAGCACGCGGCGGATTGCGGGGGTCAGAGGATCGATCTGTTGGACCCTGAGCGAGAGGCTGGACATACGCAATTCCTGTCTGAATTCGTAGTCACTGTATGAAGCTTGAGGGGGTCAAAAAAGCCGCAAACGGCAAACCGGTATCCACTTCTGGCGAGACTGATCTACTTCCTGAAAACACCGCGCGCAATCTGGATACGGCACCCCATTCACTGTAGGCGCGAGATTGCTCACGATGGTTGTCAACGATGACGCGGGGAACCTGATTCCCCGTGGTGTTCTCTGGTTCATCGCGAGCAAGTTCGCTCCTACAGGGAATCGGGGGGCAGGTGTTTCAACAGTGCCCGCAAGTGTTCACCATCAGCCCTGGCCAGATCTTCCAGCACCGCAAAGTGATGACACCCGGCAAGCTCGACAAGGCTCACGGCCTGCCCGGCCTCAAGGCAGGCACTGGCGTACTCGCGCGAGTGCCGAATCAACTCCGGCAACTCATCCCCGCCCACGGTCACCAGCAACGGTGCGCCTTCGCCGATCAGCCGTTGCGGGCTATAGCGATGGATCTCGTCTTCGCTCAGTTGCAGCTTGTCGTTGAGCCAGCAGCGGCTGATGGGTTCAAGCTCCATCAGGCCGCTGATCGGCATGGCCAGGGTCACCAGCGGATGCTGGCGATAGAGCGCGCTCAATTGCCCGCCTGCCGAATGCCCGCACAGCACCACCTGTTGTCCGATGCTCAAGGCTTCGCGCTGTGCCAACAGGTAGTCCAATGCTTTGCCGATCTGGCCGACGATGGTGCTCATGCTCGCCTCGGGCGCCAGGGTGTACTCCAGCAGACCGACATTGAAACCCGCTTCGATCAGGCCCTCGGCGATAAAGGCGTAGGCGTCCTTGTCCGAGGCCTGCCAGTACCCGCCATGAATGAACAGCAGCGTCGGCGCCCCGGCATCCGCCTGGGCATACCAGTCGAAACGCTCGCGCATGGCATTGCCATACGGCACCTCACGCTGCCAGGCGTGGCTCGCATAAGTCTCGGCGCTGCGCTGGCGAAAACGCTGCATGATCTGCGGGAAATTGCCCACGGCGGCGACGTTGTTGTAAGCCTGATCAAGGTCCATGGCTGCTCATATTCCCAGGTAGCGTTGCGACAGTTCGGGTTGAGCGGCCAGTTCCAGTGGTGTGCCATCCCAGACCTGTCGTCCCTTCTCGATGATGTGATGACGGTCGACCACCCGCGCCATTTCCTTGAGATTCTTGTCGATCACCAGAATCGTCTCACCCTCGGCCTTGAGAGTGGCCAGGCAACTCCAGATCTGCTCGCGAATGATCGGCGCCAGGCCTTCAGTGGCTTCGTCCAGAATCAGCAGGCTGGGGTTGGTCAGCAGCGCGCGACCGACCACCAGCATCTGTTGCTCGCCGCCCGACAGCGTGCGTGACAGCTGGTCCTGACGCTCCAGCAAGCGCGGGAACAGTTCATAGACCCGTGCCAGGTCCCACTTGCCCCGCGTGGCGGTGGCGAGCAGATTTTCCCGCACGCTCAAAGTGCCGAAGGCGCGGCGGCCTTCTGGCACCAGCCCCAGGCCAGCCTTGGCGATGCGATAGGGCGCTGCACCGCGCATTTCCGTGCCGTTGATGCGGATGCTGCCGGCACTGGGCTTGAGCAATCCCATGATCGATTTGACCGTGGTGGTCTTGCCCATGCCGTTGCGCCCGATCAGCGACACCACCTGGCCCTGCTCGATGCTCAGGTGCATGTCGAACAACACCTGGCTCAAGCCATAACCCGCTTTCAAGCCTTGAACTTCAAGCATGTTCTTCTCCCAGGTAAGCGGCCCGCACTTGCGGGTCGTTGCGCACTTGTTCGACGCTGCCGGTCAGCACCGTCTGGCCGTACACCAGCACCGTGATGCGGTCGGCGAGGGCGAATACCGCGTCCATGTCGTGTTCAACCAGCAAGATCGCGTAGCGACCCTTGAGGCTGTGCAACAGCTCGGTCATGCGCGCGGATTCGTCAGCCCCCATTCCGGCCATCGGCTCATCGAGCAATAACACCGAAGCTTCCTGAGCCAGTGCCAGGGCGATCTCCAGTTGCCGCCGTTCGCCATGGGAAAGCTCGTGGACGGAGTCTTGGGCGCGAGCGTCCAGGCCTACCTGTTGCAAGTACCCCAGTGCCGGATCCAGCAGGCGGGTGTCGCGGCCAAGCGCACGCCACATGCCGAACGCCTTGCCCTCGCGGGCGGCGATAGCCAGGGCGACGTTCTCCAGCAGGGTGAACTCGCTATACAGCTGGCTGACCTGGAAAGCCCGCGCCAGACCCAGACGCGGGCGCTGCCAGGCCGGTACGCGGGTGATGTCCTGGCCGTTGAGGTGGATCTGGCCGCGGTCGGGGAAAACCTCCCCGGCGATCTGCGCGATCAGTGTGGATTTACCGGCGCCATTCGGGCCGATGATGGCGTGCAACTCGCCCTTGGCCAGTTCAAGACTGGCGCCGTTGGTGGCTTTCACTGCACCAAAGGTCTTGTGCAGATCACGAATCGACAGTTGTGCACTCATGGGCGTGCCTCCACGACGGCGTCCGGTTGGACGGACATCACCTTCGGTTTGCGCAGCAACAGGCTCAGCAGTAATCCGTATACGCCTTTCTTGCCGAACAGCACCACCAGCAACAGCAGGGGGCTGAAGATCAGCATCCAGTGCTCCGTCCACTGGCTCAGCACCTGTTCGAGGCCCAGGTAGGTGGCCGCGCCCAGCAGTGGACCGAGCAGGGTGCCGACGCCGCCGAGGATTACCATCGCCATCAGCTCGCCGGACTTCTGCCAGGCGCCCATGTCGGGGCTGACGAAAAGTGCGTAGTTGGCCCACAGAATCCCCGCCAGGCCACCGCCGGTGCCGGCGATCACAAACGCCGTCAAGCGATAGCGCAAGGGCGAGAGCCCCAGACTGACGCTGCGCCGCTCGCTCTGCTTGAGTCCGCGCAGGACAAATCCGAAACGTGAATTGACCAGTCGTCGGCACAGCAGCATCCAGCCGGCCAACAAGATCACGCAGAGGTAGTAGAAGTGGTTGGCATCACCCAGATCCAGCGTGCCGAGGGTATTGCGCTCGTTGAGCAGAATGCCGTCGTCGCCGCCGTACAGCGACAGTGAGCCAAGCACGAAGTAGAGCATCTGACCGAACGCCAGTGTGATCATGATGAACTGCACGCCGCTGGTACGCAGTGACAGATAACCCACCAATAGCGAGAACAGCGCGCAGACCAGCAGGGCCAGTGGCCACACCACCATCGCGCTGTTGCTGCCCTCCCAGCCCCACAGCGGCATGCCTTGGGACGTGTGAAAGGCAATGATGCCAACGATGTAGCCGCCCAGGCTGAAGAACGCGGCATGGCCGAAGCTGACCATGGCGCCGTAGCCGATCAGCAGGTCAAGGCTGATGGCCGCCATGCCGTAGATCGCAAGGCGCGTGAAGAAGCTGACCAGATAGGGTTCGTGTAGCCAATGGGCCAGCAACGGCATGCAGGCGAAGGTCGCCAGGCACGCAAGGTCAATGATAAGGCGTGGTGACATGGCGTTCTCCTCAGGCACGGGCCGGCAGCAGGCCGCGCGGGCGTACCAGCAGCACCAGGGCCATGACGATGTAGGCGCTGGCGGAAATCAGACCGCCGCTCAGGGTGCCGCTGGTTTCGCTGGGCAGCAGTTGGTCCAGCAGCGGCGGAATGTAGGCACGGCCCAGGCTGTCGACCATGCCGATCAGCAAAGCGCCCACCAAAGCACCCCGCACCGAGCCAACACCGCCGACGACGATAACCACGAAGGTGGTGATCAGGATCTTCTCGCCCATGCCGATCTCCACTGACAGCAGCGGTGCCGCCATGAAACCGGCCAGGCCGCACAGTACGCACCCGAATACGAAAACCAGGGTGTACAGACGGGCGATGTTGACGCCCAGCGCGCCGACCATTTCGTGATCGTCTGCACCGGCACGAATGAGCATGCCCAGGCGCGTGTGGTTGATCAGCAGCCACATGCCGAGCGCCACCACCAGCCCTGCGGCGATGAACAACAGCCGGCTGACCGGGTACATCAGCCCGGGCAGCACTTGGACAAAACTTGAATACCATTCGGGCGTGGGCATCGCCGGTGGGCTGCGGCCGAAGATCACGGTCAGTAATTCGTTGCTGAAAAATACCACCGCCAGGGTCGCCAGCACCTGATCCAGGTGATCGCGTTTGTAAAGGCGGCGCATGATCGATAATTCGATCAGCGCGCCGTAACAGGCTGAGCCGATCAGTGCGGCCAGGCCGCCAAGCCAGAACGAGCCGGTGGCCATGGCGGTGTAAGCGGCACAGAAGGCACCGACCATGTAAAAAGCGCCGTGGGCCAGATTGATCACGCCCATGATGCCGAATATCAATGTCAGGCCTGAGGCCAGCAGAAACAGCAAGGCGCTGTATTGCAGGCCGTTGAGAATCTGTTCGAGCAATAGCATTGCTGCGTTCCTCATGAAAACGCCCCGCAGTTGTGCTGCAGGGCGAGGACGGGATTCAGGTGCCGGTCAGATCGCGCACTGAGCGGCGTAGCTGTCGACGTGGCGTGTCGCCAGGGTCTTGATCGGCACTTCGATCAGCTTGCCGTCGGGGCCAGCCTGCACCTGCAGCAGGTACCAGTCGA
Organism: Pseudomonas sp. P1.8; assembly: GCF_001269805.1. NCBI lineage: Bacteria > Pseudomonadati > Pseudomonadota > Gammaproteobacteria > Pseudomonadales > Pseudomonadaceae > Pseudomonas > Pseudomonas sp. P1.8. The sequence continues at coordinate 336,257 of NZ_LHVM01000010.1, forward strand.
TCACCGGGTGCCGGTTTTGGGCGAAGCTGAAGTCACCGCGAATGGAATCGAACTTGACGTTCTTCATGGCGGCGCGGAAGGCCGCCTGGTCTTTGAGATTGCCCTGGGAGGTTTTCAGGGCCGCGCCGATCAGCCGTGCCGTATCGTAGGTCTGGGCGGCATACACCGTCGGGACACGCTTGTATTTTTCTGTGAAGGCTTTGATGAAGGCCTGGTTGGCCGGGTTGTCTGATTGCGGGTTCCACAGCGTGACGATGTTGGTGCCCTTGGCCACATCGCCGGTGGCGGCGAGCATGCGCTCATCCATGGAGAATACCGGCACTATCATCGGTATTTGCGCCGACAGGCCCGAGCCGCCGTATTGCTTGGCGAAGTTGATGCCGCCGCCACCCGGGTGAAACTGGAAGATCGCATCCGGCGCCAGCGCACGCACGCGTGCCAGTTCCACCGAGAAGTCCAGCTGATTGAGCTTGGTATAGATCTCGGTCACTTCACCTTTGAAGGTGCGCTTGAAACCGGCCAGCGCGTCACGGCCTCCCTGGTAGTTGGGCGCCAGGATCACCATCTTCTTGTAGCCCAGCTCATTGGCGGCGACACCGGCCATTTCGTGTGGGGTGTCGTTCTGGTAGGAGCCGACAAAGTAGTTGGCCATGCACTTTTCACCGGCAAGGGTCGAAGGCGCGGTGTTGTTGCTGACGTAGAAAGCGTCTTTGGTGGTGGTATTGATCACGGCCGCCAGCACGTTGGAAAAAATCACCCCGGTATACAGAGAGACGCCATCCAGGCTCATGCGGTCGGCGATCTGCTTGGCCTTGGCCGGTTGCAGGCCATCATCTTCCACGATCAGTTGCACCGGCACACCGCCGAGCTTGCCGCCTTCCTGATCGATCGCCAGCTGGAAGCCGTCTCGCGAGTCTTCTCCCAGGTAGCCGGCGGGGGTGGAGAGGGTGGTGATGAAGCCGATTCGGACAGGTTCCACGGCCTGTGCAGCGGATGCTGCGCAGAGGGAGGTTGCCAGAAATGCACGCAATACCAGATTTTTCATGAGGCGGCCTATGAAGTAGGTCGTGCCAACGCACGATAGATGTCGATGAGGGCAGTGATTCAGTGTTCGGTCGGGCCGATTGATTGTTGTTATGGGGGCGCTGTGTCAGCTGTTGCTCTCGGTGAACTTCTCCAGGTAAAGACGGCTGTGATCCAGGCCGTGCTGCTGGCGCCAGTCCTTGATCGACTCGACCATAGGCGGCGGGCCGCACAGGTACAGGTCGAACGGCTGGTCGCGCAGTTCGGCCAACTCCAGGTGTTCGGCGATATAGCCGGTCTTGCCCGACCAGTCAGGGTTGGAGTTACTGACCACCGGCGTGAAGCGAAACCCCGGGATCCGTGCGGCATAGGCCTCGATGCGCGACAGCTCACACAGGTCCGCGGCCTCGCGTACGCCGTAATACAGGTGTACCGGGTGATCGCAGCCGTGCTGGTCGGCTATCTGGTCAAGCATGCCAAGGAACGCCGACAGCCCGGTGCCGCCGGCCACCATCACCAGCGGGCGGTCGATGTGGCGCAAGTAGAAGGCACCCAGCGGCGCTTCCATGTGAATCACGTCACCGACCTGGCAACGATCGCGCACGTAGTCGGTCATCACGCCGCTGGGTAGCAGGCGAATGAGGAATTGCAGGTTGCTGCTGCCCGGCGCGCAGGCAAAGGAATACGAGCGGCGATGCTCGGTGCCCGGTACTTGCAGGCGAGCGTACTGGCCCGGCAGGTAGTCCAGCGCCGCGCCCGCTGCGCCGACTTCCACGTGCACGATGGCGGTGGTCGGGGAGACCTGTCGCACCTCACTTACGGTGCCTTGCAGGCTGCTCGGGCCGCTGCTGCCGCAAAGGCTCGAGTCGAAGTCGAAGTAGAACGCAGCATCCGATTGCACGCGCGTCTGGCAACTCAGCACCTTGCGTTCGGCCAGGTCGCTGGCCGACAGCGCTTCATCGTCCACGTAGTCCTGGGTGTACTGCCCGGATTCACAGCGGCCCTGGCAGGTCGCGCAAACCCCTTCGCGGCAATCCAGCGGAATCTTGATCCCGCTGCGCAGGGCCGCGTCGAGCAGGATTTCATTGTTCTGCACGTTGCAGAAAAGTGTTTTGCCATCGGCGAAACTGAAGGCGACCTTGTACGTCATGAGCGTTAATCCGCAGGGTTCAGAGATGGTAGAAATCGAGCACGGAGTTGATCGTGTCGTTGAGCAGAACCACGTGTTTGCGGACGATCTTCCAGCTCTCGCCGTCGGGGCGCAGGCGGTAAGTGGCGCGGCCGAAGAACTGCTCGGCGGTTTGCATGCGGTAATACAGGGTGTTCCAGTTGACGTGCACCTCGAGCTCATCATCCTGCAGCGGCGCGATGCGCACGTTGCTGATCAGGTGCAGGGTGCGCGGCATCGGAATGGTCGACGCCGCCTTGCCCGTGCGAATGCGGAACACCCGGTCTTCCAGGCCGCCCCGATTGGGGTAATAGATCAGTGACATGCCTTTTTTCGGGTCAGTGGTGTAGACATGCTCGGAATCCCATTGCGGCAGGTGAAATTCGCTGTCCTCACTGAACATGGCCAGGTAGGTGTCCCAGTCCTGGGCATCACAGGCCTCGGCGTTGCGATAAAGAAATTGCTCGATGCGGTATTGCAGTTGCGAATTCATGTTTCACACCTCACGCAGTTTCAACGGTTGTTGTTCGGCCGCCTTGCGCGCCAGGCCTTCGAGCAAAAAGCGCTGCCAGTTGGCGTGCTGATTGACGTACAGGCCTTCATGGGTGAATTCGGTGCCGGTCAGTGCCGGAGCGATACCAATGGTTTCGCTGTTGCGGGTGGCGCCCTTGACCCACTTGCCTTCGCCGCGGGAAATGTCACTCCAGCGTTCAAGGCGGGCCTGGAAACCGCGTTGGGCTTCACGGAACTCCACCAGATCATCGGGGGTACCCATGCCGGAGACGTTGAAGAAGTCTTCGAACTGACGAATACGGTTTTCCCGATCGGTATCCGACTCGCCGACGACCCCCAGGCAGAAGCTGTTGATCTCGGTCTTGTTCCAGGCCAGTGGACGGATGATCCGCAGCTGTGAGCTGATCTGGTCGAGGAAGAACATGCTCGGGTAGACATTCAGGTTGCGCAGGCGATGCATCATCCACTCGGCCTTGCCTTGGCCATGTTCCTTGACCAGTCGCGGCATGATGCTGGCGTAACCCGGGCGCACGGCCGGGTTGGGCATGTCGCTGAACAGCACGCTGTGGCCGTTGTGGAAAGCGAACCAGCCGTCGTCGGTTTCCTTGTCACCGGCGCCCAGTTTGCTGTAGTCCAGGGTGTCGCTGGCGGTCAGGCCTTTCTCGGCATTGACCTGCTGGCGGTGCTGCACGGTGGCCACGTAGTTGTAATGGACGGTGCTGACGTGATAACCGTCCAGGCCGTTCTCGTTTTGCAGTTTCCAGTTGCCGTCATAGGTGTAGGCCGATTTGCCCGGCAGCACTTCGAGCTGACCGGTTGGCGACTGGGCCACCATCATGTCGAAGAACACCTTGGCGTCACCGAGGAAGTCCTCCAGGGTGTCGGTGCCATCCACGTTCAGGCTGACGAACACAAAACCGTTGTAGCTTTCGATACGAGCCTTTTTCAGGCCGCGGGTCGCCTTGTCGAAGCCTTCGGGGTATTCGCCCGGCGCCTTGACCTTCACCAGGCGGCCATCGCTCTTGTAGCACCAGGCGTGGAAAGGGCAGGTGAAGGTCGACTGGTTGCCCTTGCCGACGCGGGTGAGGGTGGTGCCGCGGTGCTGGCAGGCGTTGATCAGGGCGTTGAGACGACCTTCACCGTCGCGGGTGATGATCAGCGGCTGGCGACCGGCACGCAGGGTCATGAAGTCGTGATTATTGGCGATTTCGCTTTCATGGCAGGCGTAGATCCAGTTCTTCTCGAAAATCAGTTCCATTTCCAGATCGAAAAGTTCCGGGTCGGTAAACATATCGCGGGCAATACGATAAACGCCGTCTTGCGGGCGGAAGTCCAGGCAACTTTCTATATAGCTTTTCCACTGTTCGATACTTCGTGCAGTTGTCATTTCCCAGTCCTCGGCCAATGGGCTAATTCACGCCTTCATTTAATGACGGGGTGGCGAACAGGGTCTATCCGCTTAATAGTGGAAACTCATCCGGAAAATAAGCCCTGATCCTCTGTGGTTAGCGGTATGACCCAGTAATCATTGGGTTTTTACGCGCCGGCTGGCTGAGCAAATGGCTATTTGTCTTCCAGTAACGGGATAGCCGCTGATGAACTTGTTGCGGCTTAATCTCGATCCAAGCACCACCAGAGTGTCTCGCTTCAGGTCAGTAAAAACTGCCATTGCTAAAGGCCTTGGGTTCTGTGCCAGAAGTGCCTTCTATTTATGTGTTGCTCTATAAGCAGCAGGGGAAGAAATAATATGTTGGATAAAGCGTGGCTGGTTCGTGGAGTTCAAACATTTGGTTTGTTGGCGCCATTGTTGGCACAGGCGGATGTGGTCAATGACAGCAAGCTGACGCTGGGCACCCGAAACTTTTACATTGATCGGGATTACAAGGAGAACAACCCACCCCATTCTCGAGTGGGCAGTTGGACCCAGGGTTTCGACCTGCGTTTCGCCTCCGGCTACACCGAAGGCCCGGTGCAGTTCGGCCTCGATGCAGAGGGTCAGTATGCCTATCGTCTGGACGGCGGAGGCGGGCGCGGCGACGACACCATCATCCCTTACAGCCAAAGCCGTCAGGAGCAGGCCGATGAATACGGCCGCGGCGGTGTGACGCTGAAGATGCGTTATTCGAAAACCGAGCTGAAAGTCGGTGAGCTGCGGCCGTTTCTGCCGGTGGTGATCATTGACGATTCGCGCCAACTGGTCACGACCTATCGCGGTGCCTTGCTTGAGTCCAAGGAGGTCGACCGTCTGACATTGACCGCCGGACGGCTGACGGAGATCGGGGCGCGTAACTCCTCCAACTACGAAAAGCTGTACCTGCAGACCGGTTCCGGCGTGCGCCACGGCAGTGACGGCCTGAACCTCGCCGGTGCCAGCTATGCCTTGACGCCCTCGCTGACCGGTACCTACTTCTACGCGCAACTGGAGGACATCTATCAGCAACACTACCTGGGCATTACTCATCTGGCAGACCTGGGCGACGGTTATGGGCTGAAGACCGACCTGCGTTACTTCAATAACAACGAAGACGGCGACGCACTCTACGGGGACATCGACAACCGCTCCTACGGCGCCATGACCTCGCTGAAAAAAGGCGGGCACCGCTTCGGTGTGGGATACCAGCGCATGCTTGGCGACAGTAACTTCCCGACCCTGGGTGGTTATGTACCACAGCCGTTTCTGGTGAACTGGTCGCGCGTGGGGTTCATCAAGCCCAACGAGAAATCCTGGCAGGTTCGTTATGACTACGATTTCGCCGCCCTCGGCGTGCCCGGCCTGAATTTCATGACCCGCTACTTCAAGGGTACGTCGGTGGACCGTGGCGACAACCTCAGCCAGGCAGCGGAACAGGAGCGCGATCTCGTGCTGTCTTATGTGGTGCAAAGCGGTCCGCTCAAAGGCGTGGGTGTAGAGGCCGGAAACGTTGTCTCTAAATTCAGTCACGGCAACGACTGGGCGGAGAACCGCTTGATCACCACCTACACCTGGAAATTTTGGTAACGTCCTGCCCTCAAATCGAACGCGGTTGTGCGCTGAAGTGACGCCTTGGGTAGCGCATTACCCATGGCGTTGACCATGGCCGGCACCGTTGCTGTGCGCATCAACACCGCTCAACGCGTTCGATATCCAGATAGTTTCCGATTACTAGCCAAAAAATGCGGATATCGCCTGTTCGCACCGGCTGGGCATAGCCCTTGCAGACCCAATGTAAATACGCGCCGAAGAGCGTGTCGATGTCTATTGCCGTGGGTGTACTGAGATGACCGAACCAAATGTTGCCCAGTTTCGAGATATCCGCATAGATCGCTACGACCTGGCCGGTGCCCGTGCGTGGATGGCAGGCATTTGCGGGCCGCACGAACTGCAGACGAGCCAGCCAAACCGGATTCAGTTTCACCACAAGGCCAATGTATTCAAATCCATGTCCACGACCTTGGGCCGAATGGAATACGGCACCGACGTGACCATCGGCGTCGAGGATGCCGAACACCTGAATTGCTACAGCCTCAGCCTGCCGATTCGCGGCGAGCAGGAGCTGATCAAGGACGGCCGTCGTTTGTACTCCAGCCAGGACCAGGGGCTGATCGTGACGCCCCATGAAACCCAGGCACTGACCATGGCCGGCGACTGCCACAAGATCTCCGTGGTGATCACCCGCATGGCCATGCGCCAGACCCTGGAAGGCATGCTGCAACGCCCGCTGGAAATGCCGTTGAAATTCGAGCCGGTGATGGACGCCGTCAACGGTGCCTCTGCCTCCTGGTGGCGGCTGGCCCGTTACTACATCGATGAGCTGGAGCGCGGTCACGATCTGTTCAATCAGGTGTATTTCACCCGCGATATCGAAAGCGCGATGATAAAGGGACTTATTCTTTCCCAGCCCAACAACTACAGTGCCGAGCTGCGCGACCAACTGGGCGCCAAGTTGCCGTACTACCTGGTACGCGCCAAGGACTTCATCGAAAGCAACGCCCGCGAAGACATGCACCTGGAAGACATCGAGGCGGCGGCAGGTGTGTCCCGCTTCAAACTGTTCGAAGGCTTTCGCAAGCATTTCGGCGTCTCGCCCATGGCGTACCTGAAAAAATTTCGCCTCGGCGCCGTGCGCCAGGAAATCCTCGAAGACGCCTCGGTACGTAACATTTCCGTGATCGCTATGTGCTGGGGGTTCTCGCATCTGGGTCGGTTTGCCAGCGAGTACCGCAAGCTGTTCAACGAAACGCCCAGTGCCACCCTGCAACGCAGCGAAGCCCGTCGCAATCGGTCGCTTTGAGATGACGACATTACAAGCCGCCACCGCCAACAGCGTAGGTCTGAACCTGTCGCTGATGTGCCGCGAGCCGGTTTTTACCAGTCGCTCGGCGCAGGAAACCCAGCGCTTGATGGGGCAAGCGCTGGTGGAACATGAGCTGGATTGGCCACGTGGCGGCGTTGATACGGCGTTCTATCGCGGCCAGGTCGCCAGCTGCGAGCTCTATGCGCTGCGCTACGGCGGCCAGGTAGAAATCCGGCCGCAACCATTCGAAGATTTCGTGTTGGTCCAGATGCCCTTGCGCGGCAAGGCCACCCTTGAGTCCGACGGCATGGGCTATGGCGTGAGCCCCGGAGAAGTGGCGATTCTGTCACCGCGTGAACACGCGAGAGTGGTGTGGGAAGAGGGGTGTGAGCAACTGATTCTCAAACTGCCCCGGACCTTGCTCGATGCCGGCCAGAGGGCGCTGGCCGATGACTTGCCGTCTGACTTCACGTTGGCGCCGGTCAGCCGCTTGCAGCGCCCACTGGCGATACGCTGGTTTCGTCTGGTGAGCGAGTTGCTGGAGCACTTGCCCGAGGGCGAGGCGAGCGCAACGCCTTCACGCTGGTTACAGCATCTGGAGCAAAGCCTTCCGCTGTTTCTGCTCAGCCATTGTGGTGTTGCGCAACAGGCGTCGCCTTCGCCGCGCCAGCCCGCCCGCCAACTGCAAAAAATCGACAGCTGTATGCGCGATCACCTTGCGCAGGGCATCACCCTGGCTGAATTGGCGGTTGCTGCCGGGGTGAGTATTCGTAGCCTGCACACGTTATGCCAGCGCGAATACGGTCAAAGCCCGATGGACCGTTTGCGCGGATTACGGCTTGAAGCCGCTCGGGATTACTTGCTGGCGCGGCCGCACTCCAGTGTGACTGAGGTGGCGCTGGAGTTCGGGTTCGGACATGTGGGGCGGTTTGCCAATTATTATCGGCAGCGGTTTGGAGAGTTGCCGAAGCAGACGATGAAGTCTCAGGCATGAGCAGGAAATGCCAAAACGAAAAAACCCGCCAGAAGGCGGGTTTTTCGGGGGGTTCAGAGATCTTTGAAGCCTTCTCTGGAACCTTATATGGCTCCACGACCTGGACTCGAACCAGGGACCCAGTGATTAACAGTCACTTGCTCTACCAACTGAGCTATCGCGGAATGGCGTCTATGTTACTGATTCAAAAAGAGAAGTCAAGCGCGTGTTGGCAAAATCGGGATGGATGGCGGTTTATCGGTGATTGGCGGTTACCGGATTCGCTTGCGGAGGCTAACATGGCTGCCCGGAAGTGGTAACACGCGCTACCGGCCATTCGCCGAAAAGGTACGCGCCATGACTTGCTTGACCCCGACAACACCTCGCAACAACGAGGTGTTCGCATGAGCATTGCTCAAATCAGTCTGCCCAAAGGTGTCGGCCCTCATGCCGAAAAGCTGTTCGACGCCATTACACAGGCCAGCAACGCCGAGGAGTTGAACCGTGCAGGCGGCAAGGCCGAGGGCTTTGTCCTGGGCCTGGAAAGCACCAAAGCGATCAAGAGCCAGGTCGCCGAGTCGCTGTACGTTGCCTTTGACGACGCAGCCAGCCAGCGTGCGATCGAACTGGCTTAACCGCCGAAGGTAATTGTGCCGAGCATCAGCTTGGCGTAAAGCGCCGTGGCACCCAGTTGTACCAGCCACAGGGCCAGGCCGCCAAGAAAGACACCGGCAGCGACTTGCATGACCAGGTTGTTGCCGCGTTTGGCGGGCGCGCGGGGGCTGAAGCGATCCAGGTCATCCAGGTCATCGCGGTCGGCGCGAAGGTCATCGTTTTTCATATCGTTCTCGCAAGAATTCCAGGGTCTACACAAAACCCGTGGGAGCCGGCTTGCTGGCGAACAGGCCAGAATGTTCGACATTGGTGTCGGCCGGCCGCCATCGCCAGCAAGCCGGCTCCTACAAGGTTTTGTGTGCAGTCTAAGGGCTTGGGCCGGGAATTGAGCGATCAACAAGACAAATAAAAAACGGGAAGCCCATAGGCCTCCCGTTTTTTGTCTCACGGTGCGGTTCAGATCACCTGAACGATAGCATCCGTAACCGCCTTGATGTTGCTCTGGTTCAGCGCAGCCACGCAGATGCGGCCGGTGTCCAGGGCATAGATGCCGAACTCGTTGCGCAGACGATGAACCTGCTCAACGCTCAGGCCGGAGTACGAGAACATGCCGCGCTGACGACCAACGAAGCTGAAATCGCGATGCGGCGCGTTTTTCGCCAGGGTGTCGACCATCTGGATGCGCATGCCGCGAATGCGCAGGCGCATTTCGGCCAGTTCGGCTTCCCATTGAGCACGCAGTTCCGGGCTGTTCAGTACTGCAGCGACGATGCTTGCACCGTGGGTCGGCGGGTTGGAGTAGTTGGTGCGGATCACGCGTTTGACTTGCGACAGCACGCGCGCGCTTTCTTCTTTCGATTCGCTGACGATCGACAGTGCGCCAACGCGTTCGCCGTACAGCGAGAACGATTTGGAGAACGAGCTGGAAACGAAGAAGGTCAGGCCCGATTCAGCAAACAGGCGCACGGCGGCGGCGTCTTCGTCGATGCCGTCGCCAAAGCCCTGGTAGGCCATGTCGAGGAACGGCACGTGGCCTTTGGCTTTCACCACGTCCAGCACGTTGTTCCAGTCCGCCGGGCTCAGGTCTACACCGGTCGGGTTGTGGCAGCAGGCGTGCAGCACAACGATCGAGCCGTTTGGCAGTGCGTTCAAGTCTTCCAGCAGGCCGGCACGGTTTACGTCGTGGGTGGCGGCGTCGTAATAGCGATAGTTCTGCACCGGGAAACCCGCGGTTTCGAACAGGGCGCGGTGGTTTTCCCAGCTCGGGTCGCTGATCGCAACGACGGCGTTCGGCAGCAGTTGCTTGAGGAAGTCCGCACCGATTTTCAGGGCGCCAGTACCGCCAACGGCCTGGGTGGTGATCACGCGGCCAGCGGCGATCAGCGGCGAGTCATTGCCGAACAACAGTTTCTGCACGGCCTGGTCGTAGGCGGCGATACCGTCGATTGGCAAGTAGCCACGGGAAGCGTGTTGAGCAACGCGAATGGTTTCGGCTTCGACAACGGCGCGCAGGAGTGGAATTCGCCCCTCCTCGTTGCAGTAAACACCGACCCCCAGGTTGACCTTGTTGGTACGGGTATCGGCGTTGAATGCTTCGTTGAGGCCCAGGATTGGATCGCGTGGTGCCATTTCGACAGCGGAGAACAGGCTCATTATTGCGGCGGCTCTGAATGGAAAATGGAGGGACGTGTCGCGCTCCAGCCGAATGCACTAGAGCGGTGCACAAACGGGGAGCTAGTATAGAGGCCATCGGCGATTGATGGCGACAGGCGAATCGGCTTTTACGTTAAGTTTTTCCGATTATTTTTCGACCGTTAGTCGATTGTGGTCGTCAAAGTCTTTACGCGTTATAGGACGTTTGCCTTGAAAGCTCCGGCAATCGGCACCACATTGAGCGCAATCCAGTTTTTTCCTCGGGCGACAATGGTCGTTTGCGGTCTTTCTCGTTCGTGTCGGTTTGCCGGCAAGAGTGATCCAGAGGTATTTCATGTCTGAATTCCAGCTAGTCACCCGTTTCGAGCCCGCCGGCGATCAGCCGGAAGCCATTCGCCTGATGGTCGAGGGCATCGAAGCCGGGCTGGCGCACCAGACGCTGCTCGGTGTGACCGGCTCGGGCAAGACCTTCAGCATCGCCAACGTGATTGCCCAAGTGCAGCGTCCGACCCTGGTGCTGGCACCAAACAAGACCCTGGCGGCGCAGTTGTACGGGGAATTCAAGGCCTTCTTTCCGAACAACGCCGTGGAGTATTTCGTCTCCTATTACGACTACTATCAGCCTGAAGCCTATGTGCCGTCCTCGGATACCTTCATCGAGAAAGATGCCTCGATCAACGATCACATCGAGCAGATGCGCCTTTCCGCGACCAAGGCATTGCTGGAACGCAAAGACGCGATCATCGTCACCACGGTCTCGTGCATCTATGGTCTGGGCAGTCCGGAAACCTATCTGAAAATGGTGTTGCACGTGGATCGCGGCGATCGGCTCGATCAGCGTGAATTGCTGCGGCGCCTGGCGGATCTGCAATACACCCGCAACGACATGGAATTCGCCCGTGCCACCTTCCGCGTGCGCGGCGATGTGATTGATATCCACCCGGCTGAATCTGATTTCGAAGCGATCCGTATCGAGCTGTTCGACGACGAGGTGGAAAGTCTGTCGGCGTTCGATCCATTGACCGGCGAAGTCATCCGCAAGCTGCCGCGCTTCACCTTCTACCCGAAAAGCCACTACGTAACACCACGGGAAACCCTGATGGGTGCCGTAGAAGGGATCAAGGAGGAATTGAAGGAGCGCCTGGAGTACCTGCGTTCCAACAACAAACTGGTCGAGGCACAGCGCCTTGAGCAGCGCACCCGATTCGATCTGGAGATGATCCTCGAACTGGGCTACTGCAACGGCATCGAAAACTATTCGCGCTACCTGTCCGGCCGCGAAGCCGGCGCGCCGCCGCCAACCCTTTACGATTACCTTCCGGCCGATGCTTTGCTGGTAATCGACGAATCTCACGTCAGCGTGCCGCAGGTCGGCGCAATGTACAAAGGCGACCGATCGCGCAAGGAAACCCTTGTGGAATACGGCTTCCGCCTGCCGTCGGCGCTGGACAACCGGCCGATGCGCTTTGATGAGTGGGAAAGTATCAGCCCGCAGACGATTTTCGTCTCGGCGACGCCAGGCAACTATGAAGCCGAACACGCAGGCCGTGTCATTGACATGGTGGTGCGTCCGACCGGGCTGGTGGACCCGCAAATCGAGATTCGCCCGGCACTGACCCAGGTCGACGACTTGTTGTCGGAAATCAGCAAGCGTGTGGCGGTCGAAGAGCGGGTGCTGGTCACCACGCTGACTAAGCGCATGGCCGAGGACTTGACCGATTACCTGGCCGATCACGGTGTGCGAGTACGCTATCTGCACTCGGATATCGACACCGTGGAGCGGGTCGAAATCATCCGCGATTTGCGTCTTGGCACCTTCGATGTGCTGGTCGGTATCAACCTTCTGCGCGAAGGCCTGGACATGCCGGAAGTCTCGCTGGTGGCTATCCTCGATGCGGACAAGGAAGGCTTCCTGCGGTCCGAGCGTTCGTTGATCCAGACCATTGGCCGGGCAGCGCGTAACCTCAATGGTCGGGCGATCCTGTATGCCGACCGCATTACCGGTTCCATGGAGCGCGCGATCGGCGAAACCGAGCGCCGTCGCGACAAGCAGATCGCCTTCAACCTGGCAAACGGCATTACGCCCAAAGGTGTGTTCAAGGACGTTGCCGACATCATGGAAGGTGCCACCGTACCGGGTTCGCGCAGCAAGAAGCGCAAGGGCATGGCCAAGGCCGCCGAGGAAAACGCCAAATACGAAGCCGAACTGCGCTCGCCGGGCGAGATCGCCAAGCGCATCAAAGCCCTGGAAGAGAAGATGTATCAGCTTGCTCGGGATCTGGAGTTCGAAGCGGCGGCGCAGATGCGCGACGAGATTGCCAAGTTGCGCGAGCGGTTGATTACCGTTTGATTTGCAGTGCCTGATCCGGCCTCATCGCGGGCAAGCCCGCGATGAGGCCAGTCAGGGCGGTACAAAAACCAGTTAGTGCGCCTCGCCAGCCTTCAACCCCTCCGGCAATTTCTTGGTCAGCAACACCGCAACCATGCTGATCCCCAGCACGATCCCGACAAAATGAAACGCGTCGTTGTAGGCCATGATCGACGCCTGCTGATGGGCGATCTCACTGAGCTTGCCCAGTGCCGCGGTTTCATTGCCCAATCGATCACTCAGCGAAGCGATGCGCTCGGCGACCTGCGGATTGCTCGGCACCAGGGCTTCGCGCAAGTAATCAAAGTAAACCTTGGTCCGTTCATCCAGCAGCGTGGCGAGGAGGGCGATGCCGATGGCGCCGCCGAGGTTGCGCAGGATGTTGAACAGGCTCGACGCCGATCCCGCGTCCTGCGGAAGAATGTACGCCGTAGCGATCAACGAAATGGTGACCATGATCAGCGGCTGGCCGAGGGCGCGGATGATCTGGATCTGATTGAACTGCGGCCCGGCAAAGTCCGGGTTCAGCACGCCCGAGGAAAAACTAGCCAGTCCGAACAACCCGAAGCCCAGCGTGCACAGCCATTTGGGCGAGACGTACTTCATCAGCTTCGGCACCAGTGGAATCAGAAACAGCTGCGGCACGCCCATCCACATGATCACTTCGCCGATCTGCAAGGCGTTGTAGTTCTGGATCTGCGCCAGATACAGCGGCAGTAAATAGATCGAGCCGTACAATCCGACTCCCATCCCGATGCTGGAAATGCTCGATAAGCCAAAGTTGCGATTGCGCAGGATGCCGAGGTTGATCAGCGGATTGGGTCTGGAAGTCTGCACGATGACGAAAGTGATCAGGCTGATCAGCGCGATGCTGCCCAGGGCCACGATCAGGTTCGATTCCAGCCAGTCCTTGCGATGACCTTCTTCCAGAAACACCTGCAAACAGCCGAGCCCCACGCCGAGGGTGAGAATGCCGGCGTAGTCGGTGCTTTTGAGCAGTTCCCAGTGCGCTTCTTTCTTCTCCAGGCTGTACATCAGGCCGGCGATCATGAGCAGGCCGGGTGGAACGTTGATATAGAAGATGTATTCCCAGCCCCAGTTTTCCGTCAGCCAACCGCCAAGAGTCGGGCCGATGGAGGGCGCGAAGGTCGCCGTCATGGCAAACATGGCCATGCCTTTGGCGCGGTGATGCTCCGGGAGTTTGATCAGGGTCAGGGTGAAGGCCAGCGGGATCAGTGCGCCGCCGGTAAAACCCTGCAAGGCGCGAAACACGATCATGCTTTCCAGGCTCCACGCCATGGAGCAGAGCAGGGAAGCGACCAGAAACCCGAAGGACACCCACACCGCCAGGCGCCGCGCAGACAACAGCTGCACCAGCCACGCGGTCAACGGAATCATGACGATCTCGGCCACCAGGTACGAGGTGGAAATCCACGAGCCTTCTTCCAGGGTCGCCGACAACGCACCCTGAATGTCCTTGAGCGACGAGTTGGTGATCTGGATGTCCAGCACCGCCATGAAGGCGCCGAGCATCACGCTCATCACCGCAATCCAGTCCCGCCGGCTCGGTTCTCCGACCGGGCGGATCAGTTGATCACCGGCCATCGTCAGGGGCGTCTTTGATGCTCACTTTTGCGCTGATGTCTTGCGGGGCGTCCTTGATGTTCACCTTGGCGGTGACCGACATGCCCGGACGAATCTTGCCGCGCAGCGGATTGTCCGCAGCGAAGGTCAGTTTGACCGGAATCCGTTGTACAACTTTGGTGAAGTTGCCCGTGGCATTGTCCGGCGGCAACAGGCTGAACTGCGCGCCGGAAGCGGCAAACAGGCTGTCGACCCGGGCTTCGATAGGCGTATCGCCATAGGCGTCGAAAGTCAGCTCGGCTTTCTGGCCAGGCTGCATGTGGCCGATCTGGGTTTCCTTGAAGTTGGCCTGAATCCAGATGTCTTCGTCCGGCACGATCGACAACAGATAGGCGCCGGCCTGCACGACTTGCCCGTTGCGCGCGGCACGCTGGCCGATCAGGCCGCCGATGGGGGCGTGGATTTCACTGCGGGTCAGGTTCAGTTCGGCTTGGGCCAGGTCGGTTTTGGCATTGGCGATCTGCGCGTCGAGGCGTTTGATCTCGGCGTTCAGCGCGTTGACTTGCTGGCGCTGGCTTTGTGCGTCGGCCTGGGCCTTGGCCACTTGCGAGCGGGCAATGTGATTGTCGGCAGAAAGGCTGGTCACCCGTTCTTCAGAGATGTAGCCGGGTTTGCGCAAGGTTTCGGCGCGAGTCAGGTCGATTTGCGAGCGTCCCAGGCTTGCCTGGCTTGACGCGACTTGTGCTTCGCTGGCGGCAATCAGGCTGGCTTGCTGAGTCAGCTTGCTCTGGGCTTGCAGACGTTCGGCCTGGCGGGTGGCGAGGGCTGCGTTGGCGCGGTCGACGGCGAGTCGGAAGTCATCACCTTCGAGCCTGATCAGCAGTTGGCCTTTCTCGACATGCTGGTTGTCCTGCACCAGCACCACATCGATGCGCGCGCCCAACTGGCTGGACACACGGGTGATTTCACCCTGGACGTAGGCGTTATCGGTGCTTTCATAAAAGCGACCGTTGAGAAACCAGTGAGCAAACAGCCCCCCGGCAATCAACAGGACAATCAGCAGGAAGGTAAACAGGCGGCGCTGGAGTTGGGCAGGCATGGGGCAAACTGTAGTCGATAAATTGTAAGAGAAGTTAACAGCTCGCAAATCTGTCATATAGCCGATAAGCGGTAAATGCCATTCACTGATGTTCGGCCATTCAGCGCTCCATACCGGCCTTCCAGTCGCAACCTTGGCTTAAATGCCCTGTTCACTGGAGCCGGGCGGGTGTCGCCTGTTACCATTCGCGCCTTGTTTGAAATTCGCTTTTTATTCTTTTCGAGACATGCCATGACCACCGTCCGCACTCGCATCGCGCCATCGCCTACCGGGGATCCCCACGTAGGTACCGCTTACATCGCATTGTTCAATTACTGCTTTGCCAAGCAGCATGGCGGTGAGTTCATCCTGCGGATCGAAGACACCGACCAGTTGCGTTCGACCCGCGAGTCCGAACAACAGATCTTCGACGCCCTGCGCTGGCTCGGTATCGACTGGAGCGAAGGCCCGGACGTCGGCGGCCCGCACGGGCCTTATCGTCAAAGCGAACGCGGCGATATTTATCAGAAGTACTGCCAGCAACTGGTCGACATGGGACATGCCTTCCCGTGCTTCTGCACCGCCGAAGAACTGGACCAGATGCGCGCCGAGCAAATGGCTCGCGGTGAAACCCCGCGTTACGACGGCCGGGCGCTGTTGTTATCCAAAGAAGAAGTCGATCGTCGCCTGGCAGCAGGCGAGCCGCACGTAATCCGCATGAAAGTGCCAAGCGAAGGCGTCTGCGTGGTGCCGGACATGCTGCGCGGTGACGTTGAAATTCCGTGGGACCGCATGGACATGCAGGTCCTGATGAAGACCGACGGCCTGCCGACGTACTTCCTGGCCAACGTGGTCGACGACCACCTGATGGGCATTACCCACGTATTGCGCGGCGAAGAGTGGCTGCCATCGGCACCGAAGCTGATCCTGCTCTACGAATACTTCGGCTGGGAACAGCCGGAGCTGTGTTACATGCCGCTGCTGCGTAACCCGGACAAGAGCAAGCTGTCAAAACGCAAGAACCCGACCTCGGTGACCTTCTACGAGCGCATGGGCTTCATGCCGGAAGCGATGCTCAACTACCTGGGTCGCATGGGCTGGTCGATGCCGGACGAGCGCGAGAAGTTCTCGCTGCAGGAAATGGTCGACAACTTCGATCTGAAGCGAGTCTCCCTCGGCGGGCCGATCTTCGACATCGAGAAACTGTCGTGGCTCAACGGCCAATGGCTGCGTGACCTGCCGGTTGAAGAGTTCGCCGCGCGCGTGCAGAAGTGGGCGCTCAATCCTGAATACATGATGAAGATCGCGCCACACGTGCAGGGTCGGGTTGAAACCTTCAGCCAGGTTGCCCCGTTGGCCTGCTTCTTCTTTGCCGGTGGTGTAAACCCGGATGCCAAGCTGTTCGAATCCAAGAAGCTCTCGGGCGATCAGGTTCGTCAGTTGATGCAGTTGATCCTGTGGAAACTTGAAAGCCTGCGTCAGTGGGAGAAGGACAGCATCACTGCGACTATCCAGGCCGTGGTCGAATCCCTGGAGCTGAAGCTGCGTGACGCGATGCCGCTGATGTTCGCTGCGATCACCGGTCAGGCCAGCTCGGTGTCGGTGCTCGATGCGATGGAAATCCTTGGGCCGGACCTGACCCGTTTCCGTCTGCGCCAGGCCATTGACCTGCTGGGCGGCGTTTCGAAGAAAGAAAACAAGGAGTGGGAAAAGCTGTTGGGCTCTATCGCCTGATCCCACAGGGTTGACCTGTAGGAGCCGGCTTGCTGGCGAAGCGACCTTGCGGCCGCCATCGCTGGCAAGCCAGCTCCTACAGTTGGGGAAAACCCCTGATTTGTCGGGGGAGGGCGGTAAGTGATTGTTATGTCGGCAAAAAATTTTAGTTTTTTTGCAAAATAAGTTTGACAGGCTTTCGATACACCCTTAAGATTCGCCCCGTCCTCAGCGATGACATCAACGATGAGGGGCTATAGCTCAGCTGGGAGAGCGCTTGCATGGCATGCAAGAGGTCGACGGTTCGATCCCGTCTAGCTCCACCAATTTACACTTCGAGGTCTGGCCACACCGGCCTTGAAGCGATCAGCACTCAGCGTTGATCTGTTGTATAGAAGGGTTTGCGTCCCCTTCGTCTAGTGGCCTAGGACACCGCCCTTTCACGGCGGTAACAGGGGTTCGAGTCCCCTAGGGGACGCCAGTTTTACAGAAGTGATGTTGCAAGATGTCACTCCGCCGAGAGGCGAAAAATCCGGGGCTTTAGCTCAGCTGGGAGAGCGCCTGCATGGCATGCAGGAGGTCAGCGGTTCGATCCCGCTAAGCTCCACCAATTTTACAGTTCAAGGTCTGGCCACACCGGCCTTGAATCGATCAGCACTCAGCACTGATCAGTTGTATAGAAGGGTTTGTGTCCCCTTCGTCTAGTGGCCTAGGACACCGCCCTTTCACGGCGGTAACAGGGGTTCGAGTCCCCTAGGGGACGCCACGATTACCCGCTCTGCGGGATTTTATAAGGGTCATTCAATTATTGAATGGCCCTTTTGTTTGTCTGGCGTTTGGCCAAATCTCCCCTATCTCTTTCAAACTATTCTTCAGACCAGCGGTCACATCCACGACTTGCGGAAAATTATTATGAGAATAATATTCTAGTCGTAATATTCGGAGGCAACGATGAACGATAAAAAAGCTCAAACCCGCGAACGCATCCTCAAGGCCGCCAGCGCAGCGCTGATTCAGCGTGGCCCGGCCGAACCGAGCGTGGGCGAGGTGATGGGCGCGGCGGGCCTGACGGTCGGCGGTTTCTACGCGCACTTCGAAAGCAAGGACGCCATGATGCTGGAGGCCTTCAGGCAATTGCTCGGTCACCGACGTGACCTGATTGCCGACATGGATGCTGAACTGACCGGCGAAGAGCGTCGTGCGTTGGTGGCAGCGTTCTATCTGTCTCGCAAGCATCGCGACTCCTCCGAATCAGCCTGCCCGATTCCTGCATCAGTCGGTGAGCTTGGCCGACTGCCGGATGCCTTCCGTGAGGCTCTCAATGAGCACATGGAATTGATGGTCGCGCAGTTGGCGGCCAGCCCTGAAGAAACTGATAAAGCCTTGGCCGACATGGCCTTGATGGTGGGTGGTCTGGCTCTGGCGCGGGCGCTGGGGCCGGGAGAATTGTCCGATCGATTGCTGCGCGCCGCCAAATCGGCAGTGCGTTGACCTGAAGGCTGCGGCCTGGGGAGAATGCGATGAGCACGTTGAAGTGGGTTCGTGGCGTTAATGGTACCTTGGGCTGGTTTGCACCGAGGCTGGTCGCAAGCAAAATGCGCCTGGCCTACATGACACCGCGGGACCTGCCGCCGCGTGATTGGGAATTGCCACTGCTGGCCAGGTCCGAACGCATCACTTTGCGTTTCGGCCTGTCAGCACTGCGCTGGGGGCAGGGGCCTGCGGTGTTGCTGATGCATGGTTGGGAAGGGCGCCCGACGCAGTTCGCCAGCCTGATCACGGCGCTGGTCGATGCCGGTTATTCGGTCGTAGCGTTGGATGCTCCGGCTCACGGGCGCTCACCGGGCAGCGAAGCGAATGTGGTGCTGTTCGCCCGTGCCATGCTTGAAGCCGCCGCCGAACTGCCACCGCTGCAAGCGGTCATTGGTCATTCCATGGGGGGCGCCAGCGCAATGCTTGCGGTGCAATTGGGGCTGCGCACAGAGACACTGGTCACCATTTCCGCCCCGGCCCGCCTTCTTGGCGTTTTGCGCGGGTTCGCCCGCTATGTGGGTTTGCCCCCCAAGGCTCGTTCAGCCTTCATTCGTCAGGTCGAGAATGATGTCGGCATGCGCGCTGCGATGCTCGATGTCGCTCACTATCAACTCGACATGCCCGGCCTGATTGTCCATGCCGAGGATGATCACCTGGTCGCTGTTCAGGAATCGCAACTGATCCATGAGGCGTGGTTCGACAGTCGTCTGATGCGTCTGCAAGAGGGCGGGCATCAGCGCGTACTGGCCGATCCTCAGGTCATTGATGGGGTGTTATCACTGCTGGCCGGTCGCAGTCTGCAATCGCGCCAATCGGCCTGAGCATCCGTTACACTGCTCCAGTCGAAACTATCTGACCGGAGTGGGGCATGGGCTGGGATCGGGAAACGCCATTTATCATTGATCTGCAAGTGGGCGCCGAGGACATCGATGGGTTGGGCCATGCGAACAACGCGGTGTACGTGACCTGGCTCGAACGTTGTGCCTGGCGCCACTCCCAGCGGCTGGGGCTGGATCTGGTCGAGTACCGTCGACTGGACCGCGCCATGGCGGTGGTGCGACACGAGATCGATTACCTGGCGGCGGCCTACGAGGGAGACGAGTTGCAGTTGGCGACCTGGATCGTCGACTGGGATGAGCGCCTCAAGATGACCCGACACTTTCAGTTGGTTCGCCCGAGCGACAACACAACGCTGTTGCGCGCACAGACCACGTTCGTTTGCATCGAGTTGTCCACGGGCAGACCCAAGCGTATGCCGCCAGAATTCATTGAGGGTTATGGCCCGGCATTACAAGTCCCTGCCTGACACAATCCTTGTAGGAGCTGCCGAAGGCTGCGATCTTTTGATTTTGCTTTTTGAAGATCAAAAGATCGCAGCCTTCGGCAGCTCCTGCGGGGGGAAACCTGTAAACTGCCGCACGTTTTTCCTTGAGTGTGTTTTTCATGCAAATTGCTTTGGCGCCCATGGAGGGGTTGGTCGACGACATCCTGCGCGACGTGCTGACCCGGGTGGGTGGCATCGATTGGTGCGTGACCGAATTCATCCGGGTCAACGACCAGTTGCTCACGCCGGCCTATTTCCACAAGTTCGGCCCCGAGTTACTCAACGGCGCTCGAACCGCGTCTGGCGTGCCGCTGCGCGTTCAGTTGTTGGGTTCCGACCCGGTGTGCCTGGCGGAAAACGCGGCGTTGGCCTGCGAGCTGGGCTCCGAGGTGATCGACCTGAATTTCGGCTGTCCGGCCAAGACCGTCAACAAATCCCGTGGCGGCGCGGTGTTGCTCAAAGAGCCTGAGCTGCTCAACCAGATCGTCGAACACGTTCGTCGCGCCGTGCCCGCGCACATTCCCGTCACTGCCAAGATGCGCCTGGGCTTCGACAGCCCGGACGGTTCGTTGGTCTGTGCCACGGCTTTGGCCGAAGGTGGTGCCGAGCACATCGTGGTGCACGCGCGGACCAAGGTTGATGGTTATAAACCGCCCGCTCACTGGGAGTGGATTCCCCGGGTACAAGACGTGGTCAAGGTCCCGGTGTTCGCCAATGGTGATATCTGGAGCGTCGAGGACTGGCGCCGTTGCCGCGAAATCAGCGGCGTGGAAGACATCATGCTCGGCCGCGGTCTGGTTTCGCGCCCGGATCTCGCTCGACAGATTGCTGCTGCACGTGCCGGTGAGGAAGTGGTCGAGATGACCTGGAGCGAGCTGCTGCCGCTGATCCAGGACTTCTGGCTGCAAGCCAGGGCGCAGATGACAGCACGTCAATCTCCGGGCCGCCTGAAACAATGGTTGGCGATGCTGACCCGCAATTATCCCGAGGCGGCAGAGCTGTTTTCCGTCCTGCGACGTGAGACGGAGCTGGATCAGGTTTCGCGTCTGCTGGGTTTGCAGGTGGCCGAAGCGGCCTGAAAAAATCTTCAAAAAAACCTCTTGAAATGCAATCAACGGTCCTTATCTAAGGGTTACGCGATGCCGAATTCGGGTCGCGGAGATAAAAAACCTTGCTGATTGTTTTCAGGAGATTTGAACCATGAGTACTGCATTTTCCCTGGCACCACTGTTCCGTTCCTCGGTAGGTTTCGACCGTTTCAACGACCTGTTCGAAACCGCCCTGCGTAACGAGCCAGGCAGCACCTACCCACCCTATAACGTGGAAAAACACGGCGACGATCAATACCGCATCGTTGTAGCGGCCGCCGGCTTCCAGGAAGAAGATCTGGAGCTGCAGGTCGAGAAAGGTGTGCTGACCATCAGTGGTGGCAAGCGTGACGCCAACGAAGGCGTGACCTTCCTGCATCAAGGCATTGCCCAGCGTGCATTCAAGCTGTCCTTCCGTCTGGCGGACCATATCGAGATCAAGGCTGCCGGTCTGAACAACGGTCTGTTGAGCATCGACCTGCTGCGGGTAATTCCTGAAGAGGCGAAAGCCAAGCGCATCCCGATCAACGGGACGCAAAAGCCAGCTCTGCAACACTAAGCCAGAGCTAGAAAAGGGCGCCATCGGCGCCCTTTTTTTACCTTCTTGGTAGGAGCTGCCGAAGGCTGCGATCTTTTGATCTTCAAATTGCACAATCAAAAGATCGCAGCCTTCGGCAGCTCCTACGGGATCATTTCAGCAGTTTCTGAAACTCTTCCACCGGCAACGGCAGACTGTGCAGATACCCTTGATAGAAGTGACACTCCAGCCCCTGCAAGAACTCAAGCTGCTCCGCGGTTTCCACCCCTTCGGCAATCACTTTCAGGTCCAGGCTGCGGGCCATAGCGACGATAGCGCGAATGATTTCCGCGTCGTTCGGGTCGCTGGTCGCGTCGCGGATGAACGATTGATCGATTTTCAAGGTGTCGACCGGCAGGCGCTTGAGGTAGGTCAGCGACGAGTAACCCGTGCCGAAATCATCCATGGCGAAGCTCACGCCAAGTTTTTTCAGGCGACGCATTTTGCCGATGGTGTCTTCCAGGTTCTGGATGACGATGCCTTCGGTAATTTCCAGTTTCAGAATCGAGCAGGGCAATCCATGACTGCTGAGGCTGCTTTCGACGCGTTCGACAAAGTCGTTTTGACGGAACTGACGCGGGCTGATGTTTACGCACAAGCTGAACCGGTGCGGGTCAACCAGGCGTTTATCGACCAGCTTTTTAAAAGCATGGCAAGCTTCATTGAGAATCCAGTTGCCGACCTCCAGAATCAGCCCGCTGTCTTCCAGGACCTTGATGAACTCGTGGGGTGATTGCACGCCGAGTTGGGGGTGAGTCCAGCGCACCAGGGCCTCGGCACCGACGATGCGGTCGCCCCGGGCGTCGATCTGGGGTTGGTAGTGAACGCGAAACTCGCCCCGGGAAAGCGCCAGGCGCAAGTCGGTTTCCATGCGCAATCGCTCGCTCGCGGCCTTCTGCATGGTGTTGTGATACATCTGCGCGGTATTACGCCCCGAGTCTTTTGCGCGATAGAGCGCAATATCGGCACGCTTGAGCAGATCCGTTGGCGTCGAGCCGTGATCGGGAATCAGTGCAATGCCGATACTTGGCGTCACCTGCAGGCGCTGACCATCGAGAAACATCGGTTCGGAAAGCAGTTCGCGCAGGGTGTCGGCCAATTCGCACACCTGATCACTGACCTCGTTGCGCGAACCTTCGAGCCCACTGAGCAGCACCACGAATTCATCACCGCCCAGACGTGCGACGGTGTCCTCCATGCGCACGCTGGCCTCAAGGCGGGCGGTGATGATTTTCAGCACGGTATCGCCCACTGGATGGCCGAGGGAGTCATTGATGTGCTTGAAATGGTCGAGGTCGAGGAACATCAGTGCACCACGCAAATTGTGGCGTTTGAGCAGGGCGAGCTGTTGGCTCAGGCGATCCATCAGCAGCGCGCGGTTGGGCAGGTTGGTCAAGGGGTCATGGTAGGCCAGGTGACGAATTTGCGCTTCGGCGTTTTTCAACAGGCTGACGTCCCGTGCGGTCAGCAGCAGGCACGCGGTTTCGTTGAGGGTGATCGGCTCGACCGAGACCTCCACGGTCAGCAACTCGCCGCGCTTGTTGCGTCCGAGCATTTCCCGGTGATGAACCCGGCCCTTGGTATGCAGTTCAGCCAACAACGCTGAACGTTGTTTTTCTTCGGCCCAAATCCCGATTTCGTACACCGTACGACCCACCACCTCTTCGGCGAGGTAACCGGTCAGGCGCGAAAACCCGTCGTTGACCTCCAGGTAGCATCCAGTATCACGCTCGGTGATGGTGATGGCGTCGGGGCTTGAGTGGAATGCCTTGGCAAATTTCTCCTCACTGGCCTTGAGTGCGGCTTCCGAGCGCTGCTGCTGGGTGATATCGCGCAAGGTGGTGACGACGCACGGCTGTTCGCCGACGTTGATCTGTCGGCTGGAAATGACGCAGGTCAGGGACTGCCCGTCCTTGTGCATGACCTGTATCGCCACATTGTTCAGGCCTTGTTCGCGAATGACTTGTTCGATCCGGCGCAAACTTTTCGACGATGCATCCCACAGCCCGATTTCATCGGCGCTGCGACCGATTACGTCGGCGGTATTCCAGCCGAACGTCTGGGTGAAACTGGAATTGATCTCGATGAACTGGCCTGTGTCCTGTCCGGTGACGCAGATCGGGTCCGGACTGACTTGAAACAAGGTGGCGAATTTTTCTTCTGAAGCCACCACTTTCTGTTCGCGTTCAACCTGATCAGTGATGTCCAGCAGCGTGCCGGCCATGCGCAACGGTACGCCGTTTTCATCCCGATAAAGGCGGGCGCGGCTTTCCAGATAGCGTGAGGTGCCGTCCGGCAGTTGCACGCGGTAGGTCAATTGATAATTGCCGGCCGGACCTTCGCGCAAGCTGCGGTAAGCGTCGCGCATGGTGTCGCGTTCTTCATCGGGTACCCCTTCGAAAAACGCGTCAAAGGATTCATGGAAAGGTTTGGCATCCATCCCGTGCAGTTGAGCCGCGCGTGCCGAGCCGTAAAGCATGCCGCTGGGAATGTGCCAATCCCAGGTGCCGAGTTGCGCCGAGTCCAGGGCCAGGTCCAGACGCTCCTGGCTGTCCTTGAGGGCGTGTTCGGCAATTTTGCGTTCGGTGGTGTCGAGGAAGGTGCTGAGCAGGTACGGCTGGCCTTCAAGTTCGACCTTTTGAGCGCTGAGGATGCCGTCGTGGATCTGCCCGTTACTGGCCCGAAATTGCACCTCCATGCTGACCAGCTCGCCTTTGGCCTTGGTGGCCTTGACCAGTGCTGCCCGCTGTTCAGGCTGCACCCATAGGCCCAGCTCGAGCGTCGTGCGGCCAATCGCATCTTGTACCGGCCAGCCGAAGAGGCTTTCGAAATACTGGTTGGCTTCGGTGATCAGGCCATCTTCCTGGCGGGTCAACAGCACCATGTTCGGGCACAGGTGAAACAGCGTGGCGAAGCGTTTTTCCGAACTGCTCAACGCTTGCTCGCGCTGACGCTGGTGAGTGATCTCGCGGATCACGCCAATCATGCGTGGCCGGCCGTGCTTGTCCGGCAACAGGCTGCCGCTGACTTCCAGCCAGTGCAGGCTGCCATCGGGCCAGCGGATACGGTGGTGCATGGCCTGCTCCAGCGGCGCGCCACCGATCACGGCGTGGAAGGCGCGAATGGTTTTCGCCCGGTCTTCCGGGGGCAGCAGGTCGAGGTATTCCAGGTTGGCCGGCAACGGTTGCCGGGGATCGAAGCCGAACAACGCCTGGGTGCCTCGGGACCAGCTGATCTGCCCGCGCTCAATGTCCCAGTACCACGCACCCAGACGCGCGCCGTTAAGCGCGGCCAGCAATTGCGAGGCGCTTTCCCAACTCTGTTCCGAGTTTTTTGGATCAAGCGCCTGAATACGCGGCATGGGCGGAATACGGTCAACAGATTTCGGCATTGGCAAGCCTTGGGCTGAATGGGCGTTTGGCACAGGATTTCGCGGCTTTACAGGCGTAGCACAAATCAGCCTTGAATCCCTGGCAGATCGAGTTGAGCGTCCAGCAGGGCCATGAAGGCCCGTGCAGCATTCGACAGTGTCCTTTCCGTGTGCAGGATATAGCCTAGCTGGCGAGTGAGTTGTATGCCCGGCAAAGGTATCCGCGCCACCTGATCATCAAGCATGGTGCGCGGCAGAACGCTCCAGGCCAGGCCGATCGAGACCATCATTTTGATCGTTTCCAGGTAGTTGGTGCTCATGGCAATGTTTGGCGTCAGACCCTGGGCTTCAAACAGGCGCTGCACGATGTGATGGGTGAACGTGTTGCCGCCGGGGAACACGGCGGGATGCCGGGCAATGTCCGCCAGGCTGACCCTGCCGTTGGTGAGCAGCGAATGCTCCGGGGCAACCACGAAGTCCAGCGGATCGTCCCAGACTGGAGTGGCTTTGACCAATGCGTGCGGTTCGGGCGCCAAGGTGATGACAGCCAGTTCGGCGCGGCCATGGAGAATTTCTTCGTAGGCCACTTCCGAATCGAGAAACTGAATATCCAGCGCCACCTCGGGATAGCGCCGGGTGAACTCCCTTAATAAGGGAGGCAAACGGTGCAGGCCGATGTGGTGACTGGTGGCCAGGGTCAGACGACCGGTCACTTCGCCCGTGAGGTTGGTCAGGGCGCGGCGCGTATCATCAAGGACATTCAGGATCTGGTAAGCCCGTGGCAGCAGCGCGCGACCAGCTTCGGTCAGCCCGACCTCTCGGCCCAATCGATCGAACAGTCGCACCTTCAATTGCTGCTCCAGCCCGGCGATGCGTTTGCTGATAGCCGGTTGGGTCAGGTGCAAGCGTTCGCCCGCGCCGGAGAAACTTCCAGTCTCGGCGATAGCGATAAAGGCATTGAGATTGGCCAGGTCCATGGGTGTATTCCAGTTGGTTATCCAAAGCATAAAAAATATGAATTTGAGTTATTTAATGTAACCCCATAGGATCAGCCTCACAAGCCAAAGGGTTATTGAAAAAGTCAAAACCCGGGGCATAGAAACAAGCTGATGAGGAACCGTCTGATGGCCGGCAAAACGCTCTACGACAAGCTCTGGGATTCGCATTTGGTCAAGCAGCGCGACGATGGCTCTGCGCTGATCTATATCGATCGTCATATCATTCACGAAGTGACCTCGCCGCAAGCCTTCGAAGGCCTGCGCCTGGCCGGGCGCAAGCCATGGCGCATCGATGCCAACATCGCGACCCCGGACCACAACGTACCGACCACGCCGGAGCGCAAGGGCGGCATCGAAGCCATTGCCGACGAGGTCTCGCGTTTGCAGGTCCAGACTCTCGACGACAACTGCGATGAGTACGGCATCGTCGAATTCAAGATGAACGATGTCCGCCAAGGCATCGTCCACGTCATCGGCCCTGAGCAGGGCGCGACCTTGCCGGGCATGACCGTGGTCTGTGGCGACTCCCATACCTCGACCCACGGCGCATTTGGTGCTCTGGCTCACGGTATCGGCACTTCCGAGGTTGAGCACGTGCTTGCCACCCAGTGCCTGGTTGCCAAGAAAATGAAAAACATGCTGGTGTCCGTCGAAGGCCAATTGCCGTTCGGCGTGACTGCCAAGGACATCGTCCTCGCGGTAATCGGCAAGATCGGCACGGCTGGCGGTAACGGCCACGCCATCGAATTCGCCGGTAGTGCGATCCGCGATTTGTCCGTTGAAGGCCGCATGACCATCTGCAACATGTCCATCGAGGCCGGCGCTCGCGTAGGTCTGGTGGCGGCTGACGAAAAAACCGTGGCTTACGTCAAGGGCCGCCCTTTCGCTCCGAAGGGTGCGGAATGGGAATTGGCTGTCCAGGCGTGGAAAGACCTGGTGTCCGACGCCGATGCAGTGTTCGACACCGTCGTTGAACTTGACGCGACCCAGATCAAGCCGCAAGTCAGCTGGGGCACTTCGCCTGAGATGGTGTTGGCGGTGGACCAGAACGTACCGGATCCTGCCAAGGAAATGGATCTGGTCAAGCGCGATTCCATCGTCCGTGCCTTGAAATACATGGGTTTGACCGCCAATCAGGCGATCACCGACATTCAGTTGGACCGCGTGTTCATTGGTTCCTGCACCAACTCGCGGATCGAAGATTTGCGCGCTGCTGCGGTGATCGCCAAGGGCCGAAAAGTGGCCTCGACCATCAAGCAGGCGATCGTGGTGCCGGGTTCGGGTCTGGTGAAAGCGCAGGCTGAATCGGAAGGCCTGGACAAGATTTTCCTCGAAGCCGGTTTCGAATGGCGCGAGCCGGGTTGCTCGATGTGCCTGGCGATGAACCCGGACCGTTTGGAGTCCGGCGAGCATTGCGCCTCGACCTCCAACCGTAACTTCGAAGGCCGTCAGGGCGCCGGTGGCCGTACGCACCTCGTTAGCCCGGCCATGGCCGCGGCCGCCGCTGTGAACGGTCGTTTCATCGACGTCCGTGAATTGATCTAAAGGAGCGCAGCATGAAAGCTTTTACCCAGCACACTGGACTTGTCGCGCCTTTGGATCGTGCCAACGTCGACACTGACCAGATCATCCCGAAGCAATTCTTGAAGTCAATCAAGCGCACAGGTTTTGGCCCGAACCTGTTCGATGAATGGCGCTATCTGGATGTGGGCCAGCCTTACCAGGACAACTCCAAGCGTCCGCTGAACAAGGACTTCGTCCTCAACGCCGAGCGTTATCAAGGCGCCAGCGTCTTGTTGGCCCGTGAAAACTTCGGTTGCGGCTCCAGTCGTGAGCACGCGCCGTGGGCGCTGGAAGAGTACGGTTTCCGCAGCATCATTGCGCCGAGCTACGCCGACATCTTCTTCAACAACAGCTTCAAGAACGGCTTGTTGCCGATCATTTTGAGCGATGCCGAAGTCGATGAGCTGTTCCAGCAGGTCGAGGCCAATCCGGGCTATCAGTTGCAGGTTGACCTGCAAGCCCAGACCGTAACCCGTCCGGATGGCAAGGTGTTGAACTTCGAAATCGATGCGTTCCGCAAGCATTGCCTGCTCAACGGCCTCGACGATATCGGCCTGACCTTGCAGGACGGCGATGCGATTGCGACGTTTGAGGCCAAGCATCGTGCGAGCCAGCCTTGGTTGTTTCGCGACGCGTGATTGATCCGATATTGATGTAGTCAGGACCGGCCGATGAGGCCCGAATGAACACCCCAAGACTCACCCCAAAAAGGAAGTCCCCATGACCAGCACCGCCCAGCACAGCCAGGTAGTCCAAAAGCAATTCGGCGAACAGGCTTCGGCCTACCTGAGCAGCGCCGTCCACGCTCAAGGTACCGAGTTCGCGTTGCTACAGGCTGAGCTGGCGGGGCAGGGTGATGCCAGGGTTCTGGACCTGGGGTGTGGCGCCGGCCATGTGAGTTTTCACGTAGCCTCATTGGTGAAAGAAGTGGTGGCCTATGACCTGTCGCAGCAGATGCTCGACGTGGTGACGGCCGCGGCTGTCGACCGGGGCTTGAGCAACGTGACCACGGTCAATGGTGCCGCTGAGCGCCTGCCGTTCGCCGATGGTGAATTCGATTTCGTCTTCAGCCGTTATTCGGCGCACCATTGGAGCGATCTCGGCCTGGCACTGCGCGAAGTGCGTCGGGTCTTGAAACCGGGTGGCGTTGCTGCGTTCGTGGATGTGTTGTCACCGGGTAGCCCGTTGTTCGACACTTACCTGCAGAGCGTCGAAGTGCTTCGCGATACCAGCCATGTGCGCGATTATTCCGCCGGCGAATGGTTGCGCCAGGTCAGCGAGGCAGGGTTGCACACCCGCAGCACCACCCGTCAGCGTCTTCGCCTGGAGTACAACAGCTGGGTCGAGCGCATGCGCACGCCTGAAGTGATGCGCGCGGCGATCCGCGAGTTGCAGCAGTCGATGGGCAATGAAGTGCGCGAATATTTCGAGATTGAGGCCGATGGTTCGTTCAGTACCGATGTATTGGTGCTGTTTGTAGAAAGATAGGCACCGATCGATAGAATTTTTCCGGGTGCGTCCATGGGCGCACCGACTGATGACATGAGGAAAGCATGAGCAAGCAGATTCTGATTCTCCCAGGTGACGGTATTGGCCCGGAAATCATGGCCGAAGCGGTCAAAGTGCTGGAGCTGGCCAGCGACAAGTTCGCCCTGGGCTTCGAGCTGAGCCATGACGTGATCGGTGGCGCTGCCATCGACAAGCACGGCGTGCCGCTGGCCGACGAGACCCTGGAACGTGCCCGTGCGGCCGATGCAGTGCTGTTGGGTGCCGTTGGCGGCCCGAAATGGGACACCATTGAGCGTGACATCCGTCCTGAGCGCGGTTTGTTGAAGATTCGTGCACAACTGGGCTTGTTCGGCAACCTGCGCCCGGCGATCCTTTACCCGCAACTGGCCGAAGCTTCCAGTCTGAAGCCGGAAATCGTTGCTGGCCTGGACATCCTGATCGTTCGCGAGTTGACCGGCGGCATTTACTTCGGCGCGCCACGCGGCACCCGCACCCTGGAAAACGGCGAGCGTCAGTCCTATGACACGCTGCCGTACAGCGAAAGCGAAATCCGCCGCATCGCCCGTGTCGGTTTCGACATGGCCATGGTCCGTGGCAAAAAGCTCTGCTCGGTGGACAAAGCCAACGTGTTGGCCTCCAGTCAACTGTGGCGTGAAATTGTCGAGGAAGTGGCCAAGGATTACCCTGAAGTCGAACTGAGCCACATGTACGTCGACAACGCCGCCATGCAGCTGGTGCGCGCACCGAAGCAGTTCGACGTGATCGTTACCGACAACATGTTCGGCGACATCCTGTCCGACCAGGCCTCGATGCTCACCGGTTCCATCGGCATGCTGCCGTCGGCGTCCCTGGACACCAACAACAAGGGCATGTACGAGCCGTGCCACGGTTCGGCGCCGGACATCGCGGGCAAAGGCATCGCCAACCCGCTGGCGACCATTTTGTCGGTGTCGATGATGCTGCGTTACAGCTTCAACCAGCAGTCTGCAGCCGATGCCATCGAGAAAGCCGTCAGCCTGGTGCTGGATCAGGGCTTGCGCACCGGTGACATCTGGTCGGCCGGTTGCACTAAAGTCGGTACGCAGGAAATGGGTGACGCAGTAGTCGCCGCGCTGCGGAATCTGTAATCTCTCGGGCCCGCTGCCAAATTCAAGACAAAGCAGCGGCCCACATTTCAAGAAGGTGTAGTTGCGATGAAACGTGTAGGTCTGATCGGTTGGCGCGGTATGGTCGGTTCCGTGCTCATGCAGCGGATGCTGGAAGAGCAGGATTTCGATCTTATCGAGCCGGTGTTTTTCACCACTTCCAATGTCGGTGGCCAAGGCCCGTCCGTGGGTAAGGACATTGCTCCACTCAAAGACGCTTACAGCATTGAAGAGCTGAAAACCCTTGATGTGATTCTGACCTGCCAGGGTGGCGACTACACCAGCGAAGTCTTCCCGAAACTGCGTGAAGCCGGCTGGCAGGGTTACTGGATCGACGCCGCTTCCAGCCTGCGCATGCAGGATGACGCGGTGATCGTTCTGGATCCGGTGAACCGCAAGGTCATCGACCAGCAACTGGACGCGGGCACCAAGAACTACATCGGCGGCAACTGCACCGTCAGCCTGATGCTGATGGGGCTGGGCGGTCTGTTCGAGGCCGGTCTGGTGGAGTGGATGAGCGCCATGACTTATCAGGCTGCCTCCGGTGCCGGCGCGCAGAACATGCGTGAACTGATCAAGCAAATGGGCGCAACCCACGCCGCTGTCGCCGATCAACTGGCTGATCCGGCCAGCGCGATCCTCGACATCGACCGTCGCGTAGCCGAAGCCATGCGCAGCGATGCGTACCCAACCGAAAACTTCGGTGTACCGCTGGCCGGTAGCCTGATCCCTTGGATCGACAAGGAGCTGCCGAACGGTCAGAGCCGCGAAGAGTGGAAGGCCCAGGCCGAGACCAACAAGATTCTCGGTCGCTTCAAGAGCCCGATTCCGGTGGATGGCATCTGCGTGCGTATCGGCGCCATGCGCTGCCACAGCCAGGCGCTGACCATCAAGCTGAACAAAGATGTACCGATGGCCGATATCGAAGGCTTGATCAGCCAGCACAACCCTTGGGTCAAGCTGGTACCTAACAACCGTGAAACCAGTATTCAGGAGCTGAGCCCGAACAAGGTCACTGGCACCCTGAACATTCCGGTTGGCCGTCTGCGCAAGCTGAACATGGGCTCGCAATTCCTCGGCGCGTTCACCGTCGGCGATCAGCTGTTGTGGGGCGCGGCCGAACCGCTGCGCCGCATGCTGCGGATTCTGCTTGAGCGTTGATCGATTGAAGCAATGAAAGAACCCGTGCCTCTTGAAAGGGGTGCGGGTTTTTTTATGGGAGTTGTGTCGCCAGTCAGGCCGCCATCGCCAGCAAGCTGGCTCCTACAATGATGAGCTTACTCACACCTGTAGGAGCCGGCTTGCTGGCGATGGCGATCTCATCGGCGCCGCATAACCCCCTGCGGAAATTGCCTGTGTGGCACCCACCCGGTAAAGTGCCGCTCCCCCCGTTTCGCCAGAGGTAAAACCCATGAGCCAGACCATTGATATTGCCGTGATCGGCGCCACCGGTACTGTCGGCGAAACACTCGTGCAGATTCTTGAAGAGCGCGATTTTCCGATCGGTAACCTGCACCTGCTGGCCAGCAGCGAATCCGCCGGCAGTTCGGTGCCTTTTCGCGGCAAGAATGTCCGAGTGCGCGAAGTCGATGAGTTCGATTTCGGCAAAGTGCAATTGGTGTTTTTTGCCGCGGGCCCGGCGGTAACGCTGAGTTTCGTTTCGCGCGCCAGTGCTGCCGGTTGTTCAGTGATTGACCTGTCCGGTGCCTTGCCACCCGATCAGGCGCCGCAAGTGGTGCCGGAAGCGAATTGGCAAATGCTCTCCGGACTGAAAAAACCGTTCCAGGTCAGCAGCCCGAGTCCGTCGGCGACCGCCTTGGCGGTGGTCCTCGCGCCGTTGCTGGGATTGCTCGACTTGCAACGCATCAATTTGACCGCCAGCCTGGCGGTGTCTGCCCAAGGCCGCGAAGCGGTCAGCGAGCTGGCGCGGCAAACCGCCGAACTGCTCAATGTGCGCCCGCTGGAGCCGAAGTTCTTCGATCGGCAGATGGCGTTCAATCTGCTGGCACAAGTCGGCAAGCCGGATGAGCAGGGGCATACGCTGCTGGAAAAGCGGCTGGTACGTGAACTTCGCCAGGTCATTAACCTGCCCGCGTTGAAGATTTCTGTCACTTGCATTCAAGCCCCGGTGTTTTTTGGCGATAGCTTTAACGTGACCCTGCAGTCGGCCAGCGATATCGACCTGGCGAAAGTGAACGCAGCCCTGGAAGACGCACCGGGTATCGAGTTGGTGGAAGCCGGTGATTATCCCACCCCGGTGGGCGATGCGGTGGGCCAGGATGTGGTCTACGTTGGTCGGGTTCGCCTGGGTATCGACGACCTGTCGGAACTTAATTTGTGGCTGACGTCAGATAACGTACGCAAAGGTGCCGCGCTCAACGCTGTGCAACTGGCTGAGTTGTTGATAAAAGACCTGCTGTAAAAGATACTTTGCAACAAATTGTCGAATGAATCCGGGCGAGCCTATGCTTGCCCGAATGTTGTACGCGAGCCACTGTGCGTGGCTTTGCGGAGCAACAAATGAAATGACCGCGCGCGACGACCTTCGCCGTTGCGCGCAATGCCTTGCGGCAGCGACTATCGATACGTTCTCGCTGGCCGAGGAATGTTCAAACTAAGGATGAACTAATGGTTCAAGTTCGCAAACTGGTGTTAGCAATAGCGGCCGCCTCGGCGCTGTCCTCCGGTATGGCGCATGCCCTCGGGCTCGGGGAATTGACCCTGAAATCGACGCTCAACCAGCCGCTGGTAGCGGAAATAGAGCTGCTCGATGTCAAGGATCTCACCGCCGCCGAAGTGGTGCCGAGCCTTGCTTCGCCTGACGATTTCGCCAAGGCCGGTGTCGACCGCCAGGCGTTTCTCAACGACTTGACCTTCACGCCGGTACTCAACGCCAGCGGTAAAAGCATCCTGCGCGTGACCTCCAGCAAACCGCTCTCCGAGCCCATGGTGAAATTCCTGGTGCAGGTGATGTGGCCGAACGGCCGCCTGTTGCGTGATTACAGCGTGCTGCTGGATCCATCGAAATTTTCGCCGCAAACCGCTGAAGCGGCTGCGCAATCCTCGTCAACGGTGGCCGCACCGGTCACCGGTGCAACCCCACCGTCCCAGTACACCACCACGCCGCGCGATACCCTCTGGGAAATTGCGGCCAAGGCGCGTAACGGTGGTTCGATCCAGCAGACCATGCTGGCCATCCAGGCCTTGAATCCGGATGCGTTCATCGATGGCAATATCAATCGTTTGAAGACCGGCCAGGTATTGCGCCTGCCGGACCAGACGCAAAGCACCACGCTGCCACAATCCAAGGCCATCGCCGAAGTGGCGGCCCAGAATACTGCGTGGCGTCAGGGGCGCCGATATGTCGCCAAGCCCGGGGCAGGGCAGCAGCAGATCGACGCCACCAGCCGTACCCGAGTTGAAGGGGGGGCGGCAGAGGCGGCTACCGATAAGCTGAGCCTGGTATCTGCCGAATCCGGCAAGAGCCGTGGCAAAGGCGCGGCCGGTGACGCCAAGGGCTTGAACAACAAGCTGGCGGTGACCCAGGAAAGCCTGGACACCACCCGACGTGACAACGCTGAACTGAAAAGTCGCATGACCGATCTGCAAAGTCAGATGGACAAGCTGCAGCGCCTGATCGAACTGAAAAACAATCAATTGGCCAAGTTGCAGGCCGAGGGTGCAGCACAAGCACCGGATGTCGCGACGGCACCAGCGATGTCGGCGCAATTGGCTGACACTCCCGCGACAACGCCATCAGAGACGGCTCCAGTTTCGACGCCTGCGGAAGCGGCCCCTGAGGCGCCTGCGGCTCCGGTAGAGAAACCCGTCGAAACGCCGCCAGCGGCATCCGACGATCAAAAATTTAACGAACTGCTGACCAACCCCTTATTGCTCGGCCTGGTAGGTGGTGGCGCGGTTGTACTGCTGCTTCTGCTGCTGTTGTTGGCTCGTCGCCGCAAAGCCCAGCAAGAAGCCGAGAAGCACCTGCGAATGGCGCGCGCGCTGGCCGAAGAGCAGCCTTTCTCGCCTGAGTTCGATCTGCCGGAAAGCAGCTTTGAAGGCCTGGAAATTCAACCGGCGAGTATGACGCTGGCCACCGCGGCGGCTCCAGCGCCTGCGCCGACACCTGTACCTGCACCTGTTCCGGTGGCATCGGTGGTGATGACGACGCCGATCGCGGCTCCTTTGGTGGCGCCGTCAGCCGAGCGCTCCGACGATGTACTGGGCCAGGCGCAATCGCACATCGACGCCGGCCGCCTGAACCAGGCCGCCGCGTTGCTGGAGGAAGGGGTCAGGCAAGAACCGCAGCGTAGCGATGTGCGATTGAAGCTGATGGAAGTCTACGGCCAGCAGGGCGACCGCGATGCATTCGTCGCGCAGGAGCGTCAGTTAGTCGCCAATGGAGACAACTTCGCCCAGGTTGAAAAACTGAAAGGTCGCTTCCCGGCGATGGTATTGGTTGCGGCCGGTGGTATCGCAGCCGCCGCCGCTACGGCTGAACTCGATGCGCAATACGTCAAGGATCTGCTGCTGGATGAGCCGCAAGCACCCGCGGCGGTGGATGAGGATTTCGACAGCGTTTTCGATTTGAGTCTCGACGACCTTGAAAACGAGGCAGTGGCAAATGCTGCATCTGCTCCGGTGGCGGCCCCGGCCGAAGATGATCTGGACAGCACCTTCGATCTGAGCCTCGATGACCTGGAAAACGTAACACCGACAAACGCCGCATCTGCTCCGGTCTCGGCCGAAGATGATCTCGACAGCGCTTTCGATCTGAGTCTTGATGACCTGGAAAACATTACCCCGACAGTCGTTACTCCAGCCCCGGAAACTGAATCGGCTGTGACCCTGGACGAACTGGAAGATTTTCCGTCGGACGACGATCTGAGCTTTGAGTCGGTGTTGCAGCAACAGACCGATATCAAAGAGAGTCTGAATGACCTTTCGGACTTCGATCTGGATATGGATCTGGGTGCTGAGCCGTCGCCTGCCCTTGTTGCTGAAGACGACTTCTTGCTGGATCTGGACGCAGGGGTAAAGGATCTGCCGCCGGTCGACGCTCCCGCGTTGGCCGAAGCACCGCTGGACGATCTCGACCTGCCGGCCGATTTCGATCTCTCGCTGGCTGATGAGATGGATGCAGCAGATGCGCCAGATGCTTTCGCCGTCGAACTGGACGACGTAAACGCCGAACTGGATCGCCTGTCCCAGAGCATCAGCGAGCCGACCTTCACCGTGGACGACGCCTTGGCCACAGTGGGCGACGAACCGGAATTCGACTTCCTTTCGGGTACCGATGAGGTCGCGACCAAACTCGATCTGGCCCAGGCTTACATCGATATGGGCGACAGCGACGGTGCGCGGGATATCCTCAATGAGGTGGTGACTGAAGGCGATGAAGGTCAGAAAAGCGAAGCCAGGGAGTTGCTTTCGCGTTTGGCTTGAGTCGTTGGATGAGCGCAAAACGGCAACCTTTTAAGGTTGCCGTTTTTGTTTGCAGGTTCAAAAGATCGCCCAACTCTGGCATCCCCGCCCGAGCGCCTTATAATGCCCACCTTTGCGTCAATCAGCAGGCTGTCACTCCTTGGCAAATATAGATAATCCGGCCGCCGAAATGGCGGCCGACGGCTTTTTTCGGGTCGCCTTGGGCGTGGAATACAAAGGCTCGCGGTATCGTGGCTGGCAGCGTCAGGCCTCCGGCGTGCTCACCGTGCAGGAAACCCTCGAAAACGCCTTGTCCAAAGTCGCCGATTCGCCGGTTTCGTTGCTATGCGCCGGCCGTACGGATGCCGGAGTACATGCCTGCGGACAAGTGGTGCATTTCGACACCCAGGTCGAGCGGTCGATGAAAGCCTGGGTGATGGGCGCCAATATCAATTTGCCCCACGACGTCAGCGTCAGTTGGGCAAAAGTCATGCCTGCGCATTTCCATGCCCGGTTCAAGGCGATCGCCCGGCGCTATCGCTACGTGATCTACAACGATCAGATTCGTCCGGCGCACCTGAATGAAGAAATCACCTGGAACCATCGCCCGCTGGACGTCGAGCGCATGGCTGAAGCGGCTCAGTATCTGGTCGGTATACATGATTTCAGTGCTTTCCGTGCGGGTCAGTGCCAGGCCAAATCGCCGATCAAGGAGCTTCATCACCTGCGTGTCACCCGCCACGGCAAAATGATCGTGCTGGACATCCGCGCCAGTGCCTTCCTTCACCACATGGTGCGCAACATTGCCGGTGTGCTGATGACGATCGGCACTGGCGAACGTCCGGTGGAGTGGATGAAAGAAGTGCTGGAAAGCCGCATACGCCGCTCCGGCGGGGTGACAGCGCATCCATTTGGCCTGTATTTGGTGCAGGTCGAATACCGCGACGAATTCGAGTTGCCCGAGCGTTACATCGGTCCACACTTCTTGACCGGCTTCTCGGAACTTGACGGCTGACGCCCTCGAACGCTTTTGTTACCATCCGGGACTTTCCCGGTTTTGTCTTGGAGTTGTATCGACATGTCAGCCGTTCGCAGCAAGATCTGTGGGATTACCCGCATAGAAGATGCGTTGGCGGCCGTCGAAGCCGGGGCTGACGCCATTGGATTCGTGTTCTACGCCAAAAGCCCGCGGGCGGTGACGTTCCAGCAGGCGCGCTCGATCATCAAGGCGTTGCCGCCATTCGTGACCACCGTCGGCTTGTTCGTCAATGCCAGTCGTTGCGAGCTGGGAGAGATTCTCGACGCGGTGCCGCTGGATCTTTTGCAGTTTCATGGCGATGAAGTCGAAGCGGACTGCGAAGGCTGGCACCGTCCCTACATCAAGGCATTGCGGGTGAAGGCGGGAGATGACATTGCTGCGGCCTGCAATGCTTATCCGAGCGCCAGCGGGATTTTACTCGATGCTTATGTCGAAGGTGTTCCCGGAGGAACCGGTGAGGCCTTCGATTGGTCTTTGATACCGCAGGGCTTGAGCAAACCGATCATCCTGGCTGGAGGCCTTACACCCGACAACGTCGCCGAGGCGGTTGCGCGGGTTCGACCTTATGCCGTGGACGTCAGCGGCGGCGTAGAGGCCAGCAAGGGCATCAAGGACCCGGCAAAGATTCGCGCCTTCATCAAGGCCGCTGCAGGACCCGTAGGGCCCGTAGGAGCTGTCGAGTGAAACGAGGCTGCGATCTTTTTGATCCGGTTCGCAATGTGACGGCTGGCACACTGCCGCCGTCTTTAACAGCACTTGCAAAAAGCAGGCACGGCTGAGGGTTATCGGGGTTGCGCGCAGGTCATGTTTCGCGCTGACCGTGGCGGCTCTGCAATCATCGCCGCACACATGAATTTAGCTCAAGGGCATACGCGGGGCTGCGAACCAGAGTGTTCGGGCCGCCGGTACTGGAGAAAGAAAGCATGAGCAACTGGTTGGTAGACAAACTGATCCCTTCGATCATGCGTTCCGAGGTCAAGAAGAGCTCGGTGCCTGAAGGTCTTTGGCACAAATGCCCGTCCTGCGAGGCTGTGCTGTATCGTCCCGAACTGGAAAAGACCCTGGATGTTTGCCCCAAGTGCAACCATCACATGCGTATCGGCGCCCGCGCCCGCATCGATATTTTCCTTGATGTCGAAGGTCGTGCCGAGTTGGGTGCGGATCTGGAGCCGGTTGACCGTCTGAAATTTCGCGACGGCAAGAAGTACAAGGATCGCCTGACCGCTGCGCAAAAGCAGACCGGCGAAAAAGATGCCCTGGTGTCCATGAGCGGTACCTTGCTTGGGATGCCGGTCGTGGTTTCGGCGTTCGAGTTTTCCTTTATGGGCGGTTCGATGGGTGCCATCGTCGGTGAGCGTTTCGTGCGCGCCGCCAACTACGCCCTGGAAAAACGCTGCCCGATGATTTGCTTCGCCGCTTCCGGTGGTGCGCGGATGCAGGAAGCGCTGATCTCCTTGATGCAAATGGCCAAGACCTCCGCGGTGCTGGCGCGTCTGCGAGAAGAGGGCATCCCGTTTATCTCCGTGCTGACTGACCCGGTCTACGGCGGTGTTTCCGCCAGTCTGGCGATGCTGGGCGACGTGATTGTCGGTGAGCCGAAGGCACTGATCGGTTTCGCCGGTCCGCGCGTTATCGAGCAGACCGTTCGCGAAAAACTGCCGGAAGGCTTCCAGCGCAGTGAATTCCTGCTGGAACACGGTGCCATCGACATGATCGTTCACCGTCAGGAACTGCGTCCGCGTCTGGGCAATCTGCTGGCACAAATGATGGGCCTGCCGACGCCGAAATTCGTCGCTGCACCCATCGAGCCGATCGTCGTTCCACCGGTACCTGCCAGCCTATGACCCAACGTACCCTGGGCGAATGGCTCGCCTACCTTGAGCAGTTGCACCCTTCGGCCATCGACATGGGCCTGGAGCGTTCGCAGCAGGTAGCGTCCCGCATGGGACTGGGCAAGCCGGCGCCTCGGGTGATTACCGTCACCGGCACCAACGGCAAGGGTTCTACCTGTGCTTTCGTGGCGTCATTGCTGCGGGCGCAGGGCCTGAAAGTCGGTGTGTACAATTCTCCGCACCTGCTGCGTTACAACGAGCGGGTGCAGGTCAATGATGTCGAAGCCACTGACGCACAGTTGTGCGAAGCCTTCGCGGCGGTAGAGGCGGGGCGTGGCGAAACGTCCCTGACCTACTTCGAGATGGGTACCCTTGCGGCGTTCTGGCTGTTTCAGCGGTCGGCGCTCGATGCGGTGGTGCTGGAGGTCGGGCTCGGCGGGCGTCTGGACACGGTCAACGTGGTTGACGCCGACATGGCGCTGGTCACCAGCATTGGCGTCGATCATTCGGATTACCTGGGCGATACCCGCGAATCCGTGGCCTTTGAAAAGGCCGGTATCTTCCGTCAGGGCGCGCCTGCGCTCTGTGGCGACCTCAATCCTCCTCAACCCCTGCTGGATAAGGCTCGCGAGCTAAACTGCCGGTTTTTCCTGCGTGGGCGCGATTTTGATCTGGGCGTCACCGATCACAACTGGCAATGGCGCGGTCTTGACGCCCAGGGGCGCGTTGTCGAGTTGCGCGATGTACCTTTGCTCGATCTGCCGATGGAAAACGCGGCGCTGGCCTTGCAAGCTTACCTGTTGCTCGGTTTGCCTTGGGTGGATGCGCAGATTATTGAGGCACTGCAAGCGACGCGCGTGGTTGGTCGTTTGGATCGTCGCGAGATCAACTGGCACGGCAAGCGCCTGAATTTATTGTTGGACGTGGGGCATAACCCTCATGCAGCGGAGTATCTGGCCCGTCGACTGGCGAGTCGACCTCCGGTCGGCAAGCGCCTGGCTGTGTTCGGTTTGCTGGCGGACAAGGATCTGGATGGTGTTGTCGGTGAATTGAGTGCTAGTGTCCAGCATTGGGCCGTTGCGCCGCTGGATTCTCCGCGCGCTCGACCGGTTGGCGATTTGCAGGGAGCG
The DNA here is from genome assembly GCF_001269805.1 of Pseudomonas sp. P1.8. Classification (NCBI taxonomy): domain Bacteria; kingdom Pseudomonadati; phylum Pseudomonadota; class Gammaproteobacteria; order Pseudomonadales; family Pseudomonadaceae; genus Pseudomonas; species Pseudomonas sp. P1.8. Next base: position 375,754 of record NZ_LHVM01000010.1, read on the forward strand.
TTGCAGAGCCTTGGTGCTTCGGTGACGTCCTACGCCAGTGTGGCCGCCGCCCTGGAAGGGCAGTGCGCGCAGGCAACGAGCGACGACGAAATCCTGTTGTTCGGATCATTTTATTGTGTCGCCGAGGCCCTTGAATGGTTGGCCCGGCGCTCCACGGAGGAAGTGGCAAATGGCATTGCTGGATAAGGCATACAAACAGCGTATGGTCGGCGCCCTGGTGCTGGTCGCGCTGGCGGTGATTTTTCTGCCCATGCTGTTTTCCCGTCAGGACGAACAGCGTTCGGTGACGGTCGAAGCCCCGGCCGCGCCACAGGCTCCGGCGATGCCGCAGGTACAAGTCGAGCCGGTGGTGGTGCCTGAACCGCAAGCATTGCCTCAGGAGCCGGTGCCCAGCGATGACGAAATCGCTCAGCAGGAAGCGCCCGTTGTGCCGGCCGTACCAACTGCGCCAGTGGCTGTGGCTCCAGCAGCCAAGCCGGTTGCGCCTGCTCCAAATCCTGCGTTGGCCGCCAAGCCTGCCACGCCACCCGCTCAGCCGATCACAGCGGCAACGGGCAAGCCCGACACCACGCAAAGCCGGGTCGATGCCAATGGCCTGTCGGTCAGCTGGTCGGTACAACTGGCCAGCCTGTCGAGTCGTGAAAGCGCGGAGAAACTGCAAAAATCCCTGCGTAGCCAGGGTTACAACGCCTACATTCGTGCCGCTGACGGTAAAAATCGGGTGTTTGTCGGGCCGTTGATCGAGCGCGCCGAAGCGGATCGCCTGCGTGACTTGCTGAGCCGTCAACAGAACCTCAAGGGTTTTGTCGTGCGCTTTCAGCCAGAGCGCGGTTAAAACTATCGCCCCGATTTGAAATGCACTGACAATCGCAGCTTACCGATAAGCATGGGCTCTGCTAAAATGCGCCGCCTTATCCGTCTGTAGGCTGCACTGTGCCATTTACCTGGGTTGACTGGGCGATCGTTGCAATCGTCGCCATCTCCGCATTGATCAGTCTGAGCCGCGGCTTCGTCAAAGAAGCACTGTCGCTGGTGACCTGGATCATCGCAGCAGTCGTTGCCTGGATGTTTGGTGGTTCATTGTCCGAGTACCTCGCCGGATACATCGAAACGCCGTCAGCTCGTATAATAACGGGCTGTGCCATCATGTTTATCGCCACGTTAATCGTAGGCGCAATGATCAATTATCTTATCGGCGAATTGGTTCGCGTCACCGGGCTCTCCGGAACCGATCGATTCCTCGGTATGGCCTTTGGCGCCGCGCGTGGTGTGTTGCTGGTGATCATCGCCGTCGGGCTGTTGAGCCTGGGGCCGGTACAGCAGGACGGGTGGTGGAAAGAGTCACAGCTCGTGCCAAAATTTCTATTGGTCGCCGATTGGTCCAAAAACCTGATTCTCGGGTGGAGCAGTCAGTGGCTTGCCAGCGGTATCAGCGTACCCGCTGAAATACCGTTCAAGGAACACCTCTTGCCGATGGCCAAAACGCCTCAGTGAGCAGTGTTCAGTTCAGATCCATTAAGTAGGGGTTGCGTCGCATGTGTGGCATCGTCGGTATCGTCGGTAAGTCGAACGTCAATCAGGCGCTGTATGACGCGCTAACCGTGCTCCAGCACCGCGGCCAGGACGCTGCCGGTATCGTGACCAGCCATGATGGCCGGTTATTCCTGCGCAAGGACAACGGCCTGGTGCGTGACGTGTTCCAGCAGCGTCACATGCAGCGTCTGGTCGGCCACATGGGTATTGGCCATGTGCGCTACCCGACCGCAGGCAGCTCGACTTCGGCCGAAGCGCAACCGTTTTACGTCAACTCGCCTTACGGCATCACCCTGGCGCACAACGGTAACCTGACCAACGTTGAACAATTGGCCAAGGAGATTTACGAATCTGACCTGCGCCATGTCAACACCAACTCCGACTCGGAAGTACTGCTCAACGTGTTCGCACACGAACTGGCCCAGCGCGGCAAGTTGCAGCCTACCGAAGAGGACGTGTTTGCTGCTGTAACCGACGTGCACAACCGTTGCGTCGGTGGTTATGCGGTGGTGGCGATGGTGACCGGTTACGGCATCGTCGGTTTCCGCGATCCGCACGGTATCCGTCCGATCGTGTTCGGTCAGCGTCACACCGACGAAGGCGTCGAGTACATGATCGCTTCCGAGAGTGTTTCCCTGGATGTGCTCGGTTTCACCCTGATTCGCGACCTGGCGCCGGGCGAAGCGGTCTACATCACTGAGGACGGCAAGCTGCACACCCGTCAGTGCGCGACCAACCCGTCGTTGACCCCGTGCATCTTCGAACACGTCTACCTGGCGCGTCCGGATTCGATCATCGACGGCGTGTCGGTCTACAAGGCCCGTCTGCGCATGGGCGAGAAACTCGCCGAGAAGATCCTGCGCGAGCGCCCGGAACACGACATCGACGTGGTCATCCCGATCCCGGACACCAGCCGTACTGCGGCTCTGGAGCTGGCGAACCACCTGGGCGTGAAGTTCCGCGAAGGTTTCGTGAAAAACCGCTACATCGGCCGGACCTTCATCATGCCGGGCCAGGCTGCGCGGAAAAAGTCCGTCCGCCAGAAGCTCAACGCCATCGAGCTGGAGTTCCGTGGCAAGAACGTGATGCTGGTGGACGATTCCATCGTGCGCGGCACCACGTGCAAGCAGATCATCCAGATGGCTCGCGAAGCTGGCGCCAAAAACGTCTACTTCTGCTCCGCCGCTCCAGCCGTTCGCTACCCGAACGTCTACGGCATCGACATGCCCAGCGCTCACGAGCTGATCGCCCACAACCGTTCGACCCAGGACGTGGCCGACCTGATCGGCGCCGACTGGCTGATCTATCAGGACTTGCCTGACTTGATCGAAGCGGTCGGCGGCGGCAAGATCAAGATCGACAAGTTCGATTGCGCGGTGTTCGACGGCCATTACGTCACCGGTGACGTCGACGAGGCTTACCTGAACAAGATCGAGCAGGCACGCAATGATGCCTCCAAGGTCAAGACGCAGGCAGTCAGTGCGATCATCGATCTGTACAACAACTGAGTTTCTACCGGCCCTGAGGGGCCGGTTTTGTATCTGGCTTTTAATTGACGAGAATAGGGAAAGGAGTGACAGCATGAGTCAGGATTGGGATGCCGGTCGGTTGGACAGCGACCTCGAAGGCGTAGCGTTCGATACCCTGGCCGTACGTGCCGGTCAGCACCGTACGCCTGAAGGCGAGCACGGTGATCCGATGTTCTTCACCTCCAGCTACGTGTTTCGTACGGCTGCCGACGCTGCTGCGCGCTTCGCTGGCGAAGTGCCAGGCAACGTTTACTCGCGCTACACCAACCCGACCGTGCGCGCCTTTGAAGAGCGTATTGCTGCGCTGGAAAGCGCCGAGCAGGCCGTGGCTACCGCAACCGGCATGGCGGCCATCATGGCCGTGGTAATGAGCCTGTGCAGCGCCGGTGATCACGTACTGGTATCACGCAGCGTGTTCGGTTCGACCATCAGTCTGTTCGAAAAGTACTTCAAGCGTTTCGGCATTGAGGTCGATTATGTGGCCCTGGCGGACCTGTCCGGTTGGGATGCAGCAATCAAATCCAATACCAAGTTGCTGTTCGTCGAATCTCCATCCAACCCACTGGCCGAATTGGTGGACATCGCCCAGTTGGCGAAAATCGCTCACGCCAAAGGCGCGATGCTGGTGGTGGACAACTGCTTCTGCACACCTGCATTGCAGCAACCCTTGAAAATGGGCGCTGACATCGTCGTGCACTCGGCGACCAAGTTCATCGACGGTCAGGGTCGTTGCATGGGCGGCGTCGTGGCGGGTCGCGGCGAGCAGATGAAGGAGGTGGTCGGTTTCCTGCGCACTGCAGGGCCGACCCTGAGTCCGTTCAACGCCTGGATCTTCCTGAAGGGCCTGGAAACCCTGAACCTGCGGATGAAGGCGCATTGCGCCAACGCCCAGCAGCTGGCCGAATGGCTGGAGCAGCAGGACGGTATCGAGAAGGTCCATTACGCCGGCCTCAAGAGCCATCCGCAGCATGAACTGGCCCTGCGTCAGCAGAAAGGCTTTGGTGCGGTGGTGAGTTTCGAGGTCAAGGGTGGCAAAGAGGGCGCCTGGCGCTTTATCGATGCCACTCGCCTGATTTCGATCACCGCCAACCTGGGCGACAGCAAAACCACCATTACGCACCCGAGCACTACGTCCCACGGGCGTCTGGCGCCGCAAGAGCGTGAAGCGGCAGGCATTCGTGACAGTCTGATCCGCGTCGCGGTGGGCCTTGAAGACGTGGCAGACCTGCAAGCCGATCTGGCGCGCGGTCTGGCCGCGCTGTGATCGAGTTGTCCACGCCGTCCACCGGCGCCAATGGTCGTGTCGCGCTGGTAACCGGTGCGGCGCGGGGCATAGGCCTGGGGATTGCCGCCTGGCTGATCAGCGAAGGCTGGCAAGTGGTGTTGACGGACCTGGATCGCGAGCGCGGTTCGAAAGTGGCGAAGGTGCTGGGCGATAACGCCTGGTTCATCGCCATGGATGTTTCGAACGAAGGGCAGGTGGCGCTCGGCGTTGCCGAGGTGTTGGGCCAGTTCGGGCGTCTTGATGCATTGGTCTGTAACGCCGCGGTTGCCGATCCGCACAACATCACTTTGGAAAGCCTTGATCTGGCCTACTGGAACCGTGTGCTGGCAGTGAACCTCAGTGGGCCGATGTTGCTGGCCAAGCACTGTGCGCCGTACCTGCGTGCTCACAGTGGGGCGATCGTCAACCTGGCCTCAACCCGCGCCGGGCAGTCGGAACCTGACACCGAGGCCTATGCGGCGAGCAAGGGCGGTTTACTTGCCCTGACTCATGCGCTCGCAATCAGCCTCGGCCCGGAAATTCGGGTCAACGCCGTCAGCCCTGGCTGGATCGATGCACGCGACCCTTCGGCACGCCGTGCCGAGCCACTGACTGATGCCGATCATGCCCAGCATCCGGCGGGCAGGGTGGGGACGGTTGAGGATGTGGCGGCGATGGTGGCGTGGTTGTTGTCCAGGAACGCAGGGTTCGTTACGGGCCAGGAGTTTGTGGTCGACGGCGGTATGACCAAGAAAATGATCTACAGCGAGTGACACTGGCGGATCTGATCAACTGTAGGAGCGAGCCTGCTCGCGATCGGTCGGAACATTCGGCATCCAGGTTGGCTGGCAGGCGGCCATCGCTGGCAAGCCAGCTCCTACAGGTTTTATGCGGATTTCGTCTTTTTCAGAAAAACTTCAATCCTGCTATTGACTTAGGTCCGCTACCTGCGTAAATTTCGCGGCCTCGGAGATGCAAACGGGTGATTAGCTCAGCTGGGAGAGCGTCTGCCTTACAAGCAGAATGTCGGCGGTTCGATCCCGTCATCACCCACCACTTCCGAGAGACTTGCGAAAGCAAGAGGTAGGCTGAAATGCCTGCACCGACGCGCAGCGGTAGTTCAGTCGGTTAGAATACCGGCCTGTCACGCCGGGGGTCGCGGGTTCGAGTCCCGTCCGCTGCGCCATATTTTCCGAATCGGGTACGCCTGGTTCGAGATTGAAAAGCTACTGAGTTTTCAGTCAGACGAGTTACCTGGACGCAAGTCCAAAGCGATACGCAGCGGTAGTTCAGTCGGTTAGAATACCGGCCTGTCACGCCGGGGGTCGCGGGTTCGAGTCCCGTCCGCTGCGCCATATCTGCCCCGAGGCCCACTGAACGCCTTGGAGCTACGAAGAAGCCACTGGTTACTTCGAGTCGATAGCAAAGACCCTGGTCGAAAGACCGGGGTTTTTTGTTTGTGCGATTTGGTTTTTACTCCTTTCCCCCCCCACGGTTCTGCATCTGCCATTCAAGCGCGGATGGCCCGTGAGTTCGTTGTCTCTTGAAAACTCCCCTCAGTAATCCGCAGCCTCGATAAGCCGGTGCTGCGTGGTCGAAATATCGGCCGGTCATCAAATAATTCAAGCCTTACCAGGTGTAATTCGGATAGAGGACTTGGTGCGACCTCTCAACAATCGGCTCGCCGACCCGGGCGATCACCGTCTCGCTGCTGGGCAAGCGCTTGTCGTTTCTGGTGGCCGGTGCCTGTTTGTATGCGGTGTCGGTGTATGACAAAGGGCTGTTGCTGACACTCGACAACACGGTGATCGAATACGGTCACGATGAGGGGCTGTGGACTTCTTCGATGCCGCTGCATCACGGTCAGCCGCTGACCTATGGCGCTCAATGAGTGCGAGGCCTGGCGGGAAGCCTTAATGCAGGAATTGTTCGCCGGACCTGCTGCTTTTACTACCTGGCCACCGGGCCTGCCGAATACTGTTCGACCTGCCCGTTGCTACGCCCGGGGAAATGCCGCTGACCGACGCGATCATGCTGCTGTCGCAAACCGCATTGCGCGACTATCTTGAAAGGACACTGGTGGTGGCGCTGCCTGTGGGGCTGGATGTGTAAAAGGCATCCTTCGGGCTGCTGTTGCGCAAGGGTGAGCACATCAGTCGGACGCTGGGGTTGTTTATCGATCGAACTGCTGCGTCGAAAAGTCGCGGTTTTTTGATTCCTTGGTCAGTTTTTGGTTTTCCGCGAAGGCATAAGCCTATAAACTTAACCTTTCGGTCAGCTTTGCACTGTCAACAACAGCCCTTTGCTTCGTCGAAAAGGGCTTCTGCAAGACTCGAGATTTCCAGAACATAACCAGAAGGGCGGACCCCATAACCGCCCAGAGGATGATCCATGTCCAACCGTGATATATCCCGGCGCTCGTTCCTTCAGGGCGGGCTGGTAGCGGGCGTGAGCGTTACGCTCACGCCATTGAGCAGCCAGGCGCTGGCCGCCTTGATGGAAAGCAGCGTGACCGTGCCGTCCGAGCAGTGGCTTGGCAACAACGGCAAGGCGCGCGCCCGTAACGATGCCTTGTCCAAGGTCTGCGGCAGCAAGGTCTTTGCCCGCGACATCCGCGCCAAGGACATGCCGGGCTGGCCTCAGCAGCAAGGCCACGCCATGCTGCTGAAAACCATCAAGGCCGACCACATTTTTGCAGGCATCGACTTGTCATGGCTCGGTGCCGAATTGCAGCCGGACCGCGTCGTCACCGCCGAAGACCTGGTCAAGGACGGTATCGTGTTCCCTGAGGAGCATGCCCCGGATCCGCTGTTGCCGGCCGGCAAGGTGCCGATGTTCATCGGTCACCCGGTGGCGATCCTGATCTGGAACGATTTCGAACGTTTTCGCCAGGCCAAGAACCAACTTAAATTCAATGACAAGGCGATTCGTTACGGTGCCCAGGTGCCGTTCTACGAAGGCGATCCGTACGGCAGCTTCCGCTACGTGCGTGTCGGCGGCGCGACCTCGGCGGACGAGGACGAGTTTGCCAGCCTCAAGGATTCGATCCTGTTCCCGATGCTGAAAAACCGTCGTCCGGTGTGGAACTCCCAGCCCAACCTGCACGGCAACCTGACCGAGCGCGGTTTGTTCTATGCCGACCGCATGAAGCAGCAGATCGACACACCGCCGGACAACTGGCTGGTCTTCGACGAGCGCTACAAGACCCCGTCAATCGAACCCGCCGCGATGGAGCCGGACAACGGCAACGGCTGGTACGACCCGGCGACCAAGACCCTGCACTTCGTCGTCGCAACCCAGTGCCCGCTGGAAGCAGCCACCGAAACCGCGAAGATGATCGCACCGTCGCGTTTCGGCCTGGCTAACCTGAACATGCACCCGGGTTACACCGTCGGTTACGGCTCGAAAGACCACAACATTTTCGTCTACTACGCAGCGCTGGCCGCGTTGTACGGCGCCGGTGTGCCGGTGCGTCTGGCCAACGACCGCTACGAGCAGTTCCAGAGTGGCATCAAGCGTCACCCGTTCGACATTCGCTACCAATTGGCGGTGGACAAGACCGATCACAGCTTCAAGATTTTCCGTGCCGAGATGAGCGTCGACGGTGGTGGACGGATCAACTACAGCCCGTCCGTGGCAGCGGTTGGCGCCACGGCAGCACAGTCGATCTACTACATGCCGCAAAACGATTTGCAGGTGACGGCGTATCACTCCCGTGCGGTTGAAGCCGGGTCGATGCGTGGCTATGGCACCCTGCAAAGTATGGCGTCCACCGAGATGATGGTCGATGAAATCGCCGACCGCCTGGGTGTTGATGCCATTGACCTGCGTCGCAAGAACGCCCTGCGTTCGGGCATGAAAAACACTCAAGGTGCAGTGCCTGCCGGTGCCTTGCGCCTGCACGAGATTCTCGACAAGGCTGCTGTTCACGACACCTGGAAAAACCGCAACGCGATCAAGCAACAACGCGAAGCTGCCGATCCGGATAACTGGTATGGCGTGGGTTTTGCCATCTGCCAGAAAGACTTCGGCACCGGTTCTGAAGCGCCGATGGCCAGCATCGAGTTCACCGCCGAGGGCCGTATCAATCTGCGTCACATCGGTATCGAAATCGGCACTGGCATGTCCACTTCCCAGGCGATGGTGGTGGCGGACTTCCTCGGTCTCCCGGCGCACGAAGTGAAGACCGGCGAAACCGAATGGAAAGAGTTGCAGCTGATCAGCGGCGGCAACCCGTACATCATGAGCCAGGCCGAGCAGGACAATTTCCTGCGTAACCCACGCTGGGTCGGCAAGGTCGCTTCGGCGTCGTCGGCGACCAACTCGGCGTACTACTTCAGCCACGCCACCCGTGAAGCGGCGCGCGTGTTGTTCAACCACGGTCTGTGGCCGGCGGCGATGGAGATCTGGCGACAAGGCCCTTACGGCGGTCAGGCCAACCCTTACGTGGTGCGCCGCGAAGACGCCCATTGGGTCGATGGCAAACTTACCGCAAACGGCATGGAGCCTCTGCCTTTCGCAGTGTTGGCCAAGCGCGCTCACGAGCGCGGCCTGGTGACCGGCGCGACCGTGCACGGCTTCAACCGCTGGAGCTGGGCCGAGGCCGAGTACAGCATCGATGGCGTGCGTGAACGCTTGCCGCTCGATGGTTTGGCGGTCAAGTACGGCGACGGTGCTCCGAAGGCGAAGCTGGCGCAGATGAACAGTGCCGGTTTCCATCTGCTGGATCGGCAGAACATCGCCTACCCGGCCACCCAGTTGAACAACGCGGCGGTGACTTATTACAGCCCGGTCGCAACGCTGGTGGAGGTGAAGGTCAACAAAGGCTCGAACGAAGTGTCGGTGCTCAACCACCATTCGTGGGTCGAGTGCGGTCGTGTGCTGGTGCCGGAACTGGTCAAGGGCCAGCTTGAAGGTGGCATCGCCATGGGTATCGGCCATGCGCTGATGGAAGAAATGCCGTTGTACGAAGGCGGGCCGGGGGAGGGTGACTGGAACTTCAACCGTTACCGCTTGCCGATGGCGCGTCACGTTGCGGTGTGGAAACAGACGGCGGAAATCCTCCCGCCATTGTCGCCGAGCGACCCGTCCAAAGGCATCGCCGAAGTGGTGATGATCCCGGTGGTCGGCGCCATCGGCAACGCCGTAGCGCATGCCATCGGTAAACGTGTCCGCGACCTGCCTATCACTTCTGCACGCATCAAGGAGGCCCTCAATGGCTAACCATCCGCTTCAACTGACCCTCAACGGTCAATCCGTCGGCCCGGTGGACATCCCTGATGACCTGCCGATGATCGACTACCTGCACGAATACAAGAACCTCACCGGTTCGCGCCTGGGCTGTGGCCAGGGTATCTGTCACGCCTGCGTGGTGATCGTCGACAACCCGGACGGCACCAGCGAAGAAGTGCGTACCTGCATCACCGGCGCGCACTATTTCGAAGGCAAGAAAGTACGGACCATCGAAGGCCACGCGAGCCGCGACGAGCAGGGTAAGGTCACCGAGCTGAACCCGATCCAGCAGCGCTTCGTCGACGAATTCGCCTTCCAGTGCAGCTACTGCGCGCCGGGCTTCGTCAATGCGGCGACCGTGCTGGTGGAAAAGCTGCAGCGCCAGCCCATAGTCAAAAGCCAGCTGGAAAAAGTCATCGAGGACAGCCTCGGGCATCACATCTGCCGTTGCACCGGATACGTGCGCTACTACAGCGCCACCCGCAACGTGCTGACTGATCTCGGCCTGGTCAAGGAGGGTTAAGCATGAAGCTTCTACTTAGCCGTCTGGCGTTGGCGGTTGGTCTGGCTGCGCCTGTGGTGGCAGCTCACGCGGATGATGCGCAGGTCAAGCAAGGTGAGTACCTCGCCCGCGCCGCCGACTGCATGGCGTGCCACACCGCACCGGGTGGCGCACCGTATGCTGGCGGCCTGCCGATCGTCTCGCCGTTCGGCACGATCTACGGCACCAACATCACCCCGAGCAAAGAGCACGGCATCGGTTCGTACAGCGATGAAGACTTCTTCGCCGCACTGACCGAAGGCAAGCGCCGCGATGGCGCGAACCTGTATCCGGCGATGCCTTACACCTCGTACCACCTGATCCCGCGTGCAGACTCTGACGCGATTCATGCCTACCTGAAGACCGTAGAGCCGATCGAACGTGCCGCACCGGTCACCAGCCTGAGCTTTCCGTTCAACGTGCGGCTGGGCCTGATGGGCTGGAACATGATGTACGGCAAGGACGTGAAGCTGGAGTCGGCCGATGGTAAAAGCGAAGCCTGGAAGCGCGGCCAGTACATGGTCGACGTACTCGGTCACTGCGGCGAGTGCCACACCCCCCGTGGTTTGCCCGGTGCGATGCAGATGGACAAGCGCATGACCGGCGGGATTCTCAATGGCTATCTGGCGCCAAGCCTGCTGGCGACTGACCTGGCGGCCCGTGGCTGGAATCATCAGGACCTGAGCTCGTTCCTCAAGCACGGCATGAGCGCCCAAGGCACGATGTTCAACGAGATGTTCCCGGTGTTCCACAACAGCACCCAGGGCCTCACTGACCCTGACTTGTCGGCGATGGCGACCTTCCTGCTCGGCGATCAGCCACCCGCGGCCAAAGTGCTCACCGAAGTGCCTTTGGATAAACTGAGCCCGAGCGCCCAGCGCGGCCGTCAGGAATATTTGAATGTCTGCGCCGGTTGCCATGCGCCGGGCGGTGAGGGCAAGCCGCACATCGCGGTGGCCATGCGCGGCAACACCACGCTGCGCCTGGAAGATCCGCGCAACCTGGTGCGAGTGATCGACGACGGTATAGGTGAGCAGAAGTTCTCCGGGTTCGAGCACATGCAGCCGATGCCGGGGTTCGTCGAAAAGCTCAACGACGAACAGCTCACCGACTTGCTGAACTACCTGCGTCAGGGGTGGGGCGGTCAGCCGGGTGATCTGGCAGTGAACAACGTGCAGAAGTTGCGGGCCGATGCGCCGCCACTCGAGCACAAGGCCCACTGACATGCAGCATCTCGATCTGCAAGTGATACGCCGGGCGCTGGAGTGGTCGACGGCAGGCCAGCGCATCTGGCTGTGTACGGTGCTCGCGACCTACGGCTCGGCGCCGCGCGCGCCGGGCTCGTTGTTGGCGGTGAATGCTGACGGGCAATGGATTGGCTCGCTGTCCGGTGGCTGCGTTGAAGAGGATTTCCTCGAGCGCGTCGCCGAGGGGGCGTTCGAGAACGCAGTCAGCGTCGTTCGTTACGGCGAAGGCGATGATCCGCGCTCGCGGGTGAGCCTGCCCTGTGGCGGTGTGCTCGATGTGTTGGTGGAGAAGCTTGAACCCGATTGTGAGGTTCAGGCGCATCTGCGAGAACTGGAGTCAGCGCTGTTGGGGCGACGTCGGTTGATCCGTGAAGTAGATCTGCAAAGCGGTGCGCGCAGCCTGTTCGATGATCGTGAACAGGGTGTGCGTATCGAGCGTGAGATCGACCGGGTGCGCGTGCGTGTCGGCGCGGCTCAGCGCTTGCTGCTGGCGGGGTATTCCAGCGTCGCGCAAGCCTGTGCCGAGTTCGCTGTCGGTCTGGGGTTCGAGGTGATTCTGTGTGATCCGCGGGACGAAGTGCTTGAAGGCATCGTGTTGGATGGCGTGGAGATTCGCCGTCAACTGCCGTCGGTATTCATCGCCGATGGCGGCTGCCACAGCGATACCGCAGTGGTGGCGTTGACCCATGATCCGCGCATCGATGACCTGGCGATGATGGAGGCGGTTCGCACCGATGCGTTTTACATCGGCGTAATGGGTTCCATGCAGACGTCGCATAAGCGTTTCGAGCGGTTGCGGCGTATCGGTGGGCTGGGGGATGCAGAGTTGGCGCGGATTCACGCGCCCATCGGCCTGAACCTGGGCAGCAAGACGCCAGCGGAAATTGCACTGGCGGTGCTGGCTGACATCCTGCGGATTCGCAGTGGTATTGCGCGGGATCGTCTTTAAGATCAGAAGATCGCAGCCTGCGGCAGCTCCTACTCCGAACGCATCCCCATGTAGGAGCTGCCGCAGGCTGCGATCTTTCGATGCTGATCTTTAGCAATCAATACCCGAACTTGTCCCGCAACCCGTAATACCACGCACCCAATGCCGCAAACGGCGTGCGCAGCATTTGTCCGCCGGGGAAGGGGTAGTGAGGCAGGTCGGCAAACGCATCAAAACGCTCGGCCTGACCACGTAATGCTTCGGCCAGTACCTTGCCAGCCAAATGCGTGTAGGTCACGCCATGGCCGCTGCAGCCTTGGGAATAGTAAATGTTGTCGCCCAGTCGTCCGACCTGAGGAAGTCGCGACAGGGTCAGCAGGAAGTTGCCCGTCCACGCGTAATCGATCTTCACGTCCTTGAGCTGCGGGAATGCCTTGAGCAACTTCGGTCGAATGATCGCTTCGATATTCGCCGGATCCCGTGCGCCATACACCACGCCACCGCCGAAAATCAGGCGTTTGTCGCCGCTCAGGCGATAGTAGTCGAGCAGGTAGTTACAGTCTTCGACGCAGTAGTCCTGCGGCAGCAGAGCTTTTGCCAACTCTTCGCCCAAAGGCTCAGTGGTGATGACCTGCGTGCCGCAAGGCATCGATTTGGCGGCCAGTTCCGGAACCAGGTTACCGAGATAGGCATTGCCAGCCACGATGATGAATTTGGCCCTGACCTTGCCTTGCGGGGTGTGCACCACCGGGTTCGCGCCGCGCTCGATGCGCACCGCCGGCGATTGCTCATAAATCGTCCCGCCCAGGGACTCAACCGCTGCTGCTTCACCCAGCGCCAGGTTGAGCGGATGAATATGTCCGCCGCTCATGTCGAGCATCCCGCCGACATATTGATCACAGGCCACCACTTCACGGATTCTGCTTTGATCCATCAGCTCGAGCTGAGTGTGACCGAATCGCTCCCACAGGCGCTTCTGGGACTCGAGATGACCCATCTGTTTGGGAGTCATGGCAGCAAACACGCCACCGTCCTTCAAGTCGCATTGAATGTTGTAGGTGGCGACCCGCTCGCGAATGATCCGTCCACCCTCGAACGCCATCTGCCCCAGCAAATGGGCCTGCATGGGGCCCACGGTGCGCTCGATCACATCGATGTCACGGCTGTAGCTGTTAACGATCTGGCCACCGTTACGCCCCGACGCGCCAAAACCTACCTTGGCGGCTTCGAGTACAGTGACCTTGAAGCCGTTCTCCAGCAGGAACAGGGAAGCGGACAACCCGGTATAACCGGCGCCAATCACGCAGACATCCGTCTGGACTTCATCCTCTAATGCCGGCCGTGGCGGAACCGCATTGGCCGATGCGGCGTAGTAGGACTCAGGGTAGGGAGTGTTCGCCATCCGGCAGCCTCTGTTTAATATATTTTACGAGTGCGTTGATCCTACCCGAGATAAAAATCCCCCGCCAGCCACCCGGAAAATCCACTTCGCACTCGAAAAATTAAATATTTTGCATATTCATAGGGTTAGCTCGAAAAAAGGTGTTGACACCCCTCCGGAATTCCGTAGAATGCCGCCTCACAGCAGGCACGTAGCTCAGTTGGTTAGAGCACCACCTTGACATGGTGGGGGTCGTTGGTTCGAGTCCAATCGCGCCTACCAAACAAAATCCGCTCTGCTGGGCGGTGTGAAGGGGAATCCGAAAGGGTTCCCCTTTTTCTTTGCCTAAGAAAACGTTCACAAATTATAGGCTTCGTTCACACAAGGCAATGTGAACGTGGATTCATGCCTGCCTCTGTTCACACTCAGAATTGTGAACGACTCTCCCTAACCTATTGATACCTATGGCTTGAGCACTTTCTTGTCTAGGTGGTGGTACGTTCGCAAGCTCACTCCCTTGCCCGTTGTTCGTGCCTCACAAGGGCAGGCTTCTAACCAACTGAGCTACGTGCCTGCTGTGAGGCGACAGACGCCTATCGGCCACGCTCTACACCCCAACGCTGTGTGTTGAGTCATTGACGCCTTGAGTGAGCCTGTAGGAATTCCTGTAGGGGTTTCTTTAACGGGGTGGGGAAGGGGGTTTAGGGGGGGTGCTTATGTATGCAATGTGGTTTTTGAATTTCTAGCGGAAATGTTGGTGTCATGAAAGGATGGCGTATGGCTATTGTTAAAGGGACTGACATGAAATTATCTGTACGTGGAAGGCGGTCAGCTCTATTTTTTGCGGTGTTGATCGTAACTCTGCTGGTCATCAATACGCTGTACGGCGTAAGAGTTGATGCAAAATTACGTGGCCAAGATGCAGGACCTAAATGCCCTCTGGGGCACCCGATTGAATTACATGTCTCGAATTTCACGCTCAAAAGACTGGCTGGCGTGATCGTTCAGGTAGAAGGGTGGAGGAATGGCAACAGCACTAATATATTGAGCGGTCATAACTTGTCTTTTACGAGGGTGCTAGCTCCCTTTGAGTCTGGGAGTGCGTGCTACTCTGATTCAGCGTTTCAACCTGAAAAAAGAATAAAGCCAGCGGCGCCTGTTGTGGTTGTTAACGCTGTGATTGCGGCCAGGATGGACCGTATATCTACGTTGGGAAAAAGATTTAGCAATCCGTCTATTACAACGAAAGAAAAACTAGATGCAATTGATGAGATTGAGAAGTTAATGTCTCTCAATTCTGGACGCATAAGGGCGGTGAAGGAGGAAGAGCCTGTCGCTCTGAATTGGATGGAGCAGCTGAATGATTTTAAAATTAGATCGGCTGGTGTGGTTCTCGTTGTTACTAACTTTGAAGCTAAATTCAGATAGGTAGTAAGAAAAATCTATTAGGGTCTTGACGGCGTAGTAGGCAAAAGCCTATTTTTGCAGCTGGCAAACGGGCCTAGCAGATGCTGAACTGTACGTCTCAGAGAGTGAGGCGCTTCAACGTCAGTAGCGTCATAGCGAACCTTCGATGGTGTAGTGGTGGTGTGAACGCTCTGGAGACCGAGCCGGTGGTTCGTAGACAGGCCGAGGTGCCGCCCTCAGAGGTGGAGCGCTTACCCCTTCTGGCGTTGTTAGAAGGGCAGGTTACTGGTAGCTGAACTATCAGGCACAGAAGGCGCTAGCCCCTGTGAAGAACGGCCAGTGTGGTAACGCATTGAGCACCCCTAAGGGGCACTAGGTCACCACCTAGAGCCGAGCGTAACGCTCTCTATGTCATAGCTATATCAAAATGGATGGCTGCAATGGGTAGCGATCAGTCACACTTGGCCTCAGTAATAAAACTAACGGCGTCTCGTCACCCCATTGGGTTGCTATGTAATGTGCTGGTGGCTTCTGTTTTGATCGCAGCGATTTGTATAGCGGTGTTAAAAGGCAAGATCATAGGTGCTGTGATTTTCGTTGTTTTAGCGTTGGTAATTCGCCTTTTTATTATGTCGCTACTCAGATTGTATCTAGTTAGGAAGTATCGCTAATCTGGTCAATAGCGCGAGGCACCATTACATTCCATCTGTTTTAATAAATAATTATTCTATTTGCTCTCCACAAGACTCAGTCTCTGCACGTCTGCTTGATATTCGTCAGCAATCCGCTTACTAATCGCCACTTCACGCTCTACATCTGATTTCCTTGGCCGTCCTACTGGTCTTACGCTACCAGTTATCTTAAGCATCTCCTTGACCGCTGCAATATTTCCGTTGACTAGCTCTTGTTTTAATATCTCAATAGACTTGTCATGCCAGTAGATGCGGTGTTCCTCCTTCCATCCTTGCTCCTCAGCGTAAGTGTCTAAGGTGAACATGGTTATGCCTAAGCGTTTAGCTAGGTCGCAGTGTGAATTAGTCTCAATGTACTCGGTCTTGTCTTTCTCTGTAAGATTCATGGTGCTCTCTGTCTTGTGTGTTTGATTGTGATTATTAAGGTGAGTGAATGGCAGATGATATTTAGGGCTATGGCTAGAACGCTGTAGTTCTGCATTATCTGTAAGATTAGTAGCTGAGAGTATTGAAGGCTTAGCAGGAGGGTTAGAAGGTAGGTCACAGTCTAGATAGCTGACGCCTCCTCACTTTCCTTTAGGTTGCATCTGGAGATGATGTTATATACCGCTAGATGATCATCATGCTTAGTAGGCATCTTCTTAGCTACGTGTCTGTTAAGAGCTATATTCTTATTCTTTATGATGTGTAAAGCTGACATGTGTTGTCCATTGATAGGGTGTTGACTTAACGTCACTACGTGACAGGAGCAAAGGCAAGAGCACGCCACGTAGTGGCATACGCAAATAAGAAAGATCAAGAGCGGAATACTAGTAGATGTTCTGCTTTTGATTCTCTCTTTAAATGCGTGCTCTTTGTCAGCTTGCTGACGTTGCTTTTGCTTTTGATTGTTAAGTATTAAAGTGTGTAAAATCTCTTAGAGTATCTTTAAGGAAAATTACACAGTGTACAAGGTTGGGAGTGTGAGGTTTCCCTTAGAGTATCTTTAAGGAAATACTCACAGTCTTCGGTTATGCCTTTAGCCACTTTGAGATGGTGAAATTACTAACTCCCATTAGGCAAGCAATCTTCCTTGCTGATAAACCTTCTGATGATAAGTCTTTGGCGATTAGAATGTTTTCTTCCAGCTTGGTTCTTGAGTGTGTTTGTGGTGCTGGTCTAGTAAGATCCTTTAGGATGTGGTGGCACCCCCTAAGATCGAACGCTAAATGCAATCCTGATTCCTCTGTGGGTACAAAGTGAACTGTAGGCCTATCGTTGTTAAACGTCCTGATGCTACTGCGGGTAGCAGCTTGGAATATCAGTTCCCTATAGCGTTCGTTCTTTAATGCTTGCTTGCCTACTGATGAGGAGATAGCCATTTTCTCCAACATCTCAGAGTTATTCTGGTCGTCGATAGGATTAGGGTTGCCATGTATCAGGGATAGTGTGTGGTGTACGTCCGAGTACCCATTCAATCCCCTGGCATCAAAAGGAATGCGTATTACATTAGGGTGATTATCGAAAGGGTACTTGCACCACTCATGAACCTGAACAAGGATGGGCTCTCCTTGAACGAACTCGATAGCATCACGTAGCAGGTCATGGCCATATACCCTATCATTCCATTCCTCAGCTACAGCGCCATCAGGGAGCGTAAGAAGCATGGTCTTGCTAACCTTACTACCTCCAATCAATGGGTAGATGTAGCTTGAAAACTTATAGCGTCTGTATTCTGGTGTGAATTTCGACGCTGTAATGGTGTAACCCTTGGTTAGGGCATGTTGATAGGCTAGGGTGCCTATGACATTGGCTCCAAGGATGTGTGTCTCGGAGGCGTACTCATAGATTCCGCTTAAGTCAAAGTAATCAATTACCCTAACTTGCCACTTCCATTTACTTTCTTTCTTGCTGAGATACTCTTTGATGAATACATCAGCTTTTCCCCTAAGGAGTGCCCCTAGGCAAGTGGTGATGGTTGACATTCCCTTGTCATCTATAACATCTGAGTAGATGGCTCGTGCTTCCTTGGTCATTCCGCGCTTGATAGACGCTTTGGTCGAGTCGCAATCAATTTCAATGAATTTCTCTAGGAAGTTTGTATAGGCGTGGTCTCCAATGTCTCTGGTGAGATTGTTAGCGACCGAAGGGACTTCATCAATGACCACAATCCAGTCTTGTAGGTAGCAAGGGTCAAGGTCTAGTAAGGTCTTATGTGTGATGATAAGAACCTTGGGGTTGTCTTCTAGGAGCGTACATTCTACGGTGTCAGTGACATGTTTGTGGGTGTCGCTATTGATTACGCAGATGTGGTTAATGCCGATGGCTTGGATGCGTCTTACAACGTCTTTGGTAAGTACCTTGGTAGGAACTGCATAGAGATAGCGTTTGTATGGGGCAGAATCAAGCTCTCTGATGAATTGTTCTGTCTTGCCTGTGCCTGGTGTGGCTTCTGCTACGTAAATTATCTTGGGTTCATTTAGGCTCAATCAGTGTTCCTTCTCGTATGAGGGTGTCAACCTGTTTAGTAAGGTAATTTGGGTGGGTGAAATGGCCAGTTAGCTCATGAGGTACTGTCTTGTGGCCTTTCACAGCAAGAACCTGATAGAAGCCAAACGAATTCATACCGTATTCAATGTGCTTGTAGTCTCGTACGCCCGAGATGAGACGGTTCTTTTGCTCAATGCTGCAATCCACAGCCTCTAGTGCCGAGCGTCGTTCTTGTTGAAGGTATAGTTCAGCTTCGTTGAGGTAGGTGTTGCCCATAATTATTCTCCTTGGTTGTAGGTGGCACGGATGGCGGCCATTAGTTCAGCCTGCTCTTTCTGGGTGGCACCAGTAAGCATTGATTTTGTGGTGCCTATAATGTTGCCTGCTTCGTCCCGCTTGATAATACTTTTCTGAGGTTGTGTGCCAAACTCTTTGTAGGCGTTATCTACATCCATCATCTGGCGTACAAGCGGGTCGTTTCTATAGAGCTCTTCGGCTACTTTCTGCTTAGATGCCTTCCATTGTGCAAGAGCATCTTTAGATGAGGTTAGTGGGTTGCCTCTAGGTTGAGGGGCTTCCTCGGTTAACTGGTAGCCTTGAGCAATGAGTTCTGTGAGTACGCCCATAGGGCTATTGCCAGTGCGTCGTGCCAGTTCATTAACTTCAGACATTGTAATAGTTTTCATGTTGATCCTTAAATTTCTATAATTCGATATTGGTATGGGGAGTTTGTGTTGCCTGCTGATTTTTGACGTTCAATCAGACCAACACTAATTAGGTGTTTTGTTACGTGGTCAACGCTACGGAGCGGTAGTGCGGTTGCTCCAGAAAATGCACCTCTGGATATGGTTGCCCACCCTGTATCATCTTCGCCGTTACGAATCATTAGATAGATGATCTTGCGGGGGAGCGTGTTTAAAGCTTGATGCTGTACAGCTACAATATCTTCCAGCGTGATAGTCATAGTTTTACTCTCAATCTGTTACGTTGGTTGTGGCGTTTCTTTTCTATCATGCAGACACAACTCAATCCCCCAATTCACTCAAGGGACAGAAATTTGGACAGAAAATTAACACCAGCTATCTTATATACTTAAATCTGAGGTTTTTGGGGACGGGGCATGGTGAAAATAATTACTAGGCTTTGTGTACTAGTACTGTGAATCGCCCCGGATTCTCTAGACACCTTGCAAGCTCATTGCGTAACGCCTTTCAAACTCTACCGGCGACAGCTGATTGTTGAAACCATGACGACGTTTTGCGTTGTAGAACATCTCGATGTAATCGAACACATCACTACGAGCATCTTCCCGCGTGGTGTAAATTTTCCGCTTGATCCGTTCCCGTTTCAGAAGCTGGAAAAAGCTCTCGGCCACGGCATTATCATGACAGTTGCCTCGGCGACTCATGCTGGCAACCAAATTGTTCGCCTTCAAAAAGCTGCGCCAATCGGAGCTGCTGTACTGGCTACCTTGGTCGCTATGAACCATTACCTCTTGTTTCGGTTTACGCCTCCAAACCGCCATCAATAACGCATCAATAGCCAAATCACTGGTCATCTGAGACTTCATTGACCAGCCTACAACCTGACGAGAAAACAGATCCAGCACTACAGCCAAGTACAACCAGCCTTCATATGTACGAATGTAGGTGATGTCGGTGACCCAAACCTTGTTGGGTTCCACGACATCGAACTGGCGCTTCAGCAAATTGGGTGAGGCGACCGCTGGCTTACCGCCGTACTTTCCAGGGCGACGTCGATACCCTGTCTGAGAGCGCAGACCTTCAAGACGCATCAGCCTCGCTACACGATGGCGACCACAGTCTTCACCGACCTCGCGCAGATCGTCATGGATTTTGCGATAG
>NZ_LHVM01000011.1:0-76831 GCF_001269805.1 Pseudomonas sp. P1.8
CTAAGCGGGAAACTAGCCTCAAGATGAGATCTCACTGGGACCTTGAGTCCCCTGAAGGGCCGTCGAAGACTACGACGTTGATAGGTTGGGTGTGTAAGCGCTGTGAGGCGTTGAGCTAACCAATACTAATTGCCCGTGAGGCTTGACCATATAACACCCAAGCAATTTGAGTCGAAAGGCCAGATTGCGGTGTGTGAAGACGCAATGAACCGAAAGTTCGAAATACTCACAAAACACCAAGCTATCACATCCCCAATTTGCTGAAGCGCGGCCGACTGGCCACGATTCGGTACCCGAATTTCTTGACGACCATAGAGCATTGGAACCACCTGATCCCATCCCGAACTCAGCAGTGAAACGATGCATCGCCGATGGTAGTGTGGGGTTTCCCCATGTGAGAGTAGGTCATCGTCAAGATTAAATTCCGAAACCCCAATTGCGAAAGCAGTTGGGGTTTTGTTTTTGCGCCTTTTTTTCCTGCGCGAGCGAGCGAGCTCGCGAAAAGGCCCAGGACACGGCGCTGCCGCAGGCAGTTAACGTCATCGGAACGCCACCAGGAGTTAGCTCGTTCCTACGCCGGCGGTGATGTTCTGAGCCAGCCTACAAGCTTCTTTCACTGATCCTTTTCGCAATTGACCATCCACGATACGCCAAACCGGTCGACCAACATGCCGAAGCGTGCGGCCCAAAAGGTGGCTTCCAGCGGCATCTGCACGCGGCCACCCTCAGACAAGGCCGTAAATACCCGTTCAGCTTCGGCAATGCTGTCGACGTTAAGCGAGATCGAACATCCACTCATGTCTTCGGTTGGACGATCAGGGGTAGTGTCTGACCCCATGATCGCCTGGTCGCCTACGGCAAGGCGGGTATGGATGATCAGGTTATGGAGGTCTTCAGGCACGTGCTCGGCGGCAGGTGTTTCGCCAAAGGTCATCATGGCTTCGATCTGGCCAGGCAAACTTTGTGCGTAGAATTCGAAAGCGGCTTTGCAGTCGCCATTGAAGATGAGGTAAGGATTGATTTTCATGTTCGGCTCCAGGTGTTGAAGGTACACATCGGATTGGACGCCGGTTTTTTCGACGAATTCCGATGGTACTGAGCCGACAATCAAAGCGCTAAATCGTGGTGAAGGCGGGGCTTTCTTTAGATATTTTTCCGATTGGTCGGGCCAGGCTTATTGCCTCTGGTGTGCGTTTCGGCGCCAACACTCGCTCAATGGCGCCGCTGACCAGGCTCTCTAATAGTTCATCGCGTTCCTGTTCAGCCAGCGCATGAGCCGGTAGCCAACTGGGGGCGCTGTTGAGCAATGACGCGATGGCATGCCCTGCCGCCAAGACACCTTCCTCGCTGAATCTTGGCTTTACACCCAGTACTTTCAGCAGCATGTGCTCGTATTGCTCTCGCAGTTGTTGTACTCGCTGCTGTTGCTCTGCATTCAGACAGCCACTGTCGCGTTCCACGAGACGGAAATGCCAAGGCATGTCCCGATGCAGGTTCAGGTGCGCACGAATCAGGCTGGTGAGTTTATCGCGCTTCGCCGGCGCTTTTTGCCGGATGCGTTCGAGGGTAGCCAGCAACTCCTCGTAAAACTCCTCGATCAGATCGAGCAGCAAGTGCTGTTTGCTGGGGTAATGATGGTACAGCGAGCCTGGGGAAAGCCCCAGGCAAGTGGCGAGTTCGCGCATGCCGACCTGGCCGAATCCTTTGCTGGCAAACAATTGCAGCACCTTGTCCCGGTACTCGGCGAAACGCGAACAACGCTCAGGCATAGGCATGGAAGCCGCGCCCCGTTTTACGCCCCAGGTAACCGGCAGCGACCATTTCCTTCAGCAACGGAGCGGGACGATACTTGCTGTCGTTGAACCCTTCGTAGAAGGCTTCCATGATCGCCAGTAGTGTATCCAGGCCGATCAGGTCCGCCAGGGCCAGCGGGCCTATGGGTTGATTGCAGCCCAGGCGCATACCAGCGTCGATGTCTTCGGCACTGGCCAACCCCTCCTGGAAAACCAGGATCGATTCGTTGATCATCGGCACCAGGATCCGGTTGACCACGAAGCCAGGGCGATTTCCGGAGGTGATCGCGGTTTTGCCGAGTGTCGTTGCCATGTCCAGCGCCAGTTTGTGAGTGGCGTCGCTGGTTTGCAGACCACGGATGACTTCAATCAGACCCATCACTGGCACCGGATTAAAGAAATGCAGGCCGATGAAACGTTCAGGCTGTTTGACACTGGCAGCGAGTTGGGTGATCGACAGCGATGAAGTATTGGACGCGATCACGCATTCATTGCTGACCTGGTCGGCGATTTGTTGGAGCACGCGCAATTTCAGTTCGAGATTTTCCGTGGCGGCTTCGATCACCAGTTGCGCGTTATGCAAACTGCTGTAATCGGTGCTGGTGCGGATTCTGTCGAGAGTCGCCAGTTTCTGCTCAGACGTCAGGGTCTCTTTGGCAATCTGCCGATCAAGGTTTTTACCAACGGTCGCGACTGCCTTTTGTAGCGCGTTCTCGGAGATATCGATCAAGGTCACGTTGAATCCCGCCATGGCGCAGACTTGCGCAATGCCGTTGCCCATGGTGCCTGCACCGATCACTCCAATGTTTTGCAGATTCATTTTGCGTCCTTCGATCAAACCCTGCGATACCTTCGCCGCCACGGCGGCCGAAGGCGTACTATTGCCACGAGTCTAGAGCCGGCGGGGCGGTTGTCCTATGCCGCAACTGTTCAAGGGCACTGGTGTTTTTTGCCATTCAGATTCTGGGGAGAGAAGCGTTCACATGCGGGAAAAGGACTCGGTTGCTGCCTACTTTGTACAGGCAATGATCCATGGGCTGGGGGACAATCCACCCCGCGTGAAGGCGGTGCTCGAAGAGGCAGGCGTCGATTCTGCGGTCGTGCACCAGCCGTCGGCGCGAGTGCCAGCCAGTGCATTTGCCGCGCTGTGGCTGATACAGATTCGCGAACTCGACGACGAGTTCTTCGGACTAGACTCCCACGGCATGCCACCCGGCAGTTTCGCGCTGATATGCCGGGCCTTGATTCAGGAGCCCGATTTGCACAAGGCCATGCGTCAATGCCTGGCCAACTTCGGGCTGTTCCTGCGCGACTTTCGCGGCACGTTGGCGGTGCGAGGAAAACGTGCGGTCATCAGTCTGCAAACCCATTCGTCGGACTCCAATGCCAGCCGTTTCGGTGAGGAGACGTTCCTGGTGTTGATGATCAGTATTTTGTGCTGGCTGGGTGGCCGCCGCATCCCGATCGACCGCGCCGATTTTCGCCATGCGCGACTGTCGCTCAGCGATGATCGATTGCTTTGGGGGCCCAATCTGACGTTCGGCGCCGAGCGCACAGAAATCGAATTTGCCAGCCATTACCTGAGACTGCCGGTGGTTCAGGATCTCGTGTCGCTGAAGGTGTTTCTGCGCACGGCACCGCAATGGCTGGTGATCCGCTTTCGCAACCAGCACGGCTTGGCGTCACAGGTTCATCAACGCTTGCGTGGCAGTCATTACAGCGAGTGGCCGACGTTGCAGGCCTTCGCGTTGGAGCAGCACCTGAGCCCCAGCACCTTCCGCCGCAAACTGGAACGTGAAGGCTGTTCTTATCAAGAGATCAAGGACGAAGTGCGGCGGGGTGTGGCTTTCGAACAGTTGCGGCAGAGCGGGGCCAGCATCAGTGATATCGCCGAGCAGTTGGGTTTTCAGGAACCCAGTGCCTTTCATCGTGCGTTCAAGAAGTGGACCGGGGAAAGCCCGGGGCGCTATCGGGCGAGGTATCAGGAGCAATGACAGGTGCGCCTGTCAGACGTTTCTGATTCTGCCTGGCTCCGATGATTTCGGCGGACCCAGGCTGTAAAGTCGTCCGTCGTTGTCTCTGTTCAATACTGCTTGAAACAAGGACGCTGATCCCATGGACAGGAGCCCATCGGCATGACCGAATTTGAACCCATCGAATTCAGACCTGAAAAAATCTTATCCAATCGCTATGCGCAACTGAGCCATTGCTTGAAGTGGCTGAGCGAGCGTGCCTGGCCGTTGAGTATCGGTATTCTGCTCACCGCGGGGGTGTACTTGTATCAGTACATTCTGGAGGAAAAGATTCCGCTGAGCATCACGTCTTCGGCCGTCATCACTGCACTTCCCGTGATGTCCGCGATACTGGTTTTCGTCATTTCGGTGCTGCTGGCCTTCGTCCTCCTGCCGATCTTCGTTCTGTTTCATCGATTGAATTCGTCCGAAAAACGCCTGAGCGATGATTTCAGTTTCGACCACAAGTGCCCTCAATCCAGAAGTCGCCATTTGCGATTGCTGGGGCGCTGGGGTGGAGGCTTGCTCATTCTGGGGATTTTCTGTGCCCTGTTGAGCGGTATTGGCTCTCAGGTGCAGGGTAACCTGCTATGGGGGGCTGGCGCAGTGCTGGGTACGGTCTTGACGCTGGCGGCTTATTATTGGCTGATGACCCTTGGAGTGGATGGGCCGATATCGACGGAGTTTCGATTTGCCTGTGTGATGTCGGCGTTCGTGCAGCTGGGGGTCATCCTCAATGTCACCATTGTTGTAATAAGCATTGCCAGTCAGTACGTCAGTAGTGTCCTGTGGCTTGTTCCTCTGATGCTGGGCGAGTTGTTGCTTGTATGGTTGATCCAGCTTCTCGGTGCGCAGCTCGTGGTGAAAGTGCGCGGCCATGAGAATCCGGTCGCCCTTTTAGCGATCGCCGTGATAGCCGTGGTGATCGGACTGGGCTTGTATCCCCCTTCCGGTGCCAAGCTCGGTGGGTTTGCCTTTCAAATCTCCGCCTCTGGGGCCCGCCATTGCACGATCATGAGTTTCGATGCCGAACGTAAAGGGTTCGAATCAATAGTGGATCCCGACAGACCTGGCTTGAGTCGCCCGTTGCGGATCATCGCCGAGGCTGACGGTACATACTTTGTTCGGCCCTGGAAGACCGAATCCAAAGCCGTGCAGTTTGTACCGCGTGCCAGCCTGACCGGGATCGATGCCTGTCCTGGCGCCAGGGAAATGAGCAAAAATGCTCAAACCGACAGTTCCTCAGCTTAAGGCACAGGCGTGGTTTGGTTTCAACGCCTGTCTCGGCCCGACTACTGGACCGGGTTTGGCGTTCATCAAACCGTCGAGGCCTTGTTGATACTGGTGCCTCCAAGGCTCAAGCTGTTGGTGTGGGTACCGCCAGGCACCAATAGGTGCCTGTCGATTTAGACCCCGGCGACGCAAGGCTCATGGCATTTCCGGCAGTTCTTGTGGACGCAGGTCGAACACCAGCACTTCGGCATCGACGCCATTGTTCAAAGTCAGCACCTGCTCCTCACGGATGCGCACACCGTCGCCTTCCTGCAACAACACGCCGTTGAGTTCGACGCTCCCCCGTGCGATGTGTACATAGGCATAGCGATTGGCCGCAAGTTCCAGGGTGGCGCTTTCCTTGCCATCGATCAGAGCGGCATAGACCCGCGCATCCTGGCGTACCTTCAGTGAACCCTTGGCGCCGTCCGGAGAAATGATCAGTTGCAGACGCCCGCGTTTTTTCTGTGTACTGAAGTGTTCCTGCTGATAGCGCGGTTTGGCGCCACTGACATCCGGCACGATCCAGATTTGCAGAAAATGAACCGGTCGGTTGCTGGAGTGGTTGTACTCGCTGTGGGCCACGCCGCTACCGGCGCTCATCAACTGTACGTCACCCGGGCGAATCACCGATCCGGTACCGAGGGTATCTTTGTGTTCCAAAGCACCCTCAAGCACGTAAGAGAAAATCTCCATGTCGCGGTGCGGATGCTGGCCGAAGCCTTTTCCGGCAGCCACGCGGTCATCGTTGATCACCAGCAGGTCGGAAAACCCCTGTTCTTTGGGATTACGGTAGCTGGCGAAAGAAAAGGTGTGAAACGATTTCAACCAGCCATGATTGGCCAGACCACGATCCGAGGCTTTGCGAAGAGTCAGCATGAAGAATTCTCCTGGAGGGACGTAGTGTCGTCCGAGTGAGGAGAAGATTAATGTTTACTGATTGATGCAATAAGTAGGTGGAAACTGAAATACTGTCTCTTTCAAGTTGACAGTTTCATTAGAGCCGTCCTGTATTTATCTGCCGTGTTCGCGGCACAATTGGCACTCAGCGTGCCTGCTCGTCCCTATCTATTGATTCCAGTGATGTTCACCTCATGAAAACCGTGGCGATGGTGCTGTTCCCTAATTTTCTTCTGCTCGACATGGCCGGGCCGATGGAGGTGTTTTCCATCGCTAACCGTTACTTGAAGCCCGATGACCATTATGTGCTGTCGACCATCGGCACAGAGCCTGGTGCGCTGCGAGCGTCCAATGGAGTGACCGTGCAGGCCGATGCCCACATCGACCAGGTCAGTCAGGGATTTGATTTGCTGCTGGTACCCGGCGGCCCTGGCGCCTACAACGAAAAGCATCCAGCATTGCTCGATTGGCTCAAGCGCAACGTCAGGCGCTCCGTCGGTTTTGGCTCCATCTGCACGGGCGCGTTTGTGTTGGGGCATGCCGGTTTGCTGGATGGTTACCGAGTGACCACTCATTGGCACTACACCGAACGACTGATCAAAGGGTTCCCGAGCGCGACGGTCGAGACCGATCAGATATTTATCCGGGACCGTAATCTGATCACTTCCGGCGGCGTAACGGCGGGGATCGATCTGGCATTGTCGGTGGTGGCTCAGGATCATGGGAAAAAAGTCGCCCAGGACGTGGCCAAGGTGTTGTTGGTGGTGATGAAACGCCAGGGCGGACAGGCGCAGTTTAGTCCGTTGATGGCCGCAGTGGCGCCCATTGAGACCGCGATTACCCGCGTGCAAAACCATGTGCTGGAGCATCTCGACGAAGCGTTCAGCATCGAGCGCATGGCGAGTCTGGCGTCCATGAGTCCACGCCATTTCGCCCGGGTGTTCACCCGGGAGGTGAGCATGACACCCATGGAGTTTTTGCAAAGCGCGCGCATCGATTGCGCGCGCAATCTGCTGGAAACCAGCGAGTTGCCGCTCAAGACCGTGGCGTTTAAAAGCGGGTTCGGCAGTGTGCGACACATGCGTTTTCTATTCAGTGAAAAGATCGGCCTGACACCGACCCAATACCGCGAACAATTCAGTTAAACCCGATCTGTCCGTTATGCGCACCGAAATGACCGTGACGCTCCCTTCGTGGCAGTTGTACGCTTACCGAGGCCTGCCAAGATACCCGTAACTCATTGCAAGGAAGGTGCGGAGCCTGGAAGGACTCACGTGTCGATCCAGGTTGCCAGCGGGTATCAGCCTATGAACAGCCTCAGAAACTCGAGCAGTGAAGCGGTGCTGCAATTTGGTCCTTACGCATTCCATCTCGGCCAACGACTGGTCCTGGAAGGCGATCGACCACTTCGCCTGGGCGGCCGCGCGCTGGATGTCTTGCAAGTGCTGGTCGAGCACGCGGGTTCGGTGGTCAGCAAGGAAGCGCTGATTGCGCAGGTCTGGCCGAAGTCCGTGGTCGAAGAAATCAATTTGCGCGTACATATTGCCTCGTTGCGTCGAGCACTGGGCGGCGGGCAGGGTGGTCATTGCTACATCATCAATATTCCCCAGCGTGGCTACAGTTTTGTCGCACCGGTGCAGCACTTGCCAGCGACCCTGCCGACTCGGATCCAGACCCTGCACAAATCGCCGCACAACCTGCCGGCCAGGCTCACGCCCGTCACCGGGCGTGATGCAGTGGTGGGCAATCTGGTCCGGCAGTTGCCAATGCAACGTTTGATGACAGTGGTCGGGCCCTGCGGAATCGGCAAAACCACGGTGGCACTGCGTGTTGCCGAATTGTTGTTGCAGCACTACCAGGATGGTGTGTGGCTGGCGGATCTGTCGGTGATTGATGATCCTGCACAAGTGAGTAATCTGCTCACACGCATCCTTGAGCTGGAGGTCGGCGCGACGCTGGCGACGGTGGGTCAACGACATGCGTTGCTGGTGCTCGATAACTGCGAGCACTTGCTTGAATGCTGCCGTACCTTGTGTGAAGCGCTGATGGCCGCTGCGCCTCGAGTATCGATCCTGGTGACCAGCCGCGAACCGCTCATGGCCACCGGCGAAACCGTGTTGCGGTTACCTCCGCTGACGGTGCCACCGGTTGTGGCGCTGCGCAGTGTTGCCGAAGCCATGAGTTACTCGGCCGTGCAGTTATTTGTCAGTCGCGCCAGAGCGAGCCAACAGGGGTTTACCCTGCGCGAACAAGACCTGCGGAGTGTGCGCGAAATTTGTCGTCGGCTCGATGGTTTACCCTTGGCGATCGAACTCGCGGCAGCGCAGATCGATGCGTTGGCGCTGGTTGGGCTGCAAGCGCAACTGGGCAACTGTTTTCAATTACTGACCCAGGGCCGCCGCACGGCCGTGCCCCGGCATCAAACCCTCAAGGCTGCGCTGGACTGGAGCTATGAGCGACTCAGCCTGTTGGAGCAGAGGGTGCTACAGCGTCTGGCGGTGTTCAAAATGGCTTTCACCCAGGACGCCGCGGTTGGCGTGGTCAGCGGCGATGGATTGGCGGCTGCCGACCTGATCAAGGTGATGGAGAACCTGGCACTCAAGTCGCTGTTGTCGCTGGAGCAGGGCAGTGGTACGGCACGCTACCGGTTGCTCAACACCACCCGACGCTATGTTCTGGAAAAACTTGAGGGCAGCGGTCAGTTGAGCGACATGGAAAGTCGTTGTGCTCACTACTTCAGTCAGACACGAAGTACGTCAGGCCGACAGGTCGGCCTGTAACTCTCCGAGTAAGCGCTGAACAGTCTTCAGGTCAGTAGTGGCGAACCCTTCGGTATAGCGGCTGTAGATCGGCGCCAGCAGATCATGGGCCTGTTGTTGACGGCCCTGTCGCCGCCAAAGTGTCGCCAGTGAGGTGGCGCTGCGCAATTCCCAGGCCAGTGCACCTTGGACGCTGGCCACGTTCAGTGCCTTCAGCAGCACGGTCTCGGCCATATCGGTTTGAGTCGGGCATTCTCTCGCGAGCATCCCTTCGGCATAAACGCGCAGAATTTCTGCCGTACTCCAGCCCGCCGCACCGGTTTCAGCCCGCTTGAGTTGAGCGTCATCAATGAAGCCTGAGTCCAGCGTGATCATGATTTCGCTGATCAAGCCCGCACCAGGACAAGGGAGCGCGTATTTATCGGTGCTGCCGATCACCCGCGCATACTGTTTCGCCCAGTTGTAGAACAGCAGGACCGAATGTTTCTGTGCCTGTTCCATCAGCAGCTTCAGCAGTTCGCGGGCGTTGCCGGTGTCGCCGTTGTAATGGGCGATCAAACAGCCGGACAGCGCCAGGGTGTAGCAGATCGACGTGCCGTGATTGATTTGCAGCGCGATGTCCAGCGCCTGGCGCGCGGCGCGCCAGGCCTGCTCCGGTTGGCCCTGTAGCCAGAGGATGCGCGCCAGAATGGTCAGGGCTGCGACGCTCTGGTCGTATTGCACGCCGAATCCATGGGTGAAGCGATTGAGATGCCCGCTGTGGGCCATGCGTTGCAGGACCTGTTCGGCATGCGCCCGCGCCTGTGCTTGATCGCCGTAAAAATGCAGGGCCAACACCCGCAAGCGTTGAGAGCTCAAGGACAGCAGCGCGTTGCCATTGAACCCCAATTGATCGAATTGCCGGCTTTGCTCAAGGGCCATCCGATAATTGCCACAACTGAGATTGACCGCCATGTGACCGGAGAGCGCGCGTAGTTGACCGGTCACATCGTTGCAGTGATCCGCCAGGGCTCTGGCGTTGACAAAGACTGCGACGGTTTCAGCCGTTGCGCCCTGGGCGTGATAACAGGCGCTGCCCAGGGCCAGTTGCAAGGTCATTTTCAGCCGCGGGCAGGACTCGGGCTCGGTTTCCAGGAGTGCCAGAGCCTTGCGCACATGACCGCTGTGTTCCTTGAGCAAAGACAATTCCTGCCACAGAGGGGTAGAGGCGGCGGCCAGGCGTATGGCCAAGTCCCTCGGACCGTTGGCATTCAAGCCCCAGTCCAGGGCGGCGCGGATATCTTCCAGCGCGCGAGCGTATCGCTCGATCCACAGGCCGGTCGATGTTTTTTCCCAATCGTTTTGCGCCTGCTGCATCAGGGTCAGGCAGCGCTCGGCATGGCGCTCCCGAGTACCCTGCAGGTCTTGGGTCAGCGCGAGCTTTTCCAGAGCATAACTGCGGGTGGTATCGAGCAAGCGATAGAACACCTCTTCGTCACCCACTGCCACATTCAGCAGGGACTTGGCGACCAGTTGCGTGATTGAGCCAAACACTTCGCGAGGCTCAATGTGCCCGCCGACAATCACCGCCGCCGCCGAGGCCAGGGTGAAGCCGCCCCGGAACACCGCCAGTCGACGCAGGCACGTCTGCTCGCAGGCGCTGAGTAAATCAAAGCTCCAATCCAGCGTGGCACGCAGGGTCTGGTGTCGAGCCAAGGGCAGCTGAGAGGGCTGGGTGAGCACGCGGAAACTGCTTTGCAATTGCCCAAGCAAGCCGCGCAGGCCGAAGCGGTACACTTGCGCCGCCGCCAGTTCGATGGCCAGTGGAATTCCGTCCAGGCGGTGGCAGATTTCGCTCAGCAACGGTAACTCGTCATCGCTCAGTTCAAAATTGTCATGGCTGGCCGTGGCGCGCTCAATGAACAATTGCAGCGCGGAAAAGGCCAGGGCCTGGTGGCGGTCGAGGACGGCGATGGGCGGTGGGCAGTCCAGTGGTTCGAGGCGCTGAACATACTCCCCCTCGGCTCGCAGGCTTTCGCGACTGGTGGCCAGGATGTGCACCTGTGGCGCGGCACGCAGGATGTTTTCGCTGAGCACCGCAACGGCATCGATCAGGTGTTCACAGTTGTCGATAACCAGCAGCATATGCCGGTCATGCAGGCACGCCGCGAAGCTGCCCGTCAGTTCCTCCTCGTGCAGGGTCAAGTCGAGCAGCGTCGCCAGGTGGGCGGGGATCAGCAACGGATCGTTGATCGGCGCCAGGTCCAACAGGCGAATGCCGTCCCGGAAATGCCCGAGCAGTTGTTCGGCGACTCGCAGGGCCACGGTGGTCTTGCCGATACCGCCCGGACCGATCAGGGTGATGAAGCGTTGGCGCGGTAGCTGTTTGACCAGATGATCGAGCACGGCTTGCCGGCCAATCATGCGCGTGTGACGCATGGGCAGATTGTGCGCGACCGGTCGGGGCGCTACGGGTGACGACGGTTGTTTGATCTGTTCCAGCGAGTAAGGTGCAACAAAGCTGTACCCGCGCTGGGCCACGGTGACGATGTAGCGCTGGCCGGCCTGACCGTCACCGAGTGCTTTGCGCAGCGCGGCCATGTGCACTCGCAAGTTGATGTCTTCGACCACGCTGTTGGGCCAGACCTGCGCGATCAGCTGTTGCTTGCTGACCACGTTCCCTGCGTGTTCGAGCAGGATCAACAGGATGTCCATGGCGCGTCGGCCCAGGCGCAGGGGCTGATCGGCCTCCATCACCAGGCGTTGTCCAGGGTAGATCCGGTAGGGACCGAAATGCACGGCCTGCTCGAGGGGAAGGATCAATGTCTCACTCCGGCTGAATACGTCTTGTTCGCGCTCTTCGAGCATGTTCTTCGGGTTTTTTATCCGGCGCAATGCACTGTCCGGCTGACTGTCGGGTGTGCGCATTGACTGTAGCGTATCCGTGCGTGGCGTTGGTCCCGTGAATGTTGGGCAAGACATTGACTTGGCGTCTGTCGGAGCCTTTTGCGCGCCGTGGAAAATTAACAACGATTAACTCGTGCTGTGTCCGCCTTACCCCAAAAATCCGCAGGAGCTGCCGCAGGCTGCGATTTTTTAGAGGATCAACAGATCGCAGCCTGCGCAAGCGCCTACAAGGGATCAAGACTTCTGGAGGATGGCGCAATGAGCAACGTGGTGGTGGTCTATCACAGCGGCTACGGGCACACCCGGGTTCTGGCGCACGCCGTGGCCGCCGGGGTGGAGCGGCACCCGGGCAGCACTTGCGAGCTGATCCCGGTCGAGGACGTCGACGCCCATTGGGACCGATTGCACACCGCCGACGCCATCATCTTCGGCGCGCCGACCTACATGGGCAGCGCCTCGGCGGCTTTCAAGGGGTTCATGGAGGCCACGGCGGCGTTCTATCTGGCCCAGCCGTGGCGCGACAAGCTCGCTGCTGGCTTCACCAATTCCGGCTGCCTGTGCGGTGACAAACTCAACACCTTGTTGCAGATGGCCGTGTTTGCCGCTCAGCACTCGATGATCTGGGTCGGCCTCGACCTGCTGCCGGCGCGCTCCAGTACCGGCGTGTTCAGCGGTCAACTCAATCGACTGGGCAGCTCCCTCGGCGCCATGGCCCAGTCGAACGTCGAACAATCCCCTGACGATGCACCACCCGCCGAGGACCGTTGCACTGCCGCGCACCTGGGCGAGCGCGTGGCACGCCTGGCCGATCGCCTGAATTCATTTACGGATTGAAACACCCCAACACTCGTACAGGAGGCATCACCCATGAGCACCTTCACCACCCGCGACGGCACCGAGATTTACTACAAGGACTGGGGCACCGGACAACCGATTGTATTCAGCCACGGTTGGCCGCTGAATGCCGACAGCTGGGAATCGCAGATGATCTTCCTGGCGTCCAAGGGCTACCGGGTCATCGCTCATGACCGTCGCGGACATGGTCGGTCCAGCCAGCCGTGGTCAGGCAACGACATGGACCATTACGCCGACGACCTGGCGCAGTTGATTGAACGGCTCGACTTGCAAAACGCCGTGCTGTTCGGCTTCTCAACCGGTGGTGGGGAAGTGGCGCGATACATCGGCCGACATGGCACCGCACGTGTGGCCAAGGCCGGGCTGATTTCTTCGGTGCCGCCGCTGATGCTCAAGACCGAAGCCAACCCTGGAGGCCTGCCACTGGAGGTGTTCGACGGCATTCGTCAGGCATCCCTGGCGGACCGTTCGCAGCTGTACATCGACCTCGCCAGCGGTCCGTTCTTTGGCTTCAACAAACCTGATGCCAAGCCGTCTCAGGGCATGATCGACTGGTTCTGGCTGCAGGGCATGATGGCGGGGCACAAGAACGCCTATGACTGCATCAAGGCGTTCTCCGAAACCGACTTTACCGAAGATCTGAAGAAATTCGACGTGCCGACCCTGGTGGTGCATGGAGACGCGGATCAGGTGGTGCCTTACGAAGCAGCGGGCGTGGCCTCGGCGGGACTGGTGAAGGGCTCGATCCTGAAGATTTACCCGGGCGCTCCTCATGGTTTGACGGACACCCACAAGGACCAGCTCAACGCTGACCTGTTGGCGTTCTTGAAAGGTTAAATAGCCGGAGCTCCTACACGGTCGCGTGCATACCCGTAGGAGCTGCCGAAGGCTGCGATCTTTTTCTTTTCACTATCTTGCCGCGCCACGCAAACGGATTGATGCCTTCGCTGCGGGTGAAGATATGGCAGAAGTGCGCCTGGTCGCAGAAACCGCATTCGAGACTGATTTGCGTAAGGCTCAAGTCGGTCTGCTGGATCAACTGCTTGGCCCGGGCAATGCGCTGTCGGCGAATCCAGTCCTGCGGCGAGTGGCCGGTGCTGCACTTGAACGCGCGGGAGAAGTGGCTGCGGGAGAGGGCACAGGCGCGTGCCAGTTCAGTGACTTCGAGGCTGTCGCCGAGGCGGTCGAGGATCAACTGCTTGATCAGTCGTTCGCGTTGCGGGCTGAGGCGGCCGGTACTTTTCATCGGTGCGGGCGAGAATGACGCGGGAGCGGCATTTTGCTGAACGTGAGCCATGGCGAATGTCCGTATCGGTAGACTTTCATTTTTGGACCCGAAGGCTCTGGCTTGCGAGTTAATCGTTGTTAATTGCGCTGCCATCGCGAGATGTCTTGAGTAAAGTCAGACACAATCGAACCTCCTCGCACCTGGCCCGAACATACTAGGAATCCGTGCCCATGAACCGTAACGATCTGCGTCGCGTCGACATGAACCTGCTGGTGATTTTCGAAGCGCTGATGTTCGAAAAGAACCTGACCCGCGTCGCGGAAAAACTGTTCATGGGGCAGCCGGCGGTGAGTGCCGCGCTGGGACGTTTGCGTGATCTGTTCGACGATCCGTTGTTGTTGCGCAACGGTCGTGGCATGGAGCCGACCGCGCGGGCGCTGGCAATTCTCAAGGAACTGCAACCGGCGATGGACACTATTTCCGGAGCGGTCAGCCGGGCCAGGGAATTTGATCCGGCGACCAGTTGCGATGTGTTCCGCATCGGGCTGTCGGACGACGCGGAGTTCGGTTTGTTTCCGTCGTTGTTGCGCCAGTTGCAGGAAGAGGCGCCGGGGATTGTCGTGATCGTGCGCCGGGCCAATTATCTGTTGATGCCGGCGTTGCTGGCGTCGGGGGAGATTTCGGTGGGCGTGAGCTACACCACGGATCTGCCGGCCAATGCCAAGCGCAAGAAGCTGCGCGATATTACGTGCAAGGTTTTGCGTGGCGATACCCGGCCTGGGCCGCTGACGCTGGATGAGTACTGTGAGCGCCCCCATGCGATGGTGTCGTTTTCCGGTGACCTGAGCGGCAACATCGATCTGGATCTGGCCAAGGTCGGGCGTAGTCGTCGCGTGGTGCTGGGGGTGCCGCAGTTCAGTGGGTTGCGGGCGTTGCTTGCCGGGACCGAGATGATCGCGACGGTGCCGGATTACGCAGCGTGTGCTTTGGTCGAGGGATGTGGGTTGCGAGCTGAGGATCCGCCGTTTGCAATTGAGGCGGCGCAGTTGTCGATGGCCTGGAGCGGGGTGCATGACAATGATCCGGCGGAGCGGTGGTTGCGGTCGCGCATTGGTCAGTTCATGTCTGCTTCTCTGGATATTTCGTAGCAGCCAAAAGCCGTCGGCCAGGCACCGCTGAAAAGAGCACGTACATTCAATTTTTTCTCCCGTCGCACCGGCATTCTGAATATCCAATTCGTCGGAGCCTTGCGAAATGCCTGATTCCAATCGACTCGAGCCGACCCGCCCGGGAGCTGATGAGGTCGTGACCCTGATCGTCAAGCACCGGGTCAAGGCCGGTTTTGAAGTGCCTTACGAAGCGTGGCTGCGAAACATTGTCAAAGTCGCCGGGCAGAATGTCGGGCATCTGGGTGTCGATGTCGTGCGCGGCAAGCGCGCTGGCCTCGACACTTATACTTGCGTGCTACGCTTTTGCTCCACCGAGGCCATGCAGGGTTGGCTCGATTCGCCGCAACGGCAGAAACTGGTCGACGAAGCCGCGCCGATGCTCGCCGATGGCGACCAGACCGAAATCAATCCGGTCAACGAGTTCTGGTTTGCCCCGCAGGCTGACGCCGGAGTACCGCCGCCGCGCTGGAAGCAGGCAGTCGTGACGCTGTTGGTGATCCTGCCGCACACCTTGCTGGTGCCGCTGATCTGGGGGCCGCTGCTGCGGGTTAACACCTTGCTTTCAAACTATGTGGTGGCGACGTTCCTGATCACGCTGACCATCGTGCTGTCGGTGGTGTACGTCTTCATGCCGTTGGCGACGCGCCTGTTCGCGTCCTGGTTGTCCGAATCCACTTTGCCCAAGGAGGAACCGTGATGAACGCCGATCTGATTCTGTTCAATGGCCACTTCCACACCGTCGACCGCGAGAACCCGCTCGCCAGTGCCGTGGCGATCAGCGACGGTCGTTTCGTCGCGGTGGGCAGCGATGCCGAGGCCATGGCCCTGCGCGGCTCAAATACGCAAGTCATCGACTTGAAGGGCCGCTGTGTGATTCCCGGGCTGAACGACTCGCACCTGCACCTCATCCGTGGCGGTTTGAACTACAACCTCGAATTGCGTTGGGAGGGCGTGCCTTCGTTGGCCGATGCGTTGCGCATGCTCAAGGATCAGGCGGACCGCACGCCGACACCGCAATGGGTGCGGGTGGTCGGTGGCTGGAACGAATTCCAGTTTGCCGAGAAGCGCATGCCGACGTTGGCAGAGCTCAATCAAGCCGCGCCGGACACCCCCGTGTTTGTGCTGCATTTGTACGACCGCGCCTTGCTCAACCGTGCGGCGTTGCGGGTAGCCGGGTATACGCGCGACACGCCGAACCCGCCGGGGGGCGAGATTGTGCGCGACGCCAATGGCGAGCCGACCGGCATGCTGGTGGCGCGGCCGAACGCGATGATCCTGTATTCGACCTTGGCGAAAGGACCAAAACTGCCGCTGGAATATCAGGTCAACTCGACTCGCCAGTTCATGCGTGAACTCAATCGCCTGGGCCTGACCAGCGCCATCGACGCCGGCGGTGGATTTCAGAACTATCCGGACGATTACCAGGTGATCGAGCAGTTGGCCAGGGATGAGCAACTGACCGTGCGCATCGCCTACAACCTGTTCACCCAGAAACCCCGGGAAGAGCTGACCGACTTCAAAAACTGGACCAGCAGCGTGTCGCTTCACCAGGGTGATGACTACCTCCGGCACAACGGCGCCGGGGAAATGCTGGTGTTTTCGGCGGCGGATTTCGAAGACTTCCTTGAGCCGCGCCCGGACCTGCCACCATCCATGGAAGCGGAACTGGAGCCGGTGGTGCGACATCTCGTCGAGCAGCGCTGGCCGTTCCGTTTACACGCCACCTACAACGAATCCATCAGCCGCATGCTCGACGTATTCGAGAAGGTCAATCGCGACATCCCGTTCAACGGTTTGCCGTGGTTTTTCGATCACGCAGAGACCATCACCCCGCAGAACATCGAGCGGGTGAGGGCGCTCGGCGGCGGCATTGCGATTCAGGATCGCATGGCATTTCAAGGCGAATATTTCGTCGAGCGTTATGGTGCGAAAGCAGCCGAAGCCACTCCGCCGATCAAGCGCATGCTCGCCGAGGGCGTGCCGGTGGGCGCGGGCACGGATGCGACGCGGGTGTCGAGCTACAACCCATGGACTTCGCTGTACTGGATGGTCAGCGGTCGCACCGTCGGTGGCATGGAGTTGCACGCCGAGGGCCTGTCACGCCTGACGGCATTGGAACTGTTCACCCACGGCAGCGCCTGGTTCTCGTCCGAGCAAGGCAAGAAGGGCCAGATCAAGGTCGGGCAATTGGCTGACGTCGCTGCGCTCAGCGCGGACTTTTTCAGCGTCGATGAAGAAGCGATCAAGTGGATTGAGTCCGTCTTGACCGTGGTCGGCGGCAAGGTGGTGTATGGCGCCGGTGACTTCGAAAAGCTCGGGCCGTCCAGCGTGCCGGTGCTGCCGGACTGGTCGCCGGTGGTCAAAGTGCCGGGCCACTGGCGCCCGGCCTCGCCGATGCAGGCTCAGGTTCACCATTGCAGCGGCCCGTGCGTGGTGCACTCCCACAGTCATGAACGGGCACGCCTGTCGAATGCACCGGTCAGTGATTTTGTCGGGTTCTGGGGCGCTTTCGGCTGTTCGTGCTTTGCTTTCTGAAGCATTCAAAGAGGTGCTGACGATCACCGCCAGCACCGCCAGCAATAACCATCCATCCAGGAGTTTTCCATGAGCAACGTACCGTACAAACGCCTGAACAAAGACGATGCCGTTGTGCTGTTGGTCGACCACCAGACGGGCCTGATCTCGCTGGTACAGGATTTTTCGCCCAATGAATTCAAGAACAACGTGCTGGCCCTCGGAGACATCGCCAAGTTCTTCAAACTGCCGACCATCCTCACCACCAGTTTCGACAGCGGTCCGAACGGCCCCATCGTGCCGGAGCTGAAGGCCCAGTTTCCGGACGCGCCGTTCATTGCGCGCCCGGGCCAGATCAACGCCTGGGACAACGAAGACTTCGTCAAAGCGATCAAGGCCACCGGTCGCAAGCAACTGATCATTGCCGGTGTCGTGACCGACGTCTGCGTGGCATTCCCAACCCTGTCGGCAATTGCCGAAGGCTTTGACGTGTTTGTAGTGACCGACGCATCCGGCACCTTCAACACTACCGTGCAACAAGCGGCCTGGGCGCGCATGTCGGCCGCCGGTGCCCAGTTGATGAACTGGTTCGCCGTGGCTTGCGAGCTGCAAGGCGACTGGCGCAACGACATGGAAGGCCTGGCCAACCTGCTGTCGGAACGTCTGCCGAACTATCGCAACCTGATCAACAGCTACACGAAGTTCACGGCCAAGTAAGCTGCGCGGATACATGAAGATCCGTAGGAGCCGGCTTGCTGGCGAAACAGGCGGTGCGGTGTATCAGGTGCACCGCCTTCGCTGGCAAGCCAGCGCCTGCAGGCTTGGGAGTACATGCGAGATCTTCTGCTGGCTTAGATGTTTTAGTCGGTGTCGTGGCAGGGGGAAAACCGCTATAAAGTGCTCATCTGTCAACCAGGACGTGACAATGAACCCTTTCGAAGACATGCGAATTTTTTGCCAGGTCATGGACGCTGGCAGCTTTACCGCCGCGGCTGATCAATTGGGCCTGTCCAAGCAATTCGTCAGTCGACGCCTGATGCAACTGGAAGAGCGGTTGGGTGTGCGGTTGCTCAATCGCTCGACGCGGCGTCTGGACGTTACGCCGCTGGGACACAGCTACTACGAATCGGCCTTGCGTTTGCTGGGCGAAGTCGAGCAAGTGGAGCAAGGTATCGCCGGCCAGACCACCGAGCCGCGCGGCACCATTCGGGTAAGCGCGCCGCTTTCGTTTGCTCTGGCGCATCTCGGATGCCTGCTGCCGGTATTTTTGCAGCGCTATCGTGACGTAACGGTGGAAGTCGATTTGAGTGATCGCCCCGTGGATTTATTGGGGGAGGGCTATGACCTGGCGTTGCGCATCGGCACGCTCGAAGACTCGACGCTGATTGCCCGGCGCATTGCTTCGATTCAACGGGTGTACTGCGCGAGTCCGGCCTATCTGGCCGAACGTGGTACACCGCTCAAACCGGATGATTTGCACACGCATGACTGCCTGCCTTACGGCCACGGTCGACAGGTGCAATGGCGCTTTGCGGGGCAGGGTAAGCCAATGACGGTTAACGTGACCGGGAGGATGCGCGTCAATAATGGTGAGCTGCTCAAGGATGCGGCGATGGCTGGGCTGGGGATCACCTGTTTGCCGACGTTCATTGTCGGTTCGGCGTTGAAAGAGGGCAGGCTGGTGTCGGTGCTGGACGATTGGCGGCCCGAGCCGTTGACCTTATCGGCGGTCTACCCGCAACACCGACAGAGTTCGCGGCCGGTGCAGGCCTTGATCGAGTTTTTGCGTGAGCGGCTGGATCGGGTTGAGGGTGGCGTGTGAGGCGGCTGATTATCTGACTCACATTGCCCCCTGCAGGCGCGAGCCTGCTCGCGATGGCTAATTGTCATTCAACATTGATGTTGTCTGACATTCCGCCATCGCGAGCAGGCTCGCTCCTACAGGGGTAGGGTTACTGGAGTTAGGAGCGGTCAGCTCCTTTTGTCATCGCCCGGTTCCCCGCCGACATGAACGCCGCGATCATCACCTACCTCGCCGTTTGCGTGAACGCCGCGATCATCGCCTACCTCGCCGTTTGCGTGAACGCCGCGATCATCACCTACCTCGCCGTTTGCGTGAACGCCGCGATCATCGCCTACCTCGCCGTTTGCGTGAACGCCGCGATCATCACCTACCTCGCCGTTTGCGTGAACGCCGCGATCATCGCCCACCTCACCGTTTGCGTGAACACCGTGATCATCACCGGGCTCGGCGTGGGTGCCGCTGCGTCCGGAGGACGACACACTTCCAGAGTGGCTCGAGCCACTGTTGCTGCTGCCGGAGCCGCTGTTGCTGCCATGGTCGCCGCTGTGACCGGAGCCGCTGTTGCTGCCATGGTCGCCGCTGTGGCCGCTGCCGCTGTTGCCACCACTGCCACTGTTTCCGCCACCACCACTGCCGCTTCCGCCGTGACTGCCGCCGCCACCACCACTGCCGCTTCCGCCGTGACTGCCGCCGCCACCGCCACTTCCGCCGCCTCCACCACTACCACCGCCGCCACCACCGCCACCTCCACTGCCACCTCCGCCTCCATCCTTGGCTTGAGCGCTGGACACCCCGGACAAACTGTCCGGAATCATTACGGTAGACGCCGACAGAACTGCGCCAATCGCTACTGCAAGTAAAAGCTTATTGATGTGCATGTCGTTCTCCGTCTTGTTGTTCGGATTGCAACGTCGATGAGCATTGCCAAATGCAGGTCGACCCTGTTCCAAGGGGTCAGTGAATACTGGAGGCTAGTTCGAAAATCGGGATATACATCAGAATTACGATCACCCCGATCAACAGCCCGATGAATGTCATGAGCAGAGGTTCGAACAACCGCACGAACCATTCGATCCAGCGGCTGATTTCTTCATCGTAGAAGTCGGCACTGCGCTCCATCATCTGCCCGAGGTTGCCGGACTGTTCGCCGGCGCGCAGCAGGCGCAGGGAAACGGGGGTCACAAGGTGATTGAGCTCCAGCGCCGCGGACAGCGATTGCCCTTCGCGCACCCGTTCGCAAGCCTGATCCAGGCGCACACGGGAGGCCACGGTGAGCAGGTTACGCACCATGCCCATGGCGGTGACGAGGGGGATGCCGCCTTGCAGCAGAATCCCCAGTGAACGGTAAAACCGTGCCAGTTCATACATGAAGATGCGCTGGTGCACGGCGGGGAGTTTTTCGATCAGTCGGTCCAGGCCACGGCGAAAGGATGGCTGGCGCTGGACCAGGACCAGGGTGACGATGATGGCCAGCAAGCCACCGAAGAATTCGCCCTGGTGGGCGTGCAGGAACATGCCGCTGCTCATCAGGACTTGTGACAACCATGGCAGGTTCGACCCCAGCCCTTCGAACACCAGGCTGAAGCGGGGTACGACATACCCCATCAAAAACAAAACCACACCACCTCCTACCACCAGCAACAGCATGGGGTAGATCGAAGCGCTGACGATCTTCTGGCGAACCTCGTCCATGCGCTGTCGATAGCTGACATATCGGCCCAGGGCGTCGCCCACGGCACCGGTCTTCTCACTGGACTGTACCAGTGCAACGTAAAGCGGGGGGAACACCGCCGACAACTGGCCCAACGCCTGGGAAAACGATTTGCCTTCGTAAAGCAGGCGCACCAGCTCACTCAAGGTTTTGCGGGCTTGTGGCGCGCTTTCCTTTTCCGCCAGACTTTCCAGCGCATCGATCAACGGCAGTCCCGCGTTGAGCAATGTGGTCAATTCCTGGCTGAACAACACCAGGTTGAAGGTCTCGCGCTTTTGCAGGCGCAGGGCCCGCCAATGTCGCTCGGCGTGCAGGCTGACGACCCGCAGGCCCTGGTCCTCGACAATGCGCCGGGCCTCGCTGTGACCCGGTGCTTCGACGGTCATGGAAACGACACCGGCCTTGCCGACGGCTTTGAGATGAAAGCGCATGGTTGCCATTCCTTGTCATTGCCAACTGGTGACTTCGGCGTTCTCGCCTTCGCCGCCGGGCTGCCCGTCCTTGCCCATGGACAGCAGATCGTATTCGCCGTTTTCACCGGGATAGCGATAGGTGTAGTTGCGGCCCCAAGGGTCCTGCGGCAGTTTTTTCTGCAGGTACGGGCCGGTCCAGCGCGGTTCGTCACTGGGAGCGCTGACCAGTGCCTGCAAGCCCTGTTCGGACGACGGGTAATGGCCAACCTCCAGGCGATAAAGGTCCAGGGCTTTGCCCAGACCTTCGATTTGCGCCTTGGCCACTTTCACTTCGGAGCGGCCCAATTGGGCGAAATACTTCGGCGCGACGAGACCGGCCAATAGCCCCAGCACCACCAGCACCACCAACAGTTCGAGCAGGGTGAACCCGCGTTGGACACGCGGGGCGAAACACAGACGCTGATTCATGATGACCTCACACAGTCGGCAGAAGGTTCGTCATATAGATGTATGCAATTGCCATGCACACGTCCCGTCATCAGTCTGAAAGGCCCGTACTACGGGCCTTTTCGATTACGGCACAGTGCTTGCGTATGCCTGTTTCACTACCGGCCATTGGGGCATAAGACCCATTTTCAGGGGCCGGGAAGGGGAGGCATAACAATGAAATCAATCACGACGGGACTGCTCGGTCTGCTCATGCTGACCGGTACCGCACAAGCCGATGTATTCGTTTCGGTGGACGCCAAGGGCAGCTATGTCCTGTCCAATGTCCACCGCCCCGGACGCCACTATGAACGGGTGATTCAGGAGCCCTCTGCAGCCGTGGTCAGCCTCGACCAGCAGCCGCAGATGATCGCCTCGCAACCCTACGCCGAGCTGGTATCGGCGGCGGCCACGGCCAACGAACTGCCGGCGGCGCTGCTGCACGCGGTGATCAAGACCGAATCCAGCTACAACACCCGAGCCACATCACCCAAGGGCGCGGGCGGGTTGATGCAACTGATGCCCGACACTGCCCGCGAGATGGGCGTGACCAACGTCTACGACCCCAAGGCCAACATCCAGGGGGGGGCTCGCTATCTCAAGCGCCTGATGACGATGTTCGACAACGATATCCGTCTCGCCGTGGCCGCCTACAACGCCGGACCGCAAGCGGTGCTCAGCCGCGGCAACGTGGTCCCGCCGTTCGCTGAAACCCAGCGTTATGTGCCCAGTGTGTTGAACCAGTACCGGCGTTTGCAGGGGTTGTCGGCGGACGCTCCGTTGTGAGTGACGACGCCGGGCTGAGTTTCCCCAACGTTGGGGCATGGTGGCCCCGGCGAAAAAGTGGGGAATAAGTGGGGAATATCCCCCGGCGTGTGAAGTGGTAATCGCAACCTGCTGAAAAATAACAAAATTATTTATGGCATGCAGATTGCTCTAGGGGTTTATCAAGAACCATTCCCTGTGAGCTCCCACAGTGAGGCCCGTGATCATGACCGGCATATTCCATAACCCATCCATCCTTCAGTGGCTGTTATTGACCGCTTCGGTGCTCGGTATCGAAGTGGCTGAAGCCGCTGCACGCTGTGAGCGCAACCTGGTGGCCAACGTCGTGGCGCTCGATCAGCCGCTGATGTTCAACCGCCTGGGCGCGCAAAACGTCAACGGCATGATGTTCGCCCTGCGTCGCGATGTGGTCGATGACCATGACGTCTCGCTCGCCCAAGGTGGCTCTGCGGTGCCGGGCAAGGTTTCGCTGCGGCCCGACAAGCGCCCGCGTCCGCTGGTGCTGCGCGTTGCCGCCGGTGATTGCCTGACCATCAATCTGCAAAACCTGCTGGCTTATCAAGCCAACCCGGGTTCCCACGATGGGTTTGAGCAAGAGGGCGAGGAAGAGGAGGAAGAGGGCGCTGCGGCTGGCAACACCGATCAATTCAAGGTCGACGAACAAGTCGCCGATCGCCATGTCGGTTTCCAGGTCAATGGCATGCAAGCGGTCAACAGCATTGACGACATCTCGTCGTTTACCGGGCGCAATGCCAACAGCTTGATCCCGCCTGGCTCCACTCGCTCCTATACGTTGTACGCCGAGCGCGAGGGCGCATTTGCCGCCAGCAGCCGCGGCGCAACCTTCGGCGGTGAAGGCGCGGCCGGGAACGTGGCCAACGGTTTGTTCGGTCAAGTGGTGGTACTGCCCAAGGGCGGGCGCACCTACCGCAACACCGTGACCGAAGAAGAGATGCGTCTGGCCAGCAGCGGCCGTACGCCGGCCGGTCAGCCGATCGTCGATTACCAGGCGCGCTACCCGCAGCGTGAGCCGTGGATCCGCGAAGGCAAGGCCGGTACGCCGATCATTAACATGGTCGATGGCAACGAAATCATTTCCAGTGAAAGCGACGCCATTGTCATGGGCAGCAACGCCGACGGCAGCTTCCCGCCATCGACGTATCCACTGGAAGCCGTGGGCAAACGCAACCCGGCGATC
The DNA here is from genome assembly GCF_001269805.1 of Pseudomonas sp. P1.8. NCBI lineage: Bacteria > Pseudomonadati > Pseudomonadota > Gammaproteobacteria > Pseudomonadales > Pseudomonadaceae > Pseudomonas > Pseudomonas sp. P1.8. The sequence continues at coordinate 23,787 of NZ_LHVM01000011.1, forward strand.
CCTAACCGGCTGGAGCCGTTTCGCGATTTTGCCTCGCAGTTCCAGGATGAAACCGCAGCGACTCAAGCCTTTCCTGCTTACTGGGCCGACCCGGTAATGGCTCACGTGCTGGAGCCGACTCGCGATTCGTTCATGATCAACTACGGCTCCGGCGGCATGGGCGCCGAGGTGGTCGCCAACCGTTTGGGCGTAGGTCCGATGCACGATTGCCTGTCCTGCGCCTACGAAGAGTTTTTCCTCAGCTCCCACACCGTCGGTGACGTGGCGATGCTGGTGGACGTACCGGCCAACGCCGGCCTCGAAGGCATCACCCCCGGCGAGACGCCACGTGCCGACCAGATTGGCGTCAAGGCAACCATGGCGCTGTATCCGTCGGAACCGTCCAACGTCAACCACAGCTACATCGGCGACTTCGTCAAATTCCGCAACACCCATAACGGCCACGAGCAGCACATCTTTCACTTGCACGGCCATCAGTGGCTGTTCAACCCGAACGATGACAACTCCGATTATGTGGATGCCCAGGGCATTGGGCCGGGCGCCGGCTACACCTATGAAATCGCCAATGGCGGTTCGGGCAACCGCAACCGGGTCGCGGGCGATGCGATTTATCACTGCCACTTCTATCCGCACTTCGCCCAAGGCATGTGGGCCATGTGGCGGGTGCATGATGTGTTTGAAGAAGGCACCAGACTCGAAGTGTCCCAGCAGGGCGAAGACGGTTTTCACAACGAACCCTATGCTCTGCGCAGCGGTAAACCAGCGTCGGGCGCACGGGCCTTGCCCGACGGTGAAATCGTCGCCGGCACGCCGATTCCAGCGGTAGTTCCGTTGCCTGGTAAAGCCATGGCACCGATGCCAGGCAAAGTGGCCGTGGTGCCGAAAATCGGCGAGACCCTGGTGGCCGCTCATGATGATGACGATGAAGAAGACGATGACGACGGCGAACACCATGGCGGTAGCGGTGGCGCACAGGCCATTGGTTCGCTGGCCCTGGTCGATCGCAGCGAAGCCAACCGCAATGCCGATGGCAGCCTGAAAAACCCTGGCTATCCCTTCTGGATCGGCGGCATGGAAAGTTCGGTCGGTCAGCGCCCTCCGACCCCACCGCTGGACATGCTGGACGCGGCCAAGGCGCAGGCCTTGAAGAACAGCGGCAAGGCGCTGTGGGCCAATCTTGATCCGAACCAGTCCGGCGGCTGGGACGGCGGTCTGGGGCGTCATACCCTGGACGGCGTGTCTGCCGGTGGCGAGGCGCACACCGTGACCACTTCGCTGGATTTCTCCAAGGAAGTGACCCGCGCCAAACCGATCTACCTGCCCGAAGAGGGCACTGAAGTGGAACAGGCAGCCATGGCCTTCCACGCCAAGAAGGAACACGCCAGCTTCGCCTTGCTACCGGGCAACCAGATCGTCGCGCGAAATTTTCGCACTAACGGTGCCCTGCCGATGGCGGGAGCCCCTTACTACGAACCCTGCATGGATGACCGGCAAAAACGCCTGACCGCCGGTGCCGGCACCGGCGAGTTCGCCAGTGGCGAGCGGATCGACGGCATGTCGTTCATCGGTGCCTCGACCTTCACCGCCGACCGCCCGCGCATCTACAAGGCGGCGAATATTCAGTTCGACGCGGTGTACAACAAAGTCGGCTACCACTTCCCGCAAGCGCGCATCCTGGCGCTGTGGGAAGACGCCTGGCCGGTGATCACCAAGCAGCGTCCGCCAGAGCCTCTGGTGATGCGCATGAACACCTTCGACTGCGTGCAATACCAGCAAACCAACCTGGTGCCGGCCACCTATGAAATGGACGACTATCAGGTGCGCACGCCGACCGACGTGATCGGTCAGCACATTCACCTGCCCAAATGGGACCTGGTGTCAGCGGATGGTTCTTCCAACGGCTGGAACTACGAGGATGGTGTGCTTTCCCCGGGCGCCGTGCAGGAACGCATCCACGCCATTCGCCAGTTCAACCAGTGCCAGCAGACCGATCCGCGTGACGACACGCCGGCGTGCCCGAAAGCCAAGAACCACCCGTTCTTCGGCCAATACGGCCGGGCCGACTGGGTCGGTGCGCGCACGGCAATGCAGCGCTGGTTCGTTGACCCCGTGGTCAACGCCAAGGGTGTCGACCGTGGCCTGGGGACCATTTTCACCCACGACCACCTCGGCCCATCGACCCACCAACAGATTGGCCTGTACGCCACCGTGCTGGCCGAGCCTGCCGGTTCCACCTGGTTCCACGCCGAAACCGGCGAGCCGTTGTACAGCGGCGCGCGGCAGGACGGCGGGCCGACTTCATGGCAAGCGGTGATTTCTACCGGTGACCTGGACGGCGACGGCAAGAACGACAGCTTCCGTGAGTTCTTCCTCGAGTACAGCGACTTCCAGCACGCCTATGAAGCCGGTGTGTACGTAGGCGCAGGTCCCAACGGCGTGCCGAACCCACAATCGTTCCCGGCCACCGCGGACAGCTTCCGTTACGCCATCAACCCGCCGGTGCGCAACAACGCCAGTAACCTGCTGGAAGGTGTTCTCGAAGTGCAGGGCGGGATGGTTCCCGGTTGCCCGACCCGGCCATGCCCACAGGCAATCTCGGTGGATGACCCAGGTATGTTCGTAGTCAATTACCGCAACGAACCGCTGGCCCTGCGGGTCTACGATCCGAACAAGGTCGGCCCGGACGGCAAGCGCGGCATGCAGGCCGACGGCCTCGGCGGCGACCTGGCGTATGCCATGCAAAGTCGTACCGACCGTGCAATCGCGGCGATGAACCTGGCGCCGAACCTGCTGACTTCAGCCACCGGGCCAACCGGCGGCACCACGCTGTTCCCGCCGCACATCAACAAGGGCGGTGCAGAACCGGGTGACCCGTTCACGCCGATGCTGCGCACCTACACCGGTGACAACGTACGGCTACGGGTGCATGCCGGCGGTCACGAAGAGGAGCACAACGTCACCCTGCACGGCGTGAAATGGTTGCAGAGCGGTTCCGGTTTCGGCAACAGCTCCAACTCCGGCTGGCGCGCGTCGCAAATGATCGGGATCTCCGAACAGATGGGCTTCATTGCGCCGGTCTCGATGCTGTCCAGCTCGGCGGCAACCACGGGTGACTACCTGTACTCGATGGACGCTTCCATTGAAGGTTACTGGAGCGGGATCTGGGGTGTGATGCGCAACTACACCGCGCAACGCAACGACCTGTTCGCGCTGCCCAATAACGCGAAACCGGCGGGCATGCGCAACACCGTGGCGTTTGAGGGTTCCTGCCCACGGATCGGCGCCAACCCCAATGGTATCGGCACCCGGCCGACCCCGCAGCGCAACTATGAAGTGGTGGCGGCACTGGCCAACGACATCCTCAGCAATCCGTTGGGCCTGTCCATCGGCGATTCGGCCGGGCTTGGGCAACACGTGGGCGGTCCGCTGAATCCGGCGGGCGGCACCCTGGTGTTCAACTCGCGGACGGTGAGCATTCCACAGGTCACCGTGACCGACCCTGAGGACGGTGAAACCATCACGATCGGCGGACAAAGCGGGCCGTTGCATGACCCGACAGCGATCCTGTATGTACGCAAGGCCGACCTCGACCCGAGCACCGGCAAGCTCAAGCCTGGTGTGCCTGTCGAACCGCTGGTGCTGCGTGCAGCAGCCGGTGACTGCATCAACATCACCCTGGAAAACCGTCTGCCGACTGTCATGCCGGACCTGACCCAGACCGCTGTGATGCAAGGCATGGTCAAACGCGACCGCAACAGTGGGACCGGTTCGACCACCTTCAGCAACAACTTGATGCGGCCATCGAGCCATGTGGGTCTGCACGCGCAATTGCTGGCGTACGACATCACCAAATCCGACGGCACCAACGTCGGCGCCAACCCGACCCAGACCGTGCCACCGCGTGTCGGCAGCAGCGGTGCGTACCCGACCCGTACCTATCAGTACTACGCCGGGCACCTGGAGCGTGAAGGCAAACCGATCACCCAACTGGGTCGCAGCGTCGACAACATCAACGCCACGGCGGTGGAATTCGGCGGGTTGAATTTCACCCCGGCCGACGTGATCAAGCAGTCGCAAAAAGGCATGGCTGCGGCGATGAGCGTTCTGCCGATCGGCGCCACCTGGGTCGAAGATACGCGCAAGGTCAATGCAACGGTCACCGCACCGGGGCAAACCACCTACCGCGACTTTGCGATGGTCTGGCAGAAAGCCTTGAACATGCGCTGGGCCAACGGGCGGCCGGTGGAAGGGATTGCCGCGGAAGGGTTCGGCGTGCCGACCGATCCGCAGGACAACTCCAGCATGGCCATCAACTACAAGACCGAACCGATGTGGTATCGCTTCGGCCTGGCTCCGGATGCACCGTTCGGTCATGCCGACGGCGCAGGCTACGCCGACATGGCGAACGCGCACATGGCCTACAGCAACGCGTTGGTGGGGGGCGATCCGCAAACACCGGTGCTGTACGCCAAACCGGGGCAGCCGTTCCGCACACACATACTGATGCCTACCGGCGGCAGTCGCGGCACGACCTTCCAGCTGGACGGGCACGTCTGGTCGACCAACCCGTTCCTGTCGGAGAAGAGCGACACCGGTGGTTATCCGATGTCCACCCCGGGCGTGGGTTCGGTGAAGTTCGGCTACAACCCGATGTCGATGTACATCGGCGCCCACGAAAGCGTCCTGCCGGCAGCGCACTTCAGTTTCATGATGCCAAGCGCTGGCGGTGTCAACGCGATACCGGGCGACTACCTGTTCCGCGATTACGGCGCCTATGGCAACACCTCCGGGTTGTGGGGACTGTTGCGGGTAACCAACGAGCCTGAGCCGGCACCAGCACCCTAGGCGACATGGAAGGGGAGTTGCACCTCCCCTGCAGGAGCGAACCTGCTCGCGATGACGTCACCTCGCACTCATGGGGTGAAGCGCAAGACGCTATCGCGAACAGGCTTGCTCCTACAGGTGGGGCAGCAAGACAGACATGGATCTGACGTGGAGAAAGTTGATGAACAGGACCATCAAAATCGCCGGTAGCGCGCTGATCGTCGGTGTGGCGCTGATCTGGTTCGGCGTGTGGCGGACCGCGCCAGCGACCCTGCTCGACGAAGTGGCGTTGCCCAACACCTGGAGTGGCCAGACACTGGAGCGTGACGGCGTGTCAGTGGCGCTCGAGGTGAAACCGCTGGCCGAGGACGGTGTACTGCGCGAAGGCGGTTTCGCCGACGTGCAATTTCGCGTGACAGACAAGGCTTCCGGCCAACCCTTGTCAGGCGTCGCCCCCGGCGCCTGGGTGGACCCGGAAACCGTCGCCGCCGACCAGGCCCAGGGCCGCGACCAGAGCTGCAAGGCGCGGGTCGGCGTGTTCCTCAAATCCAGCATCGGCGCGCGGCCGTTGCTCGACCTCAACAGCTATTTCCTGATGGTGATGAACCGCGACGCCAGTGTCTCGGTGGTCGACCCCTCGGTGTCTGTAGGCGGCATCACCAGCACCATGACGCGGATCGACCTCAAGCAGCCGCCGATGGACTGGGTCACGCCCAAGGACAACAAACGCGTGTTCGTGTCGATGCCCACCGCGGGTGAAGTGGCGGTGCTCGACAGTGAGCAGTTCAAGCTGATCGAATCGCTGGCCGCCGGCAGCAATCCCGTGCGTGTGGCGCTGCAACCGGACGAGCGTTTGCTGTGGGTCGGCAACAATGCCATGTCCGCCGAAGAATCCGGGGTCACGGTGATCGACACCCGCAGCCTCAAAACCCTCAAGCACCTGGCCACCGGCGTCGGCCACCATGAAATCGCTTTCAGCAAAGACAGCCGGTTTGCCTTTGTCACCAATCGCGACGACGGCACACTCAGCATCGTCGACATCGCCAGCCTGACCATCAGCAAACAGCTCAAGACCGGCTCGCACCCGTTGTCGGTGATGTACTCGCCATTGTCCGGAGCCGCGTATGTGGCGGATGGCAAGGACGGCACCGTGACCGTGGTCGACGGCAACAGCCAGTCGGTGCGCCGGGTGATCAAGATGAAGCAGGGACTTGGCCCGATGGGCTTCAGCGCCGACGGTCGTTTTGGTGTGGTGCTCAACACACTGGAGAACCAGGCGTCGGTGATCGACACCTCGACCGATTCGCTGATCCATGAGCTGGACGTGTCCGCCGAGCCTTATCAAGTGGTGTTCACCAAGGCCTATGCCTACGTTCGCGGCCTGGCTTCGCCGAAGGTCACGATGATCAACCTGTCGTCCCTGGGCGAAGGCCGCACGCCGATCATCCAGGGCTTCGAAGCCGGGCCACAGCCGCCACGCCTGGCGGGTGATCTGCCGCTGGCCTCGAGCCTTGCGGTGTCGCGGGACGACAACGCGGTGTTCGTGGTCAACCCGGTGGACAACACCACTTACTTCTATGCCGAAGGCATGAACGCGCCGATGTCCGGTTACCCCAATCGCGGGCAAGTGGCGCGGGCAGCCATGGTGATTGACCGCAGCCTGCGCGAAATCGAGCCGGGGCTCTACAGCTCGCGCATCAAGTTGCCGGTGGCGGGGCGTTTCGACGTGGCCTTCCTGCTCAATCAACCGAACATCATCCACTGCTTCAGCACGGTGGTAGAGGCTGACAAGAATCTCGACCAGCATCGCGGCGTGCCGAAAGTGGAATTCATGCTCGACAAGTCCACCGCCGCCATCGGCAGTCCTTACGTGGTGCGTTTCCGCATCGTCCAGGGCAAGCAGAAGGTGCAGCGCAGTGGGGTCAAGGATGTGCAGGTGCGCTACTTCCGCGCCCCGACCTCCCGGCCGCAGGAAGTCGCGGCCCTGGAAGTCGCCGACGGTGTGTATGAAGCCCCGCTCACCCTCGACCAGAACGGCGCCTGGTACCTGCACGTGCGTGCAGCGTCCCTCGGCGCGAGCTTCGATGACAAGACGTTTGCCAGCGTTCGGGTCCTGCCCGGCGATGCCCACTAGAGGAAACTGACATGAACCGATTCGCACATCGCAGCCTGCTGACGTTCTGCCTGTTGGCCATTGGCATCGGCCAGGCACTGGCCCATTCGGCGGATGAACATGCCGGACACGATATGGCCGCCAAGAGCGCCAGTTCGGAAAAGGCCCAGATAAAATTCGCCGACGTCGCACTGGTGGACCAGAGCGGCAAGGCGGTGAGCCTGGAAAAAGACCTGGTAAGCAACAAGATCGTGGTCATGGGCTTCATTTACACCAGTTGCACGACGGTGTGCCCGGTGGTGTCCTCGATCATGGGCAAGGTGCAGCAACAACTGGGGGCGCGGGTGGGCACCGAAGTGCAGCTGGTGTCGATCAGCATCGATCCGCAGCGTGATGACCCCAAACGCCTGAACGACTATGCACAGGCGTTCCAGAAAGGCCCGGGCTGGAGCTGGCTGACCGGTTCGCCGCAATCGGTCACCGCCACCCTCAAGGGACTGGGCGCCTACAGCGGCGACTTCAAAAATCATTCGCCGCTGATTCTGGTGGGCGATGGCAACAGCCGTCACTGGACCCGTTACTACGGCTTCACCGACCCGGCCGTACTGGCCCGCGAGGTGGAAAAACTCAGCGGTGAACGCAACACCCACGCCAAACACACGGCCATCGCCATGGAGCAACAACAATGAAATCCCTCGAATGGATGGTAATGGGTGCGTGTTTCTGGGCGTTCAGTGCGGTGGCCATGGCCCACGAAGATCACGAGCAAGCTGCGCCTGCTGCAACGCCTGCGGTGGCTGCCGCGCAACCGGCCACGGGCACCCGTGATGCGAAAACCTGGTTTACCGACACACCCTTGCAGGACCAGAACGGCAACACGCTGCGCTTCTACAGCGATGCATTGCAAAACCGCGTGGTGCTGCTGAACGTGATTTTCACCAGTTGCAACGATGCTTGCCCACTGATTACCCGCAAGCTCAAGGAAGTGCGTGAAGTGCTGGGCGACAAGGCTGATGGCATCACCTTTATTTCCCTTACCAGTGATCCGCTGCGGGACACTCCGGCGGTACTCAAGGCTTACACCTTGAAGCAGGGCGTCGATGGCCCCCACTGGCTTTTTCTAACCGGCGACAAGGCACAAATGGACCTTGTATTGGGCCGTATCGGCCAGATCGTGCCGACCCCCGAGCAGCACTCCACGCAATTGATCGTCGGTGACGTGGCGAACAAACGCTGGAGCAAGATTCGGCCAGATGCCCCGGCCGCCGCCATTGCCCAGCGCTTGCAGTTGCTGACAATGCCTGTTGTCGAACGCTGAGCCCGGGTCATGAAAACTGCCCTCATTCTTGGCATGCTCCTCCTTGGCGGTCTCAGCCTGACCGCCCAGGCGCTGCCGCTGACACCCAGCGAAAGCGCCGGTAAACGGTTGTACCGCGAAGGCGTTTCGGCCAGCGGTGAATCGATCATGGCGCGGGTCGGTGCGGCCGGCATGGTGCTGCCGGCCACCAGCCTGCCGTGTGCCAACTGTCATGGTGCCGATGGCCTCGGGCGCCCCGAGGGCGGGGTACGGCCACCGGAGTTGAGCTGGTCGCGACTTGCCAGCACCTATGGCCAGCAGCAAATCAATGGCCGCAGCTACCCGGCCTACACCGACAACACCCTGGCGCGAGCGGTGCAGGAAGGACGCGACCCCGGCAACAATCGGCTGGACCCGACGATGCCACGCTTCGTGTTGTCGATGAACGATCAGCGCAATCTGACGGCCTATCTCAAGCGCCTGGCCGATGATCGCGATCCCGGATTGACGCCTGACAGCCTGCACCTGGGCACGTTGTTACCGGCCTCGGGACCTTTGAGCGAGGAGGGCGCCACGGTCGCGGCGGTGCTCAAGGGCTGTGTGGCGCGGATCAATCAGGCGGGCGGGATTCATGGCCGGCAATTGCGCCTGACCATCCTCGACCCGGGCGCCGACCGCGCCAGCGCCGAACAGGCCCTGGACCGGCTGATTGAACAGGAGCAGGTTTTCGCCTTGATCGCACCGCTGGCGCCGGCGCTGGACACAGACCTCTCCACGCGTCTGGAACAGGCCGGTATTCCCTTGATCGGGCCGCTGTCCTTGCAGGGACTGACCCTGACCAGCCCGCAAATTTTCGAACCCTTGCCAGGGCTGCGTGAACAACTGATCGCTCTGGCCGATTACGCCACGGCCAGCTTGAAAGTGCTCCAGGGGCCAACACTGATCGCCTATCCCGACGAGCCCGGACAACGGCTCGCGGCGCAGAACCTGAGCCAGTATCTGCAAGACAACGCCTGGCAGAAAGTACACCTGCAAGCCTTCGACCCGGCACAGGATGAATTGCCACTCGGTTCGCGTTCGGTGTTTTACCTGGGCAGCAGCAATGGCTTCAGTCGCCTGGCCGCACGGTTGCAGACAGCGGGGCAGGTGCCCTATCTGTTCGCGGCATCGAACCAGGTGGCGGGGGATCTGTTCCAGGTGCCCAGCGGTTTTTCCCGACGGGTGTTTCTCGCCTATCCGTTCGTCCCCAGCGACTGGACCCTGGCCGGGCGCATGGCGCTGACCCAGTTGCGAGAGCACCAGGGCCTCGGCGGCCAGCACGCAGTGCTGCAGGTCGGCGCCTTCAGTTCGATGATGCTGTTCAGCGAAGGCATGAAGCAGGCCGGCCGCGACGCCAGCCGCGAGAAACTGGTCAATGCCCTGGAAGGCCTGCACGACTTCGATACCGGACTCACACCGCTGATCAGCTTTGGCCCGGGCCGACGCCTGGGTTTGCGAGGCGCCCATATCGTCACCGTGGATCTACCCGACCAGCGTTTTTTTCTCGTTGCTCCCTACAAACCCGTTACCACCACACCCTGACCGGAGGCCGATCATGACACTCAAGACTTTGCTGGTTCTGCTGACACTGTGGATGCCTGTGGCGTGGTGCAGCAATGGTCCGGCCGTGGCGCGGGTCAACGGCGAGGAAATTTCCCAGTTGCGTCTGGAGCGCTATTTTGCCGAGTACCTGGAAGATCAGGGCCGGGCCGTGGGCAGCATCCGCAACCCCAAGGCCTACAACCAATTGCGCAAGGCGGCGCTGGACGCCTTGATCGACCGGGAATTGCTTTGGCAGGAAGCGGTCAAGCGTGGCGTGGTCATCAGCGATGCCGATGTACAGGAACAGGTCGAGCAAACCCGTCAGGCATTGGGTGGCGCCGAGAAGTTCGCCCGGCGCCTGGAAGATGCCGGATTCGACGAAGCCGGGTTTTCCGAATACACCCGCCGCGAGCTGGCGGCCCGGCAGGTGTTTACCGAGCTGACCCAGGTCAGCGAACCCGATGACAAACAAGTCCGGGCGTTTTATCAGGAGCATCGCGCTGAAATGAGCCGACCCGAAGAGGTGAAGGCTCGGCATATCCTGATCAAGGTAACCCCCGGAACAGACGCTTCCACTGACGAAGCCGCACGGCTACGATTGGTAGAAATGCGTGCGAAGATTGTAGCGGGCGCCGATTTTTCCAGTGTCGCCCGCAGCGGCTCCGAAGATGCCTCCGCGAGCGAAGGTGGCGACCTGGGTTATTTTCCGCGGGGCCGCATGTACCCCGAATTCGAAACAGCGGCATTTGCCCTGAAACCTGGAGCCATCAGCGAGCCGGTGCGCACCCCGGTTGGCTGGCATTTGATTTATGTAGAGAACCACATGGAGGCAGCCGATGTCACACAAGAGCAAGGACTTGACATGGTTCGGGCTTACCTTGCCCGACAACAAAAGGTTCAGGCTCGTTTACAGGTATTGGCGCAACTGCGTTCAAGCAATCGAATCGAACGGATTGACGACGAATAGGCTTTTCCCCAAGAGTGGGGAAAAATTTTCAATGCCCTTCCGCTCGCTTCCCCGTCTTTGGGGGACGGTATTCCTGCATGACAAGGCATTGTCAGCAAATTCAAGGACATGAAGACTTAAAATTACCGGCGTTCAGCCTGGCATGAAGTGTGCGTTAGTCCTCTCAAGGCGCGCACTTCGCCAGGTTCGGAAACCCCGGACCTGCGGTTTCAAGGAGTCCACCTTGTTAAACAAAGTACTGGTTGTCGACGACGAACAACTGCTTGCAGAAAACCTTCAGGGTTACCTGCAGGCGCAAGAGTTGGACGTCCGGATTGCTCACGACGGTGCACATGGAATCGCTGAAGCTGACGATTTCGCACCCGATGTGATGGTGTTCGATTTCCGCTTGCCCGATATGGAAGGGTTTCAGGTACTCGACGCCGTCCGCCAGAACAGGAAGTGTCATTTTGTGCTGATCACAGGGCATCCAACCGCAGAAGTCTGCGAGCGGGCCCGGCAACTGGGAGTCAGCCACATCCTGTTCAAACCGTTTCCGTTGGCGGAATTGGCCCGAGCAGTACTGGATCTTCTGGGCAGGCAGCGCGAACCCCAAACGGGTGTGAGCACCTCCGAAGGTTTTGTCGAACGACGCCAGAGCAGGACCGAGAGTTTCCCGCTGCAGTTGTACGACGGTAGTTGGGTGCTTGCAGATCGCCGACGAATTTTATCGGCCTCCATGGCGCCAGACGACGAACAATTGCTCACCGGGGAGTAGTGGCGCGACAAGACGTTCCGGTTTCCACCGAAACTGCTCGCCGCGCCGACAGGGCTCAAAGCCCCGGGCGTTGGAGAGCAAGCCATGGACCGTCTATCCCTTGCCGTAGAACCGGCACAACTGGAATCTGTACCAACGCGTTTTACCAGTGAGCAACTGGCCCAGGCCCGAACCCTGGCGGCCAGTTCCGGCGAAAGAGTCCTCTGCGCCCTCGGCGAGTTGTGTGAACTCGCTCCCATGCCGTTTATCGAGTGCCTTGGCGCTACCCTGCATTACCCGGTGCTCGACACCGACGCCCTGTTCCAGTCCACCCCGGTGTTCGACCGGGTCACCCTGGCCCAATGCCTCAAGCGCGAATTCATCCTGCTGCGTCACGATGACGTGGTCATCGGTGTGTTTGCCGACCCCTTCGATACTGCGCGGCTGGCCTGGATCGACGACTGCCTGCACGGCGCGCCGCTGTACCTGGTGCATGCCGACGACCTCAAGGCTTACCTGGCACGTCACGAAGAAAGCTTCCACGCGGTGGAATCGCTTAACGCCCAGGCCGAGGGCGGTGCTGAAATCGACACCCTGCAAAGCCTGTCCCTGACCAGCATCAGCGAAGACGCCAGCGTGGTGGTCAAGCTGGTCAACTCGACGCTCTACGATGCGTTGAAAATGCACGCCAGCGACATCCATCTCGGCACCACCGGCAGCGGCCTGGTGATCAAGTACCGGATCGATGGCGTGCTCAATAACATCAGCAAGATCCAGGGCAGCGAGTTTGCCGAACAGGTGATTTCCCGGGTCAAGGTCATGGCCGAACTGGACATCGGCGAAAAACGCGTGCCCCAGGACGGTCGTTTCAAGATCGGCATCAGCGGTCGGCAGATCGACTTCCGGGTGTCGATCATGCCGAGCATTTTTGGTGAAGACGCGGTGCTGCGGGTGCTCGACAAACAGGACCTGGCCGACAAGGTCAGCGGCGTGCAATTGCAGGCCCTGGGCTTTGAAGAAGACACCCTGCGCCAGCTGCGCCGGCTGGCGGCAGAACCCTACGGCATGGTGCTGGTCACCGGTCCCACCGGTAGCGGCAAAACCACCACGCTGTACGCGATGATCACCGAGATCAACCATGGCGTGGACAAGATCATCACCATCGAAGACCCGGTCGAGTACCAGCTGCCGGGCGTCCTGCAAATCCCCGTTAACGAGAAAAAAGGCCTGACCTTCGCCCGCGGCCTGCGCTCGATTCTGCGTCACGACCCGGACAAGATCATGGTCGGGGAAATCCGTGACCCCGACACCGCGCAGATCGCCGTGCAGTCGGCACTCACCGGGCACCTGGTGTTCACCACCATTCACGCCAACAACGTGTTCGACGTGATCGGCCGTTTCACCCAGATGGAAATCGACCCCTACAGCCTGGTTTCGGCGCTCAACGCCGTGCTGGCCCAGCGCTTGATCCGCCTGGTTTGCGCCAGCTGCAGCACGCCTTACGCGCCGACTGAAGAAGAGTTGGAAACGTCCGGCCTCGACCCGCAACAGGTCGGCCACTACCAGTTCGTCCACGGCAAGGGCTGCGGGCATTGCCGGGGCACCGGTTACCGCGGGCGCAGTGCGATTGCCGAACTGCTGCACCTGGACGACGAGCTGCGGCAAATGATCGTCGAGCGCCAACCGATTTCGAAAATCAAGGCCCACGCCTGCAAACGCGGCTTGCGCCTGCTGCGCGAGTCAGCCCTGGAACTGGTGCAAAAAGGCCGGACCACTCTCGAGGAGATCAATCGTGTCACTTTTATCTCGTGAGCAATATGTGGCCGTGCTCGGCGCCAGCGGTGTTGGCCTCGGGCAGCGGCAGGGCAGTGACACCCGTTGGCTGGGCAGCGTCGGCTACATCGACGAAGGCTTCCAGGCCTGGGCCGTGGCCCTCGACACCCTCGACCGTTTGCTGGCCGAACACGTCGCTGCCAAAGCGGAATTGACCGTGGTGGTCTCCGGGCACTTCAGCCGTTTTTGCCTGGTGCCTTGGAGCGACCAGATCAACAGCCCGGCGGAGTTGCTCGGCTTTGCCCAACTGTGCTTCGAAGACCTGTATGGCGCGCCAACCCAACCCTGGAGCCTGGTGTTGTCGGCCGAGCCTGCCGGTTACGATCGGGTTGCCACCGCGCTGCCGCAAGACTTGCTCGAACGCCTGCGTACCCTGGTCAGCGCTCGCGGTCTGCGCCTGCGCTCGGTGCAACCGTATCTGATGGCGGCGTTCAATCACTTCGATAAAAGCTTCGACGCGGGGGATTTTCTGTTCGTCGTCGCCGAGCCTGTACGCAGTGTGTTGCTGCTGGCCCGGGAAGGGCGCTGGACCTCGGTGCGTTCGGTAGGCAGCAACGACAGCGATGCGGCGCTGACCGCGTTGATCGGCCGCGAAAGCCATCTGCAGGCCTCCACCAGCGAGCGATCACTGAACGTTTACCTGCACGCCCCGGCGCGCATCGACTCGCACCCACAGGTGCCCGGTGTACACATTCGAACCCTTGAAGAAGACCGGACAACCGTACGTGATTGCCTGTACGTGATGTCTCGGGCGGTGGCCTGACATGCGCGCCCTGACGCTCGACTTTCAGCCACGCCGCCGTTCCGGTCCCCTGGGCTGGAGCCTGCTGGCCGCTGGCGTGGTTCTGACCCTGACGTGCTTGCTGGTGCAGCAGCACCTGAGCGATGCGGCCGAACAGCAGCAAGGTCACCTGCAAACCGCGCAGCGGGTACTCACCGGCGACACCGGCAGCAAAACCAGCCTGACCCCGGCGCAAACCCGCGAGCAGGCGCAGAACCTGGCGGAAATGCGCAAAGTCTCGCAACAGCTGCGTCGTCCTTGGGAGCGCCTGTTCGCCACCCTCGAAGCCATGCCGCGCGACAACATTGCCTTGCTGACCCTGACCCCCGACGCTCGCAAGGGTCAGGTCAGGATCAGCGCCGAAGCGCGCGATCTGGAGGCGATGCTCGACTTCCACCGCCGCCTCGAAGCCTGCGACGAGCTGTCGGATGTGTCGCTGCTGAGCCATGAAATCGTCGCCAACGTGGCGGAGCACCCGGTGCAATTCAACCTGTCGGCTACCTGGGAGATCGGCGATGCAAATCCAAATCCCTAGATTGATCGTCCACGAATACCTGCAAGGCCTCGGCGTGCCGGGTCTGGCCGGTCTGGTCATGTTGGTGCTGATGCTGACTTACGGCTTGGGTGGCTTGTTGCCGGACTGGCAGTCGCTGCAGCACCTCAACCAGCAGACCCGCGAAGCCAGCGAGTACCTGGCCAAGGTTGAGGACGGCACGGTCGCCGCGCCAGTGGTGCCACAACGTCAGCTCGATGACTTCCGCAGCAAGCTGCCATCGCAGCCCCAGGCCACCGTTGCCATCGACAAGATCTACGCGCTGGCCGCCCAGGAGCGCATCACCCTGGCCCGGGGTGAATATTCCCTGGGTGTCGACCCCAAGACTCACCTGGCGCGTTACCAGATTCTGCTGCCGGTAAAAGGCAGCTATCCGCAACTGCGGCGCTTCCTTCATGCCTTGCTCCGTCAATTGCCGGCCGTGGTGCTCGAAGACGTGGAGTTGCAGCGCAAGAAAATCGCTGACACCGACCTGACCGGGCGGATCCGCATGACCCTTTACCTGTCGAGGTCATGATGAATACCAAACGCGTGGTGGGCTGGGTGGCGTTCTTCGGTGTCGCGGCAGCACTGGCCTGGGTTCCGGAATACCTCAAACAGGCAGGCGACAGCGACTCGGAGGTTGCCGTGGTGGCCTCTGCGGTCAAAGGCAAAAGCCGTGACGCGCAAACCGCCACGCCCGCCACCGCAGCGGTGGCCATCAAGGACTTGAGCCCGGCAGGCGATCTGTTTGCCACTCGCAGCTGGAAAGCGGCGCCGACCCTCGGCACCGTCATCGAACAACCGGTCAACGTAACCCCGGTGGTGCAAGCCCCCACTGCACCGCCATTGCCGTTCCAGTTTGTCGGCAGGCTGGATGACCGTTCCGATCTGCAGGTTTTTTTGCAGAACGGCGAAAAAATATACGTCGTACGCAAGGGGGATGTGATCGACGAAACCTGGCGGATCGAGCGGATTTCCGATGAGGAATTGAGCCTGGTCTACCTACCTCTGCATTTATCGCAGACCTTGTCTGTGGGGAGCACGCAATGAAAGGATCCCGTTTGCTGTTGAGCCTTGCCATCTGCGCCGCGCTGGCCGCGTGCAGTTCTGCGCAGGTTGCCAGAGACGAAGCGTCTGCCCTGATCGAGTCGGGTCAATACGAAGCCGGTCTGGCGCGAATCGAAGAAGGGTTGCGTGAAAACCCTCGCGATACTGAATTGCACCTGGCCCTGAACAGCGGTCGCAGCCGGGCGGTGACAGCGCTGTTGACCCAGGGTGACATGGACCGCGCCCAGCGCAATTTCGCCGGAGCACGCATGGCCTACGGCCGGGTGGTGGGCATCGAACCGAACAACCGTCGCGCCCAGGACTCTCTGCGCCAACTCGACTACCTGCGCAGCATGGATGAAAAACTCGAACTGGCCCGTGGCGACCTGCGTCGCGGCGACATCTACGGTGCCGACCGTCAGGTCAAGCAGATCCTCGAACTGGACCCCAATAACGAAGGCGCCCTGGAACTGCAAGACAACATCCGTCTGGTGCAGAGCCGCAACGTGGTGCAGTACCCACAACTGCGGACTCGCCTGGACCGGCCGGTGACCCTGGAGTTTCGCGAGGCCAATCTGAAGACCATTTTTGAAGTGCTGTCCCAGGTTGCCGGCCTGAACTTCATCTTCGACAAGGACCTGCGTCCGGACATGAAAGCCACGATCTTCGTGCGCGACGTGCGCATCGAAGACGCCGTGGAATTGCTGCTGCAACAGAACCAGCTGCATCAGAAAGTGGTGAACGAAAACACCTTGCTGATCTACCCCGACTCGCCGCAGAAGCTCAAGGATTATCAGGAGCTGGTGATGCGTACCTTCTACCTGACCAGCATCGATGCCAACACCGCGCTGAACATGGTCAAGACCATGCTCAAGACCCGCGACGTGTTTGTCGACGAACGCCTCAACACCCTGACCATGCGCGACACCGGCGACGCCATTCGCATGGCCGAGAAACTGCTGCAATCGCAGGACCAGTCCAACCCTGAAGTGGTGCTGGAGGTGGAAGTGATGGAAGTGGCCACCCAGCGGATTCTCGACCTGGGCCTGCAATGGCCGAACACCTTTGGTGTGGTCAACAGCGACGGTTCGCCGGTGAGCATTCTCGATCAACTCAAAGGCATCGACTCCAGCCGGATCAGCATCGCGCCTTCACCACAGGCCAAGATCAATGCCTCGGACAAGGGCATCAACACCCTGGCCAGTCCCGTCATCCGGGTGAGCAACCGCGAACAGGCGCGCATCCACATCGGTCAGCGCGTGCCAATCATCAGCGCCACCTCGGTGCCTTCCACCCAGGGACCGGTGATCACCGAAAGCGTTACCTACCTCGACGTCGGTCTTAAACTGGAAGTACAGCCGATCGTGCACCTGAACAACGAAGTGGCGATCAAGGTGGCCCTGGAAGTCAGTAATGCCACGCCGCTGGAGCCTACCCGCCAGGGCACCATTCCGGTCCAGGTCGATACCCGCAACGCTCAGACCACTCTGCGTCTGCACGATGGCGAAACCCAGATCCTCGCAGGCCTTGTGCGTAACGACCACGGCAGCACCGGCAACAAGATTCCCGGCCTCGGTGACATCCCCGGCCTGGGCCGCTTGTTCGGCAGCAATCGCGATGACGTCGCCAAGTCCGAGCTGGTGCTGTCGATCACGCCGCGGATCGTGCGCAACCTGCCGTACCAGAGCCCGTCGGACATGGAATTCCCGACCGGCACCGAAACCAGCATGCACATCCAGGCACCGGACCGCTCGATGAGCACGTCGGTCCCGCAGCCCAACGCCATGGACACATCGATTGCCACCACCGTGACCGTCGGGAAGCCTTGATCATGAACGCCTCGCAACGTGGTTTTACCTTGATCGAAGTCGTGGTGACGCTGGCCCTGATCGGCCTGCTGGCCGGTATGGCCGCACCGCTGACCGAGACCGTGGTGCGCCGGGGCAAAGAACAGGATCTGCGCATGGCGCTGTACCAGATCCGCGATGCCATCGACGCCTACAAACGGGCCTTCGACGCGGGCTATATCGAGAAGTCGCTGAACAGCAGCGGCTACCCGCCGAACCTCAAAATGCTGGTTGATGGCGTGCGCGATGTGCGCAGTGCCAAGGGGGCCAAGTTCTACTTCCTGCGGCGCATCCCCCATGACCCGCTGGCAACGGTCAAGCGTGACGACGAAGGCGGTTGGGGTCTGCGTTCCTATGACAGCTCGGCTGAGAACCCGCGGGAGGGCGAGGACATCTTCGATGTCTATTCCAAGGCCCGGGGCAAGGGTCTCAACGGCGTCGCCTACCGGGAGTGGTGAGTCTATGCGTCGGGAAAAGGGTTTTACCTTGTTGGAACTGATGGTCGTCATGGCAATCATCGCGACGCTGATGACCATCGCCTTGCCACGTTACTTCAACAGCCTGGAGGCCTCGAAAGAGACCACCTTGCGCCAGAGCCTGTCGGCCATGCGTGAGGCACTGGATCATTACTACGGCGACACTGGACGTTATCCCGATTCCATCGATCAACTGGTCGAACAGCGTTACCTGCGCAACCCGCCGATGGACCCGATTGCCGAACGCAAGGACATCTGGGTGCTCGTCGCACCGCCGGAAGGCGTGGCGGGCGGCGTGGGCGATATCAAGAGTGGAGCCACAGGGAGGGCGCGTGATGGCAGCCTTTATTCCGAGTGGTAAACCGTCCAGCGAAGGTGGCTTCACCTACCTGGGCGTGCTGTTTTTGATCATGGTGATGGGCATGGGCCTGGCCAGTGCCGGCGAGTTGTGGGCCACTGCCGCGCGCCGTGACCGGGAAAACCAGCTGCTCTGGGCCGGTACCCAATACGCCCAGGCATTGCGCAGCTACTACCGCAGCTCGCCGGGCCTGGCCCAGTACCCGCAGGAGCTCGCCGACCTGCTGCAGGACGAGCGTTTTCCATCGGCCAAACACCACCTCCGGCAGCTGTACCCGGAGCCGATCGGCGGGGGCGAATGGGCGCTGATGCGCGGCTTCGATGGACGCATCACCGGCGTCTATAGCCCCTCCGAGGAGAAGCCGCTCAAGCAAGTGAACTTCCCTAATCAATGGTCGGACTTCAACGGCATGGCCAGCTACAAGGACTGGCAGTTCGTCGCCGAGAAATCCTTCCTCGAAGGCACCTCCGGGCCCGCGAAAGGGCAGTCCACCGCACCCCAGGCGTTGCAGCCATGAACCGGCGCTGGCTGGCCGCCCTGGCCCTGATGCTGATAGCGAATTTCGCTTCGGCCGCCGAAGAAGACGAGATGCTGGGTTTCATCATCGACGACACGATTTCACACATCGGTCATGACTTTTACTACTCGTTCAGTGAACGCCTGCGCGCCACCAGCCCGATGGATTTCAATCTGGTGGTGCGCGAAAGACCTTCGGCGCGCTGGGGCAGCCTGGTGACCGTGGAGTTTCAGCAACGACTGGTGTATCGGCGTTTTCTGCCGCCGAACACCGTGGAGTTGAAAGACGAGGCTTATGAGGCTGCCGATCTGGTGCGCATGGAAATCGTGCGGCGCAAGCTCGAAGCCATGTTGCAGGACACCACCGACCTTGAGAGGGACGAACTATGAAAACAAGAACTTTCTCGCAGCGTACGGGACTGTGGTTACTCGGGCTCGGAAGTTGCGGTCTGGTCCACGCCACCGAGCTGGTCTACACGCCCATCAATCCATCGTTCGGGGGTAACCCGTTGAACGGCACCTGGCTGCTCAACAACGCCCAGGCGCAGAACGACTATGACGACCCGGACCTGAAAGACCGCACCAGCATCGCGGGTACCTCAGCCCTGGAGCGTTTTTCCAGTCAGTTGCAATCGCGGTTGCTGGGGCAACTGCTGGACAACATCTCCACCGGCAATACGGGGAGCCTGTCCACCGACGCTTTTATCGTCAACGTCCTCGATGACTCCGGTGCACTGACCATTGAAGTGACCGACCGAGCGACCGGTGAAATTTCCGAAATTCAGGTTAACGGCCTCGCCCCTTGAGGGGATTCGGGCCGATGGGGAGAAACGGACATGAAAAAGATAATTTTGCTAGGGATGCTGTTGGCAACACTTCAAGGTTGCAGTCTGCGCGAGCCGGTCGGGGCCGAGCAGGACACTGAAACCCCCACCCTGACACCCCGGGCGTCGACCTATTACGACTTGATCAACATGCCACGACCCAAGGGTCGGTTGATGGCGGTGGTGTACGGTTTCCGTGACCAGACCGGACAATACAAACCGACGCCAGCCAGCT
This sequence comes from Pseudomonas sp. P1.8, assembly GCF_001269805.1. Classification (NCBI taxonomy): domain Bacteria; kingdom Pseudomonadati; phylum Pseudomonadota; class Gammaproteobacteria; order Pseudomonadales; family Pseudomonadaceae; genus Pseudomonas; species Pseudomonas sp. P1.8. The sequence goes on from NZ_LHVM01000011.1 coordinate 43,757, forward strand.
CGTTTTCCACCAGCGTGACCCAGGGCGCGGCGAGCATGCTGATGGATGCCATGCAGGCCAGCGGCTGGTTCGTGGTGCTGGAGCGCGAAGGCCTGCAGAACCTGCTGACCGAGCGCAAGATCATTCGCGCGTCGCAGAAGAAGCCCAACACCCCGGTCAACATCCAGAGTGAATTGCCGCCGCTGCAAGCGGCGAACATGATGCTCGAAGGCGGAATCATCGCCTACGACACCAACGTGAAAAGCGGTGGGGAAGGGGCGCGTTATCTGGGCATCGACATCTCGCGGGAGTATCGCGTCGACCAGGTGACAGTGAACCTGCGGGCGGTGGACGTGCGCAGCGGGCAGATATTGGCCAACGTGATGACCAGCAAGACCATCTACTCCGTGGCCCGCAGTGCAGGGGTGTTCAAGTTCATCGAATTCAAGAAGTTGCTCGAGGCGGAGGTGGGCTACACCACCAACGAACCAGCGCAGTTGTGCGTACTGTCGGCGATCGAGGCGGCGGTCGGGCATATGCTGGCGCAGGGAATCGAGCGGCATTTGTGGCAGGTGGCGGGGGATAATTCCCAACCTGCGAATGAGACCCTTGATCGTTACCTGACGCAGAACAAGGTGGTGCCGGAAGGTTCGGAGGAGTGACCGAGGCGGCCTTCGGGCCAACCGGGTTCGCGGATGCATTACTCCGTAGGAGCTGCCGAAGGCTGCGATCTTTTGCCGTTGATTTTAACAATCCCGGAGATCGCAGCCTCGTTGCACTCGACAGCTCCTGCAGCTCCAGCGCTTTCCAGCATGCCGATCAACTGCTCAGGCCACACCGTTTCGCAAGTCACTTGCAACTCGGCCACAGACCACCATTTGTGGTCGGCCATCACCCGAACTTCATGGGCCGTCCAACCCTCACGGGAAAGGCACTCACCATCGGTATGAACCACAAAATAACGCTCAAAGGACAGGACCGTTTCGCCACTGGGCAGCATCATTGAAAAGCTGCGCTCGGCAATGCTTTCACCGACATTGGCGACACACAGACCGGTCTCTTCAAACAGTTCGCGAACCGCGGCGGTCTCAAAAGACTCGCCTGGCTCAAGCCCTCCACCGGGTGTCGCCCAGTGGCTTTGGCCGTCGAGGGCATCACCTTTATGCTGGAAGTTAAACAGCAGAACCTGTTTTTCAGGATTGATCACCAGCAGTCTGGCGGAATTGCGTTGGCGCATTTTTTCTTTCCATAGAGTGTCGCAAACCGCTGCTTTCACTGCGGTTCGCGACGGTCAGCTCATTGCAGCGGGTTTACGCCACCACCCGGTAACACGGCACATACGCCGCGCCACCCGGCAGTTTCATGCGGTGCTGGGCGACGAAGGCTTTGAGCAGTTGGTCCAGCGGCTGCATGATCGCGGCGTCGCCACGGATCTGGTACGGGCCGTGTTCTTCGATCAGGCGGATGCCTTTGTCCTTGACGTTGCCCGCAACGATGCCGGAGAACGCCCGGCGCAGATTGGCCGCCAGTTCGTGGGCCGGCAGGTCGAGGCTCAGTTTCAGGTTGGCCATGTTTTCATGGGTCGGGTCGAACGGGCGCTGGAAACCTTCGTCGATTTTCAACAGCCAGTTGAAGTGGAAGGCGTCGGCACGCTCGCGGCGGAATTGCTTGACGGCCTTGAGGCCCTGGGTCATCTGGCGGGCGACTTCGACGGGATCGTCAATGATGATCTGGTAGTGCTGCTTGGCCGCATCGCCCAGGATGGCGCCGACGAACGCGTCCAGTTGTTCCAGGTACGGCGCGGCATGTTTGGGCCCGGTAAGGATGACCGGGAAGGGCAGGCCTTCGTTGTCCGGGTGCATCAGGATGCCGAGCAGGTACAGAAACTCTTCGGCCGTCCCGGCGCCGCCAGGGAAGATGATGATGCCGTGGCCGACGCGGACGAAGGCCTCCAGGCGTTTTTCGATGTCCGGCAGGATGACCAGTTCGTTGACGATCGGGTTTGGCGCTTCGGCAGCGATGATCCCGGGTTCGGTCAGGCCCAGATAGCGCCCGCCGTGGATGCGCTGCTTGGCGTGGGCGATGGTCGCGCCTTTCATCGGGCCTTTCATCACGCCGGGGCCACAACCAGTGCAGATGTCGAGACTGCGCAGGCCCAGTTCGTGGCCGACTCTCTTGGTGTATTTGTATTCTTCGGTGTTGATCGAGTGGCCGCCCCAGCACACCACGATTTTTGGCTCGACGCCGGGGCGCAGGGTGCGGGCGTTGCGCAGCAGGTGGAAGACGTAGTCGCTGATGCCCTGGGAGGTGCTCAGGTCGATGCGCTGGCTGTCGAGTTCGTTTTCGGTGTAGACGATGTCTCGCAGGGCGCTGAAGAGCATTTCCCGGGTGCTGGCGATCATTTCGCCGTCGACGAAGGCGTCGGCCGGAGCGTTCAGCAGTTCCAGGCGTACGCCGCGGTCTTGCTGGTGAATGCGGATTTCAAAGTCTTTGTAGGCTTCGAGGATGGTCTTGGCGTTATCGACGTGGGCGCCGGTGTTGAGGATGGCCAGGGCGCATTGGCGGAAGATGTCGTAGGTGCTGCCGGAACCGGCTTCGCTCAGTTGCTGGACTTCCCGTTGCGAGAGCGTTTCCAGGCTGCCTTTGGGGCTGACAGAGGCGTTGATTACTTGTCTTTGGGTCATTCAATGATCCTTAAAACGATGGCATCCGCGCAGAACCAGCGAATGACATCCGAATAATATGTATCCATGAAAGAAGATGGCACGAACTGCGCGGTCTCGCCATGTCCCCCGTTTGACGATGAAAAGATGAAAAGGAGCCCCAGCATAGCTAAATCCCTCGCAGAGGCGATAATGGCCCGCCGTCTTTTTATCCATGACCCGAGGAAACCCGACGCAATGTTCGAAATCCAGCCGATGAACGCCGACACCTACCGGCAACAGACCCGGCGCAGCACGATCATCATTGCCCTGATTTTCCTGGCGCTGGCCATGGTGCTCTCCACTGCGGCAGTGACCTTGTTCGGTGAGCCCGGTGGCGACAATCTGCGCTTTAACGTCGGCGGTGTGTTTGTCGCCGTACTGGTCATGGTTGCCCTGATGCGCAAAGTGTTCTGGACCCAGCCGTGGATGGCCCCGGCCGTCTATAGTTGGCAGCTCAAGCGCAAGCTGATGGCGATCACCAACGTCATGCACCACGTGAAGGTCGCCGTGCAAGCCGGTGACCCGACGGCCATGAAGCTGCTACGGTTCTATCATCTGGGGTTGAACCAGATGCATCAGCTCGATGGCAATTCAAGCGATCACAGCCAGTTGTTCCACGAAATGGATCAACACAAGACAAGGATGCAAGAGCTGGGCATCGACACCGAGCAGACGCAATTCCACCCGGCCTGGCTTGATGCTGTGAAGCCAACGGCGGCATAGTGAACCGCGCAGCGATACGGACCTGTCGCGTCGACATCTGCACTCAGGGAACAGCATGGGAAATCTGTTGATCAACGATCCTGTCGAACACCGCCTACCTGTCGTGAGCCGGCTCAAGGTCCGGTCGGCGGTAACGCTCATGGTCGCCGTGTGCCTGTCGATGACGTTGATCGTGATCTGGGAAGCCTGGAGTTCGCGCCAGTACCATCTGCATGACAAGGAAGTGGCGATGTCCAACCTTGCGCAGACCCTGGCGTCGCAAGCCAGGGACTCAATCAAACAGGCCGATACACTGGTGTTTACCCTGGTCGATCGCCTGGAACACGAAGGCGTCGATCAAATCCGCCTGCCGCGTTTGCTCAGCGCCCAGCGCAGCGAGCTGCGACAGATCCACGGCCTGTTCGTGTTCGATGAAACGGGGCGCTGGATCGCCAATTCCAATGGCGTCGAACAGGACGGGCTCAACAATGCCGACCGCGAGTATTTTCTGTTCCACCGCGATAATCCAGGTCGAGGGCCGCACATCGGACCGTCGATCAAAAGCCGTTCCAGCGGGGAGTGGATCATGCCGGTGTCGCGGCGGGTCAATCATCCGGACGGCAGTTTTGCCGGGGTGGCACTGGCGACCATCTATCTGAGCCATTTCCTGCAACTTTACGATAGCATCGACATGGGCAGTAATGGCGTGATCAACCTGATCGCCGACAATGCCACCATTGTCATTCGCCGCCCCTTCAAAGAGACGGAAATCGGCACCAGTCTGGCGAAGAGCCCGTTGTTTCTCGACCTGTTACCCAACGGCGATGCAGGCACGGCCACGATCAGATCGATTCTCGACAATGTCGAGCGAGTCGTGGGCTATCGTCGGGTCGAGGGTTATCCGCTGATTGTTTTCGCGGCGTTGAACAAAGAGCAAGCGCTGGGCGGGTGGCGTAAACAGACGTTGCTCAGCGCCGGCATTGTCGTGGTGTTGCTGGGCGTTCTCGGGATGTTGGGTTATCGACTGATCAAGTTGATGAAGCGGCAGAACCGAGTCCAGGCCGAGCTGCTCGATACCCAGGAGAAACTCATTGGGGTCAATCGCAATCTCGAACGTCTGGCCCTCAATGACGCGCTCACCGGACTGGCCAATCGGCGTCAGTTCGATATCTTCATCGAGGCAGAACTGGGCCGGGCCAAGCGCCAGCAGACCGGCATTGCATTGTTGATGCTCGACGTCGACCATTTCAAGGCGTTCAACGATCAATACGGACACCTGGCCGGTGACGAGTGTTTGCGCAAGGTCAGTGCGATCATCACCGACAATATTCAGCGTCCCGGTGATCTGGCTGCTCGCTACGGTGGCGAGGAATTTGCCGTGGTACTGCCCGGCACCGACTACGTCGGAGCCTTTCTGGTTGCGGAAAAAATCCGCCGCGCGGTACTGGAGGCAAATATTGTGCACGGGGAAAGCCCCGAAGGGCAGGTAACGGTCAGTCTCGGGGTGAGTGCCTGTGAGGCGGCTTCTTCGGCCGGGCCCAAGGATTTGATCGGTGCAGCGGACAAGGCGCTTTATGTGGCCAAGACCAGCGGCCGCAACATGAGCGTCATCGCTAACTGAGCACCGGCTACTCAACCCGACCGGTCAAGGCCCTGGACCAGTCGAGTGGCCAGGTGCGATTGCTTGAGTTGCTCCAGCCACCAGCCCAGAGCGCGACCGTCATGGTCACCGCGCCAGCCGGCGTACAGAATGTTCGGTTCGCGCGGGTCGGCCATTTGTTTTTCCATCAGCGTGCAGTTTTGCAGCAACGAGCCCACACGGTTTTTCGGTAGCCAGCCCACACCCAGCGCGTCGCATTGGGCGAGGATTTTTGCACGCATGGTCGGCACGGCCAGTACAGGTTGGCCACCGGAGACACCATACGTGCTGCCCTCGGTGACTCGGGACGAGTCGGCCACTACGATCGCCCGGTGTTGCGCGACCATGGCCCGGGTGATCGGCTCTTTGGCCTTGGCCAACGGGTGTCTGGGCGAGACGGCGAACACCCATTGCAGTTCGCCCAGTTGCATCCAGCGCAAGGTCGGGATCGCCGGAGGCTCGTTGGTAGCGCCGATGATCAGGTCGGCGCGGCCTTCGCGCAGGGCTTCCCAGACACCCTTGAGCACTTCCTGGGTGATGCGCAGCGCAACGCCCGATTGCAGCGCATCGAATTGCCGGATCACCGGGATAAGGGTTTCGAACTCCAGCAACTCGTCGGTAACGATCCACAAGCGGCTTTCCCAACCCTTGGCCACTTGCTGCACCCGTTGAGTCAGGCGTGAGACGTCCTGCATCAGCCGCGCCGCTTCGTTGACCAGCAACTCGCCCGCCGGGGTCAGTTGCAGGCGATAGCGGCGGCGATCGAAGAGCAATGCATCGAAGCGTTCTTCCAGTTGCCGCGCAGCGTAGGACACGGTCGACGGCGCCTTGCCCAGATGCGCCGCTGCCCGCGACAGGCTGCCGGTTTCACGGATGGCCTCAAGCAACGCCAGGTCTTCAATTGACAGCATGGGTCGCATCCTCGAACGGATAAGATCAAAAGATCGCAGCGTGTGGCAGCTCCTACGCAAGGACAGGCGTTTCCCGTAGGAGCTGCCGCAGGCTGCGATCTTTCAAGTCGCCCATCGCCGGACCACCCGAAGATAGACCAGCCCATTGATCAGCAGCACCACGGCGCCCAATGCAAGCTGAATACCCGGTGTCAGCCCCGCCGGATAAATCACCGGCCAGACATAATGCTCGATGAATCCACCGCCGTAGCCGCTTTGCCCGGCCCCATGGCGCAGGTGGTTTTCCCAATCGGTGAGCGGGCAGGGCAGGTGGAAAAACTCCACCGCCATACCCCACAGCGCTGTGGGCGGATGCCACCACACCAGGTGACGCCATTTGAGCACCAACAAGCCGCCAAACAGCACAAACACAATGAACAAAAGATGAAACAGCACCAGCCCATCGGCGGCGATTCGGTACAGCATGGCGATCTCCCCGGCCGGGTAAATCATTCCCTCCATGGTACTCGGGGCTGGCTGTTGATCAATCTCGAAAATCAGCGAACTCGGCGCGCATCCGCCCGTTGTGCTTGGCCTTGTAGAGCAGATGGTCGACCTGTTCGACGAACTCCAGAGCCGTGGCATGCATTGAAACAGTGGTGGTGCCGACGCCGACGCTGATGCTCAACAGATTCGATACGTTTGAAAACGCATGGGGGATCTGCTGCTGGCGAATCAGGTGCAGGCATTTGTGCGCCACCAGTCGTGCCGATTCTGCATCGGTTTCCGGCAGCAGCCAGACGAACTCTTCACCGCCGATTCGCGCGATGAAGTCCCGTGGCCGGTTGGCCGCCCTGGACAGGGTTTGCGCGACGCGGCGCAGGCATTCGTCACCCTTGATATGGCCGTAATGGTCGTTGTACTGCTTGAAGTAGTCGATATCCAGCACCAGCGCCGACAGTGGCGAACCGGTGCGTTGGGCGGTGTTCCACTCGCGTTCGAGCACGGTGTCGAACATGCGCCGGTTGGCGATGCCGGTCAGCCCGTCCTGGAATGAATATTCTTCGAGCTGCTTTTGCAGGCGAACCAGGTGTTCTTCGGTTTTCTTGCGCTCGCTGATGTCGAACATGAATCCGACTAGTGCCTCGACCTCGCCGTCCTTGCGCACCACGTGCACCACATCGCGAATCCACACGTACTCGCCGCTGTCGGTCAGCGCTCGATAGTCAGCCTCGTGATCGACACCGGCGCGCGATTGCGAGACGCAGAAATCCACAACGTAGGCACGATCATCCGGATGCATACGTTCGACCCAGTCGTTGACCGATCCCCAACTGTGCTGTTTCCAGCCGAGCAATTGCTCGATCTGTGGGCCGATGTAACTGAACGTCATGGTTTTCCAGTCGATGCGCCAGGGAATGGCGTTGGTCGACTCAAGCAGGGTTTTGTAAACATCGCTGTCGGTTTCGACTGAACTCATAAAGGGGCTGCCTCGATGAAAGTGCAGCGCCATCATGTTGCTACTATTGTGGCGAAGCAAGCGGGCAGCCGATGAATGGCAGGGGTTCGTGACAGTGAGCAAGATTGTTCAAGCCAACGGGCGCGAGGGCTGGCACAGTTTCGGGTCTCTCCCTGTCTGTAGAACGTCATGTCCAACTCACTCATGCCCCGTAGTGCCTTTCTGCGCGGCGCCGCAGCCATCATGCCGCTGTCCCTGGCCACCGCGCCCTGGGGCTTGCTGGCGGGCTCCATGGCCATCGAGGCCAATCTCACGCCCCTGCAAGGTCAGGGCCTGTCGAGCATCGTGTTTGCCGGTGCCGCGCAACTGGTTGCCATCGGCATGCTCAAGGGCGGTGCCGGGATTTTTTCGATTTTGCTGACCACGTTGCTGCTGACGTCACAGCACTTGCTTTACGGCATGAGCCTGCGCTCGGTGATCTCACCGTTGCCGGGGCGCTGGCGAGTGGGGTTGGGATTCTTGCTTACGGATGAGCTGTTCGCCCTGACCAGCCAGCACGACAAGCAGCAGTTCAACCGCTGGTACGCCCTGGGTGTCGGCCTGACGTTTTACATCGCCTGGAACGTCTTCACCCTGGCCGGGATTGTGTTGGGCAGCAGCATCCCGGGCCTGGAGCATCTGGGGCTGGATTTCTCCATCGCCGCGACGTTTATCGCCCTGATCACCCCGGTGGTGCGCAATGTGCCGACCGTAGTGTGCGTGGCGGTTTCGCTGTTTTGCTCAGTGTTGTTCAGTTACTGGCAGTGGGGTTCGGCCCTGGTGCTGTCGGGGTTGGCGGGGATGACCGCCGGGTTTGTCTGCAACAAATTCTACGGTGGACGCACATGATGGTCTGGGCAGTGATTATCGGAATGGGCCTGTTGGTGTTCCTCAACCGCTATGTGTTTCTCGAACCGAGATTGCCGGTTCGCCTGAGCAGCAATGCCCGACAGTTTCTCGGGTTTGCAGTGCCGGGGATGCTGACCGCGATCTGCGGGCCGATTGTGTTCATGCCGGAAAAACAGCTGAATTTGCAGTGGGACAATCCGTACCTGATCAGTTCGCTGGTGGCCATCGGCCTGGTGCTGTACACCCGCAACACGTTGCTGAGCATGCTGTTGAGCATGGCATTCTTCTTTTTTCTGCGCTGGTGGCTCTGAGTCGGCTGCGTAAAAGTGTTCTACGCTTGCAATTGATAACCGATCCCTTCAGGAAGAGAGGTGAACATGGCCAATGAACCCAAACGTCCTGACCCGGAAGAAGACGTGGACGAACCCACGGAAAAAGAGATTGAGCAACAGAAGCGCTCGGTACCGGACTGGAAGCATCCTGACGATGGAACGGAACTGTCAGAGCCAGACCGCAAGTTTTGATCGGCCTATACGACAAAGCCCCGCCATGAGCGGGGCTTTGTCGTGATCACCCTTGTTCCAGGATCTCTGGAAAATCGGGGTGGGCGGCGCGATGTCCTAATGTCCTGTCGATCCAGGCGTTCAGCTCGTTGACCATTACCGGCGGTTTGCCGGGATAATGTTCGAGAGTTGAACTCAGGGTTTGATGGATATCGGGAACAGATCGAAGGTTACGGGTGTGTATGTATTGCTTGATAAAGCAGTCGAGTTGGTAGTGCTCCGTCTTTGTAAGATGAACGCACGCCAGACCCACGACTTGATCGTTTGTATAGTCGTCGCGCAATTTGGATCTCTGCAAGGCTTGGTGTATGGGATTTCCTTAGTTGCTGACTCTTTGGTCAGCTAATGCTATTGCTGGAAATTCGGCGCGAATGCTAGCCGCAGTAGGTGGGAATGTATCTATTTTGACTGCAGAGTCTGACAAGCGGTACGTATGTACCAAACCTTATTGTTACTTCAAGGAAACGCTTTTTTTCACGTTATAGAGCCGTTGCTTGTTTATAGAGTTGTTATTAATGATTGCCTTACTGTCGTTATTGATAAGTTCATGGAACTTCATTGATTAGAGCAGCGCTTTGGTTCCTGACATTGCCGACGGCCCTGTCGACCTTGTACCACTCAAATACGTCACTGACCTCACCTTGCATCAGCGCCATTTCCTCGGCTCGCTCCTTGGGTGTGGCCGGGTCCAGCCATTCCCGCGCCAGTTCGGAGGAAAACACCACAGGGCGACGGTCATGCACATCCAGCAGGCCGCCAGCACTGTCGGCGGTGATGATCACGAAGCCGTCGTGCTCCCTTGGCGGCGCGCCGCCGATGGGGAACTGGCCAATGGCCGCACAGTAAATGGGGGCCCGGTCACGCCGACGAATCAGCCAGGGTTGCTTTGTCGAATCGCCGGCATCGACCCATTCGAACCAGTTATCGATCGGACAGATCGCGCGGTGGGGCCATATGGAACGAAAGTACGGTCCGTGGGCGACTTTCTCGACCCGCGCATTGATCGGCGTTGTGCGATCAGTCGACCAGGACGGTCGCCAGCCCCAACGTACCGCATCGGCATGCAAGCGCCCATTTTCCTCATGCAGCAGGGCAAGCTGTGTGGTGGGTGCGGCGTTGTAGCGTGCCAAGGGGGCGGCGCCGACATGATTGATCAACGCATCGGGGAGACTCAGCACTGCCACGAAGTCGTGGATCCCGCGGTATTGCGACAATCGTCCGCACATGGCCTGACTCTCTGGTAAAGCGGTGTTTTGAGTTTAGATGCAGACAACGAAACGGGCCTGGCAGTGTTGGAACCAAACGCTGTGTACCCTATCCAACTTCGGCCCACCGCCCGGTGCGGGCCGGCTCAAGGCAAAAAATGAAACAGCTATCCAGATTTTTAGCGCTGTGCGCCATGGCTGTCGGTCTGCTGGGGTGTATTGCGGCGCCGATTGAAATGACGCCGCAAACCGAACAGCGCCTGCGAGCGCAACCGCCGATCCGCTTTTTGCTGACCTTCGATGACGGTCCCAGCGCTTCGAGCTGGTGGAACCCGACCGTGACCGTGCTGGAGAGCCTTGCGCGCAATCCGCTGCAACCGGACATCAAGGCGGTGTTCTTCGTGCAGACCCGCGCCCCACGAGCCGGTGGAAGCGACCTGGGCCGCGAGATCATGCGCCGCGAGCATGCGCAGGGGCACGTTCTGGGATTCCATACCGCCACGCCCTCGCACACCAATCATCGCTCTCTCGATCCATCAGAACTGGAGCAGGCCCTCACCGACGGCAGCGCCGACATCGCCGCCATTACCGGCGTGCCCACGGTGTTGTTGCGCCCGCCGTTCTGGAACTACGACAAGCGCACCTTCGCGGCTTATCAGCAACATGGTCTGCACGTGCTGCTGACGGATTTGAGCGCCAACGACGGCAAGATCTGGGGCTTCAATGCCAGCCCCCGGCGTCGTTCGCACATGCTGCGTTCGATGTCTGAAGTGCGCGAGCGCATTGCCCGTGGCGAGCTGCCGGTGGTCGACGGGGTGATTCCAGTGGTGGTGACGTTCCATGACCTCAACCGCTACACGGCCCGGCATACCCGCGAGTATCTGCAGATTCTCGTCGACAGTGCCCAGGCCAGCGGTGTGACAATCGCCGACAAGCCGTTTTACGACGATCAGGACGCAGTATTGCGGGCAGCCTTGGCGCGAACTGTGCGCGACGGTTCACAACCCGTTGAGTTGCCAGGGTTCTGGAACTGGATCTGGGGGGGTAATTCCCACTGAAATGTCCGAGGTGCCAGCGAAATAGCAAAATTGACGGCAATTTACTGGCGCAAAATCAGCAATGTGTATCTATCTGAAACGGATCCAATCCGATCACCTATCGCCGAGGACCGGCCATGGTTCCTATTTCAGTTCTTTGCAGCATTGTTGAGTCCGGTTTCGAGCCACTGTCGTGCGAATGCACCGAGAGCCTCGGATTGCTGCGCATTGAAATCCATGAACCTGTCACCGGGCGAGTGGAACTGTTGATCAGTGGCGTATCGACGGCGAATCTGGACAGCGTGCGGGCCATCGGCGAATTGCGTACCGAGATAAAGGCCGGGCGTCGGGCGTTTGCCGGTTGATCGCTTGCTACAGGTCTTGAATGTTTCAGTTTGCGGGCGCCAACAATTCATCAATCATCCGCAAGCAATGGTTCAACCCCGGGGAGACATCGCCCACCCGTCGACTCAGAATGATCGGTGACGTTGCGTTGTCTTCCAGCAGCGGGGTGAAACCAATGTCGTCGCGGTGCAGCAACTGCACCGATGCCGGCACCAGTGTGACTCCGATTCCCGCCCCGACCAGCCCAATCGCTGTTTGCAGTTCATTGGTCCATTGCGCCACGTGGATGCTCACGCCATAGGTCTCGAACAGGGCTATCACATGGTCGGCGTAGCTCGGTCGCGGATTACCGGGGTACAACACGAAGGGTTCCTTCGCCAGTTCCCGCAGGCTGATGGGGCCTGCGAGCAGCGGGTGACCGGCGGGCAGGGCGGCGACCAGACGGTCTTCGGTCAATACGGTCTGGACGATGGCCGGATCATCAATGCGGATGCGGCCGAAACCTACATCGATCCGCCCGGCCTTGAGCGCCTGAACCTGCTGCAGGGTGGTCATTTCCGACAGCCCCAACTCCAGCTCCAGCGGCTCGCCGCTGCGCAAGCGTCGAATCAGTTCCGGTAATACCCCATACAGTGTCGAGGGCGCGAATCCGATGCCCAGCCAGGTTTTTTCCCCCTGGCCGATGCGGCGAGTGTTGTCGCAGACCTTGTTGAGCTGATCGAGCAGGGCGGTGGAGTGTTCATGGAAAAACCGCCCGGCATCGGTCAGCTTCAGCGGGCGTCCGCGCTCCAGCAACATCACCCCCAGCTCGTCTTCCAGTTGCTGAATCTGCCGGCTCAACGGTGGTTGGGCGATGTGCAGCAGTTCGGCGGCCCGGGTGAAGTTGAGGGTTTGAGCCAATACCTGGAAATAACGCAGGTGCCGCAGTTCCATGGAGCCTCCAGACGCAAATGGATTGCATACCTTTAAGGTATCAAGTCAGACCAATTCTATATTGGCGTCACGAAAAAAGCCGTACCAGAATCGATTCCAGAACTTTAAGAACCTGACGGGTATCGACATGCTTGCAACTGCCATTGAATCGATCGAGACGATCATCGTCGATCTGCCGACCATCCGCCCGCACAAGCTGGCGATGCACACCATGCAGAACCAGACCCTGGTGATCATTCGCGTGCGGTGCGCCGACGGCATCGAAGGCATCGGCGAATCTACCACCATCGGTGGCCTGGCCTATGGCAACGAAAGCCCGGACAGCATCAAGACCAACATCGACATGCACTTCGCGCCGTTGTTGATCGGCCAGGACAGCAACAACGTCAACGCTGCCATGTTGCGCCTGGAGCGCAGCATCCGTGGCAACACCTTCGCCAAGTCCGGTATCGAAACCGCGCTGCTTGACGCCTTGGGCAAACGCCTCGGCCTGCCGGTCAGTGAGTTGCTCGGCGGCCGTGTTCGTGACTCGCTGCCGGTGGCCTGGACCCTGGCCAGTGGCGACACGGAGAAGGACATCGCCGAAGCGGAAAAAATGCTCGACCTGCGCCGCCACCGCATTTTCAAACTGAAGATCGGTGCCGGGGAGGTCAACCGCGATCTGGCCCACGTGATTGCCATCAAGAAAGCCTTGGGCGACCGTGCCAGCGTGCGGGTCGACGTCAATCAGGCGTGGGACGAAGCGGTGGCGCTGCGGGCCTGCCGAATCCTTGGCACCAACGGCATCGACCTGATCGAGCAACCCATTTCGCGCAACAACCGCGCGGGTATGGCCCGTCTGAACGCCATGAGCCCGGCACCGATCATGGCCGACGAATCCATTGAGTGCGTGGAAGATGCGTTCAACCTGGCCCGCGAAGGTGCGGCTTCGGTGTTCGCCCTGAAAATCGCCAAGAACGGTGGCCCACGTGCTGTATTGCGCACCGCCTCCATCGCCGAAGCGGCGGGTATCGCCCTGTACGGCGGCACCATGCTTGAAGGTGGCCTGGGCACCATGGCCTCGGCCCATGCCTTCGTCACCCTGAACAAACTGGCGTGGGACACCGAGCTGTTCGGCCCGTTGCTGCTGACCGAAGACGTTCTCAGCGAACCGCTGGTGTACCGCGATTTTGAACTGCACGTGCCGAACACCCCGGGCCTGGGCCTGAGCCTTGATGAAGAGCGCCTGGCGTTCTTCCGCCGCGACAAGACATCCACCGCCATTCATCAAGCTTGAGGAGAGCATTATGCTGTTCCACGTAAAAATGACCGTGAACCTGCCGGTCGACATGAATCCCGAAGCCGCCGCCAAACTCAAGGCTGACGAGAAGGCCCTGGCCCAGCGTCTGCAAGAGCAGGGCAAGTGGCGTCACCTGTGGCGCATCGCCGGACACTACGCCAACTACAGCGTGTTCGATGTCGACAGCGTTCAGGAACTGCATGACCTGTTGATGCAATTGCCGCTGTTTCCGTACATGGCCATCGAAATCGATGCGATGTGCCGGCATCCTTCTTCCATCCGTGACGATGACCGCTGAGCCCAGCCTGTTCAGCTCGCTACGCCAAATAATTACAAGATGAGGAACCCAGAATGAACGTCAAGATTTCCCACACTGCCGAAGTCCAGAAATTTCTCGAAGAAGCCAGCGGCCTGCATAACGACGCCGGCGATTCTCGGACCAAGGCGCTGATCTACCGCATCCTGCGTGATTCGGTGAACATCATCGAAGACCTGGCCGTAACCCCGGAAGAATTCTGGAAAGCGGTCAACTACCTGAACGTGCTGGGCGCTCGCCAGGAAGCCGGGCTGGTGGTGGCCGGTCTCGGTCTGGAGCACTATCTCGACCTGCTGATGGATGCCGAAGACGAACAGGCCGGTAAATCCGGTGGCACCCCGCGTACCATCGAGGGCCCACTGTACGTGGCGGGTGCTCCGCTGTCTGAAGGCGAAGCGCGTCTGGACGATGGCGTCGATCCGGGTGTGACCCTGTTCATGCAAGGCCGTGTGTTCAACACCGCAGGCGAACCCCTGGCCGGCGCCGTGGTAGACGTCTGGCACGCCAACACCGGTGGTACTTATTCGTACTTCGATGCCACGCAGTCGGAATTCAACCTGCGTCGCCGCATCGTCACTGACGCTGAAGGCCGCTACCGCTTCCGCAGCATCGTGCCGTCGGGTTACGGCTGCCCACCGGACGGTCCGACCCAGCAACTGCTCGATCAACTGGGCCGTCATGGCCAGCGTCCGGCCCACGTGCACTTCTTCATCTCCGCACCGGACCATCGCCACCTGACCACCCAGATCAACCTGGATGGTGAAAAGTACCTGCATGACGATTTCGCCTACGCCACCCGTGACGAGCTGATCGCCAAGATCACCTTCAGCGACGATCAGGAACGTGCGGCGGCCCATGGCGTCAGCGGGCGTTTTGCCGAAATCGAATTCGATTTCACCCTGCAGTCGACCGCGCAGCCTGAAGAACAGCAGCGCCACGAGCGGGTCCGCGCACTCGAGGACTGATAGCACAATCCTGTAGGAGCGAGCTTGCTCGCGAGGGTCGTTAACGATAACGCGTGTTTACCGGCTAAACGCGGCGTTCTCGAGACCCTCGCGAGCAAGCTCGCTCCTACAAGGGTTTCGGTTCTAGAATGGAGCGACGCAACCTATAACAACAATGAGAGTGACCCGATGATGCAAGCTCAACTGTTGAGTCAGCGCAGCAGAGTATTCGACCATGCCGACCCGTATGCGGTGTCCGGCTACGTCAATCAGCACGTCGGTAACCACTGCATTCTCATGCCCCGTGCCGGCAACCCGCTGGCCAGTCTCGACCATCGCAAGTTCGCCAGCCTCGACCTGTGCCGTATCAGCTACGGCGCCAGTGTGCGGGTAACCTCGGGCGCGCTGGAGAATATCTATCACCTTCAGGTATTGCTGCGCGGCAACTGCCTGTGGCGCGGCCACGGCCAGGAACATTACTTCGCCCCCGGCGAATTGCTGCTGATCAACCCCGACGATCCGGTGGACCTGACCTATTCCGACGATTGCGAAAAATTCATCCTCAAAGTCCCCACCCGGTTGTTCGAGTCGGTTTGCGATGAGCAGCGCTGGCGCTATCCGGGGCAGGGCGTACGGTTCCTCGAGAACCGTTATCAACTCGATGAGCTGGAAGGCTTCGTCAACCTGCTGGCGATGATTTGCCAGGAAGCCGAGTCCAGCGAGCAAATCCCCAAGGTGCAGGAGCATTACACGCAGATCATCGTCAGCAAGATGCTCAGCTTGATGAAAACCAACGTCAGCCGTCTGGAGCTGTGCTCGCAGACGGCCACGTTCGAAGCGATTGCCGATTACATCGCCAGTAACCTCAAGCAGGACATCGACAGCGAAGCACTGGCGCGCCAGGCCCACATGAGTCTGCGCTCGCTGTATGGCCTGTTCGAGCGCAATGCCGGCCTTACGCCAAAAAACTACCTGCGCCAGAAGCGCCTGGAACGCATCAACGCCTGCCTGAGCGACCCGACCTGCAACGTGCGCAACGTCACGGAAGTGGCGATGGATTACGGCTTCCTGCACCTGGGACGGTTCTCCGACAGCTACCGCAAGCAGTTCGGCGAATTGCCGTCCGATACCCTCAAACGCCGCCACTGAATCACCACAACCCCCTGTAGGAGCCGGCTTGCTGGCGATGGCGTCAGCCCAGACACATCGCATCGCCTGAATCGCCAGCAAGCCGGCTCCTACAGTTAGCGGTGTCGCAACGTTCACTTGCACAAAACGGATAAAGGTCTGCACCCCGCGGATAGTTCACCCCATCCCCCCGTCCTAGCATGACCCCTGCCTGAACAATAACAATGGAGGCGGCGGCCATGACCCTGCGACCCGAGTATGTGCATTCCCTGCTTGAAGACGATCCCGAGCAGGGTCTCTATCGCTGTAAACGCGAGATGTTCACCGACCCCCGGTTGTTCGATCTGGAGATGGAACACATCTTCGAGGGCAACTGGCTGTACCTGGCCCACGAAAGCCAGATCCCCAACATCAACGATTTCTACACCACCACCATGGGGCGCCAGTCGATCTTCATCGCGCGCAACAAGGACGGTGTGCTCAACGCCTTCATCAACGCCTGCAGCCATCGCGGTGCGACCCTGTGCCGGCACAAGTCCGGCAACAAGAGCTCCTACACCTGCCCGTTCCATGGCTGGACCTTCAACAACTCCGGCAAGCTGCTCAAGGTCAAGGATCCGGCCAACGCCGGCTACCCTTCGAGCTTCAACTGCGAAGGCTCCCACGACCTGACCAAGGTTGCGCGTTTCGAGTCCTATCGCGGCTTCCTGTTTGGCAGCCTCAAGGCTGATGTACTGCCGCTGGTGGAGCACCTGGGCGAGTCGGCGAAGATCATCGACATGATCGTCGACCAGTCCGCCGATGGCCTGGAAGTACTGCGCGGTTCCTCCAGCTACATCTACGAAGGCAACTGGAAGCTCACCGCCGAAAACGGCGCCGACGGCTACCACGTAAGCTCAGTGCACTGGAACTACGCGGCCACACAGAACCAGCGCAAGCAACGTGAAGCCGGTGACACCAACCCAACCATGAGCGCCGGCAGCTGGGCCAAGCAGGGTGGCGGTTTCTACTCCTTCGACAAGGGCCACATGCTGCTCTGGACCCGTTGGTCCAACCCCGAGGACCGTCCGCTGTACGAGCGCCGCGATGAGCTGGCGCAAGACTTTGGCAAGGCCCGCGCCGACTGGATGATCGAGAACTCGCGCAACCTGTGCCTGTACCCGAACGTGTACCTGATGGACCAGTTCAGCTCGCAGATCCGCATCGCGCGGCCGATCTCGGTCAACCGCACGGAAATCACCATCTACTGCATCGCCCCCAAAGGCGAAAGCGATCACGCCCGTTCCAGCCGGATTCGTCAGTACGAGGATTTCTTCAACGTCAGCGGCATGGCCACACCGGACGATCTGGAAGAGTTCCGCTCCTGCCAGACCAGTTACCAGGGCAGCGTCACCACCTGGAACGACATGTCCCGGGGTGCCGAGCACTGGATTGAGGGTGCCGACGAGGCAGCCAAGGAAATCGACCTGCATCCGCTGCTCAGTGGTGTGCGCACCGAAGACGAGGGCCTGTTCGTGCTGCAACACAAATACTGGCAGCAGACCATGCTCAAGGCCCTGGCGGCCGAGCAGTCGAAGCTGATCGCCGTGGAGGACGTGCAATGAGCATTTCCTATGAAGCAGTGCGTGATTTCCTCTACCGCGAAGCGCGCTACCTCGACGATCGCCAGTGGGATGAATGGCTGGAGCTGTACGCCCCCGACGCGACGTACTGGATGCCGTCCTGGGACGACAACGACGAATTGACCGAGGACCCGCAGCGGGAAATCTCGCTGATCTGGTACGGCAACCGCACGGGCCTGGAAGACCGCATCTTCCGCATCAAGACCGAGCGTTCCAGCGCCAGCGTGCCGGACACTCGCACCTCGCACAACATCAGCAACATCGAGCTGCTCGAACAGGCCGACGGGCTGTGCAAGGTGCGCTTCAACTGGCACACCTTGAGTTTTCGCTACAAGACCGTCGACAGCTATTTCGGCAGCAGTTTCTACACCCTCGATGTGCGCGGTGAAAACCCGTTGATCAAGGCCAAGAAAGTGATCCTGAAGAACGACTACGTTCGTCAGGTCATCGATGTTTACCACTTGTGAGACTGCCGTCATGACCCATTCCATTGCGTTCAATTTCGAAGACGGCGTCACTCGGTTCATCGACGCCAATGTCGGCGAAACCGTGGCCGATGCCGCGTACCGCCAGGGCATCAATATTCCGCTGGACTGCCGCGATGGCGCTTGCGGTACCTGCAAGTGTTTTGCCGAAGCCGGTCGTTACGATCTGGGCGAGGAATACATCGAAGACGCCCTCAGCCCTGAAGAGGCCGAGCAAGGTTTTGTCCTGACCTGCCAGATGCGCGCCCAGAGCGATTGCGTGGTGCGCGTACCGACGTCCTCTGAAGTCTGCCGCACCCGTCAGGCCAGCTACGACGCGACCATCAGTGCCGTGCGCCAGTTGTCCGACAGCACCATCGCGCTGTCGATCAAGGGCGATTCCCTGAGCAAACTGGCGTTTCTGCCGGGGCAATACGTGAACCTGGGGATTCCCGGCAGCGAGCAGACTCGCGCCTATTCGTTCAGCTCGTTGCAGCGCGACGGTGAGGTCAGTTTCCTGATCCGCAACGTCCCTGGCGGCCTGATGAGCAGTTTCCTCACCGGCATGGCCAAGGCGGGTGACAGCATGAGCCTGGCCGGTCCTTTGGGCAGTTTTTATCTGCGCGACATCCGCCGTCCGCTGTTGCTGCTGGCCGGGGGCACGGGGTTGGCACCTTTCACTGCCATGCTGGAGAAAATCGCCGAGCAGGGCAGCGAACATCCGCTGCATCTGATCTATGGCGTGACCCACGATTTCGACCTGGTGGAGCTTGATCGCCTGGAAGCCTTCGCTTCACGTATCCCCAATTTCAGCTTCAGCGCCTGCGTCGCCAGCCCGGACAGTCAGCACCCGCTCAAGGGCTACGTGACCCAGCACATCGAGCCCAAGCATCTGAACGATGGCGACGTCGACGTGTACCTGTGCGGCCCGCCGCCGATGGTCGAGGCGGTGAGCCAGTTCATTCGTGAGCAAGGCATCGCACCTGCGAACTTCTACTACGAAAAATTCGCCGCCAGCGCGGCGTGACCGTTCTGCGCGATTAAGCCCCGTGTAGGAGCTGTCGAGTGTAACGAGGCTGCGATCTTTTGGATTGTTGAAAAAACAGAGGAAAAGATCGCAGCCTTCGGCAGCTCCTACGGGGTCTGGTGGCGTCATTCAGATCTTGAGGTGTTCATGAACAGATTCCACGAAAAAGTCGCGCTGATCACTGGCGCGGCCCAAGGCATTGGGCGCCGGGTTGCCGAGCGCATGGCCGCAGAGGGCGCGAAGCTGATCCTGGTGGATCGCTCCGAACTGGTGTTCGAGTTGCAGCAGCAATTGGCGCCGACCACTGAGGTCCTGGCCCTGACCGCCGATCTCGAACAGTACGAAGAGTGCAATCGAGTCATGCAAGCCGCCGTCGAACGTTTCGACCGTCTCGATGTGCTGATCAACAACGTCGGTGGCACGATTTGGGCCAAGCCGTTCGAGCATTACGAAGCGTCGCAGATTGAAGCCGAGGTCCGCCGATCGTTGTTTCCTACTTTGTGGTGCTGCCATGCGGCGCTGCCGATCATGCTGGGGCAGGGCAGTGGAGCAATCGTCAACGTTTCGTCCATCGCCACCCGCAGTGTCAACCGCGTGCCCTACGGTGCGGCGAAGGGCGGAGTGAACGCGCTGACCGCGTGCCTGGCATTCGAAGTCGCCGATCGGGGTGTCCGAGTCAACGCCACGGCGCCCGGTGGAACCGAAGCGCCACCGCGGCGCGTTCCGCGCAACGCTGCCGAGCAGAGTGAGCAGGAGAAGGTCTGGTATCAGCAGATCGTCGATCAGACCCTCGACAGCAGTTTGATGAAGCGCTACGGCACGCTGGATGAACAGGCGGGCGCCATTCTGTTTCTGGCCAGCGATGATGCGTCCTATATCACCGGCATGGTCATGCCGGTGGGCGGCGGCGACCAGGGCTAAAGGCGACGCACAAACGCTCTGACGATGCTCAGCGTGGCATCGCTGATGTTCAGGTTGTGCACCGTTTCCAGTGGATGCCAGATGCAGTCGATGATTTCGTTTTGCGCCCGGACCTGATGCAGATTGAGCACCGACACCTCATAGACATGGTGTCGAGTGCTGCCTGATTTGAATTCCATCAGGTAAACCAGTTCGTCGACCTGCAGTCCGGTTTCTTCCTGCAATTCACGGATGGCCGCACCGGCCACGGTTTCCCCCCATTCGACCTTGCCACCGGGCAACGTCCAGCGACCTCCCGCCTTGCGTACCAGAAGCACGTGCCGATCCTGCTCACAGATGATCGTTGCGCGTATTTTCATGGCTACCCCGATTTACGCTTGTCATCGAACAGGCACAAAAATGCAGCATCAGGTACAGAACCCTCTTGACTGCCATCGGAATAGTTTGAGCTGTACTTGCCCTGCAAAGTGCAATCGAAATCCGGAATTTCTGCGGCGACGTCTGGTCGGTATTTTGGAGAACGGTCGGTGTAAGGTAAGCAAGTCAACCTGATATCACTGCCGAGAAGGAGGTGACTATGAGCGTACCGATGCTGAACAAAATGCATATGAACGGTTATGACGTACTCAGCGTAAACAACGGTCCCTGGCGGGTCTGCACCCAGGGTGACCGGCTTGGCTCGTTCGACAGTCGGGAAGAGGCATTGGCGTTTGCCGCGTCATTGCCTGGCTACAGAGCCCGCGCTGGCAAGTCTTCGGACAACCAGCCAACAAAATGAAAGCAGCTTTGAAGCCCCGGTTCGCCGGGGCTTTTTTCATGCATCTTTGAGGGTTTCGCCTTCTTCATGCCGGTTTCGACTGATGAGTTTGGCTTTCACTTCTTCGGCATAACCCGACAGTTTTTCTTCATCACCCTGAAATAGCGCGCACAGCCGCTGGATTGCTTGCGCATCGGCTTCATTTCCGGACTGCCGCAATTGTTGCTCAATACGCAGGAGCTCCACCGCTGACCATCGCAAATCCGAAGCAAGACCTTGCAGATCGCGCCGAAGTTGCTGTTCCGATTCGTTTAGCCACATGACGATCTCCCGAATATTGCCCTCCGAAATTTTAGACCCGTTTGCTGATTGCGGTGTTGTGTTCGTCTGATTCAACGCTGTTTCCACTGGTCGGAAAAAAGCACGCGAACGGGCTGCTCCGCTGTCCTACTCAAGTGCCGGCAATTCAGCAGGCGGGGCGAGTTCGAAATGACCACTACCGATGATTTCAGGGCTCGGGCCCAAGAGCTTATGGTTGATTTGAATGCGGCCACCAACGAGATGATGAAGCTGGTTTCAGAACATCAACTCAGCGGGCCTGAATGGGAACGGGTCTCACAATGGCAGCATGAGGCACACGAAAGATGGATGGCGTATCTGAACCAGCGGAACTAACCGCAGGAAACGGTATCAATTTCAGCCGCTGAAGAATGTTTGACCATTCGCGGTTCAGGCGGTGACGCGCTACATTTTCTTTTTCAGGACATAAGGAAACATCATGCGGATGTTGATGGGGGGAAGCGTGCTGGCGTTGCTGGCCGGATGTTCGTTGCCGGCATCGCTGGTGCCGGGTGAGCCGAATGTCAGCAAATACAGTGAAAAGCCACCCAAGGAGTATGCGGCGTGCGTGTTGCCTCTTTGGCAGCATGAGGTCTCGAAGACGAGCCAGACCTCGATTTCAAACGGTTACCGTATCAACGCGCCAGGCATGATCTCGGCAGACGAAATTCTCGACATCGTCAAATCCAAGGACGGCAGCCGGGTCTCGCTGTACCAGGGACCGCCTTGGGCAAAATCCGGCGCCCTGCGCCAAGCGGTGCGCGACTGCCTCTGAGCGTCAATCACCGATATCGGTCACCGGGATCAGCGGGACGTCTTGGCTTGCGCTTTTCTTTTCCCGACGATCATTCATCCAGCTTTCCACTTTGACGCCGAACTCCGGCGGGGATTTTCGTCCGACCTTTCTGGCGATATCCAGAATGGTTTGCTGGGCGAGCGCCTCTTCCATGCGCTTCTGCGCGACCATCATTGCGCCATGCACTGAACACGGGCCGTCCAGCGCCCAATCGGGCGGCGAGCCCTCGAACAGCGCGCAGCGGCCACGAATCTCCCGGCACTCGAAAATCGACTTTCGACCGTCAATGGCGCTGACGACATCCAGCAGTGTGATTTCGTCAGCAGGCCGCGCCAGTTTGAACCCGCCGCGCATGCCTTCCGTGGCCACCACCAGTTTGCCTTTCGCCAGTTTGGTGAAGATCTTCGCCAGATAATCCTGGGGCACGCCTTGCAGGTCGGCCAGGTCGCGCACGCTCGCTTCGCGCGAATCGCCACCGTTACCGACCAGGAAAAGCAGGCAGTGGATGCCGTATTCGACCCCCGCGCTGTAAAGAGACATGTGTATCTCCGACTTGATTAGTCGTAAATGTTAACAGTCGACCGTCATCCAGGCAACGAGCGGTCGTCTCCACCCTTTTTTTATCTAAGGGATATTTCGCGTGAAACGCGGACTATAAGGTTCCGAGATGGCTGATCACGATTCTCGACAGCGACGCTGAAGAAAAACGTGTTGCGTCATTTGACTTGGATCGATACAGTCGTAGTTCTTCGGTCGACAGAGGCGAATGCCACGTGTGGTCGTGTCGATCTCATGCCCGCTCCTGATGAGCGTGACCCTAAACGGTTTCAATCCTGGTTATCCTCGGAGTCAAAAATGAAGCAGCACATTCTGGTAATCGGCGCAGGTTTCGGTGGCATGTGGACCGCTTTGAGCGCCACGCGTCTGTTCAACATTCACGGTCATGACGGCGTAGAAGTGACCGTGCTGGCGCCTCAGGCCGAGCTGAGGGTGCGACCGCGCTTCTATGAGCCAAACGCTCATCAACTGGCCGCTCCGATTGGTGATTTGTTTGACGCGGTGGGCGTGAAGTTCATCAAAGGCGCGGCGCAGACCATCAACGTCGAGCAAAAACAGGTTGGCTACGTTGATGCATCGGGTACCCGGCAAATCTGCAGTTACGACAAACTCGTTCTCGCCACCGGCAGCCGCCTGGCCGCGCCGAACACACCGGGCGTCGCCGAGCATGCGTTCGACGTCGATCAGATCGAACAGGCCGTGAGTCTTGAGAACCACCTCAAATCCCTGGCCGACCAGCCCGCAAGCAGGGCGCGCAACACGGTCGTGGTGGCCGGTGGCGGTTTCACCGGGATCGAGACAGCCACTGAAATGCCGTCGCGTCTGCGCGCCATTCTTGGAGAGGGTGCTGACATTGAAGTGATAGTCGTCGATCGCGGCGAGAAAATTGGCGGCTCGATGGGCGAGGAAATTGCACAATCAATCGTCGAAGCGAGCGTGGCGACAGGCGTGAAATGGCATCTCAAAGCGTCGGTCGTTTCGGTGGATGCCAAGGGTGTGAACCTCTCCGACGGCACGCGCATCGATGCCAACACCGTGATCTGGACCACCGGTGTGCGCGCCAGCTCCCTGACCGAGCAGATTCCCGCCGAACGCGATCACCTTGGCCGCCTGCATGTCGACGCGCATCTGAAAGTCATTGGTCAGGACGATATCTTCGCTACCGGCGACGTGGCGTATGCCGCTTCCGATGCAATCGGCAACTTCGCCTTGATGACCTGTCAGCACGCGATTGTGTTGGGGCGCCACGCCGGCAACAACGTGGCCGCGCAGATTCTCGGTGTGGACCCGACGCCGTACAGCCAGCCGAAATACGTGACCTGCCTTGATCTCGGTGCCTGGGGCGCGGTGTACACCGAAGGTTGGGACCGTCAGGTCAAACTGGTGAAGGAAGAAGCCAAGGCGCTGAAAACCCAGATCAACACCCAGTGGATCTATCCGCCGGCCGCTGACCGCGATGCCGCATGGGCCGCTGCAGATCCATTGATTCCGATTGCCTGATACGCGTGGCTGAACCCAAAAATCCCGCCCGGACTCTCCCGGGCGGGATTTTTTTTGGCTCGAATTGCTCGTGTGAAATTTATCGTGTAACTTTTCATGAAATTATAAATAGAAAATTTCATGAGGCCGTATGTTTCAGCAGTCTACGCAGCATGTCGCCAGTTACTACGCCCACACGTGCACTGATCGGCTGGTAGATCGCGCGGCGCTGGAAGGCGAGCAGGACACCGACGTGGTGATCATCGGCGCCGGTTTCAGCGGACTGCATACGGCCTTGCGCCTGGCGTTGGCCGGCAAGCGCGTTACGGTGCTGGAAGCCAGCCGGGTAGCCTGGGCGGCTTCCGGGCGCAATGGCGGCCAGGCCATTCTCGGTTGGTCGTGCGACATGCCACCGCTGGAAGCGGCGCTGGGCTATGAACGGGCGCGACGTTTGTGGGACGGCATGCGCTGGGCGGCGCGAGAGTTGCGCGACTTGCCCGGACGCCATGGTTTTGATTGCGACTACCGCCCCGGTCACCTGTGGACGTCGGTGATGCCGCGCCGGGTGAGCCTGTTGACTGAATGGCAACACGAGGCCAGTCACAAGTGGGGCCACGACGGCCTGCAATTTGTCGAGCGCCGCGATTTACCGAAGTGGGTCGCCAGCGAGCGCTATCAGGCAGGTCTGTTCGACCCTGAAGGCGGTCATTTGAATCCGCTGAAACTGGCCCTCGGCCTGGCGGATGCGATTGAACAGGCCGGTGGTCGCATCCATGAACTCAGCAAGGCGCTGAGCTATCGCGAGGAGGGCGACGGGTTCGTGGTCACCACCGAGCGCGGCCGCATTCGCGCCGATGTGCTGGTGCTGGCGTGCAACGCTTACCTCGATCAACTTGATCCGCAGTTGTCGAGTTGCGTGTTGCCCGTCGGCACCTATCAGGTGGCGACCGCTCCGCTGGCGAAGGAGCTGGTCACCGCGCTGCTGCCGAGCAATGTGTGCGTCACCGACAACCAGTTCGTCCTCGATTACTTCCGGCGCACGCCGGACAACCGCCTGCTGTTCGGCGGTGGCTGCACCTATCTGGGTGGCATGCCCAAAGACATCGCTGCCGCCACCCGACCGTTCCTCGAACGCGTATTTCCCCAGCTCACCGATGTCGAACTGGAATTTGCCTGGGGTGGGCATATCGACCTGACCCTCAAGCGCACCCCGGATCTCGGCCGGCGCGGCGAGCTGTACTGGATGCAGGGCTATTCCGGGCATGGCGTGCTGCCGACACTGGCCGGTGCGCGGGCGATCTGCGATGCGATCCTGGGGCAACCGGACGAGTTGTCCCTGTATCAAGGCTTGAGCAACGGCAGTTTTCCCGGTGGAAAATACTTCGCGGCGCCGCTGGAAGCCATCGGCAAGGCCTGGTATCGACTGCGCGACAGCATTTGAAGCGACACTTTCTGGAAGCCTCTCGATGGACATGCAAGAAGAAATCTCGGCGCTGGCGATCCTGATCCAGGACCTGCGCAAGCATAAAAAGTACACGCTCAAGGAGCTGGCGGACAAAATCGGGCGCTCGGTCGGGTTTCTGTCCCAGGTCGAGCGCGGACTGTCGCGCCCGACCGTGGCGGACCTGACCGCCATCAGCGAAACCCTGGGCGTGCCGACCACTTATTTCTACAGCCTGCCCAAACCCATGGCCTTGCCTTGGGTCACCCGTCCGGATGAGCGGCGCACGTTGTACTACGCCGACGGCATCACCGACATCCTGGTTTCGCCCAAGATGCGCGCCTCCTTTTCGATGCTCGAAAGCCGGCTAGAGCCCGGTGCGAGCAGCGGTGACCGGCACATGAAGGACAGCTCCGAGCAGGGCGGTTACGTCCTGGAAGGGGAGTTGACCCTGTGGCTCGATGATAACGAACCGGTGACCCTGCGCACCGGCGACAGCTTTCAACTGGCCAGCCATGCGCATTGTCGCTACGGCAATCTTTCCGGCCACCCAACCCGCGTGCTCTGGGTTTACACCTGATAACAACAAGGAACGAAACGATGGATGCTGTGTGCTCTGAACTGCTGGCCGAGGTTCGCAACTTCCGCCACTGCAACCCCGACGTGCGTTACGTCGACCTGATCTCCCTGGACATTCCCGGGCATTTCTACGGCAAGCGCTACCCGGTCGAAATGCTCGAAAAAGTCGCCGCTGGCAGCGCGCTCAAGTTGCCGCAAAACTGCGTGCTGCTCGGCACCCAGGGTGGCTTGTTCAAGATTGGTGATTACTGCTTCAACGACGGAGATCCGGATGCGCTGCGGCGCCTGGTGCCCGGCACGCTCAAGCGCGTGAGCTGGGAAAAACAGCCGTTGGGCCAGATGTTGATCACCTCGGACGGCACTGAGAAGCCGATCGTCTTCGAACCCCGCGAAGTGCTGGCCCAGGTTCTGGCGCGGCTGCACCGTAAAGGTATTTTCCCGGTGGTGGCGTTCGAGTTGGAGTTCTACCTGTTCGACAGCCGCTTGAAGGACGGTCTGCCGCAGTTCCCTCGTGACGAGTTGACCGGTGACGCGGATGACCAGCCGAACATGCACATCGAACGCCTGTCGCGATTCGCCCCGGTGCTCGATGACATGGTCGAGACCGCGAGGGCTCAAGGCATCGAAGCCACGGTGATCACCGCCGAACTCGGTCCCGGCCAGTTCGAAATCAATTTCGGTCATTGCGATGACGGCCTGCGCGCCGCCGACTGGGCCGCCTTGTTTTGCCGTAGCACCCGGGGAGTGGCGCTCAAACACAATTACCGCGCCAGTTTCATGGCCAAACCGTATTTGCAGCACCCCGGTAGCGGCATGCATGTGCATGTGAGCCTGTACGACAAGGCCGGCAACAACCTGTTGGCGGCGAACGGCCAGCGCGCATTGCGCCACGCCGTCGCCGGTTGCCTGGACGTGCTACCGCACTGCATGCCGATTTTTGCCCCGAACCACAACGCCATGCGCCGCTTGAGCGGCACGGTGAATGTCGCGTCCCGTGCCAGTTGGGGCTTTGAAGATCGTGATGCGTGCCTGCGGGTGCCCGAGTCAGATCTCAAAAACCTGCGAATCGAACATCGCCTGGCGGGTGCCGATGCCAACCCGTATCTGGCGCTGGCGGCGATCCTGGTGGGGTTGGAACAAGGACTGGAAGGGGAGCGTGAGCCGATTGCACCGCTCAACGAAGACCGCAGCAGCGGCATCGATTTTCCGTTGGAAATGCTCGAAGCCGTGCAGGCCATGCAAAGCCATGCACCTCTGCGCGAAGGCTTAGGCGCTGAGTTTGTGGACGTCTATTGCGAAAACAAGCGACAGGATCATCTGGCATTTTTGCATGACATCAGCGCGAGGGAGTACCGTTGGTTTCTTTGAAAGACATAGAAAAATGATGATATTTAAGGGCTTGGCGCACTTAGTAACTGGATAGTGAACAAAAATATCTTGTTACAGCCGGAAATATTCCGTAATATCCGCGCCGCGTTCACCACCACGGTTTATGCATTTTTAAATCCCAGGCGTCCATCAGCTGCCTGGGATTTTTTTTGCCTGAAATTTGATAGGGGTAGAACCTGGCTGTTCAAAGCCTGTCGAGGCTCGTTCCAGCACGCAGTCTCGCAGCCTAAACCTGTAGGAGCCGGCTTGCCGGCGAACCGGGCAATGCAATGCGATGCATCAGGCTAGACGCCTTCGCTGGCAAGCCAGCGCCTACGAAGAGCCCGAATTCCTGCTTGGCCGAAACGCTGGCGCGCAGGCGCTTGAAATGCAGGTGCGAAGCGCTCCATTCACCGTGCAGGTATGCCTGCGCGGCGCCGGAGGGGAGGACGAGTGGGGGGAGACGATCAGTGATCATCGGAATCGATCTCCTGTAGGAGCGAGCCTGCTCGCGAAAAACTCTGGACAACTCGGTCATTCAAACGCCACGCGTTATCGTTGGCGTCCATCGCGAGCAGGTCGAATCGTCGCACCGTCGCTCCCACAGGACAAATGCCTACCGGAACGCTGGCACGACGTGTTTGATGAACAGCTCCAGGGATTTTTTCTTCTCCGCATGGGGCAGGCTGTTATCGCACCAGAAGCTGAATTCGTCGACGCCCAGTTCCTGGTAGTACTTGATGCGCGGAATGATTTCTTCCGGCGTACCGATCATGGCGGTTTTGTGCAGGCTTTCCAGTTCGAATTCCGGGCGGCCGGCGAATTTCTCCTCCGGGCTTGGCTCAAGGAAGCCATTGACCGGGGTGGTCTTGTTGCCGAACCAGGCATCGAAGGTGCGGTAAAACTTCGCAATCGCCCTGGCCCCGACTTTCCAGCCTTCGGCGTCTTCAGCGGTATGCACGTGGGTGTGACGCAGCACCATCAATTGCGGGCGCGGCACGTCCGGGTTGTTGTCCAGGGCGGCCTGGAATTTGTTCTTCAGATCGAGGACTTCTTCGTCGCCTTTCATCAGCGGCGTGACCATGACGTTGCAGCCGTTGGCTACGGCAAAATTGTGCGAGTCCGGGTCGCGAGCGGCGATCCACATCGGTGGGTTCGGCTGCTGGATCGGCTTGGGTACGCTGGTGGAGGTCGGGAATTTCCAGATGTCGCCGTCATGGGCATAGTCGCCTTGCCAGAGTGCGCGCACCACCGGGACCATTTCCCGCAAGGCCTGGCCGCCGCTGGAAGCGGGCATGCCACCGGCCATGCGATCGAATTCAACCTGATAAGCGCCACGGGCCAGGCCGACTTCCATGCGACCGTTGCTGATCACATCGAGCAACGCACATTCACCGGCCACCCGCAGCGGGTGCCAGAACGGCGCGATGATGGTGCCGGCGCCGAGGTGAATGGTGGTGGTCTTGCCCGCCAGATAAGCCAGCAACGGCATCGGGCTTGGCGAAATGGTGTACTCCATGGCGTGGTGTTCACCGATCCATACGGTGCTGAAACCACCGGCCTCAGCCATCAACGTCAGCTCGGTCAAGTCCTCGAACAACTGGCGGTGGCTGACGCTTTCGTCCCAACGTTCCATGTGTACGAACAGGGAAAACTTCATGACGCTTACCTCGGATCTTTTGTTATTGGCCTGTAGGCTCGGGTAATGTTTTTTAGGTATACCATAATACGTATTGTGGAGCAAAAGATCGCAGCCTTCGGCAGCTCCTACGGGCGCTCTCTCCTGTAGGAGCTGCCGAAGGCTGCGATCCTTTCAATGGTCAGGCCAGAACGGGCAGGGCACCCATCTTGCCGTGGCAATACACCAGCGGCCCGTTGCTCTGTTGGGGCACGATCAGGTTCTTCACCGCGCCAACCATGATCGCGTGGTCGCCCCCTTCATATTCGCGCCACAGTTCGCACTCGATGACCGCCGTCGCGTTGGCCAGGATCGGATTGCCCAACGCGCTCAACGTCCACTCGATGCCCTGCGCCTTGTCCTTGCCTTTACGGGCGAAGGCATAGGCTTCGCTTTGCTGGCCGCCGGACAGCACATGGATGGCAAAGCGTTTGTTCTTGATCAGGACGGGGTAGGAGTCGGAGCTGTAGTTGGGGCAGAACAGCACCAGCGCCGGGTCCATGGACAGTGAGCTGAAGGCGCTGGCGGTGAGGCCGACGATCTGCCCGTCGTCATCGAGGGTGGTGATCACGGTCACGCCGGAGGGGAACGAACCCATGACTTGTTTATAGATGGCGGCATCGATCATTGGACGGTCCTCGGGGGGTGTGACGCGGTTTTTATGTGTTTGTAGGTATGATGGTATACCGTAATACATCGTTTGCAAGGTCTTTTTAAGTGACCCGATAAACGTACGACATTCGTCTGAAAGTCAATGTTTACTGGGTTTTATGGCATGCAGGACTTAAGCGAATCGGGCAGGATGCCGGTGCAGATGCGGTTTCAAAGACCGGCTCAGTCTTGTTTAAAGTTTGGAATACCATAATATGGTTTGCATCTGAGGGGCGGCCAGCGAGTCCCCCCGGTTTGGCTTCATACAAAGATAAGAACAGACAAACTCGAGTTCATGCATATGTCCCAGATGTCCCGGCAAGATCCGTTGATCGAGAACCATACGGTCGACTACGTTCCACTCGCAGAGCGCCACGGGAAGGCCCGCGATCTATTCACCCTGTGGTTCAGCACCAACATCGCGCCACTGCCCATCGTGACCGGCGCCATGGTGGTCCAGGTGTTCCACCTCGATCTGCTCTGGGGTTTGCTGGCGATTGCGCTCGGACACATGGTCGGCGGACTGGTGATTGCTCTCGCCTCTGCGCAAGGGCCGCGCATGGGCATTCCGCAAATGGTGCAAAGCCGTGGGCAGTTCGGCCGTTACGGCGCGCTGTTGATCGTGTTTTTTGCGGCGCTGATCTACATCGGCTTCTTCATTTCCAACATCGTGCTGGCGGGCAAATCGATCGTCGGCATTGCGCCGTCGGTTCCGGTCCCGGCGAGCATCCTGCTCGGTGCGCTCAGTGCCACGGCCATCGGGGTGATTGGCTACCGCTTCATCCATACCCTCAACCGCATCGGCACCTGGGTGATGGGCAGTGCGTTGCTGGCCGGTTTCCTCTACATCTTTGCCCATGACCTGCCGGCGGACTTCTTCACTCGCGGTGGCTTCAACCTGTCCGGCTGGCTGGCCACCGTGTCGCTGGGGATTATCTGGCAGATCAGTTTCTCGCCATACGTGTCGGACTATTCTCGATACCTGCCGGCGGATATCGGCATCGCCCGGCCATTTTTCGCAACGTACCTGGGCGCGACGCTGGGCACGATCCTGTCGTTTACCTTCGGCGCCGTGGCGGTCCTGGCGACCCCGCAAGGCACCGAGGCGATGGCGGCAGTCAAGCAATCCACCGGTTGGCTCGGGCCGATCCTGATGGTCCTGTTTTTGCTCAACATCATCAGCCACAACGCCCTGAATCTGTATGGCGCTGTGCTGTCGATCATCACCTCGATTCAGACATTCGCCAGTCAGTGGACGCCGAGTATCAAGGTGCGCGTGGTGTTGTCGAGCATCGTGCTGGCCGGTTGCTGTGTGGTGGCGTTGGGCGCTTCGGCGGATTTCATTTCGCAATTCATCGGCCTGATTCTCGCACTGCTGCTGGTGTTGGTGCCGTGGGCTTCGATCAACCTGATCGACTTTTACCTGATCAAGCGTGGCCATTACGACATCGCCTCGATCTTCCGTGCTGACGGCGGGATCTATGGGCGCTTCAATCTGCACGCGATCATCGCCTGCTTCATCGGCATCATCGTGCAGCTGCCGTTCGCCAACACTTCGTTGTACGTCGGGCCGTACGCCAACCTGGTCGAAGGCGCCGACCTGTCCTGGCTGGTGGGACTGCTAGTGACGTGCCCGTTGTATTACTGTCTGGCGACTCGGGGCAAGGTGCAGGAGAGCGTGGCGAGCCGGTTGGGTTATACCGACTGATAACGTGAGGGAGAGCCTTGCTCGCGATGGACTCATGAACGCCGTGTTTAACCAGTCAACACGCGTAATCGTTAGTGACCATCGCGAGCATGCTCGCTCCTACAGAAGAGCTTGCGGTTGTGCCTCGGTTTTTGTACTGCTGCGGGCAATCACGGTAATGATCGACAGCGCGGCAATCACCAGTCCCGGTGAAGTCGCCAGCAGTACTCCCGCAGTCCCTGCGCCTGCAGCGAGGATCTGCCCGGCGGCCAAGGGACCGGCCACCGAACCCAGGCGACCGATGGCCACCGCTGCCCCGACACCGGTGGCGCGCACCGAGGTCGGATAGGACGGTGGCGCCAGCGCGTAGAGCACCAGTTGCGCCGCCATGACAAACAGGCCGACGGCAAACCCGGCGATCGCCATTTGCACGATACCCACCGACAGGCCGACCCCGGCCAGTGCCGCCAGCAAACCTGCGTACACGAACAATACGACCTTCAGACCGTTGCCGCGGTCGAGCATCACACCACCCAGCAACGAGCCGATGGCGCCGCCGATATTGAACAGCATCTGCACCATGCCCGCCTGAGGTTTGGTGAAACCCTGTGCCAGCAACAGCGACGGCAGCCAGTTGAGCAGCATGTACATCACAGTCAGGGTGAAGAAGTAACTCAGCCACAAGGCAAGGGTGTTGCGTGCACGGCCTTCGCCAAACAGCGCCTGGCCGGTGGAGGCGCGTGGGCTGGCAGTCGAAACATGTTGCTGGCGGAACACCGTGGACTCGGGCAGCAGCAGCGCCATCAACGGCACCACCAGCAAGGGCGTCAGGCCGCCGATGATAAAGGTGGTCTGCCAGTGTTCACTGGAAAACATCGCCACCACGGCCGCCAGTGCACCACCCAACGGCACGCCGCAATACATGACACTGATGGCGGTCCCTCGATGACGCTCGCTTACGGCCTCGGCACACAGGGCAATCAGGTTGGGCAGGGCGGCGCCCAGTCCCAGGCCGGTCATGAAGCGTACCAGCAACAGGCTGGTGTAGGTCTCGACATAGGCGGTGCAGAGCGAGAACACGCCGAACAGCAGTACGGCGCCGACAAGGATTTTCTTGCGACCGATACGATCGGCCACCCAGCCGCCAAAAAAAGCGCCGGGCAGCAAACCGATGATTCCGGCGCTGAACACCCAGCCCATCATCTTCGGGTCCAGGGCAAAGCTCTGGCGCAATCCGGCGGCGGCGGTGCCGGCAGCCTGCAGATCGAACCCTTCGATCAGCGCCACGATAAAGCACAAAGCGATTGTCAGCGTCGAGCGACGCGATGGACTGTCCATGGGTGAACCTCATTGTTGTTTTTGTTGTGGAGTCGAGCCATTCCGTTGCGCTCGGGCAAATGGATGTGATGGCTGGTTATTAAGATAACAAATATAACTAAAAAATGAATAATCTCTAAAAAAACACAAATAATTCAATTAAAACCATAAAAAACAACGGTTTAATTCATTGGTTAAGATGTTGTGGATAAATAGATAATAATATTAATGTTCGATTATCGGCTACTCATGGTTGACGATTGCCATCGGCTGTTTCCATTCTCTGCCTGCGAAGCCGACTGCCCTGTGGTCGTCAGGCATTCAGAACAACAATAAAAATGGAAACAGCCGATGGCAATCGTCAACCATGAGTAGCCGA
>NZ_LHVM01000012.1:0-38527 GCF_001269805.1 Pseudomonas sp. P1.8
ATTCAATTAAAACCATAAAAAACAACGGTTTAATTCATTGGTTAAGATGTTGTGGATAAATAGATAATAATATTAATGTTCGATTATCGGCTACTCATGGTTGACGATTGCCATCGGCTGTTTCCATTCTCTGCCTGCGAAGCCGACTGCCCTGTGGTCGTCAGGCATTCAGAACAACAATAAAAATGGACAATCGAACATGCCCAAATACCCCGTCAACGTCGAAACCGCGGCGTCAGTTTCCTGTGTGTCCAGGGTCAATCCAGGATTGCTCATGGTGCTACTCGGCATCAGCGTTCTACCCTCAGCGCTGCGCGCAGAGGGGTTTATCGAGGACAGCCACGGTAACTTGACTCTGCGCAATTACTACCTGGACCGGGACTACAAGGATGACGGAGCCAAGACCGCCGCACGGGAATGGGCACAGGGTTTCATCCTGGGCATGGAGTCGGGTTTTACCCAAGGGGTTGTGGGTTTCGGCCTGGATGTTCGCGGGCTGCTGGGGGTCAAACTCGACTCTGCGCCTGATCGCAGCGGCACCGAGCTGTTGCCGGTGTCGGCCAGCGACAAGCGCGCGGCGGATGAATATTCACGGCTCGCCCCGACAGCCAAACTAAGATTTGCCCAAACCACAGTGAAGAGCGGCGATGTTTCGATTTTCCTGCCGTTTGCCTTTGCCAGCCCATCGCGATTGTTGCCACAGACCTTTCGCGGCACGACCCTCAGTTCCAAAGACATCGATGGCCTGACCCTCAACACCGGCTACATCGATCGCATCAACAAGCGCGATTCCACCGACTATCAGGCCATGAGCATCGCCACGCCAAACCGACGATTCAACGGCGCCGCCACCACTTCGCATCTGGCGTACGTGGGGGGCGATTATCAGGTCAACAAAGAACTCAGTCTGCGCGCCTATCATGCCGAGGTGGCCGAGCTGTACCAACAGGACACCCTCGCGCTGCTGCACAACTTGCCGCTCGGGGACGGTGTGCTCACCAGTGATTTACGCAGTTTTTTCAGCCGTGAGGATGGCAGCGCCAAGGCGGGCGAGGTGGACAATATCAACCTCTCGGCATTGTTCGGCTATCGCTTGGGCGGGCATCGGGTGAGCCTCGGCTATATGCATTCCAGTGGCGACTCGGCAACGCCCTACATCTCCGGCACCGAGTTGATGGGCATGAGCGAGCAGACCATGGGTTCGGATTTTCTCAACGCCAAAGAGCGCACCTGGCAAGCGATCTACGACTACGACTTCGTCGCATCCGGAGTGCCCGGTTTGAAGGGGAGGTTACGTTACCTGCGCGGTGACAATATCGAGTTGGCCGCCTTCAACGCCGAGGACCGCAAAGAGCGCGAGTTCCAGATGGAGCTGGGGTATGTGATCCAGAGCGGCCCGCTGAAAAACGTCGGGCTGCTGGCCCGCAAGGCGATCTACCGCAATGACTTCCCGAGCGGTACGGCCTTTCGTGATGAAAACCAGACCCGCTTCCAGGTGCTCTACACCTTGCCGATCTGGTAGCCAGAGCAGGCTCGATGTGGCTTGCCGGCCACCCTTCAGGGGTGTGCCGGCATCACGCGTTCAGTCCTGATAAACCTTCCTCAACAGGCGCAACAGCTCTTCGCGTTCCCCGCCGGTCAGCGCTGAAGTGGAATCGAAATCGCTCTGGGCGGCGATCTGCTTGAGTTCCTTGAGCAGGGTTTCGCCGGTCTTGCTCAAAAAGATCCCGTAGGAGCGTTTGTCCGGCTTGCAGCGCACCCGTACCGCCAGCGCACGGCTTTCCAGTTTGTTGAGCAGCGGCACCACCTGGGGCGGCTCGATGGCCAGTGCGCGGGCCAGGTCGGCCTGCATCAGCCCTGGGTTCTGGTCGATGATCGCCAGGGCCGAGAACTGTGCCGGACGCAGGTCGTGGGCGGATAGGCGGCCGATCAGGTTCTGGAACAGTTTGAGTTGAGCCCGGCGCATGGCGTACCCGATCAAATCGTCCAGCGCTGAGTCCAGCGGTGCCTGCATCTGGGCATTGGCGGACGGGGTCTCGCTCGGGTCGGCGGAAGGAGAAGACTTGGCCATTGCAGGTGAATCCTGAAGAAGTAGAGGTTAACAAGGCTATCTAGTTTGCCGGGGTTGGACGCTGATAGCTATGGTCGTGGTGATTGATGATGAGCGTTGGGGCTTTTGGTTGGCGATGAAAAATTGGTTTATTTGATTAATAGTTAATTGACATAACTAATTTGCTCCTTTAATTTCCAGTCATCTTCAAGCCAAGAACAAGAGAGCATCGCCATGAGCAATTACGAAGGTCGCTGGACAACCGTCAAAGTCGAAATCGAAGAAGGCATCGCGTGGGTCATCCTCAATCGCCCGGAAAAACGCAACGCCATGAGCCCGACGCTCAACCGCGAAATGATCGATGTGCTGGAAACCCTGGAGCAGGATCCGGCGGCCGGCGTACTGGTACTCACCGGTGCAGGTGATGCCTGGACCGCAGGCATGGACCTCAAGGAATACTTCCGCGAAGTGGATGCGGGCCCGGAAATCCTTCAGGAAAAAATCCGCCGTGAAGCCTCGCAATGGCAATGGAAACTGCTGCGCATGTACGCCAAGCCGACCATCGCCATGGTCAACGGCTGGTGCTTCGGTGGCGGTTTCAGCCCGCTGGTGGCTTGTGACCTGGCGATCTGCGCCGACGAAGCGACCTTCGGCCTCTCGGAAATCAACTGGGGCATTCCACCGGGCAACCTGGTGAGCAAGGCCATGGCCGACACCGTGGGCCATCGTCAGTCGCTGTACTACATCATGACCGGCAAGACCTTCGGTGGGCAGAAAGCCGCCGAGATGGGCCTGGTCAACGAAAGCGTGCCGCTGGCGCAACTGCGTGAAGTCACTATCGAGCTGGCGCGCAACCTGCTGGAGAAAAACCCGGTGGTGTTGCGTGCGGCCAAGCATGGCTTCAAACGTTGCCGCGAGCTGACCTGGGAGCAGAACGAGGATTACCTGTACGCCAAGCTTGACCAGTCGCGTCTGCTCGATACCGAAGGTGGCCGCGAGCAGGGCATGAAGCAGTTCCTCGACGACAAGAGCATCAAGCCAGGTCTTCAGGCTTACAAGCGCTGAGACGGATCGCCGGGTGCATTTGCACCCCGGCGCTCTGCATCGATCGAATGCATTCCCGATAACGACAATAAAGAGGAATCACCATGCTGGACGTGCCCCTGCTGATTGGCGGCCAGTCGCTGCCTGCCCGCGACGGTCGAACCTTTGAACGCCGCAACCCGGTGACCGGCGAGGTGGTGTCGCGGGTGGCCGCAGCCACCCTGGAAGATGCCGATGCCGCAGTGGCTGCCGCTCAGGCGGCATTTCCCGTCTGGGCCGCCCTGGCGCCCAATGAACGTCGCACTCGTTTGCTCAAGGCCGCCGAGCAGTTGCAGGCGCGCAGCGACGAGTTCATCGCGGCGGCCGGCGAAACCGGGGCCATGGCCAACTGGTATGGATTCAACGTGCGGCTGGCAGCGAACATGCTGCGTGAAGCGGCGTCGATGACCACCCAGATCAATGGCGAAGTCATTCCCTCGGATGTGCCGGGCAGTTTCGCCATGGCCCTGCGCCAACCCTGTGGTGTGGTGCTGGGCATCGCCCCGTGGAACGCCCCGGTGATTCTCGCCACCCGCGCCATCGCCATGCCGCTGGCGTGTGGCAATACCGTGGTGCTCAAGGCTTCGGAGCTGAGCCCTGCGGTGCACCGTCTGATCGGCCAGGTCTTGCAGGATGCCGGATTGGGCGATGGCGTGGTCAATGTCATCAGCAATGCCCCGGCGGATGCCGCGGCGATTGTCGAGCGACTGATTGCCAACCCGGCGGTGCGGCGGGTCAACTTCACCGGTTCGACCCATGTCGGGCGCATTGTCGGCGAGCTCTCGGCGCGCCACCTCAAACCGGCCTTGCTGGAGTTGGGCGGCAAGGCGCCGTTGCTGGTGCTTGATGATGCCGACCTCGATGCGGCGGTCGAGGCGGCAGCCTTCGGCGCATATTTCAATCAGGGGCAGATCTGCATGTCCACCGAACGCCTGATTGTCGATGCCAAGGTTGCCGATGCCTTTGTTGCCAAGCTGGCGGCCAAGGTCGAGACCCTGCGCGCCGGTGATCCTGCGGCGGCGGACTCGGTGCTCGGCTCGCTGGTGGATGCCAGTGCCGGCACACGCATCAAGGGGCTGATCGACGACGCCCTGGCCAAGGGGGCGCGGTTGGTGATTGGCGGGCAACTGCAAGGCAGTATTTTGCAGCCGACCCTGCTCGACGGCGTCGACGAAACCATGCGTTTGTACCGCGAAGAATCCTTCGGCCCGGTGGCAGTGATGTTGCGCGGGGAGGGCGATGAAGCGCTGCTGCGCCTGGCCAACGACTCGGAATTCGGGTTGTCGGCGGCGATCTTCAGCCGCGACACCGGGCGCGCCCTGGCGCTGGCCCAACGGATCGAGTCGGGCATCTGCCATATCAACGGCCCGACTGTGCACGACGAAGCGCAAATGCCTTTCGGCGGAGTCAAGTCCAGCGGCTACGGCAGTTTTGGCGGCAAGGCCTCCATCGAGCATTTTACCCAGTTACGCTGGGTCACACTGCAGCATGGGCCGCGGCACTACCCTATCTGAACTGCACAAATAACAATAAAAAAGGCTGCAGCCACCACCATGCCCATTCGTACTTGCGGGGTGGTAGCGTGCCTTGATGGAGAACAAACACGTGAGTTCCGAATTCAGATCGCAACCCCACACCGATACCAGTGCGCCGCGCTACCGTCACGTGTCCATCGGTCGCGCGGCGGTCGAGGTGACAGAGCAGCAGGGCGCATTGCACATGCGTTCACTGGCGCCATTGGCCGAGTTTGCGCCACGACTGCTCGACCGCCTGGTGCATTGGGCCAGCGTGCGTCCCGAGCAAACCTTCATCGCTGCCCGCCAGGCTGACGGTGAATGGCGTCGGGTCAGTTACGCCCAGATGCTCGACAGTGTCCGGGCGATTGCCCAGAGCCTGTTGAGTTACGGCCTGTGCGCAGAGAAACCGCTGGTGCTGCTTTCCGGCAACGACATCGAGCATTTGCAGCTGGCGTTCGGCGCCCTGTACGCGGGCATTCCCTACTGCCCGGTGTCGCCGGCCTATTCGCTGCTGTCCCAGGATTTCGCCAAGCTGCGGCACGTCTGCGACCTGCTGCAGCCGGGCCTGGTGTTTGTCAGTGATGCCGCCGCCTACCAACGCGCCATCGAGGCCGTGCTACCCGCTCAAACGCCATTGATTACTGTCCAGGGTGAAGTCGCGGGGCGTCGCCAGGTCAGCTTTGCCAGCTTGCTTGAACAACCGGGCGGGGCCGAGGCCGAAGCAGCGTTTGCCAGTACGGGGCCGGACAGCATCGCCAAGTTCCTGTTCACCTCCGGCTCGACCAAATTGCCAAAGGCAGTGATCACCACCCAACGCATGCTGTGCGCCAACCAACAGATGCTGTTGCAGACGTTTCCGGTGTTCGGCGAAGAACCCCCGGTGCTGGTGGATTGGTTGCCGTGGAACCACACTTTCGGCGGCAGCCACAACGTCGGCATCGTGTTGTACAACGGCGGCAGCTTTTACCTGGATGACGGCAAGCCCACGGCGCAGGGTTTCGCGCAGACCCTGCGTAACCTCAAGGACGTGTCGCCAACCGCTTACCTGACCGTACCGAAAGGCTGGGAAGAGCTGGCCTCGGCACTGGAGCAGGACGCGGAACTGCGGGAGATCTTTTTCAAGCGCATCAGCCTGTTCTTCTTCGCTGCTGCCGGTCTGTCGCAAAGTGTCTGGGACCGTCTGGACCGCGTCAGCGAACAGCACTGTGGTGAGCGTATCCGCATGATGGCCGGGCTCGGGATGACCGAGGCTTCGCCTTCCTGCACCTTCACCACCGGACCGTTGTCCATGGCCGGTTATGTCGGCCTGCCGGCACCCGGTTGCGAGGTGCGCCTGGTGCCGGTGGACGGCAAACTGGAAGGGCGTTTCCGTGGACCGCACATCATGCCCGGCTACTGGCGATCAGCGCAGCAGACGCTCGATGCATTCGACGATCAGGGTTTCTATTGTTCCGGCGATGCGCTCAAGCTCGCGGACCCGTGTGATCCGCAATTGGGGCTGATGTTCGACGGTCGCATCGCCGAAGACTTCAAGCTGTCGTCCGGGGTGTTTGTCAGCGTCGGGCCTTTGCGCAATCGTGCGGTGCTCGAAGGTTCGCCCTATGTCCAGGACCTGGTGGTGACCGCGCCGGACCGTGAATGCCTGGGCGCATTGGTGTTTGCGCGGATGTTCGAATGTCGACGGTTGTCTGGGCTCGCGGGCAGTGCCAGCGACAGCGAAGTGTTGGCCAGTGCGCCGGTGCGCGCGTGGTTCGCCGACTGGTTGCAACGGCTCAACCGCGAGGCCACGGGCAATGCCAGTCGACTTGAATGGATCGCCTTGCTCGACGAGCCGGCTTCCATCGACCGGGGAGAGATCACCGACAAGGGCTCGATCAATCAGCGTGCGGTCTTGCAGTGGCGTGCAGAAAAGGTCGAAGCGCTGTATCGCGGACTCGACCCGAGCATTTTGCGCGCCGGAGCGAAGTCATGAGCGCGGGTGGGCAGTATTCGGCCTTTGCCGATGCGGCGATCATCGATGCGCTGCGAACGCCGTGGGTGGATCTCGGTGGGGCGCTGGCCGAGGTTTCGCCGATTGATCTGGGCATCAAGGCGGGGCGTGAAGTGCTGGCTCGTGCGCAAGTCGATCCTCTGGCGGTAGACAGCGTGCTGGCGGGTTCCATGGCTCAGGCCAGTTTCGATGCCTACATGCTGCCAAGGCATATCGGCCTCTACAGCGGCGTGGCGCAATCGGTTCCGGCGCTGGGGGTGCAGCGTATTTGCGCCACCGGCTTCGAACTGTTGCGTCAGGCAGCCGGGCAATTGGATGACGGCGTGCAACTGGCGCTGTGCGTGGCCGCCGAATCGATGTCGCGCAACCCGATTGCCGCTTATACCCATCGCGGTGGCTTTCGCCTGGGCGCCGGGGTGCAGTTCAAGGACTTTCTGTGGGAGGCGCTGTACGACCCGGCTCCTGGTGTCGACATGATCACCACCGCCGACAATCTGGCGCGACATTATGGCTTGGCTCGCGAAGCCGTGGATGCCTACGCTTGCGCCAGCCATCAGCGTGCATTGGCGGCGCAGCAAGCGGGCTGGCTGGCGCCCGAGATCGTTGGTGTAGTCACTCAGACCTTTGAGCTGCCAGGCTATCAGCCTCGCGGTATTCGCCTGCCACGCGGCATCGACGCGGTGAGCGAAGACAGCCATCCACGCCCCGGAGACCTGGCGGCACTGGCCCGATTGCGCGCCGTGCACGAAGGTGGGGTACAAACCGCCGGCAACAGTTGTGCAGTGGTCGATGGCGCGGCAGCGGCATTGGTCTCACGTGCTTCGGCTTGCCGGGATACGCCGTTGGCCTTACTGCGAGCCAGTGCGGTGGTCGGTGTGGCGCCGGAGTTCATGGGTATCGGTCCGGCACCGGCAATCCAGCTGCTGTTGCAACGCAGCGGCCTGAGTCTGGATCAGATTGACCGCTTCGAAATCAATGAAGCCCAGGCTGCTCAGGTTCTGGCCGTGGCACAGGCGCTGGAACTGGACGGCTCCCGTCTGAATGTCCACGGCGGCTCAATCGCGCTCGGCCACCCGTTGGCCGCCAGTGGCTTGCGTCTGGTGTTGACCCTGGCCCGGCAATTGCGCGAACACAACCTGCGTTATGGGGTCGCCGCTGCCTGTGTCGGCGGTGGGCAGGGCATGGCATTGCTGATCGAGAACCCGGTCTGGCGCGCTTGATCGCCAGTAATCCATGCGTTCGGGTGTCACCGCGTCGAGGGTAGGAGCGCCTGCAATGGGCAGCTCTTTTGGCCGGTGGCATCCATCCGGACAGCGAAATTGGCCATTACGATCCCCTTTTGGCCAACCTCACGCTGTGCTCCGGCCACACCGTCGGCAAGAATCAGGCACAGGTTGCCGATAGCGCAACGACCACCCAAACCACAACTAGAATTTCCAGATCCTTGCCCTTGGCCATTTTCAAGGCCGCTGCCGTGTACAGAACATAAAAACCATCGTACTCACGCCACACTTGGGGAAAAATCCATGGTCACAATGAAACGCATGCTGGGCGCCACTGTTTGTGGACTGTCGCTGCTGGCCAGCGCGGTGCACGCCGAAGAGCGCGAATTGCGGGTGTACAACTGGGCGGATTACATCCTGCCGTCCGTGCCCAAGGATTTCGCCAAGGAAACCGGAATCAAGGTGACCTGGGACACCTTCGATACCAACGAATCCCTCGAAGCCAAGCTGTTGACCGGCAACTCCGGGTACGACCTGGTCGTACCGTCGAACCAGTTCATCGAGACCCAGATCAAAGCCGGCGTGTTCCAGAAACTCGACAAGTCGAAGCTGCCGAACTGGTCGCATCAGGACCCGGCCTTGCTCAAGCTGCTGGACAAGAACGATCCCGGCAACCAGTACGGCATGCCTTACATGTACGGCACTGTGTTGATCGGCTTCAACCCGGCCAAGGTCAAGGCCGCGTTAGGGGAAAACGCGCCGGTAGACAGCTGGGACCTGGTGTTCAAGCCCGAGAACATGGAGAAGCTCAAGGCGTGTGGCGTAGCGATGCTCGATTCGCCTTCCGAAATCCTGCCGATTGCCCTGCATTACCTGGGACTGGACCCGAACAGCCAGAATCCGGATGACTACGAAAAAGCCAAGGCGCTGCTGTTGAAAGTTCGCCCTTACGTCACCTACTTCAACTCGGCCAAATACATGACCGACATCGCCAACGGCGATATCTGCGTCGCCATCGGCTATTCCGGCAGTTTTTATCAATTCGGCAATCGCGCCAAAGAGGCGGGCAACGGCGTCGTCGTCGACTGGCGTCTGCCGAAAGAAGGTGCGCCGATCTGGTTCGATACGTTCGCCATTCCAAAAAGCGCGAAGAACGTCGACGAAGCCCACGCGTTTCTCAACCACTTGATGGAGCCGAAAGTCATCGCACCGATCAGCGACTTCCTCGGCTACCCGAATGCCAACACCGATTCGCTACCGCTGATCAACAAGGACATCACCGGTAACCCGAACCTGACGCCGACTAGCGAAGCGTTGAAGACGCTCTACGTGGTGCAGCCGCTACCGCAAAAGCTCGAACGTGTCCGTACGCGTGTCTGGACCAGCATCAAGTCCGATCAGTAATCCTGATCCCTGTATGAGCAGCTGGTCGACGCTTGATTGCTCGCGATAGCAATGGATCAGTCAACACACCTCTTGACTGATCCATCACCATTACGAGCAGTACGAATCAGTTCCCCGGATAAAACCTCGAATCAAGCTCCCGCAGCCGCCGTGACCACCGGCCGTCCCGGTTTGCGCAGAGGATCCAGGCGCGAGCCGGTGTAGCGGGTTTCGCGGAAAAAGCGCCAGCGGCCGAACAGGCCATAAACGTGGGTGACGCGGCCCTGTTCCTGATAGCCCATGCGAATGTGCAGTTTCAGGGCCGGAACGTTGTGGGTTTCGCAGACGTCCACGACCTTGTTGCAACCTTGCGCCGCCATGGTTTGCCAGAGCGCAACCTGTACATCCACGGACAACCGGGTGCCGAAAAACGCGCGGATCATTTCCCCGCCGAACTCAAAGAACTCACCTTGCTTCACTGGAAACAGGCATCCGTAGTAGTGGCGGTCGTGGTAGTCGCGGGTGCTGCCCCAGATGAAGCCGATGGCATCGCCTTGCTCGTCCACATACATGTGCCCGGTATGACCTTCGGCAGCGAGTTCGGCCATGGTTTCGACGCGGTCGCCAAAGTGCCTGGCAAACGCCGTGGCGTTCTGCGGGGTAATCGTTACCTGTTTGACGGGGGGGTAGGGGCGCAGCTTGTGTGGCGGCACCGGGCTGACCAGATCGCGCTCCATCCAGAGCAACTCCCAATGGAAAAACACATAGCGTTTCCACAGTGTGCTGAACGTGCGGCTCAAGCCTTTTTGTTTGATTCGTTCGCGGAGTTTTTCGATCAGGCTCATGGAGCCCTCCTTGGCCAGGGATTGGCCTTGCTGTGTGAAAGTAATGTTCGGTATAGATCACGGTGGCAATTTCTTGGCAGCGCGGTGATCAGCAAGTTGTATCAAGTTGTGTATCAGTTTTGACACAATTTTCAGGCGCCAAAAAGGTGCCCGTCCCAGGCCATTTCCGGGTATTAACAGCCCTGCAAAAACGGGGTTTGGAAGGTTATTCCAGAACGGCCTGAGCACGGTTTTGCGCGGCATTGCCGGCGACGCTATAGGCCACCCGCGGGACGCCGCGCAATCGCTGCTCCAGTAACGCACTCAAGGATTCGCCCGGCTCCAGATAGGCGTCGCCGAAGTCGGCGCCAAGCTGATTGGGGTGCGCGACGATCTCCAGCAAGCCATCGGTCGGTGGCTCTTCATTACGCAGGTCCACGGGGGTGCATACGTAGTCGGCGGTGGCGCCCGCGAGATGGCTCAGGCGACGGTTGAGCAAGTCCTTGAACACGCGCTTGGGCAGGCTGAGGTTTTGCCCCAGATTGCGCGCCAGTCTTACCGGTACGCCTTGGCGAGCGGCAAAACGCGCGACGATCTCGCCGACAGGCCAGATGTTGTGCACATGCTGATGGGAATCCAGGTGGCTGGGCCGCATGCCGTTATCGACACAGCGTTGCCATTGGGCCTGGAGTTCTTCGAGCACGGCGTGGCGATCCTGGCGGCTGAGCCAGAGGCGCGTGCGCGCCAGATTGAGGTCGAACACACCGGAACTGTCGCAAAAGTTCGGGCGCTGCAGAATGCTTTGGCTCAAAGGGCGGCCGTAGGTCAGGTTGAAATGCAGGCCGATGCGTCCTTCAAGCAATGGATGCCGGGCCAGGACGCAAGCCGCTTCGAACGCAGGCATGTTGGCCATGGCGGTGGCGGAACTGATGATGCCGGCCTGGAAGGCTCCCAGGATCACCGCGTTTTCGCAGGCACTGAGGCCGAAGTCGTCAGCGTTGACTATGACTTGCCGAGGCATGTTCACCCTCCATGAGTTTTTCGGTAGGTGCAGACGTTTTTTTTGCAGGTGCTGTAACGGCG
The DNA here is from genome assembly GCF_001269805.1 of Pseudomonas sp. P1.8. Taxonomy (NCBI): domain Bacteria; kingdom Pseudomonadati; phylum Pseudomonadota; class Gammaproteobacteria; order Pseudomonadales; family Pseudomonadaceae; genus Pseudomonas; species Pseudomonas sp. P1.8. The sequence continues at coordinate 11,154 of NZ_LHVM01000012.1, forward strand.
GGCGGAGTGACCGTCGCAACGGTGGCGGTGGCGGTGGCGGTGGCGGCTGCCGCTGTCGCTGTCGCCGCGCGGCGCGCACGCCATTGCTGCAATGACGGCTTGAGCCACTGCCAGACCCGCAACGCCAGCCCTAGTGCCAAGCCGCTGGGGCGCCACGAGTAGAAACTCCAGCGCCAGTGTTCGAGTTGCCCGGTCATGCGCTCATGCAACTGATGGCTGGAGTTTTCCAGGCTCACCCGTGACGCATCGATCCAGCGCCAGTTGTCTTCCAGGCCCCAGCGTATCCATTCTTCGAGCAAGACCCGGCCGCTGCCCAGATCGGCATATTGCGGCAGGAACGCCAGGTTGTAATCGTACAGCCGACCCTGTTCCAGCAAGCCCAGGCGATAACTGATGCAACGCCCCTCCAGTTCCAGCACCACCACGCGCACCAGACCCCGGGCGGCGAGGGCGGTGAAGGCGCGGTCCATCCACTGGCGGTGGCGTTCATCGGAGAAAATCCCGACCCCTTCATCGCCTTTCCAGCTCACCGCTTCGACTTCGCTGATGGCTTTGAGCAACGGTCCCATCGTTGTTGCATCGGGAGTGATCCGCCGCACCAAGGCCCCGCACGCGGCGATGCGTTTACGCGCCCGGCGCAGTTTGTAGCGCGGATCTCCCGAGACTTCCTGATGGTCGGCGTCGCTGATCAGATGCACCGGCACCCGGCAACTGAGGCGCTGCTCAGCTGTCGAGCTACGAGACATCCACGCCTTGAGGGTCCGTTCCTCACTCGTGGGGCCCGCCAGTTCATTGAGTTGCAGCAACGCGTGGGGCAGATGTTGACGGATCTCTGCCAGTGCCTTGCCGATGTCATCGCTGTCCAGCCTCGTAAGCAGCGCGAGGCGATCGGCCAGCGGATGCCCCAAATGGTGCAGGACCCGAAACGGCAATCGGGCGAAGCGCTCCACGGACGCCACCAGCGGCAGGCACAGCGCCAATGCTTCGTCCTGCCAACCCAGTAGCACGTGCAGTTGCTCGCCACTTTTGAGTGCCTGCTCCGACGCGCACAGCCAGGCCAGCGTGTTGAACGGCGTGTGGTCCGTCACGCGCAAGCGCAACGCTTCGTAAGCCGTTGCCGGGAAGTCAGGAGCGCACACCGAGGTGCGCCATTCGAATCGTGCGCTCATGTAATCAAGTCACCGAAGCTGGGACAGGGGCACGTTCCGGTTTGCGCAAGGCATCCAGGCGTGAGCCGCTGTAGCGGGTTTCGCGGTAGAAGCGCCAGCCGAAAAGGCTATAGACGTTCATGATCCGCCCTTGCTCCTGATACCCCATGCGAATGTGCAGCTTGAGGGCAGGAATGTTGTGGGACTCGCAGACATCCACCACTTTGTTGCAGCCCTGGTCCGCCATGGCTTTCCACAGGTTCAGCTGGAAGTCGACCGACAGTGTTGTACCCCAATAGGCGCGGATCTGTTCTCCGCCGAACTCGAAGAACTCACCTGCTTTGACCGGGAACGTGCACCCGTAGTAGTGGCGGTCGTAGTAGTCGCGTTTGCTGCCCCAGATGAAGGCCACGGTATCGCCGTTCTCATCCAGGTACATGTGCCCGGTGTGCCCTTCGGACGCGAGTTCCGCCATGGTGCCCACTCGGTCGCCGAAGTGCCGGGTGAAGGCCACGGCGTTTTGCGCGGTGATGGTTTCCAGTCGCAGCGGTTTATAGGGGCGCAGCTTGTGCGGTGGCACCGGGCTCACCAGATCGCGCTCCATCCACAGCAATTGCTCGTGATAGAAAACATAGTGCTTGCACAGCTTGCTGACGGTGGCTCGCAGGCCTTTTTGCTTGATGTGATCGCTGAGTTTACGCAGGACATTCATGGTTCAACTCCTGACGGGTTTTCCCGTGAGTGGAGTGGCTCAACGCGCAACGATTCGACTGCGCGGTAAAAAATCAATGAGGTTCACGAAACGCTCCAGCTTAGGGCGAACAGGGTTTCTCCTGGCAGCTCGAAGTTGACGCGGCCGTCCAGGCATTTGAAAGGTGCGTCACGGCTGCGGTTGTCGGCACCGAAATAGCGCAATGATCCGTTGGTCAACGAGCAGTCGGCCCCGGCCAGACTCACATGCTGCAAGCGTGTGCCTTTGTTCACGCCCAACAGGCTGCGCTGGTGGTCGCTGGCCATGGCAAGCACATCAACTTCGAAGGCGTCGTTTTCCAGGCGCAATACATCGTGCAGCCAATGCTTGCGAATAAATTGCTGCGCCAGTCCTACGGGCTTGAGCTCGAATTTATTCTCGCCAAGCACACGCAGCATGCCTTTGGGGTACTCGGGTTCGTCGGCGGCCTGGAACCAGCCGAGCATGTCGAGCAAACCGTCCTGGGCCGAGTTGATGACGACCGAAGTCCACCATAACGAAGCGAAATGGGTTTCCTGATCGTAGGGGCTGAGGCTGGCGCCGCTGGACATGTTGGTCTGGTCCAGCAACAAGGCCTTGCGCGGCCGGCCCTGTGCGTCGAGGCCCACCAGGTCGGCAGCGCGGCGTACGCTATCGCGATAGACACGGGTGGCCAGCAGGTCGCGGACCATCCATTCGTGCCAGGCCAGGGCATCGATCTGATCGCCGGATTCGGCCAGCAGGCGTCGTGCCCAGTCGATGCCGCGCTTGTCGGAGGCGTTGTCCACGAAGGGGCCGTTGACGAACCGTGAACTGGCCGGCATGGCAATGCGTACGCCGGCCTCGGCATTGGCGCGATTGCTGCGCACTTGCCGGGCCATGCTGTCGAAGATGCGTTTGTAGCTGGCGTAGTCTGCGTAATTGAGGTTCGGCTCGTCGGCAAAACCGATGTAGTGCGTGCCCTTGCCCCCCAGCGCGCGGGTGGCGGCAAGCCAGGCGTCCAGGCCTGCGTTGCTGGTGGTGTCGGCACGCAGATCGGCCTGGCGCTGTCTGCCGGCCAACAGGGTGATGTCCTGCCTGATACCGAAGCGATCTTGATACAGCCGACGGAACGCGTCTTCGTAGTGCGGCCGCGTCGCCATGATATCGACCAGGCTGTAATAGGTCCCGGCCTGTGGCTGGAGCGCATCGAGGACAGCGAAGCTGGAGTCTGGCGGCAACACGTAAGGCAGGGCGATGGCCAGTTTTGGGGTTTGGCCAAGCACCTCTTCGTGCAGCGTCAGCCGAGTGTCACCTTCTTCTTCGCGCAATGGCTGGAGCTGTTGCGGGTTCTGCGCGAACAAATTGGCCGTACCGTCGAGCCAGAACGCGACTTTACCGCTGCCACGCAGACGCAGGCGCCAGACCTGGTCGGAAGATGCACCAGGTAACTCGACCTTGTCGAACTGCCAGTAGGCTGGATAGGGCTTGAGGGGCATGGACAGTTGTTTGCCGTCACTCACTCGCTGTACTTGCAAGGAGCCGACACCGCCGTGGAACTTGCCGGCCAGTACCGCGTGCTCGCCGGCCGCGACCTTGAAATACAACTCGTCACCGTCACGGGGTTCGGCGCTGAAGTGCACCTTGGCCGGTGCGAACCGGGCGACGGTGTGCTCGTCGTGTTCAACCGTATAACGCCGGAAGCTGTAGCCTGGAATTTCCAGTCGGTAGCTGGCAGCGCCCGGTGTCAGGGGCCAGCGTTGACTGCCCCGAGGTTCGCTGGGTGCAATCAGCCGTTCGCCCTGAAGTTTGCCCCGGCCGTCCACCAGGTAGAGGTGTTCTTCATTGGCCTCGGCCTGCCAGGCCGGTGCCCACAGCACCGTCAGCGTGTCAGGGCGATCGGTCTGCAGATAAAGGCTGCCGTCGCGGATATCCGCCCAGCGCATTGGCGCTGCCTCGGCACCCAGGCCGAGGCCCAGGCTCATCAACATCAACAGGCTTTTCATGCCGACTTCCGTTGCAGCATCAGCAGCATCGGCGCGATGTCGCTGGGCAGGATGATCAGTGTTTGCCAGATCGGCACCTGGCTCAGTCGGCAATACATCACCAGCAAGGCGAGGGTCACTGCCAGGTAGGCGATAGACGATGCGGCGGCCGCGCCGACAATGCCGTAGATCGGGATCAACACCACATTGAGCGCCAGGTTGAGCAGGGCGCTGAGCCCCATCAGCAACGAAATCGTACCCGGGCGATTTTTACCCAGCAGATCCAGGCGCAGGATGCTTGCGTAGCACAGCCCCAGCAGTCCTGGCAGCAGCGCCAGCAAGGCTGGATAGGCCGGTTGATACGCCTGGCCAAACAACGTCACGATCAACCATTCGCCGATCACCGCCATGGTCAGGCACGCCCCGAGCATCACGGTCGCGGTCAGGCGCAGGGCCAGGGGTGTCAATTTTTCGATGCCTTCCTCCTGTTGCAGCAGACGTTTCATCAGTGGTGTCGTCACCGCTTCAGGCACGATCAGCAGCAACTCGGCGGCGGCGCTGGCCATGGCGTAATGCCCCAGTGCAGTGGTGCCGAGCAGGGCGCCAATGAACAGGTAGTCGGAACGCAGAATCACTTGCTGGAACAGCAAATCCGGATGGCTGCGGGCACTGAAACGCAACAGCTCGTTCTGGCTGGCGCGGTCCCATTGCAGGGTCAGTGGTTGATCGCGCTTGAGCCACACCCAGCCCGCCAGCACCACCAGGCTCAGACCCGCCAGCCAGCTGATCAACGCGGCTTCCAGAGCGGCGGTTTTCCACATCCAGAACAGCGCCAGAAACAACAGCAAGGGTGTCAGCGATTCAATCAGGCGCAGGGCGTTGAAGGCGACCACGCCGCCCGAGGCGTTGTGCAAGGTCAGCAAACCACTCTTGAGCACGGTCAGCGGCACCGCCAACAACAATAGCCAGGCGAGCAGACCCAGTTGCGTGGTGATGTCCAGTTCGCTGCCGAACTCACGGGTCAGCGCCACCACCAACAAGGTCAGCAGCGACGCCAGCAGACAGCCGAAGACCAGCACCTGACTCAACAACAAACCCATCGGCCGTTGTTTGGCCGCCTGATAGCCGACGGCCGAATTCAGGCCGCCACTGGTGGCGGCGCTGATCAGGTCAGGCAGGGTACTGAGCAAGGCAAACAGACCGCGTTCGCTGGGGCCGAGAATCCGCGCCAGCAACACGTTGCGCAGCAAGCGCAGGGCGATCATCGCCAGCTTGGTGCCCATGCTCAGGGCCAGATGCTTGAGGTAGTGGCCGCGACTCATGGGCGACCCCCTCGGAAAATGCGCCACGAAAGCAGTTCGGGATTACGCGCCGTGCGCTGGCTGACGCCAAAACGTGGCAGGGCCATCGGGTCTTCGGTACCTCGATAAATGCCGGTGCCGGTGCCCAGGGCAAACGGGAAGTCGTGGTCCGCCACCTTTTGGCGCACCCGCTCATCGTTGTCGCCGTTGGGGTAGCAGTAGACCGGCAGCGGCCGATCACAACCCTGCAGCAATGCCTCGCGGCTGCGGCTCAGTTCTTCGTCCAGGCGTTGATCGTCGAGGCCGGTGAGAATCGCGTGGCTGGCACCATGAGGGCCGAAACGTACCAGGCCGGAGGCTTCCAATGCACGTACCTGGTGCCAGTCCAGCGCTTGCGGCAGCGAGTCTTGCGGACACTCGTCGGTCAGGCGATTGAGGTCGACCGGAGACAGGGTCTTCAGATGTTGCAGAAAGTGCAGGAGCGCCAGGCTGCGGCGTTGCACATCCGGGTCATCGCACAGCACAGGCAGCGGCCGACCGAGTCGTGCCAGACATTCGATCAGGTGCAGGCGGGCCTTTTCGCCATGGCTGTTCCACAAGGTCTCGCCGATGCTTTCCCACCAGAAACGCTGGCGGCTGCCAATGAAATCGGTGGAGAGAAAGATGCTCGCCGGCACCTGGTATTTTTGCAGCAGCGCGAATGCATCCATCGCGTTGTCACGCCAGCCGTCATCAAACGTCAGCGCTACTTTAGGGCGATCCGAACGCACGCTCCCCGGTTGCAGAATCTCCATCAGCGGCACGCAGTCGAAGTGTTTTTTCAGCCAGACCAACAGATGCTCGAAGGCCTTCGGGCCGACGCACAGTTCATTGCGATGGGGCAGTTCGGCGGCACGGTCATCGGCCAGCACCCGGTGCAGCATCAGGATCACCCCGGCGCCGTGCAGTTGATTGCGGCCCACCGGGGAGTTGAGGTACAGCCAGCCACTGGTGCGTTTTAATAATTGTTTGATCGCCATTGGCACGCGCCTCTTATCGATTTTGCTCGGGGTTCCATTGGGCATAACGCTGGCCGCGCAGGAACTGCCACAGGCCGATACTCATTCCGGCGAGTGTCACCAGGAGAAACGCCGCGAGGCGAAAGGGTTTGGGCAAGCGATGCTGCGAGTCCAGCAGCCCGGCGATGGCTATCGTGTAGCCGATCAATTGCGCCACCAGGCTCAGGCGATAGAAACCGTGTTCTTCCCACAGCCAGAAATTGCTCACCAGCAACGGAAGCAGCAGGACCGGTGCCAGACGCCGGATCAACTTGTGGCTGATCAGGGCAACCGCGTACAGGCCATGCTTGAACGGGTTGAGCAGCTCACGGCGCTGGGCCAGGCTTTGCAGTCCGCCGACGGTGACACGTTGACGACGGCGGAACTGTTTGTCGGCTTCGTCCACGCCCTGATCGGTCACCTGAGCCTGGGGCACGTAGACAATCCGCTTGAACGCGACCGGCGCGCAGGTGCTGATAAAGAAGTCGTCGTTGACCTCCGCCGGAATGTTCTGGAACAACTCTCGGCGCAGGGCGAGCAGGGCGCCATCGGCGGAGACCATGCAGCCGGTGCGGTTTTCCACCTTGCGCAGCCAGCCTTCGTAGTGCCGATAGAGGCTGTCGCCAATGCTCAGGCCTTTGCCGGTCACTGGGATCAACATGTGGCCGGCGCAACCGCCAACTTGCGGATCGACCATGGGCGCAAGCAGATGGCCGAGGGTGTCGCTCGCCCATTGGTTGTCGGCATCGGTGAACACGAGGATTTCACCGCCGCTCAGCGCCACACCGGCGTTGAGCGTCGCGGCTTTGCCCTGACGCGGCAGGTCGAGCACGGTAATGCGCGGGTCGAGGACTTTACGTGCGCAGGCCACGGTGTCGTCGGTCGAGCCGTCGCTGGCCAGAATGATCTGCAGCGAGCGCGCCTGATAATCCTGGGCGAGGACGGTGCGCAGTTTGTCCTCGATATGCCGCGCCTCGTTGTGCGCGGCAATCACGATGCTGACGTCCATCGGCGGTGCCGGGTCGTGACGAGGCGCCTTGTAGAACGGTGCCAGCAAGGTCAGCAGCAAGGGATAGCCCAGATAGGCGTAAACCGGTAGCAACAGGCACAACCAGAAAATGAATTCAGCCACGGGCGGGCCTCCTGGCATTCCAATGACAAAGGCTGAGAATGAACGCGGCGCCAGCCAGGTGCAGGCGCACCCAGTGCAGCCCCCAGAGTTGCAAGGTCAGGCGCAGGTCGCGGTGTTTGACACTTTGGCGCAGGCTCAGCACCAGCGCCGGCAAGCTGGTCAGCAGCAACATGATTGCCGCGTGATGGGGGAATCCATTGAACAAAGCGCTGATCGCCATGAAATCGAGTAACCAGGCGGCGATCGACAACAGCGGAAAACGCAGCAGGCGCAGGCTGGGTCCATGGCTGCGCAGCAGTTGCAAATGACTGCCCTGACGCCACATCTCCTTGCCCATCCACTCGCGCCAACTGCCTTCGTAACCCCAGTGCAGCGCCACGCTTTGGTTGACCGAGAGCAACTGCGCTCCGGCCTCGGCCAGGCGCATGGTCAACTCCTTGTCTTCGCCGGTGCGCAGGATTTCATTGAAACCGCCGACCGTTTCGAACCAGTGGCGACGCATCAACAGGTTGGAGGTCGGCAACCATTGCACGATATGCAGCGGTTGGGCGTCCGGGCGCAAGGTTCGACGTTGCCAGGCATTGGCGAACCACGGCGCTTCGGCCGGGGTATGCAGGTCCAGGCCGAGCACATCGGCCTGTCCAGCGGATTCCAGGCCGAACAGCAGGGTCAGCCAGTTCTCGGGCATCTCGATATCGGCATCGATAAAGGCCAGCCATTCGCCCCTGGCCACTTGCGCTCCACGATTGCGCAAGGCACCGATCAGCAGGCCGGGTTGCACCAACACCTGGGCGCCAAATTGCCGGGCGATCTGCGGCCCCTGATCGCTGGAGCCGTTGTCGACCACGATCAACTCGCATTCCACATTGGCGGTGTCGGCGGCGTGTTGCGCAGCGATCAAGGTCCGGGCGATGTGCCGGGCCTCGTTGTACATCGGTATGACGATGCTGATCCGATTCATGCACGGGCCTCTGTCAACGGAGCTTCTTCGGCTTTCGTACGCAGCACACTGGTCAGCGCCAGCATGATCCACAGGTATTTATGGTTCGGCGCGCTGAGGAACATGAGGAACAACATCAGTGCCAGGAAACTCATGCTCAGGTGGGTCAACACATCAGCCTCTTGCCAATTTCCTCGCAGCATCCAGGCTCGTCGGGCGCGCATCAGGTTGTAAAACCCCAGGCCCAGCATCCCGACAAACATCAGTCCGGCTGGAACACCCAGTTCACTGAAGATTTCCAGGTAGGTGTTGTGGGCGCGACGGTACAGATCTTCAGTTTTGCCGGTGATGGAAAATGCCTTGGCGTAACCGGTGGTGGCGTAATGCAGCGGGAAGGTGCCGGGACCGGTGCCGAGCAATGGGTTTTCGGCAATCATCCCGCCACCGACCACGATGTATGAGGCACGACGGCCAAGGGAGGGGTCCTGGCTCTTGGCACCGGAACTCAAGATGCTCAGCGACTGGATGCGCTCCACGTAACCGGCCGGCATGGAATAGAGACCCACCGGTACAAGGATCGCCAGGCCCAGCATGGCGAAACCCAGATGGCGGGGGCGCAAGCGCCCCAGATGCGCGCGGTAGTGCCATGCGCCAATCATCAGGCTGAGAAACAGCACCACCAGGCCCGAGCGCGATTCGGTCTTGGTCATGCCACCCAGCAGCAGGAGGGTGCAGCCTCCCCAAAACAAACGGTGCCACAGGTTCGGGCTGCGGATCACCAGCAGTAACGCCATGGGAACGGCGAACGCGATCATCAGGGCAAAGTTGTTCGGGTCTTTGAGCAAGCCCGAAGCACGGCCGGCGTCCTGGTATTTGGCAGAGAATATTGCCATCACACAGGTCACGGAAACGCTGAGGGCCACGAGCCGGGCAAAGATGTCGAGGTTCAACTCACGGCCGATCAGCAGGGTGATCACAAACAGGATCAGGCCGACGCTCAGTTCGCGCAGGTGTCCCAGGGACATGCCCATGTTGTCGGTATTGATCAGGCTGAGCAGGTACAGAGCCATGAACCCGATCAAAAAGCGCCAGATATTGCTGTGCAAGCGCTCGGACGGAAGCTGCCGGATCGCCAGTTGAAGCATCAGGATCAGCACCAGCGATGCGCCGAGGAATTTGGAGCCCGAAAACGCGTTGTCCTTGAACAGGCCTTCGAAGGGCAAGATGGCGGCAATGCCCAACAGACCCCAGGTCGGTTTGCGGTAGAGCAATGCGACGCCGACAAGGCCCAGCACCGCTCCCGGCGCCAGGTACGGAAAAGGGCTGGCCAGCAAAGCGAGGCAGACCAGACCGAGCAAACTGACGATCGAGAGCGGAAAAATCACGCGCGTGCCTCCCGTGCAGTGCGGATGTAAAGCTGCGACCAGCGTTCAGCCAATACCTTGAGGTCGTAGCGATCCAGTTGTGTACGTTTTGCGTTGTCACTCAATTGTCGCGCCAGCGTCGGATCACGCAGCACGGCGCCGACCTGGCGGGCGAGGGCGGCGCTGTCGGTGGGGGGGACGAGCAAACCGTTGTGCCGATCCTCCAGCACATCGGGAATCCCGCCGACGCCGAACGCCACCACCGGCACCCCGGCTTGCATGGCTTCGAGCAAAATCATCGGTGTACCTTCGGTGCGCGAGCTGATCACCAGCGCGTCGAGCTGGCGCCACCACTTGCGCATATCCGTCTGGTAGCCCGGCAGTGTGATACGCCCCTGCAGGTCTGCCTCGTTGATCCGCGTCTGCAGGGTTTCGCGTTCCGGACCATCGCCGAGCATCACCGCGTCCAGTTGCGGGTACTGATGACACAAGGGGATCAAGGCATCGAGAAACAGATCCGGACCTTTTTCGCTGCTCAACCGTCCGACGTAACCGACCAGCCAGCGTTGACGTTGGCTGCTTTGCGGCAGCAGGTCGTTGGCGGCTGGCAGACCGTTGGGAATCACTTGCAGTTTGTCTGTGCGCACATTGGCCTGGCGGTGAATGGCGGCGATGCTTTCGGCGACGCAGACCACGCGGTCCACGGATGCGGTACGGCACAGTTGCAGGCTCAGCCAGGTGTAAAACTTCTGCTTGCGGCTGCGTGGAGTGAACCCGTGCTGAGTGATCACCAGCGGCAGGCGCAACAACGTTGCGCCGACCCAGCCAAACAGCAGGCCCTTGAAGTTGTGCGTGTTGATCAATGGCCGCTGGTCCCGCCGCTGGCGCAAATGCCCCAGCAGCTCCCCCAGACCCGCGCAGCCCTGGCAATCGACACCGGCCTGGCGAAAGCGCTCGATCAGTTCTGGCGGCGCATCGAGAAACAGCACCAGATGCTGCCCCGGCGTCGCCAGGCAATGGTCCAGCAACATCCGCTCGGCGCCATAGAAGCCGCCGCTGCTGAGCAAATGAATGATCGGCAGGGCAGGCGCGGTACCGAGCGGCGCGTTCAATTGCGCACCCAATGCATCAGGCTCGGAACGCCCCAGTGTTTGTGCGGATTGCTCGGCAAGGTGTTCTGGTCGTTGATCACCAACAGTACCGGCAGGCCCAGTTGCTGAGTGATTTGCGCAGGGTGCTTGAAGCGATGGTCGAAGAACTCACGCACATAGACCAGGGCGATCGCCAGCAGTAAACCGGTGAACAAACCGAACGGGATGATCAGCAGCGGTTTTGGAAATGCCGCTTCGGTCGGTTCATACGGAGGGCTGAGCACGCGTGCGTTGGACAGGTCGTTGTCCAGTGAGCGTGCGGTGCTGCTTTCGGCAAAGCGCTGGGCATAGGTGGAGAATGCCGCGTGCAGGGCGTCGATTTCGGTGTCCATTTGCCGCAGCTTGCTCTGGGTTTCCTGCAACTGGTGGATGCGGTTCTTGAACTCGGCGATGCGCGCGGTCTTCTGGTCGATCACCGAGCTGACAATCGCCAGGTCACTGGTTCGTTCCTGTATCCGGTTGTTGACCACTTTCAGGAACTGTTGGCGGGTGCGGGCGATTTGCTCGCGGGTCAGCAGCATCGGTTCACTGCTCGGCTGGAACACCGCCAGATCATTCATGTAGCGGCTGACCTGGGTGGTCAGTTGCTCACCCAGTTGCTTGATCTCGCGATCCTCGAAGGCAACGTTATCCACCGTGGTGGTGAAGGTGTAGGGGAAGGTGTAATCGTTGAGTTTTGCGCTGTTGGCGGTGGCCAAACTGGTTTTCAGGTAGTCGAGCCAGCGTTGGCTCTGCAGCAGACGATCCTGATACAGGTTGAGCGCTTGTTCCTCGGTGTTGATGGCGTTGAGCCGAAAGGTGATTTCTTCCCGGGGATCTGACGAGCCAATACGCTCAAGCAAGGTCAGGCGATTGCCCTCCAGGCCATCGAGGCGCACCTGATATTGCAGTTTCTTGGTTTCGTAGAAGCTCTGGGGCAGATCGATCGACTGCAGTTCCTGACGACTGACCAGATAGTTTTGCAACAAGGCGGCGACAAACCGGGTTCCCTGAGCCGGATCCGGAAAGGTATAGACGATGGAGATCACGTTGGATCCCGGCAGAGTCTCGACCTTCAGGGCATCGGACGCTTCCTGGGTCAGTGCATCCAGTGTGGTGTCGCGCACCGGATCGGTCTCCAGCCCGAGCATGCTGCGCACCGGATTGGTCACGTGCTTGCGAATGGGATCGGTCACAAGTTGCTTGATCGGCGAAAGCACCAGTTTGTTGAAGACACCCACAGGTGGCGTGTATTCACCCTTTTCACGCAGCTGTTCGATGGTCTGGCGAATCAGTGCCGGCGAGCGCAGGATATTGCTCTCGGTCTCCATGTCCGCGAGCGACGGTGGAATAAATGAGGCATTCTCCTGGTTGAGGGTGGAGGTGGCATCTCCCTGGGAGATTTTCTTGGACTGCACAATCACCTGGGCGGTGATGTCGAAGCTCTGTTTGAGCATCAGCGGCAAGACCAGTGCAATCACTGCAAAGACCAGGAAGACTCGTTTCACCAACTGTTTGTTGGCGAAGAAGATCCTGAAGAACTCGTGCAGGTAGTTTTCCTTTGGATTCATGTCGGTCACCTGAGAGTTAGTCGTCACTGTCTTTGTTGTCGACGCGGTAGCTGAAGCTCATGCCCACGCCCTGGAACAACACCACGTCCGCCAATTGCCGTGCGAGCTCACCGGCGCTGGCCAGTTTGGTCTTGGGCACGTAGAGCATGTCGTCCGCCTGCAGGTAGGCGATTTGCGAGGCATCGCCGGACAGGGCTTTTTCCACGTCATAACGATGAGCAACTACCTGGTTGCCGTTGCGCCGCATGATCATCACCGAATCAAGGCGGGCCTTGATGTTGGAGCCCCGGGCCATGGTCAGCGCTTCGAGCACCGATACCGGGCGGCGAATCGGGTAGGAGCCGGGTTGGCCGACTTCACCCAGTACATAGATTTCATTGCCGGCGGTGGACTTGAGCAGCACGTCGACGGTCATCCGTCCCGGCAGTTGCGCATAGCGTTTATTGAGGAAGTCTTCCAGCTGATTGACCGTCATGCCTTGCAGCGGCACGGAGCCAATTTCCGGAAAACTGGCGTAGCCGTCGGTACCGACGGTGATCTCCCGGCTCATGCCTGTGCCGGGGTGGTTGAGGACAGACTTGAGGTTCTGTTCATTGGTCAGCGGGCTGGTGACGACCACCGACAGTTGATTGCGGTTGGGCTGGAACAATTGTTTGCGATCGTAGGCACGCTGGATTTCTGCGCGGGCCTGGTCACGGGTCAGCCCCTGGATATTCACCGAGGTGTTGGCCCCCGGCAGTTCGATGGTGCCGTCTGGCATTACCAGCTGGCTACCGTTGAGCTGACTGGCGGCAGTAAAGTTCAGTGCGACCTGGTCACCGGCCTGCACGCGATAGGCATCGGTGCCACTGGTGCTGATGTGGAAAATCACGTCCAGCACATCCTGGGGGCGCAGGGTCTGCTCGACCTTGGGCACATCGGTGGCCTGGGCATTGGCCGGTGCGGCGGTCAGGATCTGCACCGGCATGCTTTGAGCCGTATCAGTGGTACTGGTGCAACCTGCGAGCGGCAGCAACAGCAGGACAAGCAATTTTGCGTTCATGTCGTCATCCTTTGGCGATTGCTCACAGGTTTTTGTACAGCCACTTGGGCATGTAGTACTTGCGTCGGTTGAACACGCTGCCAACCAGTTTCGCCCCGGCCTGGCTCAGACGCTGGACCGCCGCCTGGGCGACTTCCCAGCGGGTGTCTTCGGAGCGTACGACCATGATCACGCCGTCCACCTGGGTGCTGATGACCAGGGTGTCGGAAGCCGAATACACCGCGTCACCGTCGATCACCACGAACCGGTACTGACTGCCGAGCTGATCGAGCAACGGGCTCAGGCGCTCGGGCGTCAGGTGTTCGGTACCAGGGGAATACCGGCCATTGGGCAACACGTGGAAGGGCAGGCTGGAGACGTTCACCACGCAGTCCTGCAACAACGGCGGGTTCTGATCGTTGAACAACAGGTCGCGAAAGCCTTTTTCCTTGGTCAGACCCAATTGCTGCGTAAGGTTGGTCGTCGATTGGCTCGCATCGACCAGCAGGACCAGCCCGCTGCTCATCTGCGCCAGTTGACTGGCCAGCGCCAGGGCGCTGGTGCTGGTGCCAGCGCCGGGGTTGGCGGCGGTCAGGAAAAGGATCCGCAGATCTTGATCGAGCACGGTCGAGGTCAGGTTGGACTCGCTCGGGTTGGCAATGCTGAGACTTTTGGCTATTGAACCGTCCATTTAACTCGCTCCGTGTCCGCTGAACACTTTGAAAGGGGTTTTCAAGAGAATCTTCAGATCAAGCAGCAGGCTCTGCTCGGCGATATAGCTGAGATCCAACTCAACGCGCTGGTCGAAGTCGATGTTGCTGCGCCCGGAGATCTGCCACAGGCCGGTCATGCCGGGGTAGATGCTCAGGCGCGCAAGATGGCTGTCCTTGTAGCGGTAGGCGTTGAACGAGGTCGGCCGGGGGCCCACCAGGCGCATGTCGCCCAGCACCACGTTGAACAGGTTGGGTAGCTCGTCCAGACTGGTGCGCCGCAGAAAGCCGCCGATACCGGTGATGCGCGGGTCCCTGTCGATCTTGAAATCGATGGCATCGGCCCCGTGCTTGTTCAGGTGTCGCAGGGACTCCTTGAGCTCTTCGGCGTTGGCGACCATGGTGCGGAACTTGTACATGCCGAACAGGCGGCCACGGTAGCCGGTGCGTTTCTGCACAAACATCACCGGGCCCGGGCTGGTGAATTTGACGGCCAGCGCCAACCCCAGCAGTACCGGCGAAATCAGCACCAGGATCATCAGCGCGCCAAAACAGGCGACCACGCGATTGGTGCGCGACAAGGTCCACGGTCGGCCGCCGTCACGACCCGTGATCCAGCCCCGGCCTTGCATGTGGATCGCCGCATCCATGCGCATGCGGTGCTCGGGATCGAGGCGCTTGTCACGGCGCATTTGGTTGATCGGTACGTTCTTTTCCAGTCCAGTCATAGCGTCCTCCGCAGACTTCCGCCGCAAGCGGCGTGGGCGACAGGCAGTCAGTAGTAAGTGCGGAACCAGGCAATGAAGCGCCCGAGTCCATCATCCAGCTCGATACAGGGCTGGAAACCGGTAGCGCGTGCCAGGTCGGAGGCATCGGCGCAGGTATTGAGAACGTCGCCGGGTTGCAGGGGCAGCAACTCCACCTCGGCTTTTTTTCCCAAATGTTTTTCCAGCAGCGCCAGATAATCCTTGAGCTCTACCGGGTGCTGGCCGCCGATGTTGTAGATGCGCCAGGGCGCCATGCTGGTGGCCGGGTCCGGTTGTTCCCGGTCCCATTCGGCGTTGGCTTGTGGTGGGCGATCGATCAGTCGGGCAATGCTCTCGATGATGTCGTCGATGTAGGTGAAGTCGCGCTGGTGCTCGCCGTAGTTGAACAACTTCAGCGGCTGACCATCGGCGATCGCCCGGGCGAACTGGATCGGCGACATGTCGGGGCGACCCCAGGGGCCGTACACGGTGAAAAAACGCAGGCCGGTGCAAGGAATGTTGAACAGGTGGCTGTAGCTGTGGGCCATCAGTTCGTTGGATTTCTTTGTCGCGGCATACAGCGACAGCGGGTGATCGACGTTGTCCTGCACCGAATAAGGCGTGTGCTGGTTGGCGCCATACACCGAACTGGACGAGGCGTAGATCAGGTGCTTGACCGGGTGCTTGCGGCAGCCTTCGAGGATATTGAGGAAGCCGCTCAAGTTGCTGTCGACGTAGGCCCGTGGATTTTCCAGGGAGTAACGAACCCCGGCCTGGGCACCGAGGTGAATCACGACGTCGGGTTTTTCATCGGAAAACAGCGTTTCCATGGCCTCGGCATCGGCCAGGTCAACCGTTGAGAGCTGGAAATGGCCGACCTGCTCCTGCACCCAGCGCACGCGATCGTGCTTGAGTTGCGGGTCGTAGTAACTGTTGAAGTTGTCCAGCCCGAATACCTGGTGTCCGTCGCGCATCAGCCGCAACACACAATGGGCTCCAATGAATCCGGCGGCGCCGGTGACCAGAATTTTCATGGGCGCACGGCCTCGGGCACAATGTGGCGCAAGCCAATACCGCTGTAATGCAGGCCGGCCGCTGCGACATGTTCCGGGTTATAGAGATTGCGACCGTCGATGATCACCCGCGAGCGAAGCTTGCTCGCCAGCAAGTCGAAGTCCACGACCCGGAAGTTTTTCCATTCGGTGCAGATCACCAGGGCGTCGGCATCCTCCAGCGTGTCGTCACGGGTGGCACACAGATGCAGGTCATCGCGGTAGCCATAAATGCGTCGGCATTCGGACATGGCTTCCGGGTCGTAGGCTTGCACGCTCGCGCCTTCGGCCCACAACGCTTCCATCAGGTAGCGGCTCGGCGCTTCACGCATGTCATCGGTGTTGGGCTTGAACGCCAGGCCCCAGATGGCGATGGATTTACCGGCCAGTCCTTCAGGGAATTTCGCCTTGAGTTTGCCGAACAGAATGTGCCGCTGACTGTCGTTGACGTCGGTCACGCTGCGCAGCAGACGCAGGGGCATGCCGCTGTGTTCGGCGGTGTGCAGCAGGGCCCGCAGGTCCTTGGGGAAGCACGAGCCACCAAAGCCGCAGCCGGGATAGATGAAGTGGTAACCGATGCGCGGATCGGAGCCGATGCCTTTGCGCACCGATTCGATGTCCGCCCCCAGCAACTCGGTGAGATTAGCCAGTTCGTTCATGAAGCTGATGCGCGTGGCGAGCATCGCGTTGGCCGCGTATTTGGTCAGCTCGGCGCTGCGGTTGTCCATGAACATCAGTTTTTCGTGATTGCGGCAGAACGGCGCGTACAGATCACTCATCTGGGTGCGGGCTTCATCGTCGTCGGTACCGACGATGATCCGGTCCGGACGCATGCAATCGGCCAGGGCGCTGCCTTCTTTGAGAAACTCCGGGTTGGACACCACCCGTACTTTCAGTGCGTCCTTGCCCCGGCGCTGTAACTCTTGACGCGCCGCGGCGCTGACCTGGTCGGCGGTACCGACCGGTACCGTGGATTTGATGATCAGCGTGTGATCGGCTTCCATGAAATTGGCGATTTGCCGAGCCACGTTCAGTACGTGACTGAGGTCTGCAGAACCGTCTTCATCAGCGGGCGTACCGACGGCGATAAAGATCAGTTCGGCATGTTCCACCGCGTCGCTGGCCTGGGTGGTGAACATCAAGCGACCGGCTTTGATGTTTTCCTCCAGGGTACTGGAGAGTCCCGGTTCACTAATCGGTGGAACAGCTTGCTGTAACTGTCTGATCTTGTTCGGATCGATGTCGACACACAGGACACGATGTCCGACATCGGCCAGTGCGGCTGCTTGTATCAGGCCAACATAGCCCGTACCAAATACGCTCACGTCCATTTTGGCGTGCCTCGTAAGACGGTGGAAAAGGGATAAACAAGACTGTCAAAAGGGGTATAGCCCAGCCTTGGCAAAGCGTGTCAGCAAAATGACGTGTTAAGCCCATAAGACACCCCCGAAAATGGGGGGCCATTTGCCATCAAAGTCTTGCCATTACTGGGGTCGGCCCGATTTAAAGGGTTTTCAGCGACTTCCAACAAATCGATAAACGGTCGTAGGCCCCAGAATTAAAGGGCTGTAAGAACTTGAATGTGTCAGATTTGAGGCAACACTTTTTTGACGGTCTGTGTAAAAGTCCGACAATTCTGCCGTGGTTATGGCACGGTGCCAGTGTCAAGAAACAGCCGACAATCTGTTGGCAAAGAATGCGCTGGAAAGTCATCGCCAATCCGCTAAGCGCACGCTCAAACCGCGCCATCAGCCTGGCAGTTACGGGGGGTATTGGGGGGAGACCTGTACGTGACGTCGGTGCGCCTGTCTTGAAGGGATGCAAGGGCTAAGCGCCGTCCATGGCGCCTGCGATCAAAGCCCTCTCAGGGGTGATTGATCACATCAGTTCATGGGGGAGCTATCCAGCCGGATGTCGGCAGTGCGCGCCGACTGCGCCGGATCGTGCAGCAAGGTGAAGCCGCGATTGAGCAGCGTGCTGCCGATAAATCGCGAGCCCACTTCATTCAGGTGCGAGTCATCCAGATACAACAGTTGCCCCTGGATGATCGGGCTGCACACGCCTGCGGGGCATATCACTTGATTGGGGTCGATAAAGCGCACCTGCGGGAACCGGGTTCTCACGTGCGCCCAATAAGGCGGCAGCGCGCTCTGGGAGACCGAGCAATCGCGCTCGGTGCCGAACATCAAACGGCGAATCGGACAGCTCGCTGCCTTTTCGATGTGTTGATTGCTCAAAATGACAATCACCTGGCCGCTGTTTTCAACCACCCGCTGAATGCTGGCTTCGACGATGTCTCTGGCCCTGTCATCCTTGGGCCATATTGCGGCCAACACCACATAACGGTATTTGTTTTGCTCGATCAGGTTGAACACCCGCTCATTGCGTTTCGCGCAATGCTCGGCATACACCGGCGGCATTTCGGCGGTGTAGCCGATGATTGGCGGGCAGGAGTCCATGGTGTAATCCATGAGTGCGATATTGTTCGGTTTGGCCAGGATGTCGACCATGCCGGTGAAGTGATTGGCAAACGAGTCACCGATCATGATGCCGTCCAGCCCTTCCTTTTTGGCGCCCAGGCGGCAGTTCTCATTGGGTGCGGTGCCATACAGTGCATTGGGTACGTGACAGCCGGAGCGGACCTCGCTGGGCTTGCTCAGGGTCATCGCCTCCAGCGCCGAAACCCCGGGGCTGAAACGTTGGGAAAAACCGTTGAAGTGCAGGCTCAGCGCGGCTATCGCGGCCAGTCCGAGCGCCGGCAGGGCGAAACGACGGGTGAACACCCGGGAGAAATGCCAGGTTGCTCCGCTGCGCCGAAACGGCACTTCGACATAACGCCAGGACAACCATGAGAGCAGGACCGAGGCCGCGATGAGCAGCGTGGCTACAGGCAGGTCGATGGGGATTGCGAGGTAGTTCAGGTAGGCGATCAGCGGCCAGTGCCACAAGTACAGCGAATAAGAGATCAAACCGACAAACACCATCGGCCGGCTGGTCAGCAGGCGCGAGTGCCGGTCACCACTGCCCGCCAGGATCAACGAGGCGGCGCCCAGGCAGGGGATCAGGGCATTGAGT
This sequence comes from Pseudomonas sp. P1.8, assembly GCF_001269805.1. Taxonomy (NCBI): domain Bacteria; kingdom Pseudomonadati; phylum Pseudomonadota; class Gammaproteobacteria; order Pseudomonadales; family Pseudomonadaceae; genus Pseudomonas; species Pseudomonas sp. P1.8. The sequence goes on from NZ_LHVM01000012.1 coordinate 30,075, forward strand.
CCGGGGAAGGTGGAATAGGGGTTCAAGGCAAACAGCGAGAAACCGATCAACAGATAGCCTGCAAGCGCAAATCCGTGAGCGGCCAGCTTGCCGATGACACGCGGCTGGTGCAGGTAAATCCCCAGCAGTCCGCCGAGCATCAGTTCGAAAAAACGCGTCGGCAACAGGTAGTAGGCTGCCGTCGCGAAGACGCCTGTCGCGTACTCGGAAACGCCTACCGCGGCCACCACGCCGATGGCCAGTACGGGCAGAACGTAGCGTGGTGCCAGGCGATAGAGCAACACGATGAACAGTGGCCAAATGACGTAGAACTGCTCCTCGATACCCAGCGACCAGGTATGCAGCAAGGGCGCTTCACTGGCATCGGCGGCGAAGTAGTTGCCGTACTTGATCCAGATGTAAACGTTGGAGACGCCCAGCAGAGAGAACAGCGCGCTGACGTTGAGCCGGATCAGGTCGACCGGCGACAGAATGAAGGCCCCGACCACGACGGTCGCCAGCAATACCGTTACCAGCGCTGGCACGATGCGGTTGATGCGTCGCTGATAAAAACCCTTGAGCGAGAAAGCGTTGCGTTTGACCTCTGAAAACACCTGAGAGGTGATCAGAAAACCGGAGATCACAAAGAAGATATCGACCCCCACGAACCCGCCTGGCAACAGACGGGTGTTGAGGTGATGCAACAGCACCGCAATCACCGCTACAGCGCGCAACCCGTCAATATCGGAGCGGTATTTGCCTTGATTCATGTGCCGGACCATCCCTAATGCTTGAGCCATCCATCGACGTCCGCCCCATGACACACTGTCAAGAATCTGGACACTCAACCTCACTAGTCATTTGTAGCTGGAAAATGGGGGGACGCAAAACCCAAACCGCCCGACGCACAGGATCCTGGCTTTTATTTTCCGCCGCGTACCCGGTATGCCCCCGGCGCACATCCCAACCACCGCATACATGCCCGGTTGAAACTCTGCACGTCGCTGTAGCCCAACCGGTCGGAAATCTCCACCAGCTCCAGGTCCGTCGCTTGCAGAAAGTCTTCGGCGCGGCAATGGCGGTACTCGTCCAACAACTCTGAAAAGCTCCAGCCCAGCGCCTTCAGGCGCCGCGCCGCGGTGCGTTCGAGCAGATGATGGGCCGCACAGAACTGCTGCCAGTTCGCATCGGCAAGGTCGGCGATCAGGTGGTCGCTGACTTGCTCCAGCAAGGTTGGCTCACTGTTGCGCCGGGTCTGTTCCAGCAGGTCGACCAGGGTCTGCTCCAGCTCATGATTGCCTGGCGTCAAAGCGATGACGAAAAGCTGTGGGTCGAGGTGAATCGAATACAGCGGCTGCTGCCATTGCACGGAAGTGCGCAAGGCTTGCTCATGTTCCCCAGGGTTGACGGGCCAAGGTCCGGGCAGGCTGACAGCCCGCACCGGATCGCGCTCCAGGCCGCTGGCGAGGAATTTGCGCCGCAACATGCTGCACAGGCTGATGAGAATGTAGTCGGCCGTCGCCGCAGGGGCCTTGACGCTTCCGCATTCGAGCAGGCGCAGTTCGACAGTGTTTTCGCCGCGCACGATCTGCGCCTGAAAGTGACCGTTGAAAAACGGAAAGAACCGCACGAAATACTGACAGGCATTGTCCAGCGAGGCGGCTACGTCGAACAGGTAGGTCAAGCCATTGGTGGCGGTCGAAACGAAGCGTCGGCCCGCCGCCAGACCGATCAATGGATCGCCGGTCTGCTCCAGGGCAAACGCCCAGAAGCGTCGGGACATGAACAGCGGTATGCGCATGAACGGCGTGCGCAATTCGAACAGGCTGCGACGAAACAGGTCTTCGATACGTTCCCGGGCTATTCCGCGCGCGAGCAATTCTTCAATGGCCGGCAACAGGGTCGGGGCATAGAACGCATTGGTCGAGGGTGGAGCCTGCAATGGCTGATCGCTTTTTGTCATGTAGGGCTCACAGCTTGTTCCGGAACACTGGTTAGGCTGCCCGACGTTAAGCGATTTGCCGGAGCAAGACCATGCTTGATTTACGCCAGCTCGACCTGAACCTGTTGCTTGCCTTCGATGCGATCTACCAACAGCGCAGCGTCACCCGCGCCGCTGAGGTGATGTGTTTGTCGCAACCGGCCATGAGCAACGCGTTGCGTCGCCTGCGCGAATTGTGCGGCGATCCGTTGTTCATCAAAAGCCGTCTGGGAGTGACCCCGACACTGGTTGCCCATCGCCTGGCCGACTATGTGCGAGCGGCGCTGGAGTCGTTGCGCGACGGCTTGCGCATGATTCCCGCCGCGCGGCAGAACAACCCGCTGCTGCGCATCAGTTGCCTGGATTGCCTGCAACCGGTATTGCTCGATGCCTTGCTCGAATCACCCCATGCCGACTGGCAGGTGCGCTATTTCCAGCCGCGGCGCCGTGATGCCTTGCAGGATCTGGCCAGCGGCAAACTCGATATCCTCATCGACCTCGACCAGCCCCTGGCCGGACTCGCTGGCCTGCACAAGCAATCACTGCCGGTCGATCATTACGTGTTCGCCTATGGCGCGGCGCTCAAGGAGCCGCCGCGTACCCTGCAAGCCTATCTGGAGCAACCGCAGATTCAGGTGTCCAGCCGCCGCGACGGGCTCAGCCCGGTGGATCTGCATCTGGGCTTGAAAGGCCTGCGCCGAAACCTGGCGATGAGCACGCAAAGCACTCTGGCCGCCAAGCTGATTGCCGACCGCCAGCCGTTCGGCATCAGCCTGCCGAGCCGCGTTGCCAGTGTGCTGGGAATGCAGCAGGTGCCGCTGCCGCTGGACGAACCGGTGGAGTTGAAACTGGCGCTGTACATCGAGGCCCGCTACCGCTTCGAACGCAGCCGCGAAGAAGCGATGCATTGCCTGTTGCGCGCCCTTGGCGAGCCGCGGGCGTTGCAGGCGCTGGCGCGGCGAGCCTGACTGGCGGCGTCACGCACAACCCTGCAGGAGCGAGCATGCTCCGGGCGGCGTTCCGACGATTGCGGTGTGTCATTCAACAATGATTTTGACTGACCCGGCCCCATCGTCGGAACGCCGCCCGGAGCAAGCTCGCTCCTACAGGGGGGTGTTTTCAAAGGGGCTAGTTTGACGCCAGCAAACGCCGGTCAACGCTCAGGATCGCGTCGACCATCGCCAGCGCCGCCGGTGTCAGTGAATGCCCGGCGCGGCTGACGATGCCGTAATGCAGTTGCAGGCCGGGATCATCTTTGGGCACGTCGGAAAACTCCAGCAAACGGATCAGCCCTTGATCGACCAGTTCAGCCAGCGCTTCCACGGTGGCGATGCCAACCGCGTCCGAGCGCATGACCACACGGCGGATGGCGTCGAACTGTGCGCACTCGACGCTGGGGTTGAAATCCGGCTCGCCCTGTACGTCGGCGAGGATCTTGCGGATCATCGGCGGAATACGCGTACCGACCACCGCATAGTCGAGCAGAGCACGCAGGGACAGCTTTTCACGCTGGGCCAGGGGATGCCCGGCGCGACAGAAGAACCGCCCGCGCCGGGGTCGCAGCACGTGCACCTGATATTGCGGGTCGCCGGTGAAGTAACGCGAATCCGCCACCAGAAACTCGATCTGTTGTTCGCGCAGCCACAGCGCCAGTTGCTCCCAATCGCCCTGATCAAAACTGATGCGGATCGCCGGATGCGCCTGGATAAATTCCGCCAGCGCCTCGGGCACCAGCAACTGAGCGGGGTAGGGGCCGCACCCGAACTTCAACTCACCGCCGGTCAGGCCGTTGTACTGGGTCAGCTCGTTATGCAGAGCCTGACTGCCGGCGAGCAGGCGGCGGGCATGTTGCAGCACCAGTTCACCCTGGCCGGTGAGGCGAAACTCCCGGCTGCTGCGTTCAACGAGGGCACAATCGAGATCACGCTCAAGGGTCTGGATGCTGCGGCTGAAGGCAGGCTGGCTGAGATTGATCGCCTCGGCAGCACGGCCGAAGTTGCGGTAATCGGCCAGCGCGACGAGGTGGCGAAGCTGTCGTAAATCCATCATGCGTCTCCTGCATTCAGCGGATACTTTTAATGCATTGGATCGATATCACAGAGACTGGCATAAGTACACGCCTGTCTTCTTTGCGTAGCGTGCCATGACCCGTCAACCGTTCATTTCCAGCGCGTTCACTCGCACCATTCTCAGCCATGCCCGGGAGTCCGGGTTGTGTCAGGCGCAATTGCTGGAGCGTGCCGGCATTAGTCTTTCGCTGTTGGATGAGCAGGGGGCACATGTCCCGGCACACCTGGTCGAACGCCTGTGGAGCGAATGCGAACGCGCAGGCGCGGGGGCTTCCTTCGGCTGCGAATTGGTCAATGGCATGGCGACCACTACGTTGCAGGGCCTGAACATTTTACTGGACTCTGCCGCGACCCTGCGTGCGAGCCTGGCGTGCTTCACCGAGTTTTTGCCACGGGTCACCAACTACGTGATCGCCGAACTCGAAGAGGTGGGCGGGCAGGCTCGGTTACACCTGCGCAGTCTGGATCAACTGCCGCACTTTTTTGGCCTGGATGCCGCGACCTTGAGCCTGGTGCGCAACATTTCGCGACGACTCGGCAGGGCACCCGGTGAGGTGTTTGCCTCGGTCAGCCTGACGGGGCAGCAAGCAGCCGGCAATTGGTTGCAGGGTGTCGGTGTCAATGTACGCGAAGGGCCGCATCCGTGTCTGAGCCTGCCTTTGGCCTGTCTGGATGAATCGTTGTTGGGGGCCAATCCGTTTTTGCATCAGAGCATGTTGAGGCATTGGCAAACGGCTGCGACGCAGCATAGCCGCACCGACAGCCTGGAGATGGCGCGGCATTGGTTGACGGCAGGGGATCAGCCTATCGAGCGGATTGCCGAGCGTCTTGGGTATCGGCAACCCAGCAATTTTATTCGGGCGTTTCGCAAGCAGTTCGGGATTACGCCCAAGCAGTTTCGGTTGGGGTTGCAGGCGTAGTTTTTTGTCGTGTGCATATTATTTGTGGTCGACGCAAAACTTGTGGGAGCTGGCTTGCCAGCGATGGCGGTCTGTCATTCAGCATTGATGTTGAAGCTGCCGGCCTTATCGCGAGCAAGCTTGCTCCTACAGGTTTGGGGTTGTTCGAATGGATTGTGAATACACCCAGAACCTCCCCCAATGATTACTTTTTGTCGGTCATCGCTTGCGTATCAAGGCCGACAATTAGGCACCGTGTCAGTGCTGAGCAAATCTGATCGGAGCCTAATAATGATAAAAAAATGCTCGGCCACAGCCCCAGTCCGCCAACGACTGACCCGGCTTGGCCACAACCGCCCGCAACCCCTTGCACTGGCGGTGCTTGCTGTACTCGCGGGCCCTGCGTCCGCCACCACCATCGACCTCAACGAAGACTGGAGCCTGTCGACCAAGACCACCCTGTCCCTGGGCAGCAGCTGGTCCACGCAGAATCCCGACAAGAGCCTGATGACCCGCGCCAACGCCTTGCAGGCGCAGGGCGTGAATGCCAATGGCACCAGCGTCAGCGCCGACGATAACCGGCTGAACTTCGAGAAGGGCGACCCCATTTCGCAGGTCTTCAAGGGCCTCACCGATTTCAGTCTCGACGGTCAGGGCCAGGGCGCGTTCGTTCGCTTCAAGTACTGGTACGACCACGCCTACGAAACCCGGCAGGGGCGCTTCAAGGATTTCGACGATTCGGGTTGGGATGACCTGTCGAAATTCAAGGGCTTCGAGACGCTTGATGCTTACGTCTGGAAAGATTTCCAGATTGCCGAGCATCCATTGAACGTGAAGGTCGGCAATCAGGTGTTGTCCTGGGGCGAGGCGCTGCTGATCCAGAACGGCATCAACGTGATCAACCCGCTGGACGTTTCCGCGTTCAACCGACCCGGTGTGGAAATCAAGGAAGGTCAGTTGCCGGTGGAGATGATTTCCTTCAGTTTTGGCCTGACCGACACCACCAACCTCGAAGGCTTCTACCAATACAACTGGCGCCCCAGCGTTCTCGATGGTTGCGGTACGTTCTTCGCCAGCAGCGATGCGATCCAGAAGGGCTGCGGGCCGTTGTACCTGAGCCAGGTGCAGACCGATCAGCAGATGCAGGCAGCCGGGCTGTACGCCACGTCCCGCGGCAACGAATCACCGTCTGACAACGGTCAGTTCGGCTTCGCTTTACGCCAGATGATCCCGGCGCTGAACGATGCCGAAGCGGCGGTCTACTTCATCAACTACCACTCGCGTCTGCCGTACTTCACCCTCGATGCGAAAAACACCGCCATTCGCGGCACGTTCCCCGGTGGCATCCAAGGGCCGAGCTACGCGGCGGCGTTTCCGGAAGAAATCCGCCTGTACGGCATCAGCCTCAACGGGGTTGAGCCGGTGACCGGGATTTCCCTGGCCGGTGAGGTGAGTTATCGCCCGAACATGCCGTTGGCGATCAACGCACCAGACGTCAACGTCGCAGTGATCTCCGGTGTGGCGGGCAGTTCCTGGGTACAACTGCCGCCCGGTTTCAATGTCAACCGCGGCGACCGCTTTGACGCATGGGAGCGCAAGGGTGTGTGGCAGGCGACAGCATCGGCGACCCAGGCGGTCGACAACGTGCTGGGCGCCACGCGCCTGAGCCTGTTTGGCGAGGCCGGTGTCGTGCACATCGATGATCTGGGGGATGAGCGTCTGGGTCGTAACGCCGCGTTCGGTCGCAGTTCGACGCGCAACGGCACACCGTGTAACACCGTGGCCTCGGGCGTCACCAACCAGTACTGCACCGACAAGGGTTTTGCCACCGATTGGTCGTGGGGTTATCGCCTGCGCGCCAGCCTGGAATACAGCGACGTGTTGCCGGGCATCAACCTGATTCCGGCCGTCAACTGGCGGCATGACGTCGAGGGCTATTCCTACGATCCGCAAGGACCGTTCCAGGAGGGCCAACAAGCGCTGGGCCTCAGCCTGACCGGCGTCTACATGAACGATTACAGCGTGGAACTGGCCTACAACGCCTTCTTCGGTTCCAACGACTACAGCACCCTCGACGACCGCGACTTCGCATCCGTCAGCTTCAAGGCAGACTTCTAAGGAGAACCGTTATGCGTATGCAATTGTGCGTGCTGGCCCTGGCCTGCACCGTCGGCCTGGCACAGGCCAAAGGCACCGATTCGGCTGCCTTGGGCAAGACCCTGACCCCCATGGGCTCGGAAATGGCGGCGAACGCCGACGGCAGTATTCCGGCCTGGACCGGAGGCCTGATGAGCAATGCCGGCACCGTCGACAGCAAGGGCGGTTACAGCGATCCGTATGCCAGCGAGAAACCGTTGTTCACGGTCACGGCAAAGAACGTGGCGCAGTACGAAAAGTTTCTCAGCCCTGGGCAAATCGCGTTGTTCAAGCGTTTTCCCGACACCTACAAGATGAACATCTACCCGACCCATCGCAGCGCCAACTTGCCCAAGGACGTGCTGGCGGTGAGCCGCGATAACGTCGCCAAAACCAGCATGGCCGATGGCGGCAACGGTCTGCATGACTACGCCAAAGGCATTCCGTTTCCGCTGCCCACCGAAGGTCTTGAGGTGATGTGGAATCACATGACCCGCTACCGCGGCGGCAGTTACGAGCGCATCAGCAGCTCGGCGCTGGTGCGTGAAAACGGCGCGACCAGTTACGTGCGCAACCAGTCGTTGATCAACTTCGCCGACACCGTGGGCGGCCTGGAACCGGGCAACAACGTGTTGTTCATGTTCAAGAGCCGAGTGCTGGAACCGGCGCGTTTGTCCGGTGAAGCGGTGCTGGTGCATGAACCGATCGACCAGGTCGCCGAACCGCGTTCCGCCTGGCAATACCTGCCGGGCCAACGTCGCGTGCGCCGTGCGCCGATGATTGCCTATGACAACAGTGCCCGATACAGCAACGGCCTGATCACCGCTGACAACATCGACGGCTACAACGGTGCACCGGATCGTTTCGACTGGAAACTGGTGGGCAAGCAGGAGCTGTTCATCCCTTACAACAGCTACAAAATCGGTAGCCGCGACCTCAAGTACGACGCCGTGATCAAGCCCAACCACGTCAACCAGGACCTGGCTCGCTACGAGAAACATCGCGTGTGGGTCGTCGAAGCCACCCTCAAGCCTGGCGCCCGGCACATCTATGCCAAACGCCGTTTCTATGTCGACGAGGACAGCTGGCAGATTGCGCAGTCAGACCAGTACGACAGTCGTGGCGAGCTGTGGCGCAGCGGCGAACTGCACGCGATTCAGCAGTACGACCATGGCTTTACCTACAACGTGCTGGAAACCTCCTATGACCTGATCTCCGGGCGTTACTACGCCGGTGGCCTGGCCAACGAAGAGACCGAGCCGATGCGCGTCGGCTTCGCCGCCAAGACCGACGACTACACCCCGTCGGACCTGCGGCGCTGGGCCAAATAACCCGATTTGCCCAAGTGCACCGCAAACCCCTTTCTAGGAGCCCGGCTTGCCGGCGATG